>CATJTQ010000001.1 GCA_949743325.1 uncultured Lachnospiraceae bacterium
TACTTGCATTAACCGTATTTCCTTTAATATTTGCTCCTGTTAGAAAACAGGCTGTACAGATTGTTGCGATACTTAGACATACTGCTGTTGCATACTTTGATATCTTTTTCATATCCATCCCCTCCCCTTTTTGTATAATATATTTAAATTATAATGACTTTGTTATAATATTTCAACATTTTTCACAATTTTTTTAATAAAATAAATACCACAGAACACATTATCTATGTTCTGTGGTATTAAAAAAACAATTATCTAGTATATTTTATGTTTAAAACAGCATTGGTCCAACCTTTTGATTATATACCCATTTATCATCCTGTTGTTCAAAGATTATTTGATAATATTTCTGTACATTTATCTCTGTTTGTACATATACATCCATAGTTACAACATTTTTAGGGAAAAAGAGTATATTATTTATAAAAAAATAAAGGTAATCTGAATTGTTAAGAAACTCTCGCCCATCATCTGAATTTACCCAAATAATCTGCTTCGTTCCTCCACTTTTTTCTTCAATATATTTTTCTACAAATTCCTTATCCGCTTTTGTCTCATTTTCTAAAGTATTTTCAAAATAAATACAATTGCAATAATTAAACTCATTAGAAAAAGCTTCAATTAACTGCGAATAAATCTCTGCATAATCTGTTATTTCCTGCGGATCCGGTGTTGATGTTGGTATTGGAGTCGCCATATATTCAGGCGATGGTAGCGGACCACAAGTTGATGTCCATTCTGGAGATACTGATACATCTGGAGTCGGATGAACTGTTATTGTCGGACTACTTGTAATATATTCAAGCTTCACATCATCTATTGATATTATACCCAACGCTGCTTTTAACAGTTCTGTACAATCTTCTAATTTTATATCATTAATTCTATCCGCTCCCGATGCTTCTCTTTTATCAATAATTCCAAGCGCCAGTTTTAATGCTATTGTTACATCTTCCAGTGTAAATTTTCCGTCCCCGTTTAAATCCCCTTTTACTGCAACTTTAACA
>CATJTQ010000002.1 GCA_949743325.1 uncultured Lachnospiraceae bacterium
ATCAATAAATGCACTTGTTTTGACAGACAGAGTGTCATCATAATGGTTTAATGAATTTTCACCATTAAGCCACGGAGTAGTAATAGAATCTGATACTTGGATGCTGTATTTGTCAGCTACAGTAGTTATACCTTCAAGAACTTCTTTAGTATGTGAGAGTACAAAGTTAAGCACTTCCTCAACTATAGCTTCTGTATCTTCTTTTAACTCCTCAAGTTTGTCTATTTCCTTTTGGTTGTTTTCCTCCAAAGCTTCAACAGATTTATCTAAAGCTTCAATTCTTGAGTTAATGGTGTTTTCATAGTTCAGGTCATCAAGTTCTTTCCGTTTTTCTGAAAGTTCTTCTTCAAACTGTAACCTTTTTGCAATTCCAGCATCAGAAGTGTCTCCGCTCATTGCATCAATCTGCGCCTGTACTTTCTCAACACTGGTTTTTGCATCATTAAGACGGTCTTTTGTTTCTTTTTCTTTTAAAAGGTTATCCAGATATTCTTTCTGCTTATCAACTAATTCTCTGTAAGCTTCTGTCTTTTCCTCAATTGCCTCAATCTGCTTGTCTATGCGTTCCCTGTACAATTCAGCAATTGCTTCTTTTTCTGAATTGTAATTATCTATAGCTTCATACTGTGAGTCTTTTAAATCTTTCTGTCTTTCAAGATATTCTGAGAGAGTGTAAGTGCCTTTTTGGTATTCAGCGTCCAGTTTTTCAAGTTCTTTAGCACATTCAGCTGATTTAAAGGCGGCATTTTCCATTCCCTGTGCATATAAACCAAGGGCTGCAATGCCTTCTGTTGTCCAACCTGCTTTATCATCTATAAGAGTTTCTTCTTCAAACAGATTAGACAGATTGGAAAGCTCATCGGATATGTCATTAACCCTGTCCATAAAGCTGTCGAATGTGTCCCACTCAAGCTGGTTTATAGAATTTTGAAACTCTTCAAGTGAAGAGGTACAGTTTATAATTTCACTGTCAATATCAGAAATTGCCGACTGCATATCCTTCCATTCATCAGATGACACTTTTATTCCATTATTAAGTGCCTGTGACATCTGTGACTGTAATGCAGCTTTTTCTTCTTTTAAGTATTTAAGCTGTGTATTTGTCTGTTTAATAAGTTCCTCATACAACCCTTTACCTGTAGTACCATATTGATTCTGTTGTAAATCAATAAGACTGTTTAATTTATCTGTAGAAC
>CATJTQ010000003.1 GCA_949743325.1 uncultured Lachnospiraceae bacterium
GTAGAAACTCTATATAAACAATATACTCTTTCAGCCATTTTATCCGTCCTCTCTTGATTAAATTTAGCTTTGTGAGAGGGCGGACTTCCATATTCACCTGTCAAAGATCTCGGCTTGATTTTGCCAAGCAAATCATATCACATCGCCCTCTCGAAAGCTATTACAATTCCCAAACAGTCTGCATTTAAGCGACTTTAACTGCTTTGGTATATGTGTTTAACAGAGTTTGTTTAATCTGTTTTGCCACGCAAGGATTGGCTTTGTCTGTAAAGATAAGCACAACCTTGTGGCCTTGTATTGTGGTTGTAATTTTCTGTGTTTTCTTTTTTTCCATAGACACCTCCTAAATTCATTCTTAAATATACACACTTACAGCAATAGCCTGGAGTTTTTGCCGTTTTACCTTGAATCAGTTCCTGCCCCAATTATTCCAGCGGCGTTTTCTTCCTCTGGCTAGCTCATCCAGTAAACACTGGGGTCTTGGCCTGCTCCAGAGAGGAGTATCACTTCACGCTGTTAGCGCGGTCATTAAATTGTTAAAGAACTAGAGAGAGGAGAGTGGTCTTTTCAAAAAATTCTCATACCCCTCCTATACTCCCTCCCGGATAAAAGTGGAGTGGCTAACATTTTTTGAAATGTTTTTTGTATTTTTTTTAGAACAATTAAACTCTTAAAAAAACTTATATCCCTCTATACATCCTCCCGAATACCTGGTAGGTGAATATCTGTTAAGCCAAAAAAATACAGGTATTTCTACCTGCATAATTTTTATATTTTTGAATACTTTAGCTTGCAAAAATCATACAATAGTGTTACAATTTAATCGGAAGTAATATTAAGAAAGGACTGATATTATGGCATTATCTACTATAACCGCCAGAGTTGACGAGCACGACAAGGTTGCATTTGACAGTTTCTGTTCCGATGTTGGCTTGAATACTTCTACGGCCATAAATCTCTTTGTGAAAGCCGTGCTTAGGGAGAAGCGTATTCCATTTGAGATTGTACAAAAACCAGATCCGTTTTATAGTGAGGCCAATCAGGCTTATATCATGAAATCTATCAATGAATTGAAAGCAGGCAAGGGAACGGCACATGAGCTGATTGAGGTTGATGATGAGTGAGAAGATCTGGTCTGATGATGTGTGGCGTGATTATTTGTATTGGCAAATGCATGATAAAAAGACACTGAAACGAATAAACCTTTTGCTGAAAGACATTGAGCGCAATGGCTGTTTAAAGGGAATTGGCGAGCCTGAAGCTTTGCGTGGAAATTTGCAGGGTGAATAAAGTCGTCACATCAATGAAAAAGATAGGCTGGTTTATCATATGGAAAATGGCAGGATTTATATTGTTCATTGCAAAGGACATTATGATGATAAATAAAAAACTGAACTGTATGTGTTAAAATGATGTGAACCAATAAGAAAAAAATAAGAGAA
>CATJTQ010000004.1 GCA_949743325.1 uncultured Lachnospiraceae bacterium
CAAAGTATGCAACAGCAGTATGTCTAAGTATCGCAACAATCTGTACAGCCTGTTTTCTAACAGGAGCAAATATTAAAGGAAATACGGTTAATGCAAGTAAAACTGTTAAAGTTGCAGTAAAAGAGGATTTAAACGGTGACGGAAAATTTACACTGGAAGATGTAACAATAGCATTAAAACTGGCGCTTGGAATTATTGATAAAAGAGAAGCATCGGGAGCAGATAGAATTAAGGATATAACATTAGAAAATTGTACAGAACTGTTAAAAGCAGCGTTGGGTATAATATCAATAGATGATGTGAAGCTTGAATATATAACAGGTAGTCCAACAATAACAGTTAATCCAACACCAAAGCCAGATATACCGGAGACGCCTGTAAGACCACCGCAAAGTTATATGCCGGGAGTTACACCGGATCCGATAATAACACCAAAACCAACGCCAACGCCAGATCCGCAGGAGATAACGGAGTATGCAGAAATTTATACGCAGTTAATTGAAGCCTTTTCAAAAGAGTTTAATTATTGCAATCGTGTTTATTTTGATAAGAAATTAAATAATGCAACTAAAGCAGATAAGGCTGTGATAGAGAAATATATTGAAGAGAAAAGTGGAGGAACGAAGCAGACAATATGGGTGAATTTGGATTATGAACGTGATTTTACAAATGGTTCAGGATACATTTATTTTAATATAGTACATATGTTTGCTTCTGATGATGTTATTTGTATGGATGTCTTTATACAAACTGAGCAATATGCAGGTAAAGGTTATTATGTCTATTTTGAAAAACAGGATGGTAAATGGGTATATAATCAAAAGGTTGAGACAGGATTAGTTAGCTAGAATGATAACGTACAATAGAATATTTGTTTTATATAAAATATTCAGAGATATATAACAATCCATACCTTTTAGGGATAGGTGATGAGTATGTTTTATGCCAAATAGTTTGGTGTTGAAGAGTTGACTTAACAGTTGGCTTTTTTATAAAAAGCTTATTGCAAATTGTTTATAAATAAATTATAATAAATATAAAAATTTGGGGAAATTTATTTATTTGTTTGTAATATTCAGGGGGTCATAAATACTGCTTTGCTTGAAGTAGACTTTGTCTCTGATAGCAGGCAGTATTTTTTATTCTTGTGGGCAATAAGAAAAGTGCTTAATTTGCATTTTCAATTGGCGGTTGTCAAAGAGTTCAGATAATAGCTGTTTGTTTGGGGGATCATATGATGGCAGTTATTTGTTTTTAATGTTATGCTTGCAGGATGTTAATTGACAAATTTAAGAGTTGGAGGGGAGTGATATTGTTATCAGAAAATATTAAAGATAGTTTGTTATTTACTCTGTTACTATACTAAATGGAATTTAAGGTTGAATTTTACAGAGATAAGGGGGAAATCAATTATGAGAAAGAAAATAGCTTATTCAATTATTTTATCATTGTTATTAGTTCTGGTCACATCAGTTTCTGTATTTGCAGATTCAATTCCTGAAGGATACTACAGAATTC
>CATJTQ010000005.1 GCA_949743325.1 uncultured Lachnospiraceae bacterium
AGGTGAATATGGAAGTCCGCCCTCTCACAAAGCTAAATTTAATCAAGAGAGGACGGATAAAATGGCTGAAAGAGTATATTGTTTATATAGAGTTTCTACTGCCAAACAGGTAGACCACGATGATAAAAATAATGCAGATATTCCTATGCAGCGTAAAGCCTGCCACGAATTTGCTAATAAAATGGGCTGGGAAATTGTGGGCGAGGAACAGGAAACCGGCGTGTCCGGTTACAAAGTCAGCGCTAATGACAGAGATAAATTACAGCTTATCAAGAAATACGCCGAACAAGGCAAATTTGATATACTGCTGGTATTTATGTTCGACCGCCTTGGCCGTAAATCTGACGAAACCCCATTTGTAGTTGAATGGTTCGTCAAGAAAGGTATCAGGGTTTGGAGCGTAAACGAAGGCGAGCAACGGTTTGAATCCCATACCGACCGCCTAACTAATTACATACGCTTCTGGTAAGCCGACGGTGAAAGCCAGAAAACATCAATACGAACTAAAACAGCTTTAGGGCAAATGGTCGAAGCGGGACGATTCCGGGGTGGCAATGCTCCATATGGCTATCGCTTAGAGAAAAGCGGCATTCTCAACAAGCGTAAGCACGAAGTTTACAAGCTGGTTATAGACGAGGATGAGGCCAGAATTGTGCGAATGATGTTCGACCTGTGCGTATCCTCAGGCTTTGGCCGTTGGAGGTTAGCAAACTTCCTCAATGAACAAGGAATCAAAAACCGCAAAGGTCAGAATTGGCACGATGCCAGCATTGGCGGCATACTGCATAACCCAATGTATAAAGGCATTTTAAGAAGTGGAGAAACATACTCCAAACCCTTTAAGGAATTGCAGATAATCAAGCCTGAGCTGTTCGATATGGCTCAACGCCTAATGCTTGAGCGCAGCAACGAACGCAAGGAGCATAGAACAGTGCCGCTTAACACAACCGGCCAGTCGCTACTATCCGGCAATGTGTTCTGCGGCCACTGCGGCGGCAGGCTGGTGCTGACCACCAACGGCACTGTAACCAGAAAAGCTGACGGTACAACAATTCAGCGCAAGCGAATACGCTATGTTTGCTACAACAAAACTCGCCGTAGGCAGGAATGCAGCGGTCAGACCGGCTACACAATGCACATACTTGATGATATGATTACCGAGATTTTACATCAAGTATTTGATAAAATGAAAGCTGTATCCGGTGAGCAAGTGGTTGGCTTAACATTACAGCAACAAATGAATGAATTGCAGGCAGATTTAAGTAAAGCAAAATCTGAAAATGTTAAAGCTAATAAGGAATATGAAGCATTGAAATCTGAGCTACTCAAGACAATCCAAGGCAAAAGTGAATTGCCAAAAGATGTGTTATCTGAAATGTTAGAAGAAGCTCGAAATAAGGTTTTAGAAAGCAGTAAAAGGGTAACTGACCTAACCTTGCAATTAGAGCAAAAGAATGGTATAATAGCAGATATGCAAGCCGAATATGACCGCATTGCCTCTTGGTCAGAGATATTTGACCAAAGCGATATGGCAGTCAAGAAGATG
>CATJTQ010000006.1 GCA_949743325.1 uncultured Lachnospiraceae bacterium
ATTTCTCCATTCTTATTTATATCAGCATTAAGTTTGGCCTGTTCTTCAAGCTGTTCAATATTAAGAGCTGCTTTAAGTACTAATGTAGCATCCTTAAGATCTACTGCTCCATCTAAATTCGCATCACCTGGTTCTACGCTTACTGAAGGAGGTGTTGTTGTTACTCCCGGAGGTGTTGTTGTTACCCCTGGAGGTGTTGTTGTTACTCCTGGAGGTGTTGTTGTCACTGCTGGACCAGTAGGTGTTGGATCCTCTTTTACTGCTTCACGCTCACCTTTAGCAATTACATACAAGTATGCTGCATTATTTTCTGATATTGCACTGTTATAGAAACTTGTTTTACCAAATTCCATTCCAGCATTTGCTGTATCATCATATGCACTTTCAGGTGCCACATTATTTCCTCCAAGGTAAAGGTGTGTCTTATCTCCTGTAAGGAAATCTATTAACTGCAATGTAGTATTTTTAAAGCTATATTTTGAGTAATCATCATATGTTGTTGAATCAGCATAATTCTGAAGCAAGTCACGGTATCTTCCAGCTTTTACACATGAAGCAACTCTGTCTTTAATATTAGTGTTGCCAAATCCTGTACCATAGTTAAAGTTCTGTGTTGCTGTACCATCTAACTTGTATGCTCCGTCAGCTGTCATTGTTGCTTTTACACCATTGTAGAATACATCAATGTTATCATTTGTAACTGTAATTGTTACATATACCCACTGACCTGCATTGTCATTAGGTGTATTTCCAGTGAATTTTGCTTTAAATACATTCTTTCCTGCTTCACTTGTTGGGTCTGTTGACTCCATAAACTTAAGTGTTCCATCACTCTTAAGGTAGAGTGATGATGTGTTATTAGAAAATTCAAATACTGTAGGATATGCAGCGTCACCGCTTACTGCAGGAGCTTTAACCCATGTTGATACAGATACACCTTTTTCCCATGTAGGATATGGGAATGTATAATCGCCTGCATTTTCATCTGGTTCAAGGTATCCAACATACTCTTCTTCTGTCTGCTCTTTTCCTGCTTCTCCAAACTTCTCACCTATTTGAGGATCATCAAGAGAAGTAAATGTAATCTTGTCATTTTTCATCCAATCAAGCAAAACTTCATCTGTTGGATAGTAATTTAAAGTAACCATATTCTTTACAAAATTCATAGATGACTGTGGTTTACCATCTATAGCTGCCTGTACTTTATTAGCATCCCATGCTATACTACTGCTGGCATCTACAAGACCCTGATTAGCGTCCCATTTCTTTTCTTTAATACTATTATTTGCAGATTGATAATAAACTTTTGCATGTACCCACATAATCTCTAATAGAGACATACCTGTTGCAGGTTCTACTTTTATTGCTTCATAACTTACTGTTGTAGCATCACCTGTAAGTGTAATAGCTCCATCAGTAATAATTGTTTTTGCTGCATACTGCATAAGTCTCTTACGTTTAAACTCAGCAGCTTTTCTTTCACCATTTTTCTTATAGAACTCTTGTGCTTCTTTTAATGTTGAAGCTTCTGATACCCAATTATATTTCTTTCCTTCTGCATTTGTATTGCTTCCTGGATATGTGTAACCGTTAAAGTGCTTTCCTGTTTTCTCAAGCGCTTTAACAAAATCTTCATGTAACTCTGTTTTATTTCTGAAAGGATTTATTGCCCTAACACCCTGACCAATTTCGCCGTCTGCAACTTCGCCAAGCTTAATTGTAGGATTATCGTATTCATCTTTGGCTCCTTCAGAGTTATTTACATCACTGTTAAGTTTATCTACACCATCAAAAGTATCTTCATCTTCATTGTATGCAAATGTATATTCAGCATCACTCTTTGGAACTTCAATTCCTGCTATCTCCATATACTGCTTTGTTGCATCTGCTGCACTTGTAGG
>CATJTQ010000007.1 GCA_949743325.1 uncultured Lachnospiraceae bacterium
AAAACAACAAAACAGATTGACTTTATTGAATACCGCCTAAAGGAACTTGACAATGCAATAAACATTACTGAAGCTCACCTTAACAGCTTTACCGGCGCATCAGCAAAAAACATTGCCATAGACAGCCTTATTTATATTAACTCACAAAAACAATCTGATATACAAAAATCCATCTCACTTTATAAGGATATGGCTGACGAGCTGTTTAATCAAATACCTGCCCAGTACCGGGGAGCCGCTAAAGACGGCGCCATTTCCATAACAGATTTTATTGAGACTGATTCTGACGGCGGCAAATCTGTTGCAGAAACTATTGAAGAATACCGCTCCCTGGCCGATAAGGTGTCAGACTATGAAAACCAGCTCCTTGAGCTTGACGAGACAATAAAGAAGTTTCACACCGACAAATTTAATAATATAAAAAATGATTATGATATAAAGCTTGACGCCATCTCCTCCTCCACTGAGAAACTGGAAAAAATTTCAGAACTGCAGGAAAACATTAACGGAACTTCAAGCTTGTCATACTATGAGGAAATATCCAGACAGACAAGAATTCAGCTTGACTGTCTTAAAGAGGAGCGCAGCGCACTGTCAGCTCAGATGGCTGAGGCGCTAAAAAGCGGCATTAAGACAGGCTCAGAGGAATGGAAAGGCATGTACGACTCCCTTACGGACATTGATTCTAATATTATTGACTGTACAAACTCCCTTGAAGAGTTCCAGAATGAGATAAACACACTGAGCTGGCAGCCGTTAGAAAAGCTTTCCGAGGCAGTAAGCCATATAGACAGCGAGACAGATTTCCTGCTTGGACGGCTTGAAGACTCTGATGTGTACAGTGACGGCAGATGGACTGATGAGGCAGTGACAAGGCTAGGGCTTTATGCCTCAAAATATGAAGAAAACATGTATATGTCCCAGCAGTACAAACAAGCCATAGACGAGCTGGAAAACCAGTATTCCCAAGGGAAATACAATACAGCCGAATATACTGAAAAGCTTAGACAGCTGCAGGAAGAACAGTGGCAGTACATAGAAGCTGCAGAGGCAGCAAAGGACGCTATAATAGAGCTTAATGAAACAAAGTTAGACATACAGATTGAGGAGGCGGAAAAGAAATACGATAACCTTGCCGAAAGCATTGACAAAGCTACAGAAGCTTACGAGGAGATGATAAATGCAAAGAAGGAAGCGCTGTCGCAGCAGAGCGAAGAGCGGAGCTTTAAAAAGCAGACAGACAGCCTTACAGAAGAAATAAGCCGTATCCGTAAAAATATAGATTCGGTAAACGGAAATGATTCACAGGAGGCAGCCTCACAGAAGCTTCAGTATGAGGAAGAGCTTAAGGAGAAACAGGAAGAACTTGAAGAGCTGTACTATGAGCACAGCATAGAGGCACAACAGGATGCATATGACAAGGCGCTGGAAAACTACCGTGAGCAGCAGGAAAACAAGAAGATATCACTTGAGGAAGAACTTGAGGCGGAGCGGGAAGCATTTGAGAACAGCCTGAAAAACAGGGAAGAGCTTCTTGCGATAAGTTTTGAGACGGCAAAAGAAAACTACATAACAGTATACACAAGCCTTGCAGCGCTTGGGGAAGAATATAATATAAAAATCTCCGATTCACTAATAAACTCATGGAAATCAGGAGAGAACGCCCTTGCCTTATACAGTGAAACCTTTGGTACATACACTTCAGTATTTATGGAGGAACTTGAGAAATTAAGGCTTAAAATCCATGAAAACGAGATGGAGGCAGAGGGAACATACCAACAGCTGATAAACGCATTCAACGCAGATTCACAGGGACTGCAGGAAAGGCTTGTAATACTTCAGGAAGAGATGTCAAATGACACAGCTGCGGCAAATATAATGAAAGACAGTCTTATCAATGTATTCAATCCTGCAACTTACCATATCTCAGAT
>CATJTQ010000008.1 GCA_949743325.1 uncultured Lachnospiraceae bacterium
TACTGCATACAGTATAGTTTCTTCTATTATAGATGGTTGTAATCAAAAACAGGAAGAAGCACGTCAGAAAACAATTGAAACTTCAAATGCAGCAATAGAACAGGCTAATAAATTACAGGAAGTATATAGCAAATATAAACAGCTGTCATCCATTCAAAACAGAACAGAAACTCAAGAGAGTGAGTATAAGACTGTTGTTGAAGAGGTGACAAAAGCTCTTGGCGATAAAGCGGCAGCGTTGAAGGATTTAAAAGAAGGTACAGAACAGTATAATAAAACTCTTGATGAGATGACTAAGAAAGAGTTTAGAGAAGCCTATAATAATGCAAAAGCTGGAAGGACAGCAGCAGAAAAAGAATTAAAGAATATAGATATAAACGGTTGGGATGTAACCCCTACTCTAAATGACCTTAACGATAATTCAAAGATAGTAATTCCATATGCTTATAAGTTTGACAGTGAAGAAACATTTAAAGCACTTGAGAAGGTTAAAAAGGATTTGAGCAAATATCTTTTAGATGATCAGGGTAATCAATTGATATATGGTGTAGAGGATGACGATATAGATAAAATTATTGATTTTTATTCTGATATGAAGAAAAGCCTTGAAAGTTTAAAAGAATATGAAGATATGGATTTGACACAATCTAAAGCTTATGATGTTTTAAACTCTGCTTATTCTAAGGCTGCTGAAGGTATGGAAACATATACAGAACAACAGTATGAAATGTTAAAATACGATTATCTTTATAAAAATGGAATTCCAGAAACAGCAGAAGAATTTGAGAATATGAAAGAATCCATTCTTAATGCTTCTGGTGCAGGTGATGAGTATAAGAAAGTACTTGAAAACTTGCTTAACATGGACTTTTCAGATATGTTTAATGGTGTTGATGAAGCCACAGACAAGCTTAAAAGTACATCAAATTCTATTTCCGATATATTCGCCCTGGAAAATTCAGAAGGAAAAGAAACACAGTTAGGCAAACTAAGCAGTGAGCTTGATGAAATACAAAATGCATATGCCACACTTTCAGAACTAACAGACAGTTATGAGGAAAATGGTGCTATTTCTATAGATCAGCTTCAAAACCTGCTTGCATTAGGTGATAACTTCTTAGATTATCTTGTAAACGAAGAAGGAAATCTAAGGACAGATACAGAGGCAATGCAGCAGCTGGCTTCTGCCCGTCTGGATGAAATGAAGGTTAAAATACAGCAGGGTATTATTGACAATGTTATGGACATTCAAAATGAAGCTGATGCCACAAAATATCTTGCGTCAACAAATTATGCACTTGCTGACAGTATCGAGGCTGTTACACGTAAAAATTTAGATAAATGGAAAGCAGATGCTATTGTAAATAGAAACATATCAGCTGAAAAAGCAGACGAAGTTTATAATAAAGCGGTTGCTGATCTGAACAAAACAGACAAATTATTTAGTAAAATTGATATTTCTCATGACTCATTAAGCGGAGGAAATAAAAATAAATCCAATAATTCAAAATCAAAAAAACAAATAGACTTCGTTGAATACCGTTTCAAAGAATTAGATGAAGTAATATCAAAAGTTGAAGCTCATATTGAAAACTTTAATGGTGCTTCTTCTAAAAATGCTGGTGTTGACAGTTTAATAAAAATAAACACCCACAAACAGTCTGATATAGAGAAATCAATTTCACTATACCAAAGTATGGCTGATGAACTGTTTAATAAAATTCCTCAAAAATACAGGGAAGCAGCTAAAAATGGTGCTATTGCTGTCACTGATTTTATCGAAACCACTTCTGATGACAATAAAACTATTGCAGAGACAATTGAAGAATACCGTTCACTCTCAGATAAAGTTGGTGATTATGAGACTCAGCTTATAGAGCTTAATAAGACATTAAGAGAATTAGAAAAACGTAAGTTTGACAATATCCTTAATGATTATGAAAAACAGCTTGATATTATCACAAGTTCTACAGATAAATTAAACAGTCTTATTGATTTACAACAGAATCAATATGGTACTACAGGTAAAGGGTTGTATGAGGAACTTATTAAACAGACAAATA
>CATJTQ010000009.1 GCA_949743325.1 uncultured Lachnospiraceae bacterium
CTGATTGGTTTCTTAGAGAACAATGCATACACAGCCAACAATATAAAAAAACTTCCCAATATGCACCAAATTATAAATACAAATATATTAGTTTCCATTTATCTTTTTCCTTTCATTTGTAATTATCGTTGATATCTAACTAATGACAATTATTATCTTTTCATGTATTTATTAAACTTAAAGGTTGTTTATATCAATATTATTATAATATAAAGCTATATTTTGATTTACTCTTTATTAAGTATATCATAAATTGTATTAGCATTCACTACTATAATATTTTAAACTATCCTTTATAATAACTATTTAATATATAACATGTTCTTTGTGATATTTAATAAATTCTTCTCTAGTAAAATCCGTCATGTATCCATCTTGCTCTAAATCAACTTTATTATAACAGCGGCTCTTGCTTGAGTATTGATACTTTTTGCAGGATTAAATTCTGTATCTGTAAAATAATTATATTTTGAAATTTCATCTGTTTTGAACTATTTTTTTACAGCATTATAAAATCATAGAAAACGGTCTTAGAAATTAAAGGAAATTCTTTATTTTGATAACAAAATGCTCTTAAAGTTCCAGAATTATGTAATCTTTTATCACGTTTTGCTTCTTTGGGCGACACATCAAGTAAATCGAGATAAGGACCACCACCCTCAAATACTTTAGCGCTCTGAAAAATGTTTTGCTATTTTAACCATAAAGTGATAGTATATTCCTATATAATTTTCAGAATCGAGGATACACTCTTGAAAACTAAAGACTATCAAAACGGACTGCACGATGGAGTTGCCGTTGCATTAGGCTATTTTGCCGTATCTTTTGCATTTGGAATGGAAGCTGCCACAAATGGATTAAGCATCTTGCAGTCAGTAATTATATCATTGACAAACGTGACTTCCGCCGGACAATTCTCAGGATTAGGCATCATCGCAGCAGGCGGCACCTATATAGAGATTGCATTGACACAGCTTGTCATCAACCTGCGCTATTGCTTAATGTCGTTTTCACTCGCACAAAAACTTGACCGCTCTACCAAAAACCGACACAGGTATCTTATGGCTTACAGCGTGACGGATGAAATCTTTGCTCTGGATGCAAGTCTCAGCGACTCCCTTAAACCAGCTTACCACTACGGTATTACCAGTGTCGCTGTTCCTGGCTGGGTTATAGGGACACTTGCGGGGGCAATATCAGGAACACTTTTACCACCATTTGTAATCAGCGCTCTCAGCGTTGCCATTTATGGAATGTTTCTTGCAATCATTATTCCGCCAGCAAAACAAAACCATACGCTTCTTATTGTTGTATTATCGGCCATGCTACTAAGCTTTTTGTTCTCTGTCCTCCCAGTACTTAACAAAGTTTCATCAGGCTTTGTCATTATTATTACTACAGTAGTCATCGCAGGCATTGCAGCATGGCTAAAACCTATTCAAGATAAAGAAGACAAAGGAGACGTCTAAAATGACCCACAATATATATCTATATATCCTCGTCATGGCAGGAGTGACTTATTTGATTCGAATGCTTCCTCTTGCTATGTCGAAAAAAGAAATAACTAACAATTACATTAAATCTTTTCTATACTATGTCCCTTACGCCTGCCTTGCCGCCATGACATTTCCGGCAATATTGTACTCTACTGCAAGTATTTACTCAGCACTAGCAGGACTTCTCATTGCTGTAATAACCGCATACAAAGGAAAAAGTCTTCTCATCGTCGCTCTTGCAGCATGTGCTGCGGTGTTTATTGCTGAGCGGATTTTAACCTTTTTTTAATGAACTCCTTCAGTTTCTCATGTGTAATCAAATATGCAATGACATAGAAACAGAAGATAAACGTTGGTATGCCAATATTAAATTGTATGAAAATTAAAAAGGACACCTATACAATGGGGATATATGTGCCAATTCCTTGCTTCTCTAAATGAGAGCCAAGAATGTTCGAAATCCTACTTTACAGGATACGTTTGATATATGGAAAACTCAGAAAATTGCTGATTACTCCACCTTGACAGTTACAAAGAAAATATATGAAGATATAGATAATGCTACAAGATTGAAACTACGAAATGAACATTTGAAGTGGCAATTAAAAAAAATCAGAGCGACAGCGAATAATAATATCAATTAATTGTTTTCCATTACTCTAATCAACTAATTGAAATTCATCGCTCTGTTTGCTCGGTCATAATTCCCCAACGAATTCCAAACCTATCAACAAAAACAACTCGACAAGAACTGTAAGGCGTCGCTTCCAGTTGATATATTGTCTTACTTCCTTCTTTCATGATTTCATATGCTCTTTGCACTTCTTCTTTTGTATCATACATAATAGTGAGGAAATTGGAATAACACGTTTGAAATTCAATATCCACA
>CATJTQ010000010.1 GCA_949743325.1 uncultured Lachnospiraceae bacterium
AAAAAATGTGCAGTAAGGAGCGGGCTATGAGAGTGGGAATAGTAGATGATAATGATGCAGAGAGGTATTTAATAAAAAAGTGTATTCAGGAATGTTTTCTAAAGAAAAAGGCAGGCTGCGAAATAGTTGAGTATTCAACAGGAGATGAGCTTATAAGGTATCTTAACGACAGCGGCAGTGTAAGGATAGACCTGCTGTTTCTAGACGTTGAGATGCCTGGAATGGACGGAATTGAGGTTAAGGACAGCATTATACATATGGACAAGGTGTTTAGGATAGTGTTTGTAACAAGGCATATGGACACTGTGTACAAAGCTTTTGGATATAAGGTAATTGATTTTCTAACAAAACCAGTTTCTGCGTTGTCAATAGAAAAGAATATAGATGTTGCAGCAAAGGAGCTGATACAGAATACGAAAATACCGATTGAGGAGCTGCCGGAAACCTATCTTGAGGACCTTGAATATATAAAGAGTGAGAATAACTATGTGTGGGTGTATTTAAAGGATAGGAAGGACGGTTGCCTGGTAACCCAGAAGATGAAAAATGTTGAGGAAAAGCTTCAGGATATACCGATAGTGCGTGTACATAAGTCATATATGGTAAATTTTCTTGAGGTTCTTGAGATAGGAAAGGAGATACGGTTAAAAAGCGGCAAGAATATACCGCTGGGTCGAAAGTATGGACAGGGAGTGAAGGAGTGCTTTATGGAGTTTAAGAAAAAGCAGATAAAAGGACGGATGAGGTAATGGAGCTACATGAAGTGTTGATACTGACAACAATAGAGATGCTTAATTTTCTTCTTGCATACATTGTTGTCTTTGGTGCAAAGCTTCGCAGAGAAAAGGGATATATAATAGTAACATATATAGCAGGATTAATATTGCAGGCGGTAGTATATATGTATATAGAACAAGAGATAAGTTCTATAATTACAATGTTTTATTGGTTTGTATTGCCTGTATGTTGGTTTGAAAGACGTAAAAAGAAATGGTTTGCATTATATCCATTTATATTTTTTGGAATGTCAATAATAAATGTGTCAGCGACATTTATAGTTGCAATGATTAAGGGAATACCAGATGGTCAGGTAATTAAAAATATAAATTATCGTATGCTTTGTGAACTATTTGGAATTATAATATTGTTAATGATATTAATATATCAAAAAATATTGAGGAAAAAGGTTATAGAGGTAAGTTTAAGCTGGAGACAATATGTATTGTTGTTTATAGGAGTGTTTTGTAGTGAGATATTTATTGGAGCTGTACAAATTATAAGTAGTGGAGAGGATTTGCCAGCACGTGCAGA
>CATJTQ010000011.1 GCA_949743325.1 uncultured Lachnospiraceae bacterium
GCGGTAAAAGCTATTACATTTTAACATATTTTCATTTTTTTAGAAAGGATATGTGTAATTAAATCTTTTTGCTGGGGATTGATTTAATTATACCAGGAGCTTATGGACAGATATAACGAAACAAACGCTCCGGAGGATTATCTGAGACTACTGTATTCCAATCCCTGTGGTTTTGAGCTTACCGCAAGGCTTACAACCAATTATTGCTGTTTGAAAACCATATACAGCCAGCGTAAAAATCACCGTCTGCCTGAATGGAGGGAGTTTTGCGACGAAATAGAGAAGCTTCCGTATGCGAAAGAACTGATAATAGAGGAACAGAAGTAATAATTTTTGTATAAACATAAACGGTATGGTGAATAATATAACAGATTGAACATTATTGGTGGAGAATGAAAGGAATGACATGAGGGTAATAGTAAGAGAACAATTAAAAATAATAGAATTTTGGTTAAATTCAGATGAGAAATTGAACGATGATCAAATAAATGAGTATTCAAAAAAAAAGTACTTTCCCATAATTTATCACTCCGGCAAAAAGGATTTTATTGACAACACAATTGGGTTGCTAAAAAATAATTTGCAGTTAAGCACTTGAAAAATATAAAAATATATGTTACAATGTTGCTAATGAATTAAAAATATTATTAGCAACATTGTATTTTTGTTTTTAGGGGAGAAATGAAATGTTAAGAATAGCGGGATATTGCAGAATATCTGTAGACTTGGAAATGGACAGAGATAATACTTCAATTGAAAATCAAAAGTCCATTATTACTGACTTTGTTAATAAAACCTTTCCGGAAGCCTCTTTGGATTTTTATGTAGACCGTGACAGATCGGGATATACATTTGAACAAAGAGAAGATTATCAAATACTCCGTAAAAAAATGCTTAATAAAGAGTACGACATTCTTATTGTAAAAGACTTTTCCCGTTTTTCACGCAGAAACAGTAAGGGATTGGTTGAACTTGAGGATTTGAGGGATGTAGGTATGAGGATAATTTCAATCAGTGACAGTATTGATTATCCGACTTATGATGACTGGACAGCTATACAATTTAGATTTTTAATAAATGAAATGCCCGTTACTGATACCTCAAAGAAAATAAAAGCTGTTGTAAAACGAAGACAGGAAGAAGGAAAATGGATTTGCAGTGTGCCTTACGGTTATATTAT
This sequence comes from uncultured Lachnospiraceae bacterium, assembly GCA_949743325.1. Taxonomy (GTDB): domain Bacteria; phylum Bacillota; class Clostridia; order Lachnospirales; family Lachnospiraceae; genus CAJJNI01. Next base: position 1,181 of record CATJTQ010000011.1, read on the forward strand.
AACCAACAATAAAAAAATGACATTTGAAGTTGATGAACCCTCTGCCGCAATTGTCCGAGAAGTATTTGACAAATATATAGACGGCTGGGGATACAAAAAGATTGCCAATTACTTAACAGACCAACATATTCCTACTCCAAGAATGTGCGAAAAAATGAGATATGAAGCTATGGGTGGAGAATATAAAGCAAAATTTCGTCCGGAATGGAGCATTGTTACAATTCAAGGGATTTTAACCAATGATTTTTATATTGGCACGTTACGACAGCATAAATATATGAGGAAGAAAATTAATGGTGCAGATACAAAATTAGATCAATCCGAAAATGTTGTATTTGAAAACAATCATACCCCGATAGTTGATTACAAAACATTTACTTTGGCGCAGGAACTAATGAAACAAAGAACTAAAAGCAATTATCGCGGAATAAAAAAATATGACAATCCATACTCCGGTTTTTTAATATGCGGTGACTGTGGACATCCAATGTTTTCAATGAGCCGCGCTGATTTAGCACCTGCATATGTTTGTGGGATGTATCAAAAAAGAGGGCTTAAAGGCTGCACTTCTCATCACATTAAAGCTTCAATGCTTGATTCTCTTTTAAAGAGATATATACAAATTGTAAAGGACAATTCAATTGGTATATTAGATCAATTACAAAAATCAATTAACTCTGAACAAGCTTCATCGGAACTATGTGATGACAAGTCAATTATCAATGTATTAGACGCTCAAATTGAAGATGCCAAATCAGAAATAAAAATGCTTACACATCAACAGGCAAGGGATACTATTAAACATCCGGAGCGAACTGAGATAATTGAAGAAATGTATTCAGAGATGATTGATGAATTGCTTGTAAGAGTAGAAGGCCTAAAGAATCAAAAAAAAATAGCTATTGAAAAGCATAACTCTGCTGTTCAAATTAATAAAATGGCAACGACAGTAATTGAAGTTTTTGACAACATTTTATCTAAACCAACTCTTGACAAACGAGATATAGCTTTTATTATTGATAAAATCATGGTGTACGAAAACCGTGTTGAAGTAATGTTGAAATCTGATATAAATTGCCTTTTGGAGAACGGACACTTAGAAGAAGGTAAACAATCGCTTAATACCGGATTGGAGACAACTGTAAATTTTGAGTCTGACATCAGGAGGCACATCAAACGCCTTCAAATTGCCGAATTTAAGAAAAACAAATTGGGCAGAACTCGTGATGTCAATGTTATCTATGAGGGCGACCCGTTAGAAATTTATACAAACGTTGACGGGGAAGTAATTTTCAAAAAATACTCCCCCATCGGAGAAATATCATCCATCGCGTCACAGTA
>CATJTQ010000012.1 GCA_949743325.1 uncultured Lachnospiraceae bacterium
ATATTTGGTATAATGTTGATACATCAGTATATTATGAATATATGTATGGCGAACAGAATTTGGTAATGTTTATTAAAATTAATTACGATTTGCCATAAATAAAAAAATAAACAGCTTTAGGCCGGTGGGAATGTTCATTTCCGTTAGCCAACCATTTTCCACTAGCCTAGGGGCTGTTTATCAATAAACATAATACTGCTGGAAAGGAAATAAAAATGCCTATACCATTAAAAGAAAGCAATAAAATTAAAAATTTGCACTGGCTTTGTTGCCCAAACTGCGGCGCTAAAACCAATATTGGGATTTATCCACAAACTACTTTGGTGTTCTTCCCTCTTTACTGTCCAGAATGTAAAACGGAAACACTAATAAGCGGTATAAATTGCTTTATGATGCTGAGTGAAGATGTGCATAGCGCCTATATGAAAACCCGAAAACAAGTTGCAGAAATAAGTCAAGAGCCTAAATTCGGTGATATGGATTAAGGTTATTTTTGTTTTTGGAGATAATAGTTCTTTTGCTGCCTTAAAGCCTGCAAAACAGCCTCAATAACCGGCTTTAAAGTGTTGATTTCCTCTTGGCTGCAATCTTCAATCAAAAAACGTAATTTTTGGATTGCTGGATTTGTGCAGAACATTTCTGGGTTAAAAATTTCTCTTGCGTCTATTTTTAGTACATTTATTAGTGAAAAGAGAACTTCCAATTTCGGATTGCCACGATTTTTTTCAATATTTATTATAGTGCGCACATCAACATTGGCTTTGGCTGCTAACTGGGCTTGAGTTAATCGCTGTTCAATTCTGCTCTTTTTTATAGTCTGGCCTAATAGTTCTGCATAGTATTTCATTACAATTCACCTCATATATAGTCTACAATACACTATGCTTTAATCCAATTCTCTACAATACACTTGGAATATGTATTTTATTTCATATTAATGATTGGGGAGATGTAATGTGTGTAATATTGTTAAAGATTCATTGGTGAATTTCGATACAGTTCAATAAGTCGTTATGCCTGTGTTAGTGTATTGCACTTCATCTTAAAAATAAATATTTTGGGTTGTCGCTCGCCTCCTTATTTTCAAGGTTTCTGAATAAAAGAAATTTTGAATATAAGGAGATTTTTTATGTATAACAAAAAGAGCGATTATGCTTTGAATAAAAAGAATAAAGAAGCTATTGTGAGCAGAAATGCGGCTGGTGAGTTTATCCGTTTGACTAAAGAAGAGTTTGCCAGCGAGGAAGAATTTGCTCATTGGAAAGAATGGTCTGACAATGAATACCGTCAGGAATATAACTCTGAACAAAGTTATAAACGCTTAAAGAATAAGCTGCAAAAGCAGGCAGAAAATGAAACCGGTTCTTTATCTGTTGAGCAGCTTTTGTTAAACGATTTAGCTGATGAAGAAAGAAAAGCTTTAGTAAACAAAATTAAATCTGTTTTGACCGAAACACAGTTTAGGCGATTGTGGCTGTATTATGTTGAAGGAAAAACGGAGCAGCAGATAGCAGATGTTGAGGGGATAGCTCAACAAAATGTTTCTAAATCTATTAGATTATCGGTAAAAAAATTAAAAAATTTTTTAGTAGCAGGGTGTGAAACAGACTAAAACAGATGCTATTTATAGAGGAATAAATTTCCTGATAAAAATTCTTTTGTAATAAAACAGTTCTTTGACAGCTTAATATTTTATATTGCAGGCACAAAAGCTGCACTAGAGCGAAACATAGTGCGCCGCCAAGACTTCTAATATTAGGACGAGCGATAAGCGCAGACTATGAAAATCAGTTTGGCAAACTGAACGCCAAGACAGTGCAGTATTAAGGATTACATTAGCCTGCGGCTAATGTATCAACGTCCACTAAACTCTGCCATCGTCCCCTAAATGGGACTTGCACTCGTTAAGTGGCCGAATGATAATGATACTTGTTCACGCCTACCCACAGACTTGAGGTAGAGCTCTGCGCTGTTCGAGAATACGGCAGTGTGGAGTTATGACAGCCCCGCCAAGGGCGGCCTGTAATATAATCCCCGAATGGGGACAATATATCTTCTATCTTAATAAAATTGGAGTGATAACAATGGAAAATAAACAGCAGACTTCATACAAGGAAGTCAAAATCGGCGGAACGCTGTATAGAGTTACCAGCGTTTTCACAGGTGAAAAAGATTTGGCTAAAACTCTGGAGCAGCTTGCTATCCGTAAGGTTATGGCCAAAGAAAATGTTTCATAAAAAATATGAAAAAATTTTATAAGGATTCCATTTGCCTAAAGTCAAATGGATGTGTTCACCCCCAGCGTCTGGACTCCCTTTGGTCGCTAAGCTCTGTCTGCGGCCTTTGGCCTTGCCATTCACTAAGTGTTCACGCAGCGACAAGTTTGCGCTGTTGTCAGTATTGGTATATAATTAAACCATTCAAATAGATTATTTGAAAAACAATATTTGAATGGGAGCCATCTTGCCGCACAGCGTATGAATATATTGGTCTGGGAGGTTAAAAAAATGACTGAAGAAAAAACATACAATGTCGGCATCTATTGCCGTCTGAGCAACGATGATGAGCGCAGCGGCGAATCAGTAAGTATTGAAAATCAAAAGCTGCTTTTGCAGCAATATGTCAGAAGTCAGGGCTGGAATGAAATTGATGTGTATATTGACGACGGCTATTCTGGCACC
>CATJTQ010000013.1 GCA_949743325.1 uncultured Lachnospiraceae bacterium
AAAGAATTTGTGGAAAATAATGCTCATTTGATTATGGAATTTGCAAAAGATGGAGGTTTTAAAAATGCCTCAAATTTTTAAATTTGGCGGATATATTATCTTCTTTTGGTCAAATGAGAATAAACCAACAGAACCTATTCATGTCCATATTGCAGAACATAATCCAAGAGCTAATTCAACAAAAGTGTGGATAACAAAGAAAGGAAAAGCTTTAATATGCAATAATATCTCATTTATACCTCCAAAGGATTTAAGAAAATTGTTGGTATTTATTGAGGCTAACAGTAATGAAATCATACAAAAATGGCGTGAATACTTCGGAGAAATTAGCTATTATTGTTGATATATTTAAAACTAAGTTTCATATTAGGAGGAAGAATGGCTCTTCAAAATAAATTAGGGATTATTAATTCGGCAGAATTTGCAAAAGAAGAAGAAAAAATAAGTAAAGCAAAAGCGGTCGAGCTGTACAAAAAAATATTGTTGAATTAAAAGAGATAGGAAAATTCTCAGGATTGTCAAAAATTCATAAATTCCTATTTGAAGATATTTACGATTTTGCGGGAAAAACAAGAACTGTAAACATATCAAAAGGTAATTTTAGATTTGCACCTATAATGTACTTGGAAGCTGCATTAAAAAGTATCGACGATATGCCTCAATCAACATACGATGAAATTGTGGAAAAATACATTGAAATGAATATTGCCACCCGTTTAGAGAAGGGAACGGGAGGAGCATGCGTATATGGCTTGATATGATTTTAAAACAAGAATTAAGACTGGTTGTAGATTGGAGTAGAGTTGATAAGGAAGATTATCTACTGGCAATGGAGAGAAGTCCAATAAAGGATGTAGAAATTAAAGTTTTATTAAAAAACGCTCTGACTGATAGGGTTGATGACAGAGAAATATATATGAAGGGCATTGATATGAGTTATTATTATGAGGGGTACAATGTCTTTAGAACTGAAGATTTATAGTTTGATTTGGTATCAAATGCGTCTAATTTTAATAAAAGATTGATTTCAATAGATAAATAAATGGAGGCATTATGAAAATACATTTTTTTGAGACCAAAGAAGGATTCGATAATAGAGCTATCAAGGGAGGCGTATATCAGATTGAATTAAAAGGGGCTGAAGGACAAATAATTCCCTTATATATTGGAGAGTCTGTATGGATAACTGAAAGATGTGGACAGCATTTATATGCGCTTTATAATAATCCAAGTTATTTTGGATTAACTTCTGATGATTTAAATAATGACAATTTGAGTCTTGTGTTCAGTGTGCTTGGTGAAGTTACAGATAAGAAAAGTGTTTTAGGGGTAGGTAAGTATAAAGATATGGAATTAAGATATATAAAGGATAACAATCCTTTAACTCAGCTGAATACAAGTGATAGACAAATTCGAAATATTAACGACAAAGTTGCAAAAGTACAGAATGAAATGATAAGAGTTGGTATGAAAAATAGGGATTGAAATTCTAGTTTCAATTTTCAAAGGTGTATAACGGGGGGAAAATTATGGAAAAAATAGTATCAAAAATTGCGGCATTAGGAGTTCCTGGATTAGTATTATTAACTGCTATTTCAGCAACTGGATTATCTGGTGCAGCAGCAATTACATCTGCATTAGCGGCTTTGGGACCATTCGGGATGCTTGGAGGTATTGCAACTTTAGGAGTAATAGGTTTATTATCACAGGGAACAGTTGAAGTTAGCGTAGATATTATTTTTACAGCAGTTGTTAAGGAACTTTATAAAAAAGGTGAAGATAAAAATTCAATTTTAGATAAGATAAATAAGTATCCTGTATCAAAATCACTTAAAAGAAAGTTAAGAGAAGAATTAGATAAGATTTCGTAATCTTGTTGATTATAAGAAATTGAAACATATCTATAAAAGTGAAATTTTAAGGAGATGACCTTTTTCGATAGACAAATAAAAAAAATTTGCTATAGTTATCTTAAAATGATAAAAAACAGTTGACAGGAGATTTCAAAAAATGTATAATTATGTCAAATTATCATTGCTTTGACTGTCGTGCAAGTCTTGAGCACTACCAACGAGCATTAGCTTCTTTGGATTGAGAACAAGCGTCTATTCTTTGTATCAGGAAGTTTGGTAAAGAGAAGAAGTGTATCATCTGAAAAATCTGAAAAAACTTATAAAACCACTTGACAAATAATTACGAAATCATTATAATATAATTATGGAAACATTATCTTTTGAATGGGACGAAAATAAAAACGAAATCAACAAAAAGAAGCACGGCTTATCATTTGAAACGGCTCAGGAGGTGTTTTATGATAGCGGAGCCGTTTTGTTTGACGATCCTGACCATTCTGTAGGAGAGGAAAGATTTCTCATTATTGGAATGGTAAAGTCATCAAAAATATGTATTGTAAGCCATTGTTACAAGGATTCAGACAATATTATTCGTATTATTTCGGCAAGAGAGGCAACAAAAAACGAAAGAAAAATTTATCAGGAAGGCTGGTGAACATTATGAGAGAAGAGTACGACATAAATAATCTTAATCCCCGCAAAAATCCATATTTGAGTAAATTAAAAAAACAGATTACCATAAATATTGACAGCAGTACGATAGATTTTTTCAAAAATCTATCATCCGATACGGGTATTCCGTATCAAACATTGATGAATTTATACTTAAGTGATTGCGCCAAGAATAACAAAAGACCAACAATTTTGTGGGAAAAGTAAAAAAATTGCCAATAGAAAGCCA
>CATJTQ010000014.1 GCA_949743325.1 uncultured Lachnospiraceae bacterium
ACTCCCTTTTTTCTGGTTCTTTTGAACATCTAGGCCATAGAGCTGTAAGGAGTGAGAGCTGCAAGGTCTGGTCAGGTATCTTCATTTTGTTTAAAGTCAAATGGATTACATTCTTATGATGCTTTAAAATTTGTGTATTCCAAGAAATAGTAAAATAAATATCTTCCGGTTTTAACCGGAAGATATTTATTTTAATTGCCAACTAATCTTTGAAGCGGAAATTTCGTAGGATTTATCACATAGCCATTTGCCGTCAATTAACTGTAAGCGTAGTGGATAATAACCATAATTAAAATGTGGATATTCTGCTCCCATTATAACAATAATTTGTTTTTCGCTGTTTCTCCAAATAAAGTAATCATCTGTCTGCCAGTTTAGCATTGTAATTGGCATACAGGCAATATTTAGTTTATATGCTAACCCCTCTGGCTGGTCAATATAAGTCGGATAATCTTGTATAAAAAGATTATTAATGTAAAATTGGGCTAATTCATTAACAAACGCTTCATTATAGCATTGTTTAATAGCTTCGGTAGTTGTAAATTCTCGAATTAAATCGGCATAATCTTCGTCAGGTTGTTTTGTATTAATTATACCATAATAAATATCATAGTTATATTCCGGCGCATAAGTCGACACATTAGAAAAAATTTTTCTTTCTGAATTTGGTATTATGTGAAAATTATCAGCTACATAAAGTTGATTTGCTTTGTTAGCTTTTGTTAGAGTATCTTCTAAAATATTTTTTAATTCGGTTTGATTATAATAATAATCTTTTGGTTCTTGCTCCTGGGGGCTGAAACTTTCATCAAGTAACCATTGGTCATTTATTTTGGTTAATGTTAATGGTAAGGTTGTTTCAAGGCCGGTTAACATAAAATTACCTTTAAGCATAACTTGAAGTTTATCTTGTTTATTTATAATGATTTCTATTGGCTGATGTTCCCATTTTATTAATGAGATTGGATAAGTCGCTAAATATCTGCATTGTAAAAGCTGATTATCATGAAATACATATTTGTTGCCATTAGATGTAAATATATCCATTAAATATTGTTCAGCTAGAGAGGGGATAAATGTTTTTCTTATATATGTTTTTATATCATCAGTATTGTTAAATGTTTTTATTAGTTTCCAAATATCACCGTTTGTGGGTAATGGTAATTGCTCTGATTCTACAATATAGCCATAAGATAGGTTTGATTCCGGTGTTAGAATATCATCATTTGTAGTTGAAAATTGTCCAAGGTATATGAGATTTGCTATTTCTCCTTTGGTTAGTGTGTCATTAACAATTTGATAAACCTCATTTGGTGTATAAAAATTATGTTTATTATCATTACAACCAGATGAAAATAAAATTAAAGTCACTAACATAAAAATGTACAATTTTTTCATAATACCGTACCTCAAAATAAATTTATCGTTTATTTTGTTTTATCTGGAAAATCACTTTCTTTAATGATTTCTGGCACAAAATATTCGTTGTGTGCTGTTTCCAGATTAATACGCAGAAATTTCTCTGTATCATTGTGGTATTCTTTTATGTAAACATAATTGTCGTAAATAAAAGCGTCAAAACTATGATATGGTGGTACATCATAAATTATTTTGACATCACCGTCTGCATAAAAGGCGGCTAGCGTTTCGGCGTTGGGCATTGGCGGGTCATAATAGCGAAAAGTACATTCTAGCTTTTCTACCATAGCTGCTGTTTCATCGGGAAAAATACCGTCAAAATCGTGCCAGGCTGTTGACTCGTTAATAGCAACATAGTTACGGTAATAATTTCCATTTTTATCAACTGAAATTATGGCGTTTTGTCCAACGTCTAAAAGCTGACGTTGTTCTGTTTCAAGCATATCTTTTAAATAAGTTTTGCTTAATAGTGTGTTAAATTGATTGCGGTTTGAAAAGTTTTGCTCTTGATTGCAAACAATGATAAAGCTTTGCTCTAACTTGTTTTGCCAAATAATCTTTTTGCCAAGTGCTTCGCCAATGGAGCGTAGAGGCAGGTATAGTGTGTCGTTGTGCATTAAAGCGGCAGTGTTAATATTCAGCTGTACATCGTTTACTAAAATAACATTGCTGGACGGTTTGATTATAGCCTTATGTTTATTTAATGTTATTGTTGCTTGTTGTTCATTTTTATCCCATACAACATCGGCGCCGCAAGCCTCGCCAACTAAACGAAGTGGCAGCATTGTTTGGTCGTTTTTAATTAATATGGGCAGGTTAGTGGTTTGAATTTGACCGCTTATATAATATGTAATTTCAGTATTTGACATCTCCGTGAATATGAATTCATTATAAACAGAATTATTATAAGGTTGTGTTGGTATACGAATAAAAAAATCCGGCAAGTCTTTTGTTTGAGCAAAAGCTATGGTTGGCAAAAGTATCCAAATAGTTAATAATATTAAAAAGAATGTTTGTTTATAAGATTTCATAAAATACCTCCAAAAAATCTTAAAAATTTTTAATAGTAGTTTTTTTTCATAGTCAAAGCGTCTTAACAAATGAACTTTTATATTATTTTTGTCTATGGTATCTGCGCTTATAAGTTCATATTCAGACAGCAGACTGTCAAAAGCATTTGGCGAAATCCAGCCCAAAGCAGAATGGGGGCGAATATTGTTGTAAAAAGCCTCAATATAAGCAAAAATATCTAATTTAGCCTCGGCTCTTGAGCTATAATGCTTCAGATGCGTTAATTCGCATTTAAGACAGCTGAAAAAGTTTTCGGCAACCGCATTATCATAAGGATCTCCCTTAC
>CATJTQ010000015.1 GCA_949743325.1 uncultured Lachnospiraceae bacterium
AATGACACACCCTTATTATGGATATTTTACGTTCTAACACTTCCAGAACACCTCACAATCAATTATAAAAGCAAAGCACTGAAAAGAGTAATATTACCAGATATCACATTTGCCTTAAAACACCATTTAAATTGCAAATACAAGCATATAGCATAAAGCCGTACAAAACCATATTTTAAAAACTAATCACAAACAGCATCTTTTTAAATTGCAGATTAACATTAAAATGATATAATTGTATTGTGGTCTGGACACTATATTTTGTCCCGCCTCTGGCCTTGTCTTCGGCCTGATACTCTGATACTTTGTCAATCGTTAAGCTTGATATTATTATCAATGCAGTATTTAATTGCATTAACACACAATTTAGCCTTACTAATGTTATTGTTCTTGCAATATTCATCAATAAAATTATAGTCCTCTATTTTAATGTCAGCACTAAATCTTTTATAAGTTTTTGCATGATACCGTTTAGATGCTTCTATTTGAGCTTGTGAAATTTTCTTTTTATCGTTATTTTGCATAAATAGTATCCTCTTTTTTGCCGATTTTGCTAAAACGCAAACGAATCGCTCTATATAATGTATAGGCATTTCATATTTGCCACAAAATGCGCCTAATAATCGTGTGACTATACACATTGCACAAAATATAGTCGTGGGATTAGTTTATAATGCGAATTGATATAGTCGAGTGACTATGCTATAATATAATCAAGGTCAAGGGAGACAGCAAAGAACCGAGTCAAAACCAAATCCCAAACCTCAACAACTTACCAAACATTATACCACACCACCCCGAAAAAGTCAAACCAAAAACAAGCATTAAACAAGCACTAAATAACAACCATAAAAATAAACCCTTTCATTAAAGTAAGAAATTTAAATATAATATACTTAGTTATTTAAAAAAGATATTGGTTAAAATCCGAGGTATAGAAAAGGGGATTAAATGAAAAAGATTATATTTTACATTAAACAGTTATTTCCATTGACATATTATTCAAAATATATGCTTTCGGATGGTACAAAACAGCTTGCAATTTGGCGGCAATGGTTTAAAAAACCGTTTAATATTAAAAGGTTTAATTTACTGAATTAAAGTTACTTACGGTACTCAGTGCCACCACATTTAGGACAAGGTGGTAAAGTGTCGGTATTATCATCTAAAACGACAACTTGTCCGCATTTATTACAAATATACTCGCCTTTTCCGGGTTTTTCTCCTGTTGTTGGCATGGTGTAAACCTCCTATAAAAGTTTTAAATAAAATTATTAAATGTTTAAATTGTCTCGGATTTTAACCAATACCTTATTTTGTCCTTTACACTGGTAAAAGTTCTTTTAAATAAGCATTTGCTAATATTTCAAGCTGTTTGAAATCAAATGAACGCTTTGAAATTGGATTGTCTGGATCAGTTGATTTTAAACTATATAATTTTATAGCTTTATTTTCTATTGGTTTAACCTGAATTATTGACATTTCTTTTTTTAATAGGTTTATGTATTGACTTTTTTGCATAGCTGAAGAAAAATTGATATAATCATCAAGCTTTTTATATTTTAAATCTGATAATTCAGATTCAGATTCAGGGACAGGGAACATATAATTTAAATTTATAACAGCTAATAAATCTTTATTATTAAAAAGCTTTACAAAATCTATAGTTTCTTTTAAATTTCTGTGTCGTGGTTTTGGTGACGAAACTTGAGTTACATAAACTAAATCATCTATTGTAAATAAATCCCCAAAAAACGGTTTAATTTTTCCGTTTCCGTAGTCGGTTTTAGGTATTCTGTTTTCGTGTTGTCGCAAATAGTTTAAATAATCCTCGTTTATAATTTTCCATGAAAACACTTTTGTTTTCCTCCTGCTTAAAAGAAAAAACCGTTAAATAACGGTTTTTTCCTAACTATTAAAACGATTTTAGACGGCTTCGTAACCCCTATTAAAACGATTTTAGACGGCTTCGTAACCCCTATTAAATAGTTAAATGATAACTCATCTAACTATTTATAGTATATCATATTATTTTTGAAATGTCAACAAGTTTTTTAATAATTTTTATGGGTTTTATGAATTTTCTTGATCCTCAAACACACCGTGATCAATGCAATATTTGATACTTTCAACAATTAACCTTGCTTTGCTAATTCCGTGTTCTTTGCTGTATGTATCTATCAAAATATAGTCATCGGGTTTAATATCAGCTTTAAGTTGCTTATAATGCGTTTCAGTATATTTTCTATTAGCTTTTATTTTGGCTGCACTATTTTTATTTTCGTTTTGCATAAAACCTCCTGTATCGTACGATTGTATAAAATGCCTAAAAATATAAATTTAATTTATCTAAAATGCGAATTGCAACAATCGTACGATTGTAGTATAATATAATCAAGATAAGAAAACAAAAACAAACATCCCCGAAAAGGGTACAATGAAAGGATAGTAAATCATGAAAGAAGTAATAGAAACTATAGAAATAAGATTAAAAGATTACAAAGGCTATCAGGTCTATAAAATTATAGACGATAAAGGAACACGACAAGAAAAAATAACTTATGCCGTATGCGACCAAGAAGGTAATATTATCAATTGTTTTTCAAGTTTAGCAGAATTAAAAAAATGGGCAGATAATTAAAGAAGTAGGCAGATAGTGTTATACTATAGCTTTTATCAGGAATTGAGCTTGTCAAACCTCGTACCATACCCGAAAGGGTAAATCAATCTTGATCCGGTAGAGTGATATTATGCTTTTTTAAATCCTCTGTTATGAGATGTAACACATAACTATTAGCACTTTTAA
>CATJTQ010000016.1 GCA_949743325.1 uncultured Lachnospiraceae bacterium
ACATGTATTAAATAAATTTATAAAATTATAAAAAGGAAAGGATAAAAATCAGAAGTTCCTATAGGTGAAAAGTGCGCACAGCTTATGACGGTAAGCAAAAATGGAACAGAAGAAGTATATGGACATTGAGCGTCTGAAAGACAAATATGTTAATGGATTTCAGAAAGGTGATTACATAGTAGTTCAGGAAAAGGTTGATGGTGCTAATTTTTCAATCAGATATGATGAAGAAACTGATAGTATTAGAGCATTTAGTAGAAAGAAAATCCTTGATTTAGGGAATAACTTGCGTGGAGCATGGGAATGGTCACAGAAGTTAGATAAGGATTTAGTAAAAGAAGTATTGGGAACAAATTTGGTTCTATTTGGCGAGTGGCTTGTTTCTCATACAATTGTTTATCCTGATGACAAGTATCAGAATGCCTATTTTTATGATGTGTGGGATACTGAATCGGAAAAATATTTGGATCAGGATAAAGTAGAAGATATTATTAAGAGACTTAATTTGATTTATGTTCCAGTATTCTATAAGGGTGAATTTGAATCCTGGGATCATTTAAGGTATTTTGTCGGAAGAACAGATCTGGGTGGTGAGAATGGAGAAGGTATTGTTGTAAAGAACATGACAAGACTTAACGATCCAAATACAAAACTTCCATTCTACACAAAAATTGTGGCTGATAAGTTCTCGGAAAAGAAGTCTGTGAAAAAGTTTGATGAAGGAAAGCTGGAGAGACGAGCGGAATTACAAGCCATTGTAGAATCTGTTGTTACAGAGGGACGAGTTACGAAGTTGGTACATAAAATGGTTGACGAAGGTATAATTCCCGAAAACTGGGACGAGCATGATATGGGAACTATTGCTAAAAATATCGGGAAAGAAGTCTATTATGATTGTGTAAAAGAGGAACCTGAGACAGTAGAGCAGGTGGGCGAATTATTTGGAAAATTGGCAAGTGGTACGGCTATGAAGATTGTTAGAGGTATGCTTGCTGCGTAGGCAATAAATTCGAGATTTCAAGAAGAGAATAACACAGAAAGGAACAAAGGTGCTGCAGCCGAAAGATGTTCATGCCTTTCTGGGTGAAGAAAAATATTCGAGAATAGTAATTATGAATTATGGCAAGGCGATTGTCTTGATTTGATGAATAATATACCTGATAAATTTGTAGACGCAATTGTTACGGATCTTCCTTATGAACAAACCGCAAGGAATGTATGGGACAGTAAAATCCCATTTGAACCTTTATGGCAACAATACAAAAGAATTATCAAAGACAATGGCGCAGTCATATTGTTTGGAAATGGGATGTTTACGGCAGAACTAATGATGAGCAATAGAGAAATGTGGCGATACAATTTGATTTGGGAGAAGACCCAACCAACGGGATTTTTAAACGCAAAGAAAATGCCAATGAGAAATCATGAGGATATTTGTATCTTTTATAAAAAATTGCCTACATATAATCCTCAAAAAACGGCAGGACATGTTAGGAAGGTAAGTAAGGCAGAGCACAAAAAAGGATGCAAAAACTCAACTGATTATGGTGAACATGGATTGTCAACATATGACAGTACCGAAAGATACCCCAAATCCATCTGGACATTTGCTAAAGATATTCAAAAATCTGCTTTGCATCCAACGCAAAAACCGGTAAAACTGATTGAGGAGCTTGTTAAAACTTATACAAATGAAGGAGAAGTGATACTTGATTCATGCGCCGGAAGTATGACTACAGCAATAGCTACAATTAACACAGATAGAAAAGTCATTTGCATAGAGAAAGATAAAGAGATATTTAGAGTTGGTGAAAACAGAATCATATCTTTTTTAAAGGACAAAATTTAAATTTGTGATAAAATAGACATATGAAGGGAGAAAGAATATTGCAGATTAAAAAACGTAATAATACTTAACTCTTATATAAGATAAAAAGCCAATTTCATTGGCAGATTTTTAATAAAATGATGGTTGCAAACATCAACGGAAAGGAGAAAAATGAGGTTTGGTATACCAATTAAATGCGCATTTACTCCTATTAAAAATTGAAAGAAAAATACATTAAAAGCCCACTTAACTATGTTGGTGGCAAGTATAAGTTGTTGAAAGAAATTATACCACTGTTCCCAAATAAGATAAATACCTTTGTAGATTTATTTGGTGGGGGTTTCAACGTTGGAGCGAATGTAGAAGCAGAACATACTATATATAACGACATATGTAAACCAGTGGTTGAATTACTTAATCATATCAAAGGAAATAATATAGACAATCTATTATCAGAAATTGATGAGTAAATTGAAAAATATCATTTATCAAAAGAAAATAGGGAGGGATATTTAAAACTCAGAGAAGATTATAATAGTGGATATAAAACGCCAATAAAATTCTATACATTGTTATGTTATGCGTTTAATAATCAAATTAGATTTAATAAGAACGGCGAATACAATACGCCTTTTGGCAAAAACAGAAGCAGTTTTAATCCAACTCTCAGAGAAAAATTTATCGACTTTCATCAAAGGGTTAATGATATAGATTGTATATTTTTTAATATGCCATATGAAAAATTTGATTTCTTTGAATTTCATAATAATGATTTTGTGTACTGTTACCCTCCGTATTTAAATAGTATTGCTACTTATAATGAACAAAGTGGTTGGACTGAAAAACATGAAGCATTATTATTAAAGATTTTAGATGAGTTAAATGAGAAAGGAGTAAGATTTGCATTAAGTAACAATCTTAAATATGAAAATCCATTACTTGATGAGTGGAAAAATAAATATAAAGTATACTATTTAAATGGGGATTATAGCAATTGTAATTACCATAAGATTGATAAGAGCAAGGATGTGGAGGTGTTGATTGTAAATTATTAAAGAAGCACAATAAAACCATAATTCCATATTGAAAGGAAC
>CATJTQ010000017.1 GCA_949743325.1 uncultured Lachnospiraceae bacterium
TGGTACACTGGCTGGATTAATGCTTCTGAAAGCTTGGGCATCTTCAAGGGCGACACTAACGGCAACTTCCGCCCCAACGATACCATCTCCAACCAGGAAGCAATCACTGTTATGTTGCGTCTGCTGGGCTACAACGACAACCTGACTGGCAGCTGGCCGGTAAACTATGTTACCAAAGCTAACCAGATCAACATTCTGGACGATGTAAACATCGTGGCTTCTGCTGCTGCTAAACGTGGCGACATCGTTGTTATGCTGAGCGAAACTCTGGACTCTGACTTGGTTACTTATGATAAGGACACCAACGAGTTCGTAAAGAAACAGATTGGTATCACCAATTCTCAGGCTGTAACGCTGTTGGCTGACAGCTTTGAGGGCAGCTACATTGAAGTAAACAGCTTTTTCCAGATTGACCAACTGCGTGACGTTTCTGCTCAGACATTGAATTGGAACGTAGGCAAAGTTTTGGAAGCAGAGCAGGTTACTACTAATGGTGTTACATCCACTTATAACAGACCGGTTAATTTCAAGGGTACTTTGATTGTTGATAAAGATACCGCTGTATCCTATAATGCTACCGATTTGTTTAATTTGGAAAATCATCAGGGCAAAGTTTACTATGTAAAAGGCAATGATGGCAAGCTGTATGCTCGTTTCATTGAGGTTGAATCTTATGTTCAGACCGTTACCGATACTCCTAAAGCTACTGAAAGTGGTAGCAGAGTACAGGTGAACAAAACCAATTACAATGCTGCTAATACCGTTGATTGGGGAACTAATGCTCCTTCTACTGGTAATACAGACAAAAACAACGGTGCTGTATCTAGCAAGAATACTAACTACAGCTTGTACTTTAATGATGACGACCAAGTTTATATGGTTAGATCTGATAAGGATTTTGAAGAGAAAACTTATTATATCAAATCCGTAAGTGCTTCCTCTGCAAGATTGGTTGGTACTAAGACCAAGACTGTAAATATGAGCGATGCTGATACTTTGATTTACGATGGCGATAAGTTCATTTCTCCTTCTGATTTGAAGGTAGGCGACGCTGTTCGTGAAATCGCTGAAGGCGACTTGTATGTTAAAGTTGCTGACGCTAATGGTACTTTGACCAGATGGACCGAATCCACTCAGAAGATTACTGTTGGCGGCAAATCTTATGTTGTTCCTAATAGTGCTCAGGAAGATACAGAAAATAACACTACTGTAATTAGCATTAACTTCTATGAAGAAGATTTGAACGACTCCGATGTAAGCATTGAAGATGTTTACAACAACAACATTCGTTACATCCTGAACAAGGATAACACTGTGGCTGCTATTATTGTTGACGAAACCTCTACTGGTACTACCTTGTACGGTATTATTGTTGATGGTGGCGGCAATGGCGGTAGCTGGGCTAAGAACATGTCTTCCATTACTTTGTTTACTCAGGAAGGCAATACCGTAACCTATGATTTTGAAAAGAACATGGACGGCAAACCCACTGATGATGATGCTTATACCATTATGGGTCGTTTGGCTAAGTATAAGCTGAATGCTAATGGTGAAATCAAGAACTTTGAAGTAATTAAAGAAACAGGCGAAAAGAGTCTTGACTTTACTGCTAAAGAAGGCAAAGCTGGCGAAATTGAAGTTAAGAACAACGCTTACTTGGTTGATACCGCAGGTAAATCTTTTGCATTGGCTTCTAATGTAATCATTTTTGAAGTTGGTAATGACAAAACTGATATTGATCCCTCTTTGGTAACACGTTCCGCTTTGTTGGGTGGTGGCGACTTTACTCCTGTTGAGGTTGAAAACGTTACTTTGGATGGTACTAATGTTCCTAAGAATCTGCCTGCATATGCAGTTTATGATTTGAACACCAATGGTGCAATTAAAGTTTTGGCTTACACTGACGCTAGCAATACCAAGTATCATTATGGTATCGTTAAAGCTTACAACTTCCGTGATTATGATAATGATCATGCTATTACGTTGGTAGGCGATGAGGAAACCTATGAATTGGCTTGGAATACTGCTACAAATAGTGCTAAAGGTGAACCTTCTAAGGCTGACGCTTTCATTGTTTACACTCTGAGCGGTGAAAAGATTGAGCCTGTGTACTCTTATGCAAATGATCATGGTTTGTCCAGTTATGCAAAACAGGTTATTGGCTTCAACAGTGGCTTGATTAGCTTTGCTGATAAAGGTATTTATGTTGCTGAGGACAAATCTGCTTCTGAAGGTCATCAGAATGATGTTTATAGAAACAGCATTATGACAGACGCTAATACTCAGGTATTTGTAATTGACGCTAAGAGCGGTGATTATGTTGAAGGTGCTTTGAGTGACATCTCTCGCAACTCCTATGTATATGTTCCTGTTATCAACAAGGATAGCTATGCTGAAGTAGTTCTGGTTGATGATTATCATAGCTACAAAGCTGATTCTGATAACAACGGTACTACTACACCTACCACATATAGTGTTACCAACCTGAATTTGAAGGTTGTTAATGCCGATGGTGATGAGGTACAGGCAGGTAGTTTAAGAATTACTCCTGGCAAACAGGATGGCAATACCTATACTTTTAGTTTCTCTGGCTTGGCTAACGGTCAAACTATTACTCCTATTAATGCAGAGGCAGATGGAACCACCATTTCTTTGGTTGGTGCAAACCGTCGTTCTGTTAATTTGACCAAGAATGTTACAACATTGGTAATTACTGTTCAGGTTACTGAGAAATAAGCATTTAAATCCTATCGTAAGGCAAAAACTTTCCGTTACTATCAGCCAACGATAATAGAAGCTATCTCTAAGGCTTCTGACGGAGCCAAAGAGATTGGCTTGACGGAAAGGTTGAAAAACCGGCTTTCCCGCTAGATTTTCTGGCCTTACACTAGCCTCTCTGTCTGCCGGCCTGCTCAGCTGGTGGGCGTAA
>CATJTQ010000018.1 GCA_949743325.1 uncultured Lachnospiraceae bacterium
CGTTAAATTTGATATTAAAAAGATGACTTGCTGCGGCTTCAAAAGAAGCTAAAATTGTGTAGCCTAGTTTGGCTACGCTTGATAGAGAAGAAATTTCAATATCACGCCAAATTTTATCGGGAACCTCTTTTATTGCAACCTTGAATTTATATACATCGGCCATTGTGCATCATTCCTTTCGTTTTGATAAGTATAAATAATCAATGTAATTGTAGCAAAATAAAGCAGGATATTCAATTATGTCTGTATAATAATTTTAAATTTAAGAGATCGCTTTAAATATTTTATCTACAATTTAATGAGAAATGAGAAATAGGAATTAAAATCATGAATGAGAAAATTAAAATATTGCCGGCCTTTGCTTATCCGCAGGAGGTAGGCCGGTTGTTTGCTGAATATACAGATATGTTAATTGCCGGCGACAGTAGATTTCAGGATTATTTGGCCATTCAGCATTATGAGGATGAATTGGCGCAGCTTTCGGTGAAATACGGTCTGCCTTATGGCCGGCTTTATCTGGCGTTTTGCAATGATGAAGCTGTTGGCTGTATAGGTCTGCGACGGCTTAATGTGAAAAACTGTGAAATGAAACGCCTGTACGTTATGCCGCAATATCAGAGGCTGGGGATAGGCAGACGGTTGGTACAAAGGATTATTGCCGACGCCAAGGCAATAGGTTATGTGGCAATGCTGTTGGATACCTTGCCTTTTTTGACGGAGGCGCTGCGTATGTATAAGAAAATTGGTTTTTATGAAATAGAGAGCTACAATAACAGTCCGCTTGATAGCTCGATATATATGCGGCTGGATTTGTAGCAGGAGATTATTTTTAATGAAAGGAAACAAATCATAGAATGCAAAATCAAGATACGCTTTGCAAAAGTTGGGAAGACGGTTTTTGCAAATTGAATAATTTATTTATACACTATACAAGAACGGGTGGCAATAAGCCTCCAATAGTATTATTACATGGATTAGTTGCTAATGGAATGTGTTGGAAAAATATTGCACAAGCGTTATCTGATAACTTTGATGTGATAATGCCAGATGCGAGAGGACATGGGAAATCAAGTGCACCAGACTATGGCTATAACTATGAAAATTTGGCAAATGATGTAATTAGTTTCTTGACGGTAATGAATTTATCTAATGTTATTTTAGTTGGACATTCTATGGGTGGTTTGACTGCTACATTGGTGGCTTGTCAATCGTCCTTGATTCGAGCGGTTATTTTGGCAGACCCAACATTTTTAAGTTTGGAAAGACAATGGGAAGTTTGGGAAAGTGATGTAATTGAACAACATAAAAAAATGCTTACAATGTCCTTAATTACACTAATTGCAAACAGACAAAAAACACACCCCGATCGTTCAAACGAATTAAACGAGTTGTTTGCAAAAGCACGTTTGCAGACGAATATAAATGCGTTTGATATTCTTATGCCTCCAAATCCTGAATATCAACAGATAATAAAAGAAATAAAGTGCCCTTGTTTATTGCTATATGGGGATAGCGGCGTTATTGGTATCGAACAAGCAAACAACTTATGCAAAATAAATCATTTGGTAACAGCAGATAAAATCAAAAATGCTGGACATGGCATTTATTTAGACCAACCGTTGCAATTTGTAAATAGTATAATAAAATTCGTTGATAAATTATAACAGGAACCATTTGTAATGCAATGGCTTGGAGAATGGCTGTGAAATTAAACACCTGTTTGTAGCAAGGAGAAAATCTATATGGAGCAGAAAATTTTATTGTTTGAATGCGTCGGTATAAAGGATAGCGGTGTTTTTCCACTGGCTAATACCGGGCGTGGGCGTGATGTGTCGCCAGAATTTGTAATACATAATTTAGCGCTAGATGCGCAGACGCTGGTTGTAACTTTGGAGGATTTAAGCCACCCAATAAAGAATTTTACCCATTGGCTTATCTGGAACATACCGGCAATGGCTAAAATACCGGCGGCTATTCCGGCTGGAAACATTGTTGCTGAATTGGGCAATGCAGGGAGTGGCTTATGGCTGGCACCGTTATGCCGGGCCAAAACCACCTTACGGCAAAACGCATAAGTATTGCTTCACGATTTATGCGCTGGACTGCCGTCTGGATTTGGGCACTGTTGCAACCAAGCGAAAGGTGCTGAAAATGGCTGCCGGCCATATTATCCAGCAGGGCAGCATTTGCGCTTATTTTGAATAAGGTTTAAGGAGTTTGTTATGGCTGTAAATATAGCAGAAATGTATACGTTGTTATTTGCCAAGGATAACAATGTTGCCTATGAGGCCTTGCAGAAATTACAGACTGAAAGTGAAAATGCAAATTCGGTCTATCCTTATATTGATAAATTTATTGATATGCTTGATGATAAAAATGCCTATATACGTGTCCGGGGCCTGACTTTAATTGCTTATAATGCCAAATGGGATACGGATTACAAAATTGATGAAATAATTGATAAATATTTGCAACATATTGTGGATATTAAGCCAATAGTTGCCAGACAATGTATAAAATTGCTGCCGCTGCTTACAAGCAGCAAGCCGGATTTTTGTTTGGATATTATTAGCGCATTGCAAAAGGCGGATATATCGATTTATGCGGATAGTATGCGGCCGTTAGTTGCCAAAGATATACAAAATTCCTTACAAAAAATAAAAGCTTGATAATAAAAAGAGGCAAAACAAATGGCAGAATATCTGGTGGAAGAGTTATCTGAGGAAATTCAGGCCGAAATGGACGAATTGGCGCAAGAAGGCAACCGGTTGGAAAATGAGGGGCGCTTGGCAGAGGCTGTGGCGGCTTGGCGAGCAGGGCTGGCGCTGATACCGAAGCCACAGCAGTTTTATGGCCAAACGGTATGGTTTTTGGCGGCTATTGGCGACGTCTATTTTCAGCAAGGTGAATATGCATTGGCGCACGAATGCTTTGATAAGGCACGAGGTAATGTGACCGGTGCTGGTTATGGCAATCCTTTTATAATGCTGCGGTTGGGTGAGTGCTGCCTGGAAATTGGCGATGAAAAAAATGCGCTGGAATATCTGC
>CATJTQ010000019.1 GCA_949743325.1 uncultured Lachnospiraceae bacterium
AAACAAATTTGCGCTGTCGAAAGATATGGAATCTGTTTTTGTAAACGGTGAGGAAAAATCGCTGGCGGGACTTAAATTCGGTAAATTGGACGATGACACGAAGGACGCTATTCTTAACGCCGAGCTGCAGGTGTATGAATTGACTGACTGTACGGAAAAGGACGTTCGTGAGATGTTTCGCAGACAAAACGCCGGAAAACCTTTAAATGCAAAACAATTGCGAATCGTTAATGAGTCTGATGGTTTTAGTGAATCTGTATATATTCTTGCCACTCACCCATTTATGAATAAATTGATGACTAAGGCACAAAGAAAAAATGGCACTGACAGAGATTTAATGATACAAACGATTATGCTTATAGAGAATAAACAAAAAGACAATGTTATTTCTTTTAGGTCGAAAGATATTAACTCATTCATTCAGCAGCATTCGGATAAAGTCAGTGCCGATACAATCAATACATTATCTTTGGCGATGGACAAATTTAATGAATCCTTTGAAAAGGTGAAAATTCCTCTTACAAGTATTCCTATGGTCTTATATAGTGGGTATCAGATCGTCAATGAAGAAAAACCTTTCGATAAATTTGTTGATTTAGTTAATGAATTTTTAGCTGGATATGACGGCAATGAGGAGTATAAGAAATTTGTCCAGTCTGCAACAAGTGATAGTGAAAATGTTCGTGGACGATTTGATTATTGGGTTAAGTTGATTAAGAAGGTTTGATTATAGATTGATATTTTAAAAAAGTGTGATATAATATAATTAAGAATTATTTTCAAAATTTTGCATAAAATAAAACAATAAATTCTATTTAAAATTAAATCTTTTTAGGTTATAAAAATTTTTAGTAAACTTGTTGTTACAACAGATGACAATTACAAATTTCTTACTTATTAAAATACAATTATTATTTGAGGTGAATTAATATGACAAATTTTGTAGGAGCCGAATATGTTATCGCTACAATGCTAATTGAAAAAGCTAAAGCTGGTAAAAAGGCGGTTTCTTTGAGCGATTTAAGCAGCTACGGTATTTATGTACAAAGAAAAGCTAATGAAAAAAAATTAGATGCTGTTTTTCTGACATCAAAATCCCAATTATATAATGCTATTTATGACTTTTCGGATTATTTTACTTGCAATTTTGATAGCAACGGAAATTTAAAAAGTATTACATTAGAACATTCAAAAGATATTTATGATTTAGAGTATCGTTTTATGGGATATCTACCTCAGCTTATTTTTGATATTCTTGTTGATTCCGCAAGGGAAATTGCATAAAATTAATAAAGGAGATTGTAGTGAAACAGATTAAAGATCCTTTGTATGGATACATCGAAGTTGATGATCGTTTTTTGCCACTTATTGATTCTGCTGAATTTCAAAGGTTGCGTAACATAAGACAAACTGGATACGCTGCTTTATATCCGAGTGCGTTACATAATAGATTCGTACACTCTTTAGGCGTTTTTTATTTGGGAAAGAAAGCAATAAAGAGTTTTAGAAAAAACGTCTCAGAAAAAGTACGATCTGATAACTGGGACATATGGGAAGTAACGTTTATTTTTGCTTGTTTGTTGCACGATGTTGGGCATTCTCCGTTTTCACATACAGGAGAAGAGTTTTATAAAATTAGTACAGACTTCCAAACTCTTTTTCATGATCTTATAAATTCGCCATCACTAGATGAAGATATAAAAAAAGAATATGGCAAACCGCATGAAGCAATGAGCGCATATGTTGGATGTAAACTTATTAACGAATACGCATTGCAATCTTCTTTTGAACAAGAGTTGTTTGTTCGAGCTATAACAGGTGTAAAATATTCAAACACTAATTCTGACTACTTGATACTAAATACTATAATTGAAATGCTGAATGGAAGCGTAATAGACGTTGACAAACTTGATTACTTAATTAGAGATGCATATGTAACAGGGTATAAATCTATGGCTATTGATGTAGATAGATTGCTTTCGGGTTACACATTATCTACATATATTTCTGAAGATAATAAGAGTAAACAAGTTGCGGTTTATAAAAAAAGCGCTTTAAGTGTAGTAGAAAATGTAGCATATGCAAATGACTTAGAACGTCGTTGGATACAAAGCAATCCAACAGTTCTTTATGATTGTAAATTAATTGAAATTGCTATTAAACAATATAATCAATTTATGATGGAGAAGTACTCTATACTTAATGATTATAGCAATATTTTTAACAGATATTCTATATCAAAAGAAGGTTATCCACCTGAAGCAGAAGTTGATTTAAGATTACTGTCGGATGATGACATTATAGAGTATTTGAAAAACCATGATAAGAGCGAAATTAGTAAGCAATATTTTTCGCGCAACGATAGATATAAACCATTATGGAAAAGCGAGTCTGAATTTGCCGAAGTTGTAAAAAAAGAATTGGGTGCTCGTGTTTTACGAGAATTTAAAAGTATATTAAGAACTCAAACGTCTCGCCCCAATGACAATGAAATGTTTTTTATCAATGAGATTCTTTATAAAAAACATTATAAAACTTTAAACGAATTGAATAACCAGTACAAAGATGCCAAGATTAACGCCGTGTTGCTGCTGCTAAAACCACATTAAAGACCTATCAATTGTTTCGTAATTTTAGTAACGAAAATAACTATGATTTTCATTTTGCAGTAATTTATGGCAATCATTTTGAAAGCAATTACAAAAAGCTTGCAGTAAATAATATTTATGTAGAAGTGTCGGCGAATAAAGTAATCGAGTTGGGCAAAACATTGACTGTACAGGCCATAACTGCAACAGAAGAAGAGCAGTAAGGATTGTTTTATATTTATACCACTAAAGAAAATATTAAAAAAGCAAATGAGAATGGGAAAGTATTTGTTCAAGAGCTTATTCGCTATATTCAGGCGCATTGGGATGATGAAGTAATTTGTAATGACTAAAAAATATGAGAACAATAATTGGATACTATTTTTATGTACTTCATTTTTCGTGCACAAAATATATTACTATTTTAAACAAAGAGGTCTAATTATGTTCATACTTCTGATTGCATTTGGATAAGGTTTCTTATTATCATCTTTGATTTATCTAAGTGCTATCTGTCTCTTCAAAAAAGTGGCCTCTTGTTACTGCGAATAACAAGAGGCTTTTGCTATAACTGATTTCCTTAACACCTATAATCAAATATTGGTAT
>CATJTQ010000020.1 GCA_949743325.1 uncultured Lachnospiraceae bacterium
AATACTGTCAACTGTGATTCCTAACATTCTGTTGGCATTAGCTGCCTGCATATTGTGTTGTACTACCATAATTATACCTCCATGTTTTCAATATTCTCTGCCGCAATTCCATTTACGGCAGGTGTTTAATTTATTGTTTCATTTATTTATAGATACTTGCATGCCCCTAGGTTAACATACAAAACTATGTGTTTTTTGCAGCTTTTTCTTATAATTCAGCTGCCTTTAAGGTGTCATCTGACATAACCTGATAATAATTTTTATTTGGTAAAATTATATGTTATAATTTCACCAAATTAAACTATTTAATTTGGTCTATGCTGCTTTGAAACACCTTAAGTAAATGTTCATTATCATTTACACTACTTATATCGGATAGCTTAACGAAAACATTAACATTAATTTCGATTTTTTTATAAATATTCTGCAACTTTGTTTAAACGATTGTAAATCATCTTAAACATACTACAAATCAACAAACTATGGCACAGTTTCAATTACTATACCAATAGAAAATACAGGTACTATAACAATCTTGTCTTTTGAAGCCCATTTTGCCGATGTATTTACAGAGCCAGTAATCCTGTACGGCAAATACATGCCAGGTTCAACCTTAATTTGAGTTGTATCATCATTCCTAGTATATGCCGAACCTGCTGAACCATCATATGAAGTCTTTGATAACCTTGTTACTGCCAAACTCTTAACTGTAACAAAAGATGACTGAAATTCTTCACTATCCATAATTTCATTCTCCTGTACTTCACCTAATTCAATTTTGGCAGTTATAGTTTTAGTAGTTTTTCCGGCAGGCAGCTTAGCAGCCACTTTTACTGGATCAGTAGATGATGCAGATGTTGCAACACATGTATATCCAGCCAAACCAACCATATAACTTATTTTGTCTTCTCCTGAAACTGTTGACGCCTCATTATAATTGTGAAAATACATCGGAGCAGTTAAAACCTGCTTCTTTGCATATGGTCTGACAATCAATGAACTATTTGATGGTAAATCCATATTGATAGTCAAATCAGCGGAGTAAATCTGCCCTGAATATCTTGAACTTGTAGTTTTTGCAGCAAATACCGATACACTTGAATTTATTATTAATGCCATAGTCAAAACTATTGCGGAAGCTTTTTTAAAACTTTTTTTCATATTATTTACCTCCATGTAAGTAATATTAAATTACTTTGACTTTGACACTGAAATAAGTAAACTATTATAAATAGTTCTATTTAATTATATCATTAAATTAGTGCTGAACTTATAAAAAGGAGATTATAAACAAATTTAACCGCCGATTATAATCTCCTTATATACTTATAGAACAGTTAAAGCTCTATTTTTATTTAAATCCCAAAGTGTCGATTACTGTACTGCTGAACCAGTTACAGAAACATCTACAGAGAATACAGGAACTACAACAATCTTGTCACCTGCTGCCCAAGTAGCTTTTGTATTCATTTTACCAGTAATTCTAAATGGAATAGAATAACCAGGACGAACATCTACAGCGCTGTCTGTTGCAGACTTAGTATAATCTGTTACAGTCTTTCCATCATATGATGCTGTTGACAATCTTTCAATATTCAAAGCTGCTGCAGAAGCAAAAGAGGTCTTAAATGCAACTGCATCTGATGTTACAGCGTCACTTGATACTTCATTACCTAATTCGATTGTAGCAGAAAATGTTTTAGTTGTATCTGCAGGAATTGTTGTAGCAACTTTGATAGCAGCATTCTTATCTGTTGTATCTTTAGGTGTAGCTACACATGTATATCCAGCTAAGTTAACACTGTAAATAACATCCTCTACACCATTTGTATCTTCACTGTTGTTTGTGAAGTATAAAGGTGCTGTTGAAATCTGTGTACCTGCAAAAGGTTTTACTGTCAATGTTCCATCTGCTGGAAGATCCATATTTATTGTTAAATCCTCAGATGAAAGTGTACCTGTGTAAGTAGCTTTCTCTACTGCAAATGCAGGTACTGCTGAAGCAACTGTTAAAGCCATAGCCATAGCTACTGCTGAGACTTTCTTAAAATTTTTCATATTAATTACCTCCATGTATATAATATTTTTTTATGTTCAACTATTTTGATACATCTAATACTAGCTGTAAGCCCGTACTTCCAAGCACTGTCTTATTATCTTCCTCACTGACTACAGTAAAGATGGCTACTGCATCATAAGTTCCGGATTCTAATTCAATATTATCAAGTTCAACTTCTGGCAAAGTCGCACCTGCCGGAATTAAATCAGAAGTATACACAATCACATCATCAACAGAAAGAGAAACCATATATTGATGCTCATTACCATTGGTAAGATTCAATACCATGCTATATTTTCCATTGTCTTTCTTCTGGACTTTAATAATCTTATTTAGATTGACATTGATTGTCGCAACCTTATTAACATTTGGCGTAGCATTTTTATCCAACATAACATTAGGTTCTACGTTAAGTCCTGATGTGTCTTTGTTTTTCAGTGCTTCGATATACCTAAGCAGCATAACAGCTCCTATGGATATCAAAATAATTAAAACCACTATAATTATTACAATAACAATCTTTTTTTTCTTTTTGCTTGTCATATTGTAATATTCTCCTAATAATCATATGTAAAACATACATTATAAATTTTTAAATAAATCTTGCAAGTATTTATTATGCACCCAATTATACTATGGTAAATATTATTTGTCAATAAATTGAACTTTCAATCTTAGTAAAAAAACAGCCAAAAAAATTCTTGTTAGTTTGTGCATTCTTTCTGTTAAGTTTATTAAATTTAATCCGACAATTTATAGTTTTTATAGACTTATTTCTTATTTATATATGCCGCTGTTTCAAAACAAAATATGCAAACTCAATCATAATTCTCTAAAATATTTATAAAGCTAATTTATCTTAAAACTTAAATCATCATAAAAACAATAATAAACTTTTTGAAGGTAAAATTATAACATATAATCAACCGAAAATAGTTATTTAATTATATGTTTCTAGGCTGCTTTATACCTTAAATATTTAAGCTGTTTCACTAAACTAAACAGCTATTTAACAACATAGTTTTGTATACTAACCTAGGGGTATGCAAGTATCTATAAAAAGCAAGAACTTAAATACCTTCCGTAAATGGAATTACGGAAGAGAATATTGAAAACATGGAGGTATAATTATGGTAGTACAACACAATATGCAGGCAGCTAATGCCAACAGAATGTTAGGAATCACAGTTGACAGTATT
>CATJTQ010000021.1 GCA_949743325.1 uncultured Lachnospiraceae bacterium
AATAAAAGCAATCTGTTTTTTCTTTCTGAATAATTTATATTATTTAAAGTCATACTATTTTTAAAAATATTGAAAATAGTATGGCTTATTTTTTATAAAGAACAGGAGGAAAAATATGAATTATCAGGAACTGGGCTCTAAGATATTGGAGTTGGTTGGCGGCAAAGATAATGTTGCAGGTTTAACTCACTGTGCTACCCGGTTAAGGTTTAATTTGAAGGATGATACAAAAGCACAGACTGAAACGCTTAAAAATACAGCAGGAGTAATGGGGGTTGTAAAGAATGGCGGGCAGTATCAAGTAATAATCGGCAATGATGTTAATCATGTATATAAACCTATTGTTGAGGCTTGTAATTTTGAAAGTACAGATAAGAGCAGTGATTCTGGGATGCCTGAGGAGAAAAAGAGTGTTGGAGCACGTTTGATAGATACAATAACAGGTATTTTCACACCAATTTTACCTGCCATTACAGCTGCGGGTATGTTAAAGGCAGTATTGGCACTGCTTACTGCATTTAAATGGATAGATACGGCCGACAGCACGTATCAGGTGATTAGTTTTATGGCTGACGCAGCATTTTATTTTCTGCCAATACTGCTTGCGGCTTCTGCGGCGAAGAAGTTTAATTGTAATCAATATATGGCAATGATGCTTGGGGGAATTCTTCTTCATCCAAATTTTGTCAGTATGGTTGCGGAGGCTAAAGAAGCTGGTGAGGCAATTAGTTTATTCTATATACCAGTTTATAAAGCTTCATATTCTTCATCGGTTATCCCAATTATTTTATCGGTATGGTTTATGTCATATGTTGAGCCGCTTGCAGATAAAGTTTCTCCTAAGGCGGTTAAGTTTTTTACAAAACCTTTGCTGACAATTTTGGTGGCCGGAGCCGCTGCTCTTTGGATTTTGGGCCCAATCGGTTATATTGTTGCAAGCTGGATAGCTAATGGTGTAAATCTATTAAATACCTATGTAAGCTGGCTGGTACCTCTTGTTCTTGGAGGCGTTTTCCCTTTGTTAGTTATGACTGGAACACATTATGGTATTATTCCGATTGGTATCAACAACAGAATGACTACAGGGTTCGATACGATTGTATATCCTGCAAATCTTGCTTCAAATATTGCACAGGGAGCGTCAACTTTCGCTGTAGCTATTAAGACAAAATCAGCGGACGTAAGATCGCTTGCAACTTCAGCAGGAATAACGGCAGTCTGCGGTATTACAGAACCGGCGCTTTATGGTATTAATATGAGATTTAAAACACCTCTAATTTCGGCATGTGTTGGCGGTGCAGCAGGAGGTCTGTATGTAGGTCTTTTGCGAGTGAAAAATTATGCAGGAGGCTCTCCTGGATTATTAACTTTGCCGGGATATATCGGCGAAAGCGGATTCAATGATTTGATCCATGCATGTATTGGCGCTGCAATTGCTTTCGTAGTTTCGTTTGTAGTATGTTATATATTATATAAAGACAAAACCTCTGCGGATAAAGGAATTGAACAGGCGTCAGCAGGCGCAGAAAGCAAGTCAATAGTTAAAGAGTCAGCAGGTATTGAAGCTCATTAATATAATAGTGAAATAAATTTATAAAGTATAAACAGAAGGTGTGATTATGGCATTAAATAAGGATTTTTTATGGGGAGGCGCTACGGCAGCAAATCAGTGCGAGGGCGCCTATAATAAGGATGGAAGAGGACTTGCAAATGTTGATGTGATTCCGCACGGCAGCAGACGTGCGGCAGTGATGCGGGGAAAAGATTTTATCGAAAAACCTGAAGGCGGACTTTATTATCCTGCACTTGAAGGTATAGATTTTTATAATCATTATAAAGAAGATATTAAACTATTTTCAGAAATGGGTTTTAAAACCTTTAGATTATCAATCGCTTGGACTAGAATTTATCCAAATGGCGATGATTCAAAGCCAAATGAAAATGGTTTGAAATTTTATGAAGATGTATTTAAAGAATGTCATAAATATGGAATTGAGCCTCTAGTGACAATTACCCATTTTGACTGTCCAATGCATCTGATTAAAGAATATGGGGGTTGGAAAAACAGGAAGCTTATTGAGTTTTATAAAAATCTTGTTACAACTCTTTTTACAAGGTATAAAGGTCTTGTTAAGTATTGGCTTACGTTTAATGAAATAAATATGATACTTCATCTTCCGTTTTTAGGGGCAGGATTAGTCTTTGATAATGGTGAAAACGAGAATGAGGCCAAGTATTTAAGCGCACATCATGAGCTGGTGGCAAGTGCATGGGCTACTAAAATAGCGCATAAAATAGATTCGCAAAACAAGGTTGGATGTATGCTGGCAGCAGGTGAGTTTTACCATTTTAGTCCGCTTCCCGAAGATGTCTGGGAGGCAAAGAGCCGAGAGCGGGAGAATCTAATGTTTATTGATGTACAGGCTCGAGGCTATTATCCTAATTATGCAATAAAGCAGTTTGAGCATATGGGACTCAACCTTAATATAACAGAAGAAGACAAAAAAATATTAAAAGAAAATCCTGTTGATTTTATCAGTTTGTCATATTATACATCCCGATGTATAACGACGCAGGAAGGTGTAGGAGAAGCAATAGGAAATGCATTTGAGGGTACAAAAAACCCTTATTTGAAATCAAGTGAATGGGGTTGGCAGATTGATCCACTTGGATTGCGTATAACACTTAATAGTTTGTATGACCGTTATCAGAAGCCTTTGTTTATTGTAGAAAATGGCCTTGGAGCTAAAGATGAGCTTATAGATGATGGCAGGGGATCCTTCACTGTAAATGATGATTATAGAATTTCATATTTAAGAGATCATATAAAAGCATTTAAACAAGCTGTAGAAGAGGATGGTGTCGAGCTAATGGGTTATACTCCATGGGGATGCATTGATTTGGTAAGTGCCTCTTCAGGTGAAATGAGCAAACGGTATGGATTTATTTATGTAGACCGTGAAGACGATGGTTCCGGAAGTTTAAAGAGATATAAAAAGAAATCGTTTGATTGGTATAAAAAAGTTATAGAAACTAATGGAGAAGATTTAGATTAAAAATTATTTTATAGTTCTTTAGTTTATGGGTATTTATAAAATGTTATTGGTTAAGTACTATATATTTAATCAATAACATTTTTTTAGTGATTAAATTTTGAAGATAATTGCATAAGGTTTAAATATTTATTATATAAATAAAAGGTTATATCACAAATGTTTAGGTTTTTAATGAGGCGATTTGAGGGTAGATTTTACAAATTTTACTTAGTATAATAAAACAACAATAAAAAGTAAATGAGTTTTAAGTTA
>CATJTQ010000022.1 GCA_949743325.1 uncultured Lachnospiraceae bacterium
GTACTTCTTTGCACGATCTAATTGCTTCTATTATCGTAGCTGGAAATTCTTTACCTAACTCTATATTATGTAAATCCATAAACACGGTATATCCCAAAGGGATTAAACGCTCCCGGATTCGTTCTGCTGTTTCCAATCCGCCACTTTTTCTACAATATGAAATAAATATATCTTTTTTCCCTTTTTTCATTTGCAGTATACTCCTAACAATATTATAATAACTATTTTCATACGATAAAGTTTATCATATATGTATCGCCTATTACTACACGCATTGCCAAAACATATCTTCTTAAGCTATGAAATGCCAAAATTTAAGTTTCTCCTTAACTTGTTATATATCTAACTACAAAAAGCAACTCTATAGAACATTAAAAAAGGAATTTATTTTCTTTTTCTATCAATCCATCTGTTCCACATTGCTACATATACTTTATTAGTGCATTCTTTCATTAATTCTGTTGCTAAATCATCATTCTGTTTTTTCTTTGCGACATATGATGCAATTATAAGCATCATATTGTTATATGCATTATACCCTGAATCCAACTGAGCTAAGGAGTAAATGTCACTTTCAATAGTAGGACTAAACGTCAAAGATTTCATTCTTTTATATATTTCTTTAAATATTTTCTCAGTTTCTTCTTTACATAAAGATAATGAATCATCATTCTCTAAAGAAGTTTCTTCTGCAATACCGACTTTTGAAATGTCACGATTATATAAATGTAAGCTGTCGCTGTAATGATTATATGTTCCTATGTCCAATTCAAGCCATCCTGCCAAAATTTCCTGCAAACCTGTAAATTGAATAAAATTATATGGCATGCCCAACAACACATCATTACTACGCATTATTTGAGACCACTCTAACTTTCCCTGTCTTACTTTTAACATAGAACAAATGTTACATGGAATATCATCATCTCTTGGTTTCCCATTGTCTATCGGGAAATCCTTCTTGGTATCATAAATCTGAATTACCACTTGCCTACTTTCAGGAACATTTTGCAATGCATAGTATGCTTTTTCCAATTGATCAAATCCGTAATGCGAACGTATTCTTTTTCCATAAGCACCATGATAAAATTTTGCTCTTCCTGCAAACTTCTCCAACTGAGGATTAAAAAAATTAATAACATCCGAACAATCTTCACCATTCATAATCCATACTAATTCTGCCAATGCGTAAGCAATACTAACTGGCGGCACACGATCACATATCCATTTCTGCCTTGGTTCTTCTATCGTAATAAATGAATGGAGAATTTCAAATACATCTCCCGTTCTACCCTCTACAGCATCTTTTTGTTGCAAAAGCATACTTGCAGCTTTCCTCCAAACATCATTTGCAGTTCTACCCACAATAAATTCTGCCATTTACATTCCCCCTTTTGCTTGTATTGTAATTTTATCATTTACACCCCATTTGGGCGGATAAAAATAATCAATTTTTTCCAAGTTACGATTAACATATTGCTGTTTTATTCTCTTTCTGTCATTTAGTCCACATATTTCTGGATACGCTACCCTTGCATATTTATCTGTTTCACAAAACAAATTTTGACAATCTATTAATTGAAGCCTTCTGCCAAATAATGATTTAAACTCTAAATTCCTCTTATCAAATTCTTCTTCCTGACACTCCGATACATATTTTATAATATCCTCATACTTAAATCCCTTTAAGTCCCCAAAACACTTCTGTATTCCATTTTTTGCTCCTGGTCCAGCTACCACAAAAGACATTTCACTGAAATCACACAACTCACTATAATTTATATCAATTGCAAACTGGAAAGCCAAAAAAGAACCTAATGTCGGATACGACAATAATATTTCGTATAACTCCTTTAAAGATTTAGCTTTCGCAATCTTTTTAGATAACTTTGTTCGCATCATATGCTCTAATAATTTTAAATTATTTTGGTGCTTTTTATCAAATCCAAAGCAACTTTTTCCCGATGGCATTATATATGCAGCAGAATATATTCTTTCATTATTTTTAATTTTTTGCATTAGCAATCTGTTGTATCTTTCAAAATCATAAGTTTTAATTGAAATTTCTCCTAAACTATTTTCTAGATATTCCCACGTTTCAATCTTGTTAAATAGTTTAAATAATAAAATCCTAAAGCAAACATCTTCTGATGTGTAATCCCCCTCTCCATAAATAACATTTCTAATTAAATATTGGCTCACACGATCTGATGCCCTATATGCATTTGTAAACTTAAACTTTTTTAGAATTTCATCATCTGTCCACGGAAATATCTTATTTCCCATACGGTTAAAGAAAATATTCTGGCGCTTTACTGCAAATTCCCAATATGTATCATATACTGATGTTGGTCGTAAATCTGTAAATCTCATAGTACCTACTCCCCAAAAATGTTTCTGTAAACATTATTTATCATTTTTTCTAAAGTTTCATTATTATCCAATCTTGTACACAACACTTCCTTTTCAGCAAGTTGCCGATATTTTTCAATAATTGTATTTTCTTTGTTTAACTCGTAGTCACTTTGTTTCTTTTTGCGTTCTATCAAAAATATCTTCTTAACATTGATATCTTTCCAATACAACAATTCAGGTGCTATAATGGTTTGAATAACATTTTCCTCCAACCCTTCAGACAATCCATATACATATGTAGACCACCAAAAGCGATCTAATAAAATGATACACTTTGAATTACTTAATGGTTCTAATCGACGCTGAATCAAATCAATATGAGATGCAATATGAAGCAACTGTAAACTTGCTTCATTTAAAGGTGCATCAAAAAACTGTTCTTCATGGTGATGTATACGATATACTAGCTCACCTAGAGTTCTCGACTCATTTCCTGGGAATGCAACATCAACACATTTATAATCTGTTGTTTGTTGTATACGTTGTTTCAGTGAATGAATAATTGTTGTTTTTCCAACATTATCAATTCCTTCAAATATATATATCCCTGAGAATGTTTCCACGATACCTATCCTTCCTATTCTATTTCATTTAATAATTTTCTAATCATCAATCGATGATTCACATTATAAAACAACCTTTCATTCAATTCATTACCCCAATGATTTAATTCAGACCAATTACCTACTTTAATTTTTTCATATGCATATTCGCTAGAACGTCCTCCTACTGTTCCAACTAAAGCTACTGGAATACCAACATGCTTTGCCAATTCTACTTCTATATCTATACCCTGTTGCGCTTTATCCTCTTTTATTTTTCCACCTAAACAAATCAACAACTCGCTTTTTTCCTTGCAAATCATATTTTCACGCATTTCCTGCAATCCATCTGATAATACAAGCGTGCACTTTTCTTCAAGCTCCTTTAAATTATACTTATCAAGATATGCTTTATCCATATGCATCTCAATAGAATATTTTACATCCGA
>CATJTQ010000023.1 GCA_949743325.1 uncultured Lachnospiraceae bacterium
ATCTTACAATAACTATTTATTATTGTTAGATGAGAGATAAAGGATAATACCCGATTATCCTTTAAATGTAGAGGAGTTAACCGACGTGGATAAGTACAAAATCTATCCAAAACAATTTAGGAATACAAAAATTCCGATTGAGAAAAATAGATGTTTTTTTATAATGCCTTTCAGTGAAGAATTCGATATAATCTATGGGGCAATAAAGAATGGGCTATCAGATAAATATGTGTGCTCTCGTGTAGACGAGATTACCGGATCGACACCCATAATAAACAAAATATTGATGGAGATTCTAAAGGCACAATTTATTATCGTTGATCTTACTAATGGCAATCCAAATGTGTTTTATGAATTAGGTATCGCTCATACATTCAAAGATGCACAGAATATATTTCTTTTGAAGGATAAAAACTATAAAGTGCCCTTCGATATAACTCACCTTACATATTTGGAATACGATAGAAAAAACTTAAAATATGCAATTGCGCAATTGAAAGAGGCAATTTCTGAGAATAAATATATATCTGATTTTCACGAAGCATTGAATGCCCACGGGATTATTCCATTCCAGCACGACAATCAAGAATACGCAGTTGAATTGTTAACCGAACTTATCGGAGAGCACCTTCCGGTCGTTACCGATCTTTTGAATTATTGCTGTTCTTTATCTGGAGAAAAAATCGCAGGAACTCTTCTATACGTTAGCTCAGAAATCAAAAAAGAGTTGACTCGAAATGATATTTCTACAGCAACACGGCTGATAGATTTTTACTTCGAATTATTACTCGCTGCAAATCAATATTGCAACATAGAAAGTATGTTATGTGAAATACTTGATGGTGCCTATTGGATTAACACAGGAATTGGTAATAAAGAGGTGGTATCGCTTCAAACTGACTGTGCTTTAAAGTTTGCAAAGAAACACCAGCGACTTAATATAACCATGCCCTGGATTATTAACTATTTTAAACAATCTCGTTTTGCAACTGTTGACTTAAATAGATATAAATTAGAATCCTTCTTAATGACAAATCAATACGAGGAGATAAATCGCATCATCGGGGATGCTCTTTGCGACTCTGATGCACATATTCGTGAGCATTTCTCAAATATTATTGGAGAGAAACGACTTAAAAGCGCACTAGATATTTTAACAACACAACTACTTTGCGAGGAGAATTACTACACTGCAGCTAGCATGATTGAAGCCATAGGTAAAATTGGATCAAAAAGCAATACAGATGTTATTAATCAATGGATTATTCAACATGTGGATGAAATACTTAATACAAAAGCTTACTTTGTGTTAAGACATACTTTAGTTGCTTTGACACGTCTACACACAGAAGTTGCCGATCAATTCAGAAAGGAGTACCAACAGTATTTAGAGATTCACTTATAAAAATAAAACTTTCTTTATTCTTGAAAGGTCAATGTAATTAATTAATTCATTTAAAGAAAAACTTTGGAATATTCTGTTAAAAAAGTAAGCTAAATATTGCTTTTGCATTGATACATCCTGTTCAGTTGAAAATAGAGTTTTTAGCATTGAATTACAGCATTTTTCAAAATAAGAATAAAATTGGTTTAGATTTATAGGTGCATCATTTTGCAATAAGTAATTCCGCAAATCAATAAATTCATCGCACAAATCTTCAATATATCTTTTTGAAAAGGTATGCATAATCGAACCTGGACGCTGATAGTAGTGTAAATATCCGTCAGAAAGTAAAGATACATTCCCAGCGCACAGAAACGCTTTATACATATAAATTGTATCCTCAAAGAATCTATCGCTAAATTTATTACCAAGGTGATGGGTTGATCTAAATACTTTATTTCCAAGCAAAGCACTAATAGGTGCATCCTGGGCATATTCTCTAGTTAGAAGACTAATAGCAAAATCGTTGCTGATTGTATTGTTGTGATATGCGTACCTAATTTCTGATTGACAAGCATTGTCATATTCCGTTTTTATGCCAAATACGGCTATTGTGCAATCACTTTTTTTCTCCAGAGTGGAAACAGCATATTCATAAGTATTTGTGTCAACCCAATCATCACTATCTAAAAAACAAAAATACTTTGTGTCAACATACTTAAGTCCCAAGTTTCTTGTTTCACCTTGCCCTATGTTTTGACTATTATGTATTATTCTAACATTGCAAAACTGCTTGAATTTACATATGATTTCGTATGATGAGTCACTGGATGCATCGTCAATAATGATTACCTGTATTTCTTTGAGGCTCTGATTAAGAATAGAATTAATGCATCGTTCTACATATTTTGCTGTATTATATACAGGTACAATTATAGTTAATAGGTATTCCTTATTCATTAGCGTCTCCTAATTCAGACAGATATTTATCCATGAACGAAAAGTGTTTTCCAGCATTGCGAACTAATGAAAGGTTCGGTATTCCAATGCCTCTGATTCTGTTATAGTCCACATATTCAAAATCGGTGGATACTGATTTTATGTTAGAATAATGCCCATTGAATCCATAACACTTAAGCATTTCTTCTGTCTTCGAGTTGTAGGAAATTGGAAAAACAGGAATGCCACCAAGCCATCCAAGAATGATTGAGTGAAACCTCGTTCCTATAATATACTCAGCGGATAGTATGTTTGATATGAAACTCAAAATGTCTCCTTCGTAGCTAATAAGCATTGCCTTTTTGCTACACAATCTGTTAATAATTTTTCTGGCGACTTGCCCATCCCCTTGCTTTTCACAAAATGAGGCAAGCAACACTCTATAGTCCATGTCGATGTATGACTGAGCAATCTTACATAATGACATTATGTAAGATTGCTCATCATAGTCAGGTAATCCTATGCGATGATCATTTTGTATACAGGAAATAACAATCGTCCTTGTGCGTTTAACTTCGGGAAGAGAATAATTAAAAAGAATATCCGGTGCCCATGTTACATGAGAAAAATTCTTAAATAGGGAATAAGAATAATCATCACGGAAAGAAATATGGTTTATTGAAGCAAACCAGCTTTGATGTAACAGTAAATGCAAGTCTGTTTTGTATGGACCAAAGTTTGCTCCGATGATAATCATTGGAATATCTTCATATACTCTATAACGCGTATTCGAGATAAATTTACTGTAGATGTCCTTTGGGTTTCTTGGCTCCATAAATAGAGAGCCGCCAATAAGAACTTGCAAACTTATCGGTTCTAAACTCGCTCGTAATTCCTTCTCACTATGAAACACTTTTAAATTCTCAAGTTTAGAAAAAGCACAGCTGTATTCAGGTGGGCATACAATTAGAAATTGTATATTAGGATATCTTCTGCATATATAATCCACAAACATATCGTCCCCTAGATTTTGCGCGGTATATGCAATTAACAAACACACCATGGTAAATTTACCCCACTTAATGTCGGATAATCGGGTATTATCCTTTATCTCTCATCTAACAATAATAAATAGTTATTGTAAGATAAAATTGCTCTCCAATATATAAATACAGCGACAATGATA
>CATJTQ010000024.1 GCA_949743325.1 uncultured Lachnospiraceae bacterium
TCATGTGATATATTCCGAAATCCTCTTGCCGGAATATGCGCCGAAAGAATTTGCAGACCGTTCCGTTTTGTGGAACGCTGTTGAAAATTTTGAAAAAGGGAGCAGGGCGCAGCTTTCAAGGGAGGTTGAATTTTCTCTGCCCTGTGAGCTGGATGCGGATGAACGGTTAAAGGCGGCAAGAACACTTGCGGAATTTTTTAGAAATCCATGTAAAACGGACCCTGGTATATTATAACCATGCGGAGGGCGGCTCTTATTATGCCATCCACACGCCTAAGACGGAGGCAGGGAAACGCATTATACCAATGCTGGATTTTGTCAGGGATGCGTTTGCGGCTGAAAAGGAATATCAGGAAATGGCAGGCATAAAGTGTATGGTGCAGATAGATGGTGTGACAGATTTTGTTTTCTGCAACCGTTTTGGAAAACGCTGAACCAGGAAACCCTTAAAAAAGCAATCCACCGTATTATTCGTGACTGCAATATAGAGCAGATGGAAAAAGGCGGCAAAGATCCGGTTATGCTTCCAAGCTTCAGCTGCCATAATCTCAGACATACGTTTACAACCTGATTGGTTGAAAATAATGTAAATCTGAAAGTGCTTCAGGAAACACTTGGCCATAAGGACGTCCAGACCACGCTTGATATTTATACGGATGTGACAAAGGAACTCTGTACCAGAGAGTTTGGCAGCCTGGAGCAGAGCTGGAATACAGGATTGGAAAATCTGCACAGGAATGAAGAGTAATATAATCATGTGATAGAGGTAAGGTAAAAATTCGCAGGCAGTAGATCAGATATGTTTTACTGCTTGTGTTTATGTGATTGGATTTCAAAAAATATTTTTTGAATTGAGTAAACAATTTGGAATCCGCAGGGAAGACAATAAAAGGGTAAATCATACAGAAGCTTACAATAAACAGTATTTAGGGGGTCGGTATGGAGCTGTCCCATATCTGTAGAATATGCTGGCAGGAGGTGGATTTTAGATGGGTCTTATTCCATGTAAAAAATACATAAAAAGAAGTTAAGTGAACTTATACAAAAGGATTAATTTTGTGACATAAACACTTAGGAATTGTTCGGTTCATTGTGCGTGGAAATTAAATTAAAATTTCTTGAAAAAAATATAGGTTTATGATAGCATAAATATAGGAAAAATATTATTACAAGATGGCAAAAGAGAACGCGTGAAAAGAGGATTAGGAGGGCATTTATTGAGGGTTTATTTGGATAATTGTTGTTACAACCGCATTTTGGATGACCGCAGCCATTCGCAGATATATTTTGAACGAAATTCAATTCTGCTTATTTTAGAACTGGCGGAAAAATCTGCCATAAAATTAATTGGAAGTGAAATGCTTGAAAAAGAAATGGCCGAGACAAAAGATGTCTATAAACGTTCAGTTCTTCAACTGATGTATAAGCTGTGTGAAGAAGAGATTAAAGTTAATTTTGCTGTTTTAGAAAGAGCTGAAGAAATACGGCATAAAAGTAATATTAAATATAAGGATAGTATTCATCTGGCTTGTGCAGAAATAGCAAAAGCAGATGTACTTCTTACAATAGACAGAAAATTCATGAATAACTGTAAACGAATCTATACATTTACGGAGGTTATGAATCCAAATCAATGGTTATTGGAGGTGTTATATTAATGATTGCGACCAAATTAGATGTAGTAAATAATATGGAGATACAAAAAAATGGTCTGGCTGCATTAAAGGAATCTTTAGGCGTGACTGGGACTATACGGTTTTTAGAGCAGTTTGATAATGGTGGTTCTGGAGATTATACGGCAGAAAAATATCTGTTTGAAGAAGAGGAGCCAACGGATGAAGAAATTCGTAAAATGTTTGGTTATTAAAGGGGGCTGCTGTTTTGGGAAATTTTATAAATGTAATGTACATTTTAGCATTTGGGGTTGAATATTAAATGTCTGCCTATAATCTTTTTCAAAACAGCGGAATCAATATTTCTTGGAGGTGCAGAATATGGATTTAGTTGAATATGAGATTAAAATTCCAAGTGAAATGAAAGCAATTTTAGCAGGTTCAAGCCAACGAGTAGAATTGCAAAACAGTGCTATGCTTTTGTATCCATATATTTACAATCAGACGATTTCACATGGTAGAGCCGCAGAACTTTTGGGAATGAACAAATATGACTTGATTGAGTTATATGAAGATTTTGGACTTCCATATTATAATATTGGTTTTTCGAAATAGAGGAAGAAGTCAGGATATTTCATGATTTGGAGACAGAATGGCTATGATTGTAGTTGCAGATACATAAAAAGCTATAACAATAAACCCCTTATGTACATTACCACTGCATTTGAATTTACTATTAATTAAACAAAGGTAACAGTAGTGTAAAACATTTATATTTCAGATATTGTTATTTTTTAGAAGATTGTGAATCATTTTTCTCATTGAACTATTTGAAGAAAATTATTTCTTGCAATAATAAGTACCACCTGCTATGCGCAACATCATAAACTTAAGAATCTCTGCTGCACATTTCATTTATTTTATATAATATCTTTTTATAGCAGATCATGTTAAAAGGAAAAATGCCCATAATCTCCCCTTAAAAGGAGTATGGGCATTTTAAAAACTATTCTTTTGACCATTTTTATATTTATTGGAGATGTTTTTTCTTCTTTCTTTGCTGGGCAGTTTCCTTATTGGCAAAACATAACGTTCCATTTCCTCCTGTAATTCTTCCAGTTTTTTTAGGCGTCTCTTTTCTTCTGGCTCCAGAAGGATCTTCAGCATTACCTCTTTGAAAAGTCCGATTGCCATATTTTCATTCGTGCGCATGGGATATTTACTGCCATTTTCCCGTCCTGTCGCTGCAGCCTCTTCATCTGCACTGTTTCGGATGTCCTGGACCATGTTATACACTAAGATCTGCGCCCAAAAATCCTGGTACACATACACGGACGCCTTCCCTGTTACGCTCTCAAATTTCATTTTATTTTTTAATGTATGGTATTTCTTTTCAATCTCCCATCTCTGGTAATATAGATCTGCCAGATCTTCTGTGGTGACCGTATCCGGAAGGTCTGCCACCAGTGCAAGTTCATTTCCAGAAGGAAGCGTTGATCTTGAGATCCTTACCGTCGTTTTTCCTTTCTTTTTCATATGTACATACCGTTCCGGGTGTTTTTTTTGTATTTTTTGCAGACGGGCAGAGGAATGTTTTAGAATAACGTTTTCATCTGCTGACTGCATCTGTTTACGCTCTGCCTTATAATCATTAGATGAAAGACGGATCAAATAATGAATTCCTTCCGTTTCCAGAAAATCAATCAACTCTATGGAGGGATAACCGCGGTCAAAAACTGCGAGAACTGGCTGTCTGATCCCCATTTCCCTTAAATGTTTCAAAATTTCGTTTTGCCAGCTCGTTTTCACTGACGGATATATGTTCTATTTCAATGTCCAGATAAAAATGATTCAAAATATCATACATTCCGCTGACTAGCGCCCGTACCTGGCCCGTTTTGGAATGCTGGTTGCCGCTGTTTCCAAATGTTTGTCTATTTTCTTTTGAATTATTTACCTCTGCTTTTCTTCCGTCAATCGCAATCAGCAGATATCCTTTCCA
>CATJTQ010000025.1 GCA_949743325.1 uncultured Lachnospiraceae bacterium
TGGGCTTTCAAAATCAGTGCTTAATATTTCAGATGAGAAAATTAGTTTTTCAAATATGACTTTTCCGCATCAGCTTATGCGTGTTATACTTTTAGAGCAAGTATATCGTGGATTTAAAATAAATACTAATGAACCATATCACAAGTAAAGGCAGAAAACTTGAAGTTGTCTGACAAATTTTGTTGTATATTGATAGTAGCAAAACAAATACAAGAGAAAGTATCTGCTTAATGAAATCTACTTAATTGCCATGTATAATGATAGCCATAAAAGAATATTTTCTAGTAGAAAAATTTTGTACAAAGGAGGATAAATGAGCGATTTAATAGATATAGAAGACTTTGACAGGCAATGGAACAACTTGCAGAAATGTTGAAGAACTATGGGTTTAGTCTGAAAAAGACAGTTGATGTCAGTATAGTGCCATAAATAATAGAAAAGAGTACACTTTTCAGTATTTATTCTTAAGTTGACAAAATAAAGATATTGAGATACTCTATCTATAGAGTATCAGATAGTCTTACGCAAAGTATAGATGTACCACTTGAATATTAAACTACACAGATGGCTATTGCTTCCAAATAGGTCACCTTGGTTTGGATTAAAGTAAATAGATTAGTTTAAAGAAACCTCTCTTCTTGTCATTATTGATGGGAGGAGAAGTTTTTATTTGTGTGATGTAAAATGGGAAATAAGTAACAATTTAAAATAATGTATATATAATTTAATGAGGATAAAATGACGGGTGCAGAAAAACTATTACAAAAGAATAGTATAGAATTGGGGAAACTAATAAGAAAACTGATATTAAAGAGGAATGGTGTTGTTACAATAAATATAGGAGAAAATGGATTTGGTGGTAGTCAAGTAAGAAATTTATTGGGACAGTTAAATTATGTTTTGAAAAGATATGGGAATTCTTGTAAGATAATAGAAATACGAGTAAATAATTTTCTTCCAAAAGATAAGTTGTCGTATATTATCTAAGAAATATTAATATATATGTTGGTAAAAAGTTATAAAAAAAAGGTATATTTTTTTGCGAACAAGGTAGTAAGAAATATTAATACATGTGGATTAAAAGATTCATTATTATATGATATGCTTAGTGGAAAAATAGATTGTGAAGAATATGTGCAATATTTTGAAAAAGCAAACAGGGTTAGAAGTAGTAGTTTTAGGAGAATAATAAAGCATGATGATAAAAGGGCTATTTCTCACTTGATGAGAGATATAAAAACTTTTCTAAAACGGTGGGAAATTGAAAAGGATGATTGTAGTAGAATTTCTAAAATTGTTTCTGAATTAGCGGATAATGCATGTGAGCATGCAGAGAGTGAATGTTTTATAGATGTTGATATATCTAATATTTATAAAAAAGAAGGAGAGGATAATGAATATTATTCGGTTAATATTTGTGTGTTAAATTTTTCGGATATATTATTAGGAGAGCAGGTAAAAAAGAAAATTGTGAGTAATCAATTTCAAATGTCAGAGAGGTATGAAGGAATAACTTATGCATATGATTCTCATAAAAATTTTTTTGATAATAGATATACGAAAGATCATTTTTTTATATTAGCATCTTTTCAAGACGAAATATCAGGGAGATGTGAAGAAAGTAATACAGGTGGAAGAGGATTAACAGAGTTAGTTAGAGAAATAGAAAAGTGTGTTGATGAATATGATTGTTATGTATTAACAGGAAACAGTGTTATTTTTTTTCATCCTGATTGTTTAGAAATTGATAACGATGGTTGGATATCATTTAATGTAGAAAAAGATTTTACAAATCATCAACCAGATGGGAAAATAATATCTTATTCAGATACTGATTTAGGTGGTACAGGATATAATCTGTCATTAATTTATAAAAGGAGCTTATGACTATGAATGAAAAAGTAATTGATTTGAAATTTGATAAATTAGATACAAATTTGGCAGGGAATAGATTAGGTAATGATGTTTTTGCTGAACAGATTGAACCATATTTAGAGTATAATAAGGTAAATATTGCTGTATTTCCTGAAACAATTGAAGATATTGCGTCATCATTTATAGAAGGAATGTATAAAAAATTAGGTGAAAAATATGGTAAGTCAAAAGCTATACAGATTATGTTGCTTGATGCAAAAAACAAAGAAGCAAAAGAAAAGATTTCTGAATCAATAGAAACCTTTGGAGTATAGTAGGATGGAAAAAGCAATATATAGTTTAGCAGAAGCAATTAATGGATTATCATCTACCCAATCTGATATTTTGAATTATGTGGCAATAGTAATTTCTTTTATTGCTATTATTGTTTCAATTTATTCGATTCGTGTGCAGAAGAATCTAAATAATGTTAATTTACAATCGGATTTTTATATTGAGATTTTTGGTGATTATTTGAAAAATAAAATTCCCAATTCAGCTAAAAATTTGACATATGATTGTAATGGAAAAATGGATAATTCATATAGAAATGTGAGTAAAGTAATGTTCTCGATGATAAGAGAATGTGGATACTTTAAGTATATTGATAATAGTTTTTATTATACATTGCGAGAAAAGGTGCAGGATTTGGATGAATACTTGGTAAATTTAGCTGGTAAAAGAGTTATGAATAAGGAAGAACAGCAAAATAATTTGATTTCTGTACATAAGGAAATAGAGAAAATAGTACTTTATATTAACAAGAAGTATCAAGAATATTGAAAAATAAATAATTGCAATTAAAATAGATAATAAGGAAAGTGAAAATATAGGGGAAATATATGGTATTGGAATAGGAGAAATACGTGGTACAATTAAAACCTATAAAAGAATGAATATATCAGATGATATTATTATTGAGAACTTACAAGATATTTATAACTTATCAGAACAGGAAGCAGAGGAGTATTTGCAAAACATTTAAAAGAAATAAAGAAATGAATGTATGAAAGAGTGAACAACACTTAAAATAGTTATGGGTTCACTCTTTTTGTTTGTTGTTTTGTATGATAAATGAAGATGACAGGGATTCGATTTCAAAGCTTTGAGCGGTTTTTAAACTATGTACAGAAAAAAGAGGGCATTATACAGTAAACAGAGTGGAATTGTATTAAGGCAGAACATTTAAAAGAGGATGATTGCAAAAACACAGTGAGCATTGTCCGTATTATGTATGGCGGCAGGGATATCCACAGATATCTTAGTGAGGTAAAATTTGAATACTGAATTTTAATGGAGTGCATCTGTCAGGAATGGCGGATGTTTTTCTTATGCCGTAAATTATAAAATTCAAATAAAAAAGGGTATGGGCAGACAGATGGGAATCGTTTTGGCGGTGTCTTCTGGCTGTCCGT
This sequence comes from uncultured Lachnospiraceae bacterium, assembly GCA_949743325.1. Classification (GTDB taxonomy): domain Bacteria; phylum Bacillota; class Clostridia; order Lachnospirales; family Lachnospiraceae; genus CAJJNI01. The sequence continues at coordinate 3,330 of CATJTQ010000025.1, forward strand.
TTTTAGGAGTGTAACTAATGAGAAATATAAAGGGGGATGCGCCTTTAAATAAGGTGATTTTGTCAAGATTAGTTGACAAATTTTCCACTTGTCATAAATTTTATTTGAAAGGGGCTTTATTGAAGCTGAAATTAGTGATATAATCATAAGAATAATGGAAAGGCTGCATAACTTGTCAATTCTATGGAGATAAACATTACAAGCATAGGAGGAAATATGAATAATATCATAGAAAAATTACAGGGTGAAAAAGAGCTGTTGGCAAAGGAATTTGCCGGGTTATTAAAAGATAATCAGGACCCAA
>CATJTQ010000026.1 GCA_949743325.1 uncultured Lachnospiraceae bacterium
ATCGTTGCTGCTTACGTTATCCTCGCGCCAGATACGCTCACCACAGCGGACACAGGTTGTGGTTTGTTCCGACCAGCAATTTTCACATAGCAGTTGCCCGTCCAGCTTGTAGCAATCGTCATTTTCTATTTCTGCACCGCAACAGCTGCAAATTCTTTCGTCTTTCATTGTAGATTACCTCCGTAAATTAAAATTGCCCAAAGTTTTTTAACCTTGGGCTTCATAGTGATAATATACAACTGAAATGGATAATTCCTACAAAATTATTCTTCAAATATTAAAAATTTATAAGCAGGCACATCAAGCACTATGGCAATATCAAATAGCGTATCTAAGGAAACCGCTTTGTTGACGTTTGGCGCTTCAACATGACCTATGAAAGCCGGTGTGCGCTTGATTTTTTCGGCCAGCTGTTCCTGGGTTAAGCCACGCAGTTTGCGGTAATAGGCAATTTTTAAGCCAACCTGTCTGTATTCGTCTTCGTATACTGGTTTCATTGTATCACCTCATAAAAAATATGATACAAAATGATTTAAATTATTGACATGAGCAGAAAAATAGTTTATTATATCTATAAGATATAAATATTGTTCCTTTAGATAAAATTTGTATTATATGTTAGGTAAAGGGGGGATATATTATGCCAATAAACCGAAATCATGAACTGTCAACACCAGCCGCTTTGCCTCAGGCAAGTTCTCGACAGCCCAAGGTTATACAATGGCAGGTGGTGACGCCTAAACATATATTAGAAGATTTAATTTTAGCTTCTGAAACATATAATCAGCTTTTAGATGTGATTTCCTATTTTCAGAACAGAGATCTGTTGTTTCGGCAGTGGGGTTTAGCAGAGCGGTTTGCGAGCCAAGCCGGGCTGGCGGTTAATTTGTACGGGCCACCGGGAACAGGCAAAACACTTGCGGCTCACGCTATTATATCCGCACTGGAAATGTCAATGATTTGCGTGGACTATGCTGAGATTGAATCAAAATATGTTGGTGAAACTTCCAAAAATTTAAGTGCGCTTTTTAAGACAGCCCAAGAACAAGGTGCAGCCATTTTTTTTGATGAAGCCGACGCGCTTTTAAGCAAGCGTGTAACCAATATGACCTCGGCTACTGACGTTAGTGTTAATCAAACCCGTTCTGTGCTGTTAAATTTGCTGAATAATTATCAGGGCGTAATTATTTTTGCCACCAATTTTGTGCAGAATTTTGACGCGGCCTTTTTGCGTCGAATCAAATATCATGTTCATTTTCAACTGCCGGACGTGGAGTTGCGAGAGAAGCTTTGGCAGATGTATATACCTTGGCAAATGCCTTGCCATGTAGATTTTGCTCAGCTGGCGGCTAAATATGATAATATCAGCGGCAGTGATATTGCTAGTGCGGTGTTTACAGCGGCGGTGCAGGCGGCGCGCTTTCAGGACAGGCTTATTCCGCAGAGCCGTTTTGAGCAGGCCATAGGAAATATTATACAGGTTAAAAAAGCTAATGCCGATAGCGAAATTACCGTTAGAAAAAGATTTTTAACAGAGGAACAAGCCAAGGCAGAATTTAAATTATTAGCCAAGGAGGAGATTGAAAAATGATACCGGTTATTTTAGCTTTGGGAGCGGTTATTGTCGGAGGGGGCTTGTTGGCTGCCTTTTGGGAGGATATTTTAGGTTTTTTGAAAAAGGCTATTCGTAAGGTGCAGCAGGTTGTTGAAGGTGTTTTATATGGTTCTAAGGTGTTGATACGTAAGCTTTCGGATGGTTTTAAAGAAATATCACGTCATTATTCCAAACTGGGCGATGTTTGGCAGGAAACTACTGTTACCCGAACAGTGCCAGCTAGTCAGGTGCCGGAAGACATTCGTAAACGGGCTGAACGCTGTGATGAATTGGATATTACAGACGAACTGGAAATGGAGCTGCAAAGCGCTTAAAGGAGGAATTAACGATGGGATTGAATAAAGAACGCACGCCGCAAAAGCCAAATAATGATGCTCTCAAACAACGCATAAAGAAAGCCTGGGCGGAGGGCGATTTGGTGGCTTTTATGGCAGCCGGGCTTGAGGCTGGTTTTGATTTGTTGACTAATTTTATTACGAATATCTGGGATAAGCCTATTGCTTATAAAAGCTTTTTGGATTACACCGACCAGCTTTTTGATGCCTTTATTTTGGAAACATGCCAAAAAGAGAAACTTGATTTTGTAGGCGGTAAACTGTTTTTGAGTTACAAAATCTCTAATAATATTGCTTTGCAGGCAGATTTTTATTTTCAGGACGTAAGACAGAATTGGGTTTTGAAGCAGAAAAAGGGGCGTTTGGATAGTAGCCGTTTCAGTGATTGGGAAACTGAGCCGGAATTGATTGAACTGCGCAAAAGCAAAAAACTGGAATATCCTATTGAGCCGCCGGCTGGGATGTGATTAAATGCTGCAAATTATAGTTATTTTAATTGCGCTTGGTGTAATAGTATCTTTAGGAAGAGTTGTACTGGGAATTTTACTGGCTCCAGCATATTATCTCAAGGAATATTTGACAATGCCTGTTTGGTTGGTGGTTGTCATGTATGTGTGTTTTATTTTAGGAATTTTGGGGTATTATAAAGGTTTTTGTTCTTTGTATGTTTTGTTTTATCCAGCAGCAATTATTGTATTTTTCTGGTTTTATGCAGGTCATAAACAATCACAATGTTATAGGCAGCTTGTTAAATACGGAATTATGAATGTGAAAAATTTGCCTGACAATGAAAAAGTTCGCCAGCGATTTTTTAAGAATAGTAAAGTGAACAAATTACGTGATTATATAGCATATAAACCTTTCATTAGTAAGATTAATGAACAAATAGAACCGCAGACGATTTTATTGCCAAAGGATTTGCAGGAGTGTGCTATTAAGGCGGCGGCTGGTTTTCAAACAAAAACTACAGGTGCGTTGGCTTATTTTTTACAGTATGAGGGTGGGTTATTTTGTATTTTTAATTCAGGAGAGAAAGAGGTATATTCAACCAAATCATTTATTGGAACCAACCGAAAGATATTAGAGCGACTTGGTGGTGCTACTGTCAGCGAATTTTTAAGTAGTTGCCCCGAGCTTATGACTAATGAAAAAATAAGCAGCGATTCTATGCGTTTGGATTTAGCTAGGAATATTTTGTCTATTTTGGTTAAAAAGAGAGCTGCCGAGTTAGTTAAGTTATCTGCAAGTGGTGATAAATTGTATGTTGCTAAAAATAAAGCGCCAGATTGTCAGATGAAACGTGTGGAGATAAGTTTAGATTAGAGAGGGGGAAAAGTAGAAAATGGTAAAACAGATTGAGTACGTATGCAGTTACTGTGGTAAGAAAAGTGTTCGTTCTGAAACAATGGGACGTCCAGCTCCGGGTCAGTGTCCTCGAAAAGGTAAAACCCTGGATGGTAGATCCAAGCCGCATACGTGGGTAAAAAACCGTACATTGGGTGGTTGAACTTGAATTAAACGACAGATGAATGGAGGATTTGACAATGGGATTATGGGATTTGGCTAAAGCAGCTGGCAGCAGTGTGCTTAATCAGATGAAGGAACAGCAGGAGGAGATAATGCGTTACAAGGATAGATTAGAGGGGCTTGACGATGAAACCTTAAAGCGTAAAGCTCAAAGCGGCGATAAAAATCAGCGTTATGCTGCGATGATGATTCTTAAAGAACGGGGATACTAAAATACTATGCCAAAA
>CATJTQ010000027.1 GCA_949743325.1 uncultured Lachnospiraceae bacterium
GGTACTTGCCCCTATTTTATTTGAAGCAACTTTGCCCACACAACTTCCGTTTTTCTTTCTTGCACTTGCTATATACATTATTGTGTCGTTAAGCATTGGAAGTGTTTTAGGAACGACGGTAAACAATCAAGCGAAACTGACAATGATAGCACAATTAGTTTTTTTGCCCTCAATTATGCTTTCGGGGATTATGTTCCCTATCGACTTGCTGCCCGATTTTCTTGAATCCATAGGACGTATTTTCCCTGCTCCTTGGGGATACCGATTGATGCTGGATAATGAATTTTACTTTGAAAATCTATGGTATCTAATTTTTATCTTTTTTGCAGCGGTAATTGTATGTAGCAATAGTCCAATTATCTTGTTATTGTAATAGTAAATGTTTTTATTTATTCCATTATTTGCTGTTTCTGTCTATGGTATCTGGCTTTTTTGTTTTTTTAAGAATTTTAACAGGCGGTTGGAGCCATATTGAAATGCCTCAAGAGCCATCTCAGTCCAAATATTTCTTTATTTTCGTCAATAAACCGATAAATCACAAATCCATTTCCTTTGCGAAAAATGCTACGGCTTTTTCCAGTTGTGGATAGCTTGTTCCCTGCATATAAGCATGGACTAACTGTTTCTTAAATTCTACATCATACTTTTTTGTCATAATTATAATCTCCTTGTTTAGTTTATTATACATTAACCGAACATGGCGTTACAAGACTAGTATACCACTACATATTATATTTTGGTGAAATCCAAAAATTAAACCTATATATCGTACGATATTGACATGCAAGTTTGAAAAGTGTAAACACTTAGTTGTTGCAATTTAGCTAACTGTATGCTAAAATAATCGCACGCATTATTTGTTTTTTGTATGCAGAAAGTTGGTGTTTGCTTGAATAAAAAAGAAATCATACAAAATGTAATAGAAAATAAAGGCGGCATTGCAAAAACTTCAGACTTTGTCAATAAGGGAATAAATAAATACGAGGTAGCAGCTTTTTGTAAAGCAGGAGTTATCGAAAGGATTCGAAGGGGATTTTATCAGCTATCGCAGGGCAATAGCACAACAGAGGAACAGTTAATACATGAGCTTCTTCCGCAGGGGATTATCTGCGTGGAATCCGCCTTGTTCCATTACAGATACAGCGATTTTTCTCCCCGTGAATGGTCGATTGCAGTACCGAGAACATCATCCCGTGCCGTAAAAAATATAGAAGAATTTCCGATGAAAGCTTACTATATTCAAAAAGACTTTCTTACAATCGGAAAATCTACGGATAATTTCAATGGTGTAACATTGCCAGTGTATGACCGGGAGAGAACCATATGCGATTGCTTTAAGTACCGCACTAAGCTTGATAATGAAATTTTCAATAAAGCTGTTAATGCTTACGCTGCTGATGAAAAGAAAAACCTTGCAAATCTGTCTAAATATGCAAAAGAAATGAAACTGTATACAAAAGTTATGAATGTAATGGAGGTACTGCTCAATGGCTGATACTGCTGCGTCTGTACTTGCAAGATTGAAAAACAAGGCAAAAGAAAGCGGGCGAAACTATCAGCTTTGTCTGCAACTCTTCTGTCAAGAGGAATTCCTGCGCCGTTTGGAAAAATCACAATATGCGGAAAATCTTGTGCTGAAAGGCGGGTTGTTCATTTATTCAGTTACCGATTTTGACAGCCGTGTGATGGTGGATGTAGATTTTCTTCTTCGGAAAGTTCCTAACACTCCTGAACAGCTACAAACTGTCATGGAGACAATCATCTCCACGCCAACAGGCAATGATTTTGTGACCTTTGAAGTTAAAGACATTGCACCTACAGTAAATACTTATTCTCTTGAAACAACGATAGCTGAAAAGATTGACGCTATCCTAAGCCTTATGGAATTTTCCAGTCGAATGAAAGACTATTATGATATATATTATCTTGCAAATAAATTTGATTTTGACGGAGCAACACTGACAGAAGCATTACGAAAAACATTTGAAAACCGTGGGCATACTTTTACTATGGAACAGTTTGAGCAAGTAATGGCTTTTGATAGTGATAAAAATGGAAAGCCTTTGTTCGAAAAATCAACACAAAAACAGATAATTACAGCACTATACTGAAAACGATAAAAGAGTTTTTGACTGAACCATTTAAATCAGCAATTTTCTACGACAAATTCACAAAATTTTGGTTCGCTAATGATAATAATTGGACACATTGATGAAATAACAATGGCTAAAATTCAATATGTCGAACCCAACATTGACGATCTTGCAAATGATTGAACGAAATAATATAAACTTGATTATAAGCTGGAACAGGAATCATTAAATTCAAAAATCGATCAGGCTCTCAATGACTATTATTCAAAATGGCGATGCTGGTGGCAATCACCCTGATGCGAAGTTGCTTCTGCAGGACAAAAATTTAGTTAAATATCCTATTTTGATTGAGTAAAAGTGATATTTGATAAACGGTAAGCCTTGAAAAATCAAGAAATTTGGGGATATTACATTTTTAATACTAATTATATTAAAACTAACATACAACTTTATTATACAAATACTTTTCTTTTAAATAACGTTAATTACCATGTCACTTCATAAGCTTTATATTCATGACTATAGTTATATCCAAGCTTTTCTGCTAATGCCAATGACCATTTATTCTGTGCATCCCAACTTGGATACAGTCCCCTATCTAAACATTCTAGAATAAGCTTGGCTGCACATGCATATGCAAGACCCTTTCTCCTGTGATCCTCTCTTGTATACACTTCAATCTCTATACCATCTTTGTACCTGCTGTAAGAAGATGCTCCTGACACCAACTCTCCGTCTTTCAGTGCAACAACACCAATTCCTAATTTTTTGTATGTTTCATACTTTTTAAATTGTGATACTAAATCAACTGACCACTTTTCTTTATTACATAATATGTACTCTTTTTCCTCTAAGAGTTTCAAACTATATTCTTTCGGTATACGCAAAACCGCCTGACTTAATTTACACTTATCAAATATATCTGGTTCTTTCTTAAATGCGTATCTTGTAACCTTTTTAGCGTTATTCTCGTAACATTTCTCAATCAGTTCAGCCCATTCATCATTTTGAGGAATCATAATTATAAAATCTGATTTGCAGCCCTTTGGTTTATTCCGAAGCAGCTTCTCATCTGGTTTACCTGCATAGAAAGCAAAGTCACCCAACAGTACCATTGCTGCATCTTTTTTCGGATAATTTATATATTTTTCTCCCATCACTCCCTGTAGACATGACCAAATGATAGTTTCTTGCCACTGTCCAAATATCTCCTGCATAGTCATTACACCCTGAAACCTCCGCAAATAATTCTAATATTTTTCTGTTTATCATACATTCAACATTATTATCTATACTTAGTACTCTAATTGTGATATTCCAGCTCTGAATTCAGCTCCTAGTTGACCATCCTTCAATGTTATATTTCCGTAAGAACTTTCTAATTTAACTAATATAAATTCATATCCCTCTAAACTTTTTCCCATAATCAAATAATCTGCTTTATATAAATTCGCCAATTAAAACATACCTGCTGCTTTTGCAATCGCTTTCGTTGTAGTAGAAACATATCCATTATCTCTTACCAGCTTCATTGCAACATCTATAATTTTTTGACTTGTTTTATCCAAATTATCACCATACATGTTGCCACTCTCATTTCAACAAAAAATCACTTTAAAGTCAA
>CATJTQ010000028.1 GCA_949743325.1 uncultured Lachnospiraceae bacterium
ACCTCAAAACTGAATATTATGTTCGCTTTGGCGAATCTGATTTTGGCTGACAGAAAATTTCTGACGGCTTAATTGGGTTGCCTTGTGAACGAAATTTTGGGTAACTGCATAATCGTTTTGAGCCTATGTACTAACCTTTGCTTTTTTGTTGGGTTATGCGGTGTTGCCCTTTAGCGATATCACTTGCATACGTTTTTTATATTACTCTTGATTAATATCAATTTGTACCTATTTAAAAGAGGATTGAAAAATTTGCTGAAATATAGTATAATATAATAAACTTTGTTATTGTGCTTGAAAGGGGTTGCTTTTGTGAAATATTACCTTAAAAAATGCGGATTTCAGGAATTAGGAAGTGTAAAAAACGGCAAACCTCAAAGAGGGCGTTATCTTTTAACTTCTATGAGTAATGAAATTTTGACAATGTTTCCGCCTTTGTCTGAAACTCAACTGAACGATTCGGCCATACTGCCTATTATTCCGCTGTACTCTGGCAAAAAAGTTTACTGCAACTACGTGTATCATAATGATAAGTTTCACGGCTCTACTGTTGCCCATCCGAGGAATGAATATCGTATCTATCTGAATAAAGCCTTGGAAGAACAGCAGCTGTTGTTCTCAGAAAATGATATTATTATCATAAGGTCAGTAGAAGTTACAGAAGATGAAGAATCTCAAACTATTTACTATCTAGACTATTTAAAAAACAACGGAACAGCTTTGTATGATAAATTAAATAAGATCATTAAAGATTATCCCATAAATGGTGGTTACGGCATTTATGAAGGTACAATAACCGAATTCGAGGAGAAAGTCGACAAACTTGCTAAGCCAGATGATTGCGAAGTTGCTATTGATGAAACTGTTACTAACAAAATAGCAACCTCTGTTGATAATATAGCTTTATTGTTCAACGCTGTATCATTTAGAGACTTTATAATGGTTGGATATGAAAACCTTTGTGCCATTACTGGCACTGTTATTAAATACGAATCATATATGAACCTTGAAGCAGCTCATATTAAGCCAAAAAGTCATGGTGGTTTGTTCCTGCCTAATAATGGAATAGCTTTATGCCGAGATTTACATTGGGCATTTGATAAAGGTTTCTTTACACTTGATGATGATTTACGTGTGGTTGTTCATCCTAAAATCACAAGTGAATATCTCAACTCTTTCAATGGAAAGAAAATAAAAATTCCGAGTAATCAATTCTTCGTGCCTGATTTGAATAATATTCAGTATCACAGAGAAAATGTTTACGGACTGTTTTTAACAACGGGAAAGCTATAAGGAGTTAATACATATGTACACTATTGATTTGTTTGCAGGATGCGGTGGCTTGTCTAAGGGGTTTATGGATGCAGGGTTTGATGTTATAGTTGGTGTTGATAATGATAGTGCTGCTCTTGAAACATTCAAACTAAACCATAGCGGAGCCGTTTCCCTAAATGCAGACCTATCAAAACAGGATACATTTGATGAAATCAAAAGAATTGCAGGAGAACGTCAGATTGATGTTATCATAGCCGGTCCTCCTTGTCAGGGATTTTCTCTTACTGGTCCTAGAAAATTTGATGATAAGAGAAATAAGTTGTATCTTGCGGTTTTTGAGGTTGTTAAACAATATAAGCCACGAGCATTTATTATTGAGAATGTTCCTGGAATGGAAACTCTGTATAATGGAGCAATTAAAGATGAAATCTTAAAACGTTTCAGAAATTTAGGATATAATGTCGAAGCACGCATACTTGTTGCTGCGGACTATGGTGTACCCCAGATACGTAAGAGGCTTATTTTTATGGGTATTCGTATGGATTTAGGCGAGCCATGTTTTCCTGAGCCTAAATTTACTCCAGAAACATACAGAACCTGTCGTGACGCATTAAGCGATCTTCCTGCATTAACAGATACGCTTGGTCAGGAAGAAAGTAAATATACTTCTGAACCTAAAACTGAGTATCAGCGTTTAATGCGTGGCAGATGCACTGTTCTTCATAATCACACAGCAACAAATCACACTCAAATGGTTAAGGACACTATAGCTCTTGTACCAGAGGGTGGTAATTATAAAGATTTACCACAAGGCGTAGGTGAAAGCCGTAAATTCCATGAAGCTTGGACTAGATATGACGGAAACAAACCTTCAAGAACTATTGATACGGGTCACAGAAATCATTTTCATTATGAGTACAACAGAGTTCCGACTGTAAGAGAAAATGCGAGGCTTCAATCATTTTCCGATGATTTTGTGTTTACAGGAACAAGAACTCAACAATACAGACAGGTGGGCAATGCTGTACCGCCATTACTTGGTTATTATTTAGGACTTGCTGTTAAATCTATTATTTCAAAGGAGGATAGTGATGGTTAACACAATTGATCTTTTTGCGGGCTGCGGAGGTCTTACTGAAGGGTTTAACCAGTCTGGTCATTATAATACCATCGCTTGTATTGAGTGGGATAAGGCTCCTTGTGACACTCTCAGACATAACCTCAAAAAAAAATGGAAGTACACTGACGCTGACAAACGTGTCATACAGTTTGATATTCAGCGAACTGATGAGCTAATTAAGGGGTGGAACGATTCGGAATATGGCTCTTCAAAAGGCTTAGATTTCCTTGTCAAGGAATATGGTGGTACGGTTGATCTTATAATCGGCGGTCCACCTTGTCAGGCTTATTCAGTCGCAGGTCGCATTCGTGATAAAGATGGAATGAAGAACGATTATCGTAACTATCTTTTTGAAAATTACATAGAAATTGTAAAGCACTATAAGCCAAAGGCTTTTGTCTTTGAGAATGTACCTGGCATACTCAGCGCAAGACCCGGTGACGGCGAACAGCTTATTATCAATATTATCAAAGAGAAATTCCAAGAAACAGGATATGTTATCCTTGACGATTTATCAAATGCTGTTATTGATTTTACTAAATATGGAATTCCTCAGAAAAGAAGTAGAATAATTATTCTTGCCCTCAGAAAGTATTGCTTTGATAACCCTGAACAGCTATTAGGTAAGTTTTATAATGAAGTGCTACCTGCTAAAAAGGTTGAAAGGCCAAAAACTGTCAGAGAAGCTATATCAGATTTACCAGCACTATTTCCACTTGATACTCCACAAAAAGTCGGAAGCAAAACATATTCTCATTCTTTTCCTGATGATAGCTTTATGATTCTAAATCACATCCCTCGTTTCAGTAGTAAAAGGGATATAGAAATCTTTAAACTACTTGTAGAAGATATTGAGTCGGGCAGAATGGAATATGTAACAACTGATGCATTAAAGCAGTTATACACTAAAATTACGGGGAAAACGTCTAACATACACAAATATCATGTTATTAAGTGGGACGAGCCAAGTAATACTATTCCTGCACATCTGTATAAGGACGGATTAAGACATATTCACCCTGATTCAAAGCAACTTAGAACAATAACCGTCAGAGAAGCTGCTCGATTACAGGCTTTCCCTGATGATTACGAATTTATTACAGGTACGGCACTTGATTATAAAATGATAGGTAATGCTGTACCGCCAATATTTGCAAAGCTGTTGGCAGATAGCATTTATGATTTTCTTTTCAAGTAAGGAGGACCCAATATGCCGATATTAGAACTTTATAGTGTGAGAGATGGAAATGTTCCAAAACAGTCTGGATTAAATTGGGGGAATCTCTAAAAACCCCATATACAAAAGAGGAAAAATGTGATAAAATAAGAATATGAAAACAAGTCAATTAAGCCTATTTGATGAGGAAAAAAGATATGCGAAAT
>CATJTQ010000029.1 GCA_949743325.1 uncultured Lachnospiraceae bacterium
GTCCTGTGCTGTTTTATTGGCTTCTTGTCTTTTAAGCTCCAATTCAAGCTCTAACAATCTTATTTGCATTTCAAGCTGTTTATTATACTCTTTGATGTTCTCAATTTCAGCTTGTTCAAAAAGATTGGGCATTTTGATTTGCTGCAACTCGTAAAGTCTTTCTTGCGATTCTTTAAGCTCGGAATTTAAACTTGACTGTTCAGATTCAAGTCCTTTAATCTCACCTGATAAATCTTTTAGTTTATTAATTCCATTTTGGTAAGCATTGACAATGTCATCAAACTTTGTTATAATAGTGTTGGCAAGAGTTACTACTGCTTGTGTGATTACAAAATAAGTAGCGGCACTGAGGGCAGTTTTAATAAGTTTTAGACCTGTCGCCGCTGCTTTTGCACCTAATGTTTGCTTTTGTAGTGCTGCGTTGTGGTCAAGTGCGGATTGGCGGGCGGCTTGGTTGGCTTTGATTAGGTCTTCTGTGCTTGCTTTTTGGAGGTCAGTTTTTTGGACAAAGTCTATAAGATAGCCCTTTTTCTTTTTAAAGACATCAAAATATTCATTCCAAGTTGTTGTACCCGAATTTACTCGTGTTTGTATTTTTTGCAGATCTGATAGTAAATCACTTGCTTTTGCTTTGTCAAGTTTTGGAAGATAATCGTTAATATTGTTTTCTGTGACAATCTGTCCATTATATTTTATAAAGTCTTTATCATCATTTTTGACATTAAAAGCGGTTGATAAAGCACTTGCAAAACCTTTTATTCCACCGCCTGCTTCATCAAAAGACTGTTTTACTTGTGTACCCCATTCAGCAAATGTGCGCTTACTAAATCCTAACTTATTACTGATACCATTTAAATCATTTTCATATGTTTTAAATATCGTACTTAATTACAGGTTGTGGATTCCTGTTTTAAAGCGATTATGGATTTCGCTTATTTTTAAAGGAGTAGTAACATGAAAGAATTTATTTTGCATTATTGTGATAAATGTGGAGATTTAACAGATGAATTTTCAGTAAAAGATTCATCTTTAATATGTCAAATTTGTGGTGGTAATTTAAAACCAGTTCCGAGAGAATACACAGATTTTACAGGTATGATTATAGAGCCCAATAAGAAACAAGAGTTTATCGAAAAAGTGCTAAAATTATCACCAAACTTTGATCAAACTGCTTGGGATAAAAGAGTTGCTTATGAAGAAGTTAGAATCCGTCAATATGAAATGTTAAAACAAGAACAAACCGATAAACCAAAATGCCCAATCTGCGGTAGCACTAACATAAAGAAAATAACCTTAACAAAAAAAGTTGTCAAAACTGCTGCTTTTGGTATACTTGGAGCAATGGACGATGCAGGTAAAACTTGGAAATGCAGTAACTGTGGGAGTAAATTTTAAACAATCAATTTACACCACCTCCTCGCTTAATAAATAAATCAGTGTGTGTTATTACACACAAATAAAGAGTTGCCAATACCGACAACTCTTTATTTCTATGTAATACTAAATAATTATACTTTAATCTACTAAAAAGATAAGACTTTATCCAATTCTTTTAAAATCATTTTCTTAAATAAATTTTTGGTATGTCTATTTAAAATGTCTGTATTTTTTAAGGGAATGCTATATATTTCCATTTCCTCTAAAATATCGTCAGTTATAGTAATAAATAAGGTTACATTTGTTTTGGCATCGCTGTAATTAATTGTCAACGATATTTGAAAATAAGAATGATTTGATTTAGGATGTTCATTTTTAAAAAAGTTACAAGATTCTTCAATGTATTGGTTGATTTGCACACACTCTACCTCTTTAAATGGGATACAAAGTGATATTGAATTGTCACCGTCATCTATATTCTGTACATCAAATGTACCAAACCCTTTTATACGCTTGCAAATAGTAGGGAATTGTTTTAACAGCATTTTTACACTCCTCCCTTACTTACTCAAATTACATATCGGTGTTGTCTGCTGAAACATTTCCGAAGGCGACTGCCCGTAAGCTTCGCACATCGCACAGAAAGTCTTGATTATATTACTCCATTCAGTTTCTTTTATCCATTGCAAGTAAGGTTTTCCACCTCTTTGTTTAAGACAGATACCGTATTTATATTGCAAGTTTTTATACAGTTCATTCCATAATGCACCATAATAAGTTTTAGTTTTAGAAGCCAACATTCTTACTCCTGCATTGAGTTTCATTCTGTCTTTCCATTCGAGAATATCCTTGGATAAGGCTTTGTTATCACTTTTAAGTTGATTTATGTATCTGTTCAAATATCCGTTGTATTTTGTTGCAGCTTGCATAACAGAATCAATATTACCACTTGCATAAGCCCGTCCCACATCAAGAAGGAGTTTTTCTTCCTCGTTAATATCTTTTGTTTTGATTGAAGTGCCTGTTTTTTCTTCAATATTCAATAGCTGAGTGCGAACTTCCTTTGCAACTTTGCTGTCACGAAGTAACATTCCCATACGGAGAATCGCTCGGCGAGGAAAACATCTTATTCCACGATTGGGAATTTCAAGGAGGGTTGTGGTGTCGACAATTTGGACTATTAGTTTGCCGTGTTCTTGGCGTAAATTTTTAAAGGTGCATGATGAACCTTTAAAGATTTTAAAGTCTACAGGCGTTTTGTAGCACATCCCGTCAGATTCGAGTTCATCTTTGTTACGAAGTACAACTGATTTTATAGTATCTTCCCCTACCTCATAAAAATCTGCTACTTGTTTAATTGTCATACATTCCATTTTCGGAATAAGCAACAGCGTTTTTACTTTTTCAAGCACTTCAAATCTTGATATGTACTTTTCTCTAAGGACTTTGTTTTCGATAAATTGTGTTTCGGTCATTTTTTGACTTCCTTTCTATGTATTTATTGACTTTCTTGTCATTTATTGGTATAATATAGATTAAACTAAGAGAAGGTTATAAATTTTCTCGTCGTTATTTACATTTTATCATAACTACCAGATAGTTTCAATACATATTATACATAAAAATATCTGGTAGTTATGATATAAAATTGTATATTTTGAACAAAGAGGTGAGAATATGGCAAGAACAGAAGCACAAAAGAGAGCCGATAAAAAATATCAAGAATCGGACAAATATCATTACAAGACTATTTCAACTAAACTGCACACAGATAAAATAGAAAGAATTGCTGAAGCTGCAAAGAAAGCAGGCGTGTCAACATCAAAATTTTTAGTATTAGCTGCTGAATACTGCATTGATAACAATATAAAATTTAAGGATTAAATTAAAAAAATGCCAAAATTTTTAGTGATATTGTTTGTGAAATATGTCACTTATATTTAGAGATATGTGCTTTAGGAGATACTATGCCAATTATTTATAAAATTTAATATATTAGAGGCACTCAAATAAGAAGGATATACTCAAAATCAAATTCGAGTAAAAAAACTAATTGGACAAGCTACTTTAACACAATTGAGGAAAGGCGAACTTGTTTCTTGGAAAACAATTGAAACAAGTTGCCAATTGCTTGATTGTTAGCCTGGAGATTTTTTTGAAATATATTCCCGATCAAAAACTTTAAAATTTGATAAAAATGATTATAGGAGTAATAATATGAACACAAAGTATAAAATCGAAACTTTCAATTTTGGGAAATTACGTGAGTGCATACGTATTCCAACATTTCAAAGAAATGTTGTTTGGAACGATGAAAAAAGAAAGGAATATATGGACACTGTCCTCAAAGGATTTCCTTTCGGATCTTTGCTGTTATACAAAGAAACTCCAGATCAATTCTTATTGGTTGATGGATTGCAAAGATATACTACATTAGTATTCTCTTAAATCTAAATCTTGCATAATAAAGAAGAATGTGCTATAATAAACATAACCGAAAAAAGGAGGGATATTATATGCCATCATATAAA
>CATJTQ010000030.1 GCA_949743325.1 uncultured Lachnospiraceae bacterium
CGAAGCTGATGTTAAAGATATTGTGATTGACTTTAATTCCAAGGTTGAAATGTCTTTATCCGCAGCTGATAAAATTACAGATGAAAATTTTGAGGAATTTAGTATTCAGTCAGAAATTGATTCTATGAAAAATGATATTTTTGCTAACGATGTTCCTGCAAAAGTTGATGAATGTACTAATCTTTTAAAGGCTGAGTATGAGAAGGAAATTGATGAACTGGGTGCTTCATTCAAATCTTTAAATGAACAGTATGAAAAAGCAACAAAAGAACTTGAAAATTATAAGGCAAAAGAAAGTCTTGAAAAGGCTAATCAGCATAAGGCTGATGTTGATGCACTATTTGAAAGATATGCTTCTAAACTGGGCAAATGTGCAGAATTCCTTGTATATAAAGCAAAGACTAAACCAGAGGATGTGACACTTGAAGAAGTGAGTGAAAAATTAACATTGATGGTTGGCAAATATACTATGGACAATCAAAAAAATAAAAACTTCTCTTATACTCCTACTGAAACAGGTGTTGCAGGAAGAAGAAATGAAACTATTGAAAACAAATATGGTCATTTACTTGACAAATATATTAAATAATTAGGAGGAATTTTAGAATGGATAGAAAAACTTATATGACTGTCGAAACCACAAATCTGAACGGTTGCTCTTGCTTTTCTTTACAGTCTGATGCAGATGTGGAGAATGGTGCAATTGTAGGCAAAGGCGATTTAGTTGCTGGTGAAAAGAGCGTTTACACAGCACTTGATACCTATACAGAAGATGCTATGTATTTGGTTGCACATCCAGCATGGTCTTATAAAAACGGCATGACGGATCAGAATGAAGAGAATTTTATCAATAAAGCAGGTATTGCTTTCAAGGTATATGAACTGAAGAAGGATAGGAAATACAAAGTTGGTAATTTGCCTAGCACTGTTACTCTTGCAAAAGGAGATTTTGTAGAGTTTAAGGACGGTGCATATGCGAAAGCTGCTTCTGATACCAAATTAAAAGTTGTTGATGTTGAGGAAATTGGATTCCCATATTGTATTGGTTCTGCTGGCGTAGTAATTACTGGTGACTCTACAAATGAATATGGATATGCAATTGACACAAGAAATGTTAAATACACTATCGAGGTACAGTAATAATTTAAGGAGGAATACATAAATGGGTAATTATTTAAAAGATCTGACTGCATTGATGAATGACAGTCTCACAAACAGAGTTGCTCTGTTTAATGCAGAGGCTTCCAAATATACTGATCAGGCGATTAGGGAAGCATTCTTTGAAATTCTTGGTGAGGATAAACTTACTTGGCAGAATTTCAGGAATCATAAAAATGAGATTTATACAGTAATCGAAACCGTTCTTTCTATCAATCTTCCTACTGCATGGGAAAATTCCAGATTCTATGACCAGTTTGTAGAAGTAAAAAATGGCGCATTAGGTGATAAAAATGAATTCGTTGTTGAGGATAATTCAATCCTTGTTGCTTCTCGTTTCTCTGGTAATCATTGGGATACCGACCGTCAGAAGTTACAGGGCAAGAAATCTTTCTCTGTATCTACTGAATGGATTTATCTGAGAGTTTATGATGAACTCGAAAGATTCTTAAAGGGTACTATTACTCTTCCTGAGATGATTGCAAAATTACAGAAAGGATTCCAGAATGAAATTGATTCCAGAATCTATGCTTCTTTCAATGGTATTGGTACTTATCTTCCATCTGCCTTCCAGGAAAAAGGTTCTTATGACAGAGGGCTTATGAATGACCTGATCCAGAGGGTACAGATTGCATCTCAGAAGGAAGTTGTTCTTGCTGGTACTAGAACTGCCCTGGCAAATATCTCCGAAGGAATCAATACTGCATGGATTGCGGATTCTCAGAAAGAGGAACTTGCTACTACTGGTGTTGTTGTTGAAAACATTGGTCTACCTGCAAAGGCTGTTATGATTCCTCAGACATTCCTTAGAGGTACATATGATTTTAAGGTTGATAACAATGTAATCCATGTATTACCTGCAAATTCAAAACTTGTAAAACTCTTCTATGAAGGGGATGTTCGTGCAAGAGATTTGTCTGAACAAGATACACATGATCAGACCGTAGACAGTCAGGTACAAGTTCGTTTGGGAACTGGTGTTATTTGTGATAATCTTACTGGTCGATATGAAATTGTCTAATTTTTAGCTTGAATAATGTAATAAATATGACTCACCTAACATGGGTGATTTTTTATTGCCAATTTTTAGGTGAGTCAAAGTAACAAACGGAGAAAAGATAATGAGTGATAAAAAATTTGATAGAGAATACTCGGTTACTTTTATTAAGGAAAAACAGTTCTTAGATGCTTGTGGTATTAGATATGAATTTGTAAAAAACATTAATGGAATTACTACCTTTAAATATAAAAAAACTTCTTATCTGTTTGAATGTTTATCAAATTTTTATAAGCAATTTGAATGGTGAAATTATAAATATTGGGAGAATATAGACATGGTTGAAAAATATAAAAAGATAAACGATGAGTTTTTAAAAGAATTGGCTATTTCAAAACCAAATATAGAACCTTTAGAAAAATATCATGGTGTTGACGGAAAGATAAAATGCAGATGTAAAATATGCAATTATACGTTTATTAGTACTCCTTATGTATTATTACAGAATAAAGGGGCTAGTGGATGTAGAAACTGCAATGGGACTCGAAAAAGAACACATGAAGAATATTGTTCATTACTTATCGAAAATAATATAACAGTTATACCATTGGAACATTACAATAATAGTTATACGAAAATTTTACATAAATGTAAAAAATGTAATTATTCTTGGAAGGCGAAACCAAGTAATATTTTAAGCGGATGTTTATGTCCAGTATGTGCAAATAAAGTTGTAGTAAAGGGTATTAATGATTTGTGGACAACTCATGCTCATATTGCTGAAATACTAGATAATCCTAGTGATGGATATAGTATAACATATGGAAGTGGTAAAAAACTATTATTTAGATGCCCGAATTGTGGTGAAACAAAATTATGTGTAGTCAATTCTGTTATTAAAAACGGTTTTTCTTGTAAAAAATGTTCAGATGGTATTAGTTTTCCAATGAAGTTTACAATGGAAGTACTCAATCAATTATCAATTAATTACAACACAGAAGTTAGATTTGATTGGTGTACTTTTTATAATCCATACAAAAAGATAAATACTTTTGGTATATATGATATTGTCTTTGAATTTAATAGTCAGAAATATATCATTGAAGTAGATGGATATTTTCATCATAAGGATAATTCAATGAACGGTCAAAGTAAAAGTGAAGCATCGTTTATTGATAGTAAAAAAGACGAATTAGCAATCAATAATGACTATTCTATAATAAGAATAGATGCTTTAGAATCAAATTTGGAATATATGAGACAATCAATTTTATCAAGCGAATCAAATAATATTTTTGATTTGTCATGTATAGATTGGCTACAATGTGCTAGAGTTTCTTTATCTTCATTAGTTATTAAAAGTGCTGAGTTATGGAATATCTATCATAGAGCAAGCGATGTTGCAACTTTATTAGGGAAACGGCAGGAAGTGATTGTAAGATATTTACATAAAGCATCAAATTTAGGTTTGTGCAATTATGACGGTAAATTAGAACAACGTAAAAGTGCTATAAGAACTGTAGCAAATAGAAAATATTATAAAAACGTAAAAGATATGGAGGAAAAGAACTAATGAATTATGAAAATATGTCATTAGATGAGTTAAAAGAATATGCAAAGCAACTGGATATTAAAGTAGGAAATATTGGAAAAGAAAAACTAATTGAAAAAATTAAAGTTGTTGAAAATAATAAAACGGCTATTTCTGCTGTAATTGAAGATGATGATTTAGAGGCAACTGATCCAGTTCCTACTATTACGCCACATGAAGAAAAGAAAGAATCTCTTTTAGATTCCATTACATCTGCCATTGATGATTTGGACGAATCCGTTGATACTGGTATTAATTCAAATATTGAAGACTTACCTATTGATACTGTGATTCCCGTTAA
>CATJTQ010000031.1 GCA_949743325.1 uncultured Lachnospiraceae bacterium
AAGCTGCAAGAAATTTTAAAACGAAATGCGGTTTCTGTTGAGGGGCAACTTGCAATTTTGCAACAGTTAGAAATAGATGTTAAAACAAGTCGAGGATATGATTTAATATATTGGAATAGACCGGATAGAGATTTGCACAAACATATCGAATATATTTTAGATTTGTGTTGGGAAAATTTATCAAATGAAGATGAACGTAAAGGTTTTGGATCAAGAGGCTGGGTCAGATCTAAAATTGTTAGTATTTGTTATGGGGATACAATAGGGCAGATAATAGAAAATGATATAAATTATCGTTTTAAAGAATTGGCCGCTAAAGAGACATTCCAGTATGCATCTAATGGAGACATTTATATAAAGTTCCCTAATGAATCGCAACAAATCATTGACAAAGTTATAGAGAATGTTTTTGCATTCCAAAAAAATTGGCAACAATATAGAGCGCCCAAATGGATTCATGTAGTTGATTCATTGCAAAAGTATGTTTGTGAAAGAAATGGCCGGGCGGCGGGGGATTATGCATATGTGGCTGAAATGATTGAAAACAGTTTTGTTGAACCATCTTTAAGAATTCTATTAGAATATGGGCTGCCGGATAACGCAATAAAAGCTATTCAAAATATTTTACGCTTACAGGGGGTTGATATGCAAAAAACTTCAGAAGATGATGTTTTATCGGTTGTTAAACAAAACTTGGCTTTTTATGAAAATTTTTTGGGTGCATATGAAATGGACATATTGAAACGCATTATATAGATTGGACTTTGGAGTAGAATTTAGGCGAAAATCTATTATGAAAAAAAGATTAGTTGTAATAGGGAATGGGTTTGATTTAGGCCATGGATTAAAAACGAACTTTAATGATTTTATAGAAACAAATAAGCAAGCATTAGAAAACAAATATAAGGCAATGAAAAATGGGGGAAATGGTTGGGCTGAAATAGAACAGAATTTTAAGAAAATATTAAATGAACGCATGGAAAGAGTTATTATCCCATTTTTTGTAGATGAGGCGCTGATAGATATCATTGATAACTATGGTGTAAATAAATATGGGGATGTTAATTATTATAATTATGAAAACCAAATGTTTAATTCAATTATTGCCGAAATCGATAGTTGGGTTGGGTTATTTTGTGAATTTGAAAAAGAATTTCTTGTATATTTAAAGACAAGATATAGTGATGAAAATATAAGAAAAATACTTTCCATAAAAGCAAAAATACAAGCAATTTTAAATTGTGCTAACAATGTTTTCATTCAATTATACTAATGTGGTAGAAGAAATCTATGGTGTGAAGAAAGTTTTACATATACATGGAAATATCAACAATGAAATTTTTCTTGGCTGCGACACTATTGATAAATTAAAGGATGTTTTTGTGACAGGAGAGTATCCCACAATGGGCTCCTTTGAAAAAAGTAAATACGGCTTACAAGAAATGATGAGATATTATGAAGAAGATGAGGATCATGAACTCCATCCAAAAGAAACGTATGTTCGGTTCTTTAAAGAAATAATGGAACGCACACAAGATAGTGAAATCAAATTGCGAGAATTACTTCAACGAAAAAGCAAAGATAGTTTGCTCTGTCGTCAAAAGACAATTGAAACTTTGAAAAAAGCACATTATGATGAAGTTATTATAATAGGGCACTCATTGTCAGAAGTGGATGAATCGGTTTTTTATGCGTTAAACAAGGATGCCAAATTTATATGCTACTATCATGATGACGAAGATCTAAGAATCAAACAAAAAGCCATTCAAAAATTTGAATGGCATTGTGACTTGCTTCCTAGTGAGGAATTGTATGCATAGAAATGCATTATAAACATAACAAGTGCTTTTTGGTATTCTTTTGCGGTATTGGCTTTAGTGCATAGTTTTTGCTTGCGTCATCAATTGTCATTTTGTATACGGGTATTTTTTGCTTATACGCAATATTGCGAAGAATCAGTTCGTAGGTGGAACTAATTTTTCTGCCTAAATATAGTGCACAAGGTTTCTTAGTGATACTTGAGCTATTAGAAAGTTGGGAACAACTAAGAGTCATACGCCATTCTTTTTCTGGAGCCCAATCGAATGATTTTTGAAATAGGACTTTATATTGCATAAAAATGTCCGGACACGGGATAAAGGTATTTACATATTGGTCAAACAATTCATTGGGAAAATTTGAGTATGTAGCAATAAGTTTTGCTATTGTATATTGCATAATATATCCGGCATGAAATGTTGCATCTATCCTATCGCTTCGATATACGACTGGAAGTAATGTGCTTATGGGTAGGTATTTTTCATTATAATAGCCATTTCTAAAATCATAAGCTAAAGCAAAACCGGTGCTACTGTTTGCATAATGTCCCCACATGGAGGGAGAAGTGATATCTTCACTAAAAGAAGATATTTTCATTGTGGTTTGTTCAACCTGATCAATAAAAGGGAGTTGTAGATTTATTAGTTCTCCTACAACGTGTACAATTTCTGAATTCAATTGAGCCCAATCAATGGAATTCATATTTGCTATAGATGTAGCAAGAATGTTTGCATCAATTTTAGCTTTTATAGAGGTAGGGAAATCTCTTTCTTGTTTCAAAAATTTGATTTGTTTTAAAATTCCGTCGGAATCTATATTTTGTTGCC
Organism: uncultured Lachnospiraceae bacterium; assembly: GCA_949743325.1. Lineage (GTDB taxonomy): Bacteria > Bacillota > Clostridia > Lachnospirales > Lachnospiraceae > CAJJNI01. The sequence goes on from CATJTQ010000031.1 coordinate 2,646, forward strand.
AGGAATCTAATAGCCACTTTTTATTACAAAATAAGCTTGCATCAAAATCATCATTCATTAGTGAGCCTGTTGCAAACCATATTTGTTGGTTCCTGAAAGCTTCTATATTGCGGTCAGTGCATTCTCGAAATTTGAACAATTTTTTGGGCGTGTACTTTTGAATCCAATTCCTCAAAGGGCGCATAGCTTCGTTTCTATCTACAGAAGGCATAGTGGACGGAATAACTGTTTCATTTAATAACTTACAATAATCTGCATAAACTTTTTCTTTCATAAATCACTCCTTCGCGAAATTTTTATATATCAAAATTTACCGTAGTGTTTTACGGTATTATATCATACAGGGAATAAGATATCAAATTTATTAGAGCATGTGAAGAAATCTGCTACAATAAATCGTTCAGCAAATTCATACACTTGATTTTTTGTTTGAGATTTGCCCGTCCGTACACATTGAGCGTAAATGATACATTCTTATGCCCCAAGATTTCCGATAGAGATTTTATGTCAAATTCCGGTATCTCGATTGCACGTACCGCAAAGGTATGACGGATCTCGTGGAATTTAACTTTTGGTAGATTATTGCGCTTTAGAAAACGTGAAAAGAATTGTCTATATGTTCTCGGTTCAGTAGGTTTACTCTTGCCCGTCAAAAAGAAATGATTGGGTGTGTCTGTATAGAACTTTTTGATTATATTTCCGAGTAGCGAAGGGAAGGGTATTGTTCGTTCCGAACTTGTTGTCTTTGGCGAGCCAATGTTTATGTAAGATAATCCCTTGCGTTTATTATAAATGCGTTGAACTGTTTTGTTTACGCTTATGGTGCTATCTGCAAGTGAAATGTCTTTCATTTGTAAGCCACACAATTCGCCTATACGAACGCCTGTAAACAAAGCAATCAATATTCCTGCCGTTTTGCGATTGAGATTGAAGTAGATACTTTGGATGAGTTGCTGCTCGTCATCCTTAGATAGTGCTATTACTCGGTGCGGCCCATCGTCTTTTGGGTACTCTATTAAATCCCAATTCAACAATGGAATAGCTTTCTCTTTATAGGCGTAGAGAAACGATAGCCTTAGAACAAGTACAATATCTCGTATTGTCTTTACGGTTAATCCTCCCGTTTTATCCATACGTCCTTCTCGAAATAGAAGAAGTATATAGTCTTGCACTTCGGCTTCAGTTATAGAGCCGATACGTTGTTTCCCGAAATATGGGATTAAGTGGTTCTCCGCAATTAATACGAAGTTTGCGTGGGTTGACGCTGTAATCATGGGTTGCTTTGAATTTAACCACTCATTAACTAGCGTCTTAAAATGTGTATTTTCAGTCATAATGACACCTCCTACCGTAATTATGAATTAAATAAAAAAAAGAAAGAATCATTTGAGATACCTAATTGAAAAATTGGCCTATTTTAATCCCCAAGTAATAGTCATAAGG
>CATJTQ010000032.1 GCA_949743325.1 uncultured Lachnospiraceae bacterium
ATCTTCATTGTATGCAAATGTATATTCAGCATCACTCTTTGGAACTTCAATTCCTGCTATCTCCATATACTGCTTTGTTGCATCTGCTGCACTTGTAGGATTAGCAACTAATGATAATTCTTTTAGTTCCATATCTTTTGCTGCATTTGTATAATCAAAACCAATATAACCACTGTTTACATTTGTATCCATACCCTGATTTACTAACCAGTCGCTGCTGTGTCCATCGTCACCGCCAAGATAAAGCTTTGTTGTAGGATTTGTGATATATTTAATCATATCATCACAGTATTTTACGCCATCGCTGTCATAATTCTGCATCCAGTTCTTAAAGCTTGTTGCTGCTGGTAAAATACTATTAAGGGATTCCCATGTATCACCTTTTTTACAAATCCATGTCTCTGTAAGACGCTGCATATAAGCATTATCTTTTAATATGCTTGATAAAGCTTTTCCATTAGAATTAAATCCTGAATTAAAGTATTTCTTAGGATCATCCTTCTTTACAGAAGCTTTAACGCCATTGTAGTAAACGTCGACGCCGCTGTTTTTAATTGATACAGTTACATATACCCACTCACCTATATTTTTTGTAGGCATATCAGCGCTATCAAACTGCATTGTAGTTTTATTATTCTGATAATAACCATATGCCTTATTCTGCCATTTATCATTTTTATAAACGCCGTCATCCTGGTTATAAATAAATGTACCATCTGTGTACAATGCTAATCCGCCGAAATCTTCATTTTTATACTCTTCAGTCTTTCCGTCAACTTCTCTAGTTGCTGAATTCCAGTATTTCTCTTCATTTCTATCTTGGAATACAAATATAGGAGTAGCATATTTTGTAGAAGCTTTTACCCAAGTAGAAACTGTTATACCGTTTTTCCATTCAGGACGAGGGAATGAAAGTTCTGCTGCTTCACCAGATGTAAGCTCTGACATAGAAGCAATCTTAATGTCAGCTGTCTCGCTAAACCAATTTGGATATGGTTCAAGATCCTCATCTTTAGTTACAATTGATACACCAGTTACACTTGGATCTGCATATTTTGCAGCTGCAGCTGACGCTTCTTCTACTGTCGCATATGGAGCAACAACATAAGTCCACTCATCTTCGGTACCTTTCTTGTACACATATGCATTCAAAGGTGTTTTAGAATTAGCCAATGCATCTGCTAATGTTTCACTTGTAAGTTCTGTATTTCCTACAAATGGGTTTTTAATTTCAACACCGCAAGATTTATCTTTACTTGCTTCACCAAATTTAATTGTTTTTCCGTCAATCGTTGCTGCGTTTCCGGTCTTATCTAAAACCACGCCGGATGCAGAGAAATCAATTGTTGCAGGAGC
>CATJTQ010000033.1 GCA_949743325.1 uncultured Lachnospiraceae bacterium
GTCGTAACTTCTTGTTTGCCTCATTTTTTGACACCGTCCTTTTACTTGCATTATACTTCTTTGTGAAAATCGTGTCAAGTTTTATTATACAACATCATATTTTCGGGAAAGATTATCCTGTTGAACAAGTTCTAAGTGAGGTTTTCAAGTATAAACTTACTAATGATTACGTTGACGAGCAACTGCTTATTGAATTCTGCACCTTAGATACCGAAAAATTTAAACTTAAAGAGGACTTTTATGTTGAGATTTTAAACTCTGTTGCAAATATTATATTTTCACACGACTATTCGCTTGTTCTTTTAATCTTTAGGCAACTTATTTCTGCTCCCCTTAATAAATTTGGAGAGATTTTAATTAATTTATTTGCTTCTAAAGCAGATGCCGTGCTGGTGAATTATTTCATTGATGTGAGTGACAGTATGTCCTTGAAAGCAATTTTGAGTTTAAATTATAAACTTGCCCTAAACTGCAAAATTTGGACGTCTCCGGTAGAAACTCAATGTGATGTTATTAAAATTCTCTCAAATTATTACCTTGCAGATGATGACAAGAACGAGTGTTTTTATGCGGACATAATTACATTGATCTACAATACTAGTCAATTTGATTTATCAATTCGTATTTATGAATCTTTTAAAAATTTAGCTATTAAAGTGTTTTTCTTATGGACTACATCTAAAGAAATAGAAGCCGCCAACATTTCAAAATGGTGCAAAATATGCAGATTTGATTCATTATATAGTGTTCAATTGTTAAATGAATTTGATGTAAAAGAATTGGAATTTGAGCATATAATAAATGTGTTAGATCCGTATAATCAAGACCTTCTTGCTATTTCCACCGATATATGGGAAACATTTTATAGAAAATTTTGCAATGTCAATGCTTATTCTATAAATAAGTCATACGCACAATTTATACTACCAATTATTTTGATGTCTAAGCAAGATTTTCCTACAGAACTTGTAGAATTTGCTTTTTCGACTATGCATTCAATTTTAGCTCGGAATGAAATGGAATACGCTAGATGGGAAGATTTGTCAAAAATATTACCTGAAGTACCGTTATATAGTATGTGGGATAGGTGTAAACGTCTTAGAAAGGCAGGTAAAATTAAAAATATTAAAATTGACTTAAAAAAATATAAATAAAAGCCATTTATATACTTTTGCCTTACTTTTTTATGATTCATAGCATTAAACTTAGAACAGAAATTTTGCACAAAGGAAAAGATATATATTTTCACTAAGGGTGGTTATACAACTAAAGACGTTAAAACGCTTACCCTATTAATCCTTTCAAATGGCTTGAATATATGGGTTATATGCAATCTTGGCAAAGAAAATAAAGAACTACTATATTAGCCTTTAATCGTTATAGAATTTGTATTTTGCACTTTAAATCTATACAGATAATATGTTAAATTTTAAATCCAATATCGACACTCTTCCCCAATCTTCGCACTAAAATCCGCACATCCAGTTGACAATCTCAGATTTATGTTGTATAATTGAAAAAAGGTTATCAAATACAAAGATGGTGTATCAGATGCGTACCCCCATCTAAAGTACCAAAACGGTAGTCGAGATACAGGAGGATAAATGTTAGGCCTATTTAATGAAAAAGAAATAACTTTGGACAAGCTTAGAGAATACTTCCACAACAATGACTTCTCTACCATGCCCGTGAAAGACCCGTCCGAATACACCGAGAAGCAACTGAAACTCTATAACAGAGTGTTGAGAATCGTTAACGCAGAGTGGAAGTCGATTTCAAAGAAGTTAGGACTAACGCACCCGCAGGACTGCTACTCAAAAGACTATCCTCCTGAACTTATCAGAGATCGGGCTCAGCGTATCATTGCGGATAATGTTGTTAGACTCTGCAGCAATAAAAGAACGTTTTGGAATATGCTTTGACACTTTATCGTCCCGATGTTCCTGAAAAGGAAAAATAGCGATGAAGCGCTACACAATACTACGAACGCGCTTATGCAGACATTGGACATTGAGGGCTTATCGAAATCTGCGAAAGAGTTTTCGTGTGACGAGGACTTCAATCCGAATAAATCCATAAATTATCCTCGTATGGATCATATCAAAAAATGGAAGCATACCCGCGCAAAAGTGAAGGTCGAATCATTGGATGAAATATCAGTGCGTTCTCCGAATGGCGAACCGCCGCAGATTCCCGACAAAACAAATGTCGAAACTGCGGCGGACATACATATTCTTATCGAAAATTTGATCAACAGCGCCACCGAACAGGAGCGCGAGATCATTAGCCTACTGTCCGAGGGGTACAACCAAACCGAAATAGCAAAGCGGCTTGGCATTTCCCAAAGCACGGTCTCGCGCAAGGTCAAAAAATTCAAAAGCTTCTTATCAGCCGGCGGATGACTTCTCGTCGGCTGATTTCCTGTTTTTTACAGCCTATCGCTCAAGAGAAAGTCCGACAAATGCACGATCCTTACGCCGTTGACATTGCCGCCTGCAAGCTCATCGAGCGTCACCACATACTTCGGGTAATGGTCTTTTATATCGAGAAGATTTCCTATTTCACGATCCAAATCATCGGGAAGATTACGGCATACCTGAACATACACCCGCTCATCACGCTGTACAGCCACAAAGTCGATCTCCCGTGTGTTGAGTTTTCCGATATACACCTCATACCCCCGCCTAAGCAGCTCGAAATAAATTATATTCTCAAGCATTGAAGCAATTGACTTCGGGTTAAATCCCATTATACTGTATTTCAACGACGCGTCCGCAAGATAGAATTTTTCCTGCGTTTTCAAAACGGACTTTCCTTGCAGATCGTAACGTTGACAGCGGTAGATCACAAACGCCTTTTCCAGCCATTCAAGATA
>CATJTQ010000034.1 GCA_949743325.1 uncultured Lachnospiraceae bacterium
TAAGCTGACACAGGAAAACATTGTTAATATTGTTTCTGCTTATGCCGAGCGTGAGGACAAGCAATATTTTACCCGGCTTGTGCCAAACAGTGAGATTGCAAAGCAAGACTATAATCTTTCTGTATCAACATATGTTGAGCAAGAGGATACAAGAGAACAAATTGATATTGTTAAACTTAATGCCGAGATTGCAGAAATTGTTGCCAGAGAGCAAGTTTTAAGAGCCGAGATTGATAAGATTATTGCTGAAATCGAGGATTAACAGATGAATAAAGAATTTAAGTTTTTGATATACCGAGCAGCAGATGATGAGGTTTCTGTCAATGCAATGATTCGAGATGAAACAATTTGGTTAACGCAAAAAGCTATGGCTGAATTGTTTTCTGTGGATAAATCTTCTATAAGCAGACACTTAAAAAATATCTTTATCGAGGGTGAATTAAATGAAGAAGTGGTTGTTGCAAAATTTGCAACAACCACTCAACACGGCGCATTAAAGGGAAAAACACAAACAAGAGAAACGCAATTCTACAATCTTGACGCTATAATTTCTGTTGGCTATAGGGTGAACTCCAAAAAAGCTACCCATTTTCGTATATGGGCCACAGGAATTTTGAAAGAGTATATGACAAAAGGGTTTGTTCTTGATGATGAGCGTTTGAAACAGGGCAAAACGGCATTTGGTAAGGACTATTTTAGAGAATTGCTGGAAAGGGTTCGCTCAATTCGAGCCAGCGAACGACGTATTTGGCAGCAGGTAACTGACATTTTTGCCGAATGTAGCATTGATTATGACCGAAATTCAGAGTTTACAAAAGATTTTTATGCTATGATACAAAATAAGTTTCATTACGCTATAACTGGGCAAACTGCTGCGGAGATTGTATATACACATGCCAATCATAATCGGGATAATATGGGGCTTACAACATGGAAAAATGCTCCTGACGGACGTATTTTAAAATCTGACGTTTCTATTGCTAAAAATTATTTAGACGAAAAACAAATTAGGCAGTTGGAACGGGCTGTGTCCGGTTATTTTGATTATATTGAAGATTTGATTGAGCGTGAAAATACGTTTACTATGGAGGAGTTTGCGGCTAGCGTTAACGAGTTTTTGGCTTTTCGTCGCTATGATATTCTTCCTGATAAAGGGCGTGTTTCTATGCAAAGAGCAAAAAACAAGGCTGAAATGGAATATACCGAGTTTAATAAAATGCAAAGAATTACATCTGATTTTGATATAGAAATAAAACGAATATTAGATAGTAATAAAGATTGAAGTAAGATTATTTGGTTTGATTTGTTGCCAGAGAGCAAGTTTTAAGAGCTGAGATTGATAAGATTATTGCTGAAATTGAGGTAGAACAATGAAAAAAGAAAAGTGCGAGGTTGATATAATCCGTTCCTCCGCAGCAGAATATCTTACATTTCAGTTATTCGAAAATTTAGAATAACTGCCGCAGATGTGAAAATATATAACATGCTTTCAGCGAGTTTGAAAAATACCGAGTGAAACAGGATAAACTTTATCAAAGCGATTTTGACCGGGTATTGCTGGAAAGTGAAATTGTTGAGGTAATAGAACCAGATACAGAAAATGGCGATAATGTGAAATAATCTAGTATTGTGAATATTTATACAAAATAAAACAAGTTCTATATAACAGTAAAAATTAAAAATAGATATAATTACACAAAAATGAAATATTAATATATTTTATTGTGTTTTATATCAAAGGAGTGACATCATGATTTATAAAGATAAACCGCCTATATCAGATAATCTTGTAAAAAAACGCATAAACAGTGTTATTACCCAAAACGGTTATGACATAAACATTGCAACCATAATTGCGGAACTTTACACATATATGCGTAAAAAATCGCTTCGTGGAGGTTGTCATGCGTTATCTTCTGTTTTATATGTTATGTTATCAGAAATTGGTGAAACCCCAAAGCTATATATAGGTGAATGTCAAAAGCCAGGAGAAAAGCCTTTTGACCATTCCTGGATTTGTCTTGATGATAAAATTATAGACCTTGCCATTTACATACCTCTTACAATGCCCATAAACAGTACATCTGGGCCGGTAATTTTTGATGTAGATATTGTTACAATGAAAAAAACTGAAGTTGTTTATGGTATAAATACTGGTTTACCAATGGATAATCAAACTAACTTGGTTCTGGAACATTCGTTTACAGAATATATGTCTAATTTCCCTATGGAGTATGGTGGTCTGTGGACAGTTGCACAACAAATTCTCTTACCAGTTGTAGATATATCTCGTGAAAATCTTATTGAAAAATACAAAGATGTAAATCGTGTTTTTGTAAGGTAGTAAAAATGAATAAACTTGAACAGCTTATAAAAGAACTTTGCCCTAACGGTGTGGAGTTTATTGATATTAAATGTCTTCTTAAATCAAATATAGTAACCACTATCACCCCATCAATAAAAATTAAACGAAATGATTACAAAGAATTTGGAACTACTCCGATAGTTTCGCAAGAAGAAGAATTTATTTCTGGATATTGTGATATGGTTGACAGAAATATACCTAAAAATAATTACATATGTTTTGGTGACCATAGTGAACATATAAAATATATTGCTTTTTCATTTGTTCAAGGTGCAGATGGCCTAAAAATCATACGAATTAACGAAAATGCTATACTCGCAAAGTATTTATATTATGCTATCTGCAATTTTTATAAGAAACACAATAATTATGAGCGACATTTTAAATATCTTTTGGATACAAAGATCCCCGTTCCCCCTTTGCCTGTGCAAAGCGAAATTGTCCGTATTTTGGACAATTTCGCGGAGCTTACAGCGAGAAAAAAGCAATATGAGTATTACCGAAACAAACTATTATTTCAAGATAGAAATGTTCAGGAAAAAGCATTGGGAGAATTATGTAATATATCAGCAGGTGGTGATGCTCCCAAAAATGCCACTTCACAAATTAAAACAATCGCTAATACTGTACCAATAATTAGTAATGGAGTTGGAAACAATGCTATATATGGTTATACAAATAAACCCAAGATAACACAACCAGCCGTAACTATTGCTGCAAGGGGTACTATTGGATATGCAGCATACCGCAATTATCCTTATTTCCCAATAATAAGGCTTCTTTCGGCTATTCCTCAAAATAATAAGGAATTAAACACAAAATATTTATATTATTGTTTGCAAGGGAAAAAATACAGAGTGCCAGATAGCGGTATTCCTCAACTTACGGCTCCAATGCTAAAAAAAGAAAAAATACCCGTTCCGCCTATTGAAGAACAAGAACGCATTGTTGCAATTCTTGACCGATTTGACACTTTGTGTAATGATTTAACCAGCGGCTTACCTGCCGAGATTGCGGCCAGAAAAAAACAATATGAATATTACCGGGATAAACTGCTCACTTTTAAGGAGAAAGTTGTTTAATGGGAAAAAGAAAAAAATCTAAACCTTGTGATAAACCAATAGTAATAAATGGAATAAAACCAGACGAATTAAAACAAATTTTTATCGAAGCCATACTTGAAAGTGAAGAAATAAAAAAGAAAAACGAACATGAACGACAAGAGAAAAAATTACAGCAAAAAGAAAAGGAATACAATGATTATATAAAAAAATTAGGCTATATCGACCATTCTACCAAAAAACAGCCTTGGAGGTTTTTCTTGGAGTTTGGTAATGGTGTAAAGCAATTTCTGAAAATGTCCTTTCGTTCAAAAGAGGAGTTTACAGAATTTATCGTAATATCATCTCTATTAAAACTTCCTCTTATATTACTTTTTGATGTTTTAATGTTGATTTTATTTTTGGCTGATATTTGTATTATCTTATATTTAGTGGTACAATTCTTCTTGCCGGATATACGATTATTTTCTGGTTTCTACAATATATATTATCTATGTTTTTTACCATTGATTTTTTCTATCTTTTTTATTGCTTGTTTTTTCCGTATGGCTAGCATTGAAATAGAAAATACTGACGATAATAATCTTGTGTTTGGTGTGTTTACTGCACTTGCTACTGCAGCTTCAATAATTGCTGCTGTCGTTTCCGTTATTACTATTGTTAAAGACCAACTATAAAAAGTCAATAGCTGAATAGAAAAAATCAAGAAAAAAATTTGAATAGCTGTAGGAAAAATATGCAAGGTAAAAAGACCTGAGAAA
>CATJTQ010000035.1 GCA_949743325.1 uncultured Lachnospiraceae bacterium
GATATAGTAAAATACCGAGAACTCTGGAAACCCAGTATTCTCGGCATTTCTTAGTACGTCGCTAAGAGGATTTGAACCTCCGGCCTACCGCTTAGGAGGCGGTCGCTCTATCCAGCTGAGCTATAGCGACAATTGGAACTATATAAAAACACTTATTTATAATATCAAAACATCTATAATAAGTCAATATTTTTTATACTTTCTTTTTATCAAATACTACGAAAAGCTATTTCCCCTTGCAGCCATATATTTCCCTTAAACCTTCTACCAACTGCAGGTTCTCCTAAAAGATCTTTCTGATTTATACATACATCAAAAATTAAGTCATTACAATTTATAGTTAATATATATATATTCTCATCTGTAAATATATTTTTTTCATTATGATAAGCAACAATATCTCCCAATATAGAATACATATCGCATTCTATACCATATGGCATAAAATAAGATTCAACTATTGAAAAAATATCTTCTTTTTCTATTCTCCTTGATACCATAGAGTATGTGTCAATATCTTCCAATGTTAGATTTTCTATAGCCTCCTCATCGCCATTTCTTGCAGCAGCTATCAGATTCATTCTTTTATTAGCAGCTTCTTTCCTGCTTGCAATCATACTTTCACTTTTTATAATAGGAAATAGAATCTTTCCGCTTATTGAAAGACCAGTAAATACTACACCTTGTATTACATTTTTTCGAAAAGTTGAACTAATTTCATTCTTAAATTCTATAATATTCTGCAAATAGAAAATCAATGATACCCCAACTTTTAAATCTTCACAAACACCAGCGTATGATTCTCTAGCATTATGTTTTTCAATAGTTGGGACATCATAGGTTGTAACTTTCTCTCCTTTTAGATAAGGATAGTAATAAATAGTTAAAAAGTCATCATTATCATCATATTCACCAAACAAATGAATACCAAAACTATCTGAAAACTTTTTCTCAATTATGCCAAAAACGGCCTCTTCATCTTCAGAAATTTTTCTTATCTCACCATTTTCTCTTGTATAATCTATAATTTTTTTTATATCCTTAGAATTTTTAAATTCACTAAAACCAACTGACCTTAAATAAGTATGCATAATGACAACACCTCCTCTTTAACTATTAATCATTTTTAAATTTCAAATATTAATTAGCTATATAAATACTATATCGTTTCATTTTGATTGATAGCTTGTTCTAAAGCTTGTTTCTCCTCTTCAGCAAGTTCAATAAATGATTCACCTTTAATAATTTCCTTCATATAAGTATAACAGCCATCTCTGCTATGCATTGCATTTAACATAAATCCTGTGTTTTCTTTATTTAACAAGACTAATACAAAACTTATATTTCCACCCATCTCTTGAAAAGCGTCGTATTTAACAATTCCAATTTTTTGATATACAACCTGAAAATTCTCTTGTATCTTTTTTATTAACTGTGTCTTTATTTCATTCTGTTCTTTCAGTTCATCAATATCATCAAACTTTTCAAGAATTGTGGCTTCAAGAGATTGAGCGTCACTTCCACGCATAAAGGTCTCATATTTTTCTTCAAGTTTCTTTAACTTGCTTTTATTAACTAAAATCAGTATAAGTAAAATAATTATTACAACAAACATACCAATAAAAATAAAAGCAACATCAATTCCAAGCGTATCTAAAATACTCTTTTGCATTTTTTATATCTACTCCTTTTTATTAACCCATTGACAATATCAGATTCATCAATCGATCAAGTTCTTCTTGTGAATAAAAATCTATTTCAATTTTACCTTTTTTTCCTTTTTCTTTTTGATTTATATTAACTTTTGTACCCATCACATTTGACATTTTTTGAGAAGCTTCTTGACAAACTATATTATATTGTTCATCTATTTCCTTTTTCTTTTCTTTCTTTTCTTTTGTAGCAGATTTTACAATTTTCTCAATATCCCTTACACTTAACTTTTCATCAAAAACTCTTAATGCAGTTTCATATTGATCATCTCCATCATCAAATGCAAGCAAAGCTCTGGCATGTCCCATTGAAATCATTTCATCTATAAGCATTTTTTGAACACGTTCATCTAATTTCAACAAACGCATTTTGTTCGTTATTTCGGTTCTGCTTTTAGAAACTCGCTCCGCTACTTCATCCTGTTTCAAATTAAATTCATCAGTCAGTCTCCTATAAGCAAGTGCTTCTTCAATTGGATTTAAACGTTCTCTCTGAATATTTTCAATTATTGAAACTTCTAATGTCTGCTGGTCATTATAATCATTATTTACAATAACAGGTATTTCTTTTAATCCTGCTTCCTTAGCTGCACGCCATCTTCTTTCACCTGCTATAATCTCATATATTCCATTTTTCTCTTTTACAATAAGAGGACTAATAATACCAAATTCTTTAATTGAATCAGATAAATCATGAAGAGAATCTTCTCCGAAATTTTTTCTTGGCTGATTCTTATTGGGCTGAACCATAGAGATTTTTACTTTTAATACTCCTGTATCTTCATTAATATTGGTATTTTCATCTGTTGATTTTTTGGATTTTTTTTCACTAACATTCTTATCAGGAATTAAACCATCTAATCCTTTACCTAATCCTCTCTTTACACTAGCCAATCGTCATCCTCCTCCTCACCATTATGAATTACTTCTTCCGCTAAAAGCCTATAACTCTCAGTTCCAGCTGACTTTGGATCATATAAATTAATTGGAAGACCATGACTTGGAGCTTCCGCTAATCTAACATTTCTTGGAATAATAGTCTTATATACTGTCTGTTTTAAATTACTTTTTACGTTTTCTACGACTTGTAATGAAAGATTAGTTCTGGCATCATACATTGTAAATACAACGCCTTCTATCTCTAAATTTTGATTTAGTCTTTCTCTAACAAGATCAACTGTATGCATTAACTGGCTTAATCCCTCTAATGCATAATATTCACATTGAATTGGAACAAGAACTGTATCTGCGGTAGTCATTGCATTTATAGTTAACATATTAAGTGATGGAGGACAATCAATAATTATAAAATCATAATTATCCTTTATTTTATCAACTTCATTTTTAAGGATATATTCTCTATCATTGATCCCTAAAAGTTCAATTTCTGCTCCAGACAAATTAACATTTGAAGGCAATAAATCCAAATTTTCTACTACATCACTTTTTTGTAAACAATCATTAATATTACATTCTCCAATCATAAGCTCATATGTAGTATTTTCAATTTCATTCTTATTAAAACCTAATCCACTCGTAGTATTTCCTTGTGGGTCAATGTCAATCGCCAAAACTTTCTGTCCAGCCTCAGCTAATGTTGCTGACAGATTTATAGATGTTGTAGTTTTTCCTACACCACCTTTTTGGTTTGCAATTGCAATTATCCTGCCCATCTATTTAGTTCCTTTCACATTCTATGTTTGTTATTTATAATTGATAATTATATCACTTTTCAATATATTAATCTATACCCTATTATTATATTTTTAAATTAACACAATATAAATTATATACTAAATAATACAAAAAAGATTTATAATAAAATTTAATCTCAAATAGCAGTAATATTTTTAAACTGTATTATATTAATTAATATAATACACTATTTACTAATAATCAAATCTGCATAAAATAACATTATTAAGAAATATATTGAATTAATAAAAAACTAATAACATAATTATTTAAAGTTTCAATCAGAAATTAAAATTATTTTACACAACTTCTAAATCTATTTTCTAAGTAATTATTTCTAAATATAAAAGTTTATTATTTAATAATAAACAATCTATCTCTAACTTTCATTTAATCTAATATGATACCCCTCTTCAAGAGAAGATGTATTTAAAGACTATCAATCTACATAAATAGACAGCAAACTTTTTAACAACAAAAATGTGTATAAAAAATGTTATAGACTGTCTACTTCCTCAATTAATATTAAATACACTAAACATTTTACTTATTAAATTATACTTATATATTTTTATTTATTTTACTAATAGATAATAAATATGTAATATTTAAATACTGTATATATTCTATTTATCAAACTTACAATAATTTAAAATGCAAATTTAAAAAGCTACATCATTACTCTTTCAGAATTTTATCATATAAATATAATTTATATACCTAATCATAAAAAACATTATAATATAATATTTTATACTTTGAAAGATAATACATCTATACAATAATGGAAAATGTTTCATGTGAAACATTTAATAATGTTTATAACAATAATTAATAATTATTATTTATAACAATTACTTTAAATAAAAAATTCTGTCAACCTTTTTTTAGTTATAATTTTTTAAATTCAACACAAATAAAAAAATTAGTAAATGTAATCTTATATATAATTTTTTA
>CATJTQ010000036.1 GCA_949743325.1 uncultured Lachnospiraceae bacterium
ACCAGCAATTCAAAAATTACGTTTTTTGATTGAAGATTGCAGTAAGGAAGAAGCCAATGCCATAAAGCCAGTTATTGAGGCTGTTTTGCAGGCTTTAAGGCAGCAAAACAGCTATTATCTTCAAAAACAAACATAATCTTAATCCGTATCACTAAATTTAGGTTGTCGATTTATTTTTCTGGTTTTCATATAGGCGCTATGCACATCTTCGCTCAGCATCATAAAACAATTTGTACCACTTATTAGTGTTTCCGTTTTACATTCTGGACAATAAAAAGGAAGGAACACCAGCGTAGTTTGTGTATAAATCCCAATATTAGTTTTAGCACCACAGTTTGGACAACATAGCCAATGTAAATTTCTAATCTTGTTACTTTTTTGCAATGGTATAGGCTTTACCATTTCTTTTCCTTTCTGAAAATATTTATTCTTCTTCAATTTTAGTCATTTGTAATCTTATTATATTGATTAAAGTTTCCTTTTGGCATTCAGGACAACAAAGCGGATAGTTTATCGAAACCGTATCTTTGTATATTCCTACCGTTGTCAATACTCCGCAATTTGGACAACACACAAATTGTTTATTTTCTCGTTCACCATTAGTCATAATTATGCTCCATTCTATTTAATAATCTTGTTGAGGTAAGATTGTGGATTAATTCTCAATTCAGCATAGCTGCCCTGTTCAACAACTTGACCTTTATTCAAAACGATAATCTCATTAGCTAAATTACTTATTTTCTGTATCTTGTGAGAAATCATCAAACAAATCTTATCCTGCGCCAATTTGGTATATATTTTCACAATATCATTCTGCGCATTTACATCTAAAGCAGCGTCAGGCTCGTCAAAGATATAAAAATCTCCATTTTTCATTATCGTTCTGGCGATTGCAATCTTCTGCCATTCGCCCATTGAAAGCTGCTTGCCATCATCAAACCAGAAGCCTAGTTGGGTTTCCAATTTTTTTTCATCTATTAAGGCAAACGGAAAATTAACAGTAGTCAATGCCTGTTTAATTTTAGCATCATTAGCCAGATTGGCAATATCGCCATAGGCCACGTTCTCTCTAACTGTACTTTCATATTTAGTAAAATCCTGAAACAACACGCTAATTAAAGCATAAAACGAGGTTCTGTCAATGTTTCTTAATTCAATACCGTTAAAAAGAATTTCGCCCTCGTAATTCTCATAAAAGCCCAGCAGCAGTTTAATCAAAGTTGATTTGCCAGAGCCGTTATTACCCAAAATAGCCATAATACTGCCCTTATGCAAATGAAAATTAACATTTTGCAGAGCATATTTAGCGCTGCTAGGATATTTATAAGCTAAATTCCGTACCTCTATTTCATCTATGGAGGTGAGTTTTATTTTATCAGTATCGTCCTGTTTTTCCACTGGCAATTCCATAAAATCAAAGTACATACCAGCAAACAAAGCATTTTTGGCTATTGTAGAAAACACGCTGAATATGGACTTAATTTTAGCACGGACATTAAACACGCTGCGAGTATAGGTAATTACATCACCAACCAGAATAAGCTGTTTCACACCGCACAAAACAATGTAAAAGAATATAAAGCCGGAAATGATATAATCCAAAAAGTCCAATAGAAAATAGGTAATAGAGGAACGCTTAACAATCTGTAAATCCTGTTTAATAAACCCTTTGTTTAACTGCTTAAACCGTCCTAGCATAAAATCTTTCAAGCGAAAGATGATGAACTCTTTTATGCCTACTCCTTGGGTAATCAAATAAGAAATATACCAAGATTTGCGCTCCTTAGTGGTTCTGGCTTTTTGAATGTTATATTGCACCTTGCTGATATATACCGAATATATATACTGAATTATCGGCACGAAAATTACTGGTAATACAAGCCAAATATTAAAGGTTAGCAGGATCAGTAGCAGCGATAAGATAGAGAGCAGTGCCTGAGCCGTACTGACAATGGAGCTAAAAAAAGTAATAATCTTGCTATTGCCCTCATTAGAAGCCCGGTTAATCATATTAAAGGTTTCAGTATTTTCAAAATCCTCCATTTTTAAGGCCAAGGCCTTTTCCAGAACGCTCAGTCGCAGCTTTAAGTCTAAATCTAAACTGACTTTACTGGTATAATAATTGTACACAGCAGTTATCAGTGTAGTAAAAATATCAATCGAAATATAAACTATTATCATTATGATAAGCCTGTGCATATCATTAATATTAAGCTGCACTTGATTCAGAATATCTTGCAGAACCACCAAAGACACAGCCGGCAAAATGCCCAACAAAATATTTACTGTTATTGTTAGAACAACATAAGGCTTGCTATAAGCAAATATCAATTTGAGGCATTTGCAAAAAACAACCAAAATACCATTAATATTTTTCTTGTCTGCAATATCTTTCATAATTAGATACCCAAATTAGCTAATCAATAAATGTTTTTCGTGTAGCGAATCAGGGTTAAATAAAGATAACAATGCCACAATAACACCTGTTGCGCCATTCAAATAAGTATCATCATCTTCTTCAGGCAAACCTTTAGGCCCATAATCAATATTCTTAAAACCATAAAGAAAATCCGGATTATATAATCTCAAAATCTCATCCAAGCACATATATAAGCCAGGCAATAGTGCTTCATCAAAAGTTTCTCTATATATCTGGTTAAACATTGCCATAGTTCCGGCAAAGCCGTGGCAGATAATTGGCGAAAGCAAATTGTAAACCTGCCAAGGAGCTTTAGCAATCTGTTCCAGATTATGTAGATATTTAGCCGAATCAGCACCAAGATATTTATTAACCTGATATAATACGCAGGAAATGCCTATTGAACCATAACACCAACTCATACGACTACCAACATCTGCAGCTCCAGATTGTTTATACATTTCCGCTGGCAAAATCATCGGCCAGTAAATAATTTCATTTTTTATTGCTGTATGTTCATTAAAAAGACTGATTATCTTAGCTATGGCCTTCATTTGACCATCCACCACAACATCTTGCTCAGCTGCATACGTCATAAGTGCCAAAGGACCGGCTATACCGTGAGCTATGCCAAAATCCAATGTACCGTGCAAATACTGTGTTCTACGCTCCTCCGGCCAGAGATTTTCGTTAGCAACATAGAAACCAATTATTTTCTTACTGTCAGCATCAATATCTTCTGACAATCTGACAAAATATTTTATAATCTCTTCCAAAGCTGCTCTTTCCTGCAAACAATCCTCCTTTGTTCTAAATTGCTCTATGTAAAGTAGTAAATATCTGCCCACACCAGCCATACCAGCAATCACATCATAATAATGAACTACAGTTCTTTCATTTTCAAATTGAATAAGCGTTTCTAACACTATATCGCAGATAACTTGGTTTAATGATTTAAGAAATTTGTTAAATTCTCCAGATTTAATTACTATGCCCAAAAGACTAAAAGCAATATCTCCAAGACCATAGAACAAAGACCAATTATAATATTTTTCTATATGCTGCTTAAAGTACAGCAAAATGTTATAGGCATTTGCCAGCCAATGTTCCTTATCTATTAGATAATCATAGCTTTCAGCAATGGCCAGCAAATAAGAAGATAACAAGTGTCCACTTATGTAATCCTTGCCAGGTTTTTGCATATTTTTTTCATTTGCCGGTAAATCCAGTAAGAGTTTATCAATCCTCTCATAATATTCTTCTAAAATAGCTATAATTTTCTTCTTTTGCTGTTCATTTAAGGGAGCTGTATTTCGATTAAATTTGGCTTTATCTAACATCATTTAAGAGCACTCCTTATTTATTATTATGCAGCAACATATTATTTTTAGTAAACACAATGTGTCTAGTTAAAAACAATACCTTGCGTTCCCATTCTCGATTACCATTGTAGCGGTTGCAAAACATATGAATTAATGTCAGCAAAATATTGTCCCAACTGTTAGCAAGCATTTCTTGTGATTCCGCCTGCCGGATTTTTTCTGCATATTTTTTTATAGCTGCTGTTCTGGCCTCAATTATTATTTGTGTTTTGTCTGCAAAATTATTGATGAAATCATCTTCAATGACAGCCAAATAGTCCTTTTTATTCTTTCTGAACAAATCTTTGTGTTCAATATTATTGGTATATTTAATCAGAAAATCGCTGTCAGACTGCAAACTGCCGCAAAAACAGTCCACCAGACTATGTATGGCAAATATACCAACTTTCTCTCGCTCAATTTCTTCAGCGTCTTTTTTTATCTCTTGTAACAAAGCAATAACCAGTCGACTATCCTGACAAAAGTAATTTTCAGCATATGGCATTAAGGCTGAACCGCCATATCTTTCGATTTCTCTTTCATATTGAGCAATAGTGTATTCATAGCTTATCAGATTTTCCTGCAACA
>CATJTQ010000037.1 GCA_949743325.1 uncultured Lachnospiraceae bacterium
ATATATTCTATATATATCAGAAGAATCTACCTTCATAGACAATTTTAATTCAGAACCACTTGATGCAGAAGATATAAGTGCTTTTGAAACACCAGCTTCACTATAATAATTTTCTACATTTTGTTCTACTTTATTTACATCATCAGCAACAGTAGATTTTGATTCTACAAGCTCTAAATCCATAGGAACAGGCACTACCCCGTAAGTTTCAGGGACCACATCTTTGACCATTCGTGTGAAATCAATAATAATTTCATCACCCATAGAAATTTGATTTTCATCATTTGTTGGAATTTTAAGATAAATTAACTTGTAAGCATCTGATACTGATTTTGCCTTTGATAAATCTTTGGCATCGTCTATGTTTAAAATCTCCGTTATAAGTCCCAGAAAAGGACTATATAAATATGTAAAATCATTATGATATTTTAGGCACAATGAATTTTCATAAGGAATCATAACCATATTATTTAATGATATTTCTTTTGAAATTAGATTTTGTAATTCAGATGGTAATGTTTCATATATATTATTATCTATTAAACTTCTATTGATAGCAAACCCAAAAACATTTCCACCAATATTTTTTTTAATTTCACAATATGAACTATCAAGAAAATATACAGAAGTTTCAATGTCATTTTCTACTATATATGCAAAACAAGCATCCTCAACAAAAAGTCTACGCATAATATCAGTAATATGATTGTCCAGTTTAAACTTATTTACTTGTGCAACATATTTATAATAATTTGTTCTTATTTGCTTGGACATTTTCTCATCTGGTAGGTACGCTTTAACTGTTTTTGGTTCTAAATCGACAGTCCAATTTAATATAGCACTATTCACGAAATAGTCTATAAGTCTTTTATAATATCCACTTTTTAGATACATATATTTAGATAATCTTATAATGTTTTTACCATATCGTTCAGGATATTGAGCCATATTTAATATTTGATTACGTGTAAAACCACAAATACGATTATATTTGAAAGCGCCTTTGTAGCTTAACTCAGATAACGCCAATCGTTTCAAACTTGCAAAATTAAAGGTCGGTGATTCCCCATTTAAGAAATTATTTACATTCGCTTTATCCTGTTGAAACTGTTCTTTTATTACTACATTGTTTTTTGTATTTTCTTTGATGTTTGATCACCGCCTTTCTTAGTGAGAATACAATTTGGGTTTTCGTGCAAGGGAAGTAAGAGAAGAAATATTTACATTAGTCTTAATACTTTTAATTGCACTACAATACTCTGTAATATAAAATATTAGATAACTTAATGCTGAAAAACGGTCTTTATCAAATTTCTTGACTACCTTTTCAACTGATAATGCTCCGTTAGTCATATGCTTTAATTTTAAATTTGCGATTTCTTCAAATAATAAATCTGTTTGTATATATGGTAATACTTTTAAATCTATATTTTGATTATCTTTATGTGTGAAATCTGAATCTTGTTTTTTCTCAAGCAATTTTAATTTTCCACCTTCAACAGAATCTATAAAATCAGTAACAACTTTACTTTGAAAATGCTGAGCTTTCATATCAAATAAACATTTTTCAGATCCCTTTATTTCTGGTTGATTATCAGTATTCATAGTATCCCAACATCCCAAATATTCCCCCGTAACTGGATCTTAGGATTCTTTTAAAAGTTCATCAATTAAACCAGCACCTAACCCATTCCCATCTACGATTACAGCCTTTGCCAAAAATTTATTTTTAGTTTTTTTAACAAGACAAGCTTGTGCGGAAAAGTTCAATACATTAGAAACAGTAATAATATTAGGAATTTCTATAGACATAATTCGATTAGATTCTTTATTTCTAATCACTCTACCAACAGCGATAGAAGATTGGTTATTTGTTGATTTTTGACTACGAGCTACGTCGACCCCTAAATAAAATTCTTCATCTAATTTATTATAATTAACCATTGGCGTTGTTAATGTGCGACAGTTCATTAATTTGTTAATATCCACCAAAGCATCATCAGAAGAACCAACCCATCTTGATTCATAGTTTTGTGCAAATGCAATAGGAGACATCTCTTTTTTCTTTTGTAATATTTGGCTTTTTGTACTTCCACGCCCATACCAACACGCCAGAAACCAAGAAGAACCAAGAACAATTTCGCCTTTAAGATTAATCATGTTATCTAACATTCTGATACTTCTCTGAAATTCATCGCTTCCTCTAAATCCAGAAGTTGTAAAAAAGTTAATTTGTTGATTTAATTCTTCTGGATTTACAACTCCCAATTTGCCAATTGTATATCGGGGAACTTCTGGAATCGGTTTTAGCACATCTTGATATAACGCATCATTTAGTAGTGCTGATTCTTCTATATTGATTCTTTTGCGTCTTTGCCCCTTTGATTGTTGTGCATTAGCCAGCACATCAATTCTTCCTCCTGATTTAAAGCGCACCTCTGCATCATTTTTAGAAAAACTTGTTCCAGATTTAATGGTTCCTCCCATTAATTCATTTTCTAACATTGGGTAAAATTTTATTATCTCCAATGTTTTATCTTTCAATAATTCTGCAGCATTTTCTTTTGTTTGAGCCGTTAGTGCAAGATTGATATCTGGAAAACGAATTGCTACAATGAACATTGCTAAAACTTCATCAAATGTTTTTCCATAGCCCCTAGGAAAAACTCCATATATGCTGCAAAATCTTAAAACAGATCTAAGATATATCCTTTGATCCATATGTAATTTTATTCCACCAGATTCGGGCGTTATTAAACTTAAAAATAGATCCGGATACCAATTTGTCCAGCTTGTGAATTCTACGTATTTATACAAATTTTTTCCAAATACAGAATCGTCCTGAAGATCAATAATTTGTTCTTTTGTCATTACCCGTCGCCATCTTCATAATCTTTGGGCAATGTAATAAATTTTTGAATATTTTCTCTTATTTTTTTAGATGGATCTTCATCAAATATTCCATATGGATCTCCGTATTGAGAAATAAATTCTTCTTTCTTTTTATCGTAAAATTTGTATACGTCTTCATATTCACAATGTGGCAATCCCTGTAAATCACGTGCATAATTTATATAACACCAAATTATAAAATCACATGCATCATTTGGAGCAAATTTGAATTTTGGTAGAATAGGAACTACATCAACAGCTTGTTCAACAGCTTTAAAAATTTCTGAAAAACTATTAATCCCATTCTGTAAGTCTGCTTGTGTTAATTGTTTTGGTGTTAATTTTGCTTTTTCTGCCGCATTTTGTGCTGCATCGTACCACTTTTTTGCTTCATCAACATTCCCGGAAGCAGTGGCGTTTTCTTCTTTGACTTTAAAACGGACATATGTTGCAAGGGCTTCTTGATGAAGGTTTGTTTGCAAAGAATAATTCAACTTCAACTTCTCATATTTTTTGTGCATCTTGCGGTATTCATCTTTGCTGTATCCTTCTCCAAACAATTGTACAATTTCTTCCGTTAATTCAAAATTGTCCTGATTAAGAAATTGCTTTTCTATCTGTTTATCAGCAGCACTGCTCAATACCTGAACATTTCCTTCACCTTTTTTGACAACCGTACTCCCTTTTTGAATAAACCCGTCTTTTTCAGAATCCTCAAAAGTTTTTGAATTAAGCTGTCTTAAGCTGTTGACATTTTTCATATATAGCTTAATAATATCACTGCCATGATACTTCACATCATCCTCGGACACATACCCATGCTCTTTGGCGTACTGGTTGGCGGCGCTCTGCAAATTGTCTCTATAAAAAGGGAAGTCGGTTTTTCTGAGAAGATTTTTAAATTTAACTTCGTCGATCTCACCGATCTCGTCGTTTAAAGCATTTCCGATAAAACATTCCTTGCAAATATTTATTTTTCCGTCTACGGCAAACAAAGGGCTTTTGGTGGAATAAAACCCCGTAGATAACGGTAATTCGCGTCCGCAAGAGCTGCAAGTTTTCATTTTCTTAATTTTTGTTTTCCTTATTTTGGGCAAAATGCCACCGCCTTTTCATATTAAATTGTTTCAAGAATAAATTGAGCGTCCTTCATTTCAATGCCGTCGTCGTACACAAAATTGATAATATTTTCATGATCACTTCCGCTGGATGACCCGCCTCCCGCTGCCTCCGAATACAATATCCACTTATTTTCGCCAGTAAGAATATAATTTTTTCCGTCTGTACCTTTTGCTATACTACCTTGTGCGCAAGAAGCTATTGTAGACAACGAATCTTTTCCTCTTCTGTTTATCAAAGGAAGTTTGTCCTTATCCGTGTTCCATTCGTCGTAACTGAAAATACATACTTTTGTCAAATAATTTTTATTTATCAATGAAACAGCCGTATTTACTCCTCCCCTTCCTGTACGTTTTCCACTCTGTCAATTATAATTTCCGCGCCTTCTATGACAGTTCCATCGTTATATACGAGTTTTACTCCGTCTGTTACGCCGGTTGATACGGAAATATCCTCCCATTGCTGCAACTCGAAATTATAATACTGAAAATGCCCGTTATAATATCTTAAATTTCCAAAACCTTCCGAAGTTAAAAAA
>CATJTQ010000038.1 GCA_949743325.1 uncultured Lachnospiraceae bacterium
CTCACCAAAATTTACTACAACATTTTACAATATTTTTCGTTGTACTCTCTGCATGAGTTGACATAATTCATCGCAAATTTTATATTTGAATAATAATATAGATGCGGAAATCCTGCTTCAAAAAAATTATTTCCATGCATACACTCCCACTCACGTTTTCCCGATGGTTTTACTGCCTTTGCACAACATCCATTGCTTTCACTCTCATAGTAGTGAAACTCATGCCCTCGAATAACCTCGCCCTTATCTCCATACATTTGTTTATTTTTCAAATTAATATCTATATAACCAAAACGGCTTAATTTTCCTGTATAGACGGCTTTAGAATCTATTACTCCTGCCATATCATATAATTTATGATCTAAATCCTCTATCTGCTTATGCAAATACAAAAAACCTCCGCATTCCGCAATAATCGGCATATTATTGTCATATGCAGATTTTATCTCTTTAAGCATACATCTATTATTGCTGAGTATATCCGCATACAATTCAGGATAGCCGCCGCCAAGCAAAATTCCGCTGCAATTTTCAGGTAGTTTGTCATCATACATTGGCGAAAAAAATTGTAATTCTGCTCCCAACTTTCTTAATAAATTCAGATTATCTTCATAGTAAAAACAAAATGCCTTGTCATAGGCAACTGCAATCTTAACTTTATTGTAATATTTATCATTACATTCACAATCAATATCAATCAATTCATTATCCAACATTATGTTAGTTTCTTCTAACTCATTAGCTTCACCGGCAATTTCAAGCAGAAGGTCTACATTAACATTCTCCTCAATAAGGTCCGCTATTTTACATATTTTCGATTTAATGTCAGCTAATTCCTTAGGGGTAACAAGACCTAAATGCCTGCTTTCTATTTGGCAATCCGGCATTGGGGGCAGAAACCCAAGAACTCTAATTCCCAGCCTCTCCTCTATTACCGGCGCCAGCTGCATATAAGTCATCTTAGTAACACGGTTTAGAACAACGCCTTTTATCTGCGGTTTTTCTTCTAATTCAAGAAAACCTTTAATTGCAGCAACCGCAGATAACGCCATCCCTTTTGCATTTAAAATAAGAATGACTGGAGTTTTTAAATCTTTAGCCACCTCATAGGAAGACGCCCTTACAGTATCAAAACCAAGACCATCATAATACCCCATCACGCCCTCAATCACTGAAATATCTGCTTTCACGGCAGATTCAGCAAATAAATATAATAGTGTATTTTTATCCGCAAAAAAAGAATCCAAGTTTTTGGACGGTAAATCAAGAACCGTCCTGTGAAACATTGGATCAATATAATCTGGACCGCATTTAAACGCTGAAACAGACAAGTTATGTCTTTTTAATACTTCAAGCAGCCCGCATGTAAATGTAGTTTTTCCGCTGCCGCTGGAAACGGCGGATATTAAAATACGAGGCAGTTTCAAAACAGCCGCCACCTTTCATCAGTAAATTGTATATGATTTTCACTAACTATCTTATATGTTCTTAATTATTAACACTAATAAACTCTGCACTCTATACAAATTAATTAACGAATTATCGTTGTTAATCTAAAACTACAAATTAAAACTAAAAATATAGACCGGATTATTGGCCATCATCATACTATATCCGCCAATCTGCTTTGATTTAGCAATATTTATGCTCACTATTTCAGGATTTTCAATTTTTCTTCTTTTCAGTTCGGCTGTTGCTTCTGCAACAGTCTCCAGAGCTATAGCATTTATAACAATTCTTATATGTGGATTTTTCTGCTCCAGCCAATCAAGAATCTGTGACAGCCTTCCCCCGCTTCCACCAATAAAAGCATGTGTAGGAACAAGCATTTTATTATCAATATCTTTATCAATTTCCGGAGCAAATGCATTTACTAACTCTACATTTGAAACTCCAAATTTTTCACAATTTCTCTCAATAAGCTTTAACGCCACATCTTTATGTTCAATAGCATATACTTTTCCATCTGACATACACAGTGCGCACTCAACAGATACTGAACCGCTTCCCGCACCAATATCATAGACGACAGAATTTTCTTTTAATTGTAATTTTGACAGTGAAACAGTTCTAACCTCTTCTTTTGTCATCGGAACTCTTTCCCGTATAAATTGTTCATCCGCAATTCCATAAGTAATACTCTTCATAGCCACTTTATCATTAATCAATATAACAGCGCTTACACCCTCTTCATGATAAGATAAAAAGTCTTTCGCAGTTCCTGATACAATGCGCTCATTATTATAGCTAAGATTAGAGCCGATAAAAATCTTTACTTCTGAAAATCCATTATCAGCAAGCAGCTTACATAGGCAAGCGACACTGTCAGCGCCGCCCAACAGCACAAATACCTTCTGATTATATTTAATAGTATTAACAATATTTTGTTCTCTGCCATGCAAACTGACAAAAACCATATCGTCCCATGAGACATTAACTTTAGAAGCCAAATAAGCAACCGTTGACACTCCAGGATGTACACTTATATCATTATAACCTCTGCTCTTAAGCTCTCCAATAAGCTTCTTTGCACCGCTGTAAAAACCGACGTCTCCCGACAATACTATAACAATCTTAGATTCCTGTGCTTTGTCAATAACGTCCGCTATCTGCTCAGGTTTATAGAGTGAAACTTTTCTTGCCGCAGCGCTGAATGAAACAGCTGATAACATTCTATCTGCTCCTATTAACAGTTCACTCTTCTCACATAGCTCCTTTACTTCCAGCGTCATATTTTTTACAGAACCCATGCCGATCCCGACTATTGAGATCATTTTTTTCTGTGAAGTAAACTTTCGCAGAATATCCTCTAGCCCATATCCGCTTTCACTAGGTCTTCTAATTAAAACAATGCTCATCCCGGCACGCCTGGCAGCGGCAATCTTTTCCATAAAACCTCCGGCGCTGCCTGACTCTTTCGTTACAAGTATCTTCGCATTGATCTGCTGAAACATTGCATAATTTAAATCCTCACTGAACGGTCCCTGCATACAGATAATATGGCTGCCGCTCAATCCAAGTTTGTTAATCTCTTCTAACACTTTTATATTTGGCAGCACTCTAACATACACTCGCTCTTTATCAGTTATATTTTCTGTGTATACTGCCAATTCCTTACTGCCGGTTGACAAAAAAACATTCCCATCCAAAGTATTGACAAACTTGGCCGCCTCCAAGGCATCTTCTGCAAAAATAATATCATCGCCCTCAACCATATGTGAGAATGAATCTCTAACCAACCTGTAATATTGATATTTTTTCATTTGACAAACGCGACGAATATTTTCTGAAACTTTTTTAGCATAAGGATGTGTGGCGTCAATAACCGCATCCATACCGCTGTACGACATAAAAGAATTCATATGCGCCTCGTCCATTCTGCCGCAATGAACTTTAATAGCAGGATTGTCCGGCATAACTTGACCTCCATACTCAGTAGCAACACACACTGTTATCTCATGTCCGGCATCAGCTAACTTCTCTGCCAAGATTCTGCCATCGCTTGTCCCTGAAAAAATAAGTAATTTACTCATACCGATAACCCCTCGGCGTCACCATATGTCCATTGATAATCCTAGTTTGAGCGTTGCCGATAAATACTGTAGTAAACATGTCAACTTCCCTGTCTTTTAATTCTTCAAGCGTACATAGTTCAAAACTCTGCCCATCTCTTCCGATATTCCTTACATAACCGCATATGGTATCCTTTTTCTTAAATTCCATCAAATACTCACATGCCTTTTTTAAATAATCTTTTCTTTTTCTGCTCGACGGATTATAAAGGCACACCGATAAATCTGACACTGCTGCTGCAAGCAGTCTTGCCTGTATCGTATTCCATGGAGTTAATAAATCACTTAGTGAAATAACCGCAAAATCATGAATAAGAGGAGCACCAAGAACAGCCGCGCCGCTCATAGCTGCCGTAACTCCCGGTATCACTTCAATCTCTGCCTCAAGATCAATCTCATGCAAATTTTCAGTCAACTCATATACAAGTCCCGCCATTCCATAAACTCCGGCATCACCTGAGCAAATCAACGCCACATCTCTTCCTTCTCTAAGCACGTCAAAACACAAGCGGCACCTCTCCACCTCTTGGCACATTGGCGTTGTTATAAATTCCTTATCAGCAAAATACTCTTTTATTAAATCAACGTAAACTGTATATCCTATAATAGCATCAACACTTTCCAAAACCTTAACTGCCTTTAAAGTCATCTGCTCATACTCCCCAGGTCCAATACCGACAACATATATTTTATTCAAAACGAATACTCCTTTCACTTATGGCGAATGCCACTGTAACCCCGTCAACTTTAGTTTTTTCAAATACTACCTTTCCATTTCCCGACCCAATAATAGCCGCCCTCTCACAGACATTGTCAACACCTGTAATTTCCTTAACAAACTCCGATTTCCATGAAATGCCTTCTGCCTTCATTAACTCCTTGGCTGTGTAAAAGGCAGTCTGAACCATAAGCTGCTGTGCCGCCTCAAGTAATCCGGTTTCATCTTTTTTCAAATCAATAGAACATATTTTATAAATAGACTCTATTGGGATATCTGCCTGTTCAAGACATTTACATACCGCTTTTAAAATATCATCCTTTGTCTTTCCCCTTTTGCAGCCTATCCCTGCAACTACACATTTAGGAATAAGATACAATGTTTTTTCAGAAACTGCAACATTATGTAAACCAACGCTAACCTTATACTCAGTTGTGGCTTCCAGTTCTTCAGTTACAAATCCATCCGGCAGATTTCCCTCTGTCTCAAATTCACTTACAAATCCAATTTTCTCACCATCTAAAAGAGCAGA
>CATJTQ010000039.1 GCA_949743325.1 uncultured Lachnospiraceae bacterium
TGTTAAAGTTGCAGTAAAAGGGGATTTAAACGGGGACGGAAAATTTACACTGGAAGATGTAACAATAGCATTAAAACTGGCGCTTGGAATTATTGATAAGAGAGAAGCATCGGGAACGGATAGAATTAAGGATATAAAATTAGAAGATTGTACAGAACTGTTAAAAGCAGCGTTGGGTATAATATCAATAGATGATGTGAAGCTTGATTATATGCCAGGAGTTACACCAGATCCGATAAAAACACCAAAGCTAACGCCAACGCCTGATCCCCAGGAAATAACAGAGTATGCAGAAATTTATACGCAGCTAATAGAAGCCTTTTCAAAAGAGTTTGATTATTGTAATCGTGTATATTTTGATAAAAAATTAAAAAATGCAACTAAAGCAGATAAGGAATTTATAGAAAAATATATTGAAGAAAAAAGTGGAGGGACAAAGCAAACTATATGGGTTAATAAAGAGTATGGTCGAGATTTTATATATGGTTCAGGATATCTTTCTTTAGATATAAGTAGTATAGATGTTTTAGATGGAACTTTATGTGTAGATGTATATAAAAAAACTGAAACTTATGAGGGGAGTGAATATTATGTCTATTTTGAAAAACAGGATGGTAAATGGGTATATAACCATAAGGTTGAAACAGGACGTGTTTGTTAATTGAAAAACTGATATTAGATAAATGGTTTTAATATGTGGATATTCTACAATAAATAATTTTAAATATAGCAAAACAGATATTAATGGTGATTGTATGGGAAATGTTTTTAGAGGGTGTGTAAGTGCTCTATAGTTTTGTTTTGCAAGATAATTTGAAATATACAAGCTTAGAGCCCAATATTTAATAGCTTATTTATTCAAATACCACAGAACAGAGAAAATGTGTTCTGTGGTATTTCTTTAATTGAATATATTTTCTTGTTAAATATGTTGAAATATTAAGATAAATATATATAATAATTAATATATTGTACAAAAAGGGGAGGGAATGGATATGAAAAAGATATCAAAGTATGCAATAGCAGTATGTCTAAGTATCGCAACAATATGTACAGCCTGTTTTCTAACAGGAGCAAATATTAAAGGAAATACGGCTAATGCAAGTAAAACTGTTAAAGTTGCAGTAAAAGGGGATTTAAACGGGGACGGAAAATTTACACTGGAAGATGTAACAATAGCATTAAAACTGGCGCTTGGAATTATTGATAA
>CATJTQ010000040.1 GCA_949743325.1 uncultured Lachnospiraceae bacterium
GGGCTGGATTTCGCCAAATGCTTTTGACAAACTTCTTAACAATTCATTTATTGCTTAATCTACTTTTGACATCTTTATTTTATTTTTATTCCGTTTTTTTATCTGCTTTTCTGTACGTTTTTGGAGGAAGGGCTCAGTGAGAATTAAACGAGGTCTTTTTGCGTTCGCTTTGATGTTGTGCAGTATGGTTTGGTTTGCATTACCTCAGGCTGTTAATGCTGATGACGGTATTATGCCGTTGGATTTATACACAAAAAATTTACTGTTAGCGGCAATGTAGATGTGGTTAATGGCAAACTTACAACTAGTGTTAATATCAGAACATCGGAAAAGTGCGAAATTTATATTACATCAACAGTTTATAAATACGTTGACGGCGATTGGCAGTATTATACCAGTTTTCGTAATCCCAGCAATGGCACATATGTAGGTCAATCTAAAACCTATGAGAATAGCTGCAACGTAGAAAAAGGTTATAACTACAATGTAGTTGCTACGGCTTATGTTACCTCGGTGGCCGACCAGATTTCGGAAGATATTTCGCAATCCAGCAATATTTTGAGTTATAAATAGGTCTGTAAAGTTGTGTGGGCTTTTTATCTGTTGGTATGGTTGAAAAATTGAAAGGGGTGATGCCTGCAAAATAATTAAATGTTTCCCGTTGGTAAAAAAGTTATAAAAATTTAGGAGGAAAATAAGATGAAAAGTAGAAAAACAATATTTAGCTTAATTTTGGCTTTGTGCCTTTGTTTCGCATTGGCGGCTCCGGCTTTTGCGGCGGACAATTTAATGGTTTTGGACTTTGCAAATTATAAAACAAGCCCACACTTTGCTGAATTGTAAACTGCTTATAGACAATATTCTCAATATGCTTATGAGCAAGGTAAATTTGTAGAGATTTCGTTGGAAGAATTTATTTGTGGTTATAATATACAACAATATGCTAATGTGGAAAAGTATTATGATAGTTTTATTGAAAGATTATCAAATAGTAAAAATATTTTAACCATAAAGCAAGAATCTGAAAGAATGCGTTTATCTGCACTAAACGAATGTGTATATGCAAGTGATGTTACACCTTATTCTTCTGGTGGCAGATGGTATTATAATTGTTTTGATTTAATTAGGGATAATGCATATGGTAAGTATGATATTCTTGGAGATACAGTTGTAACAGGTGATATTGTTATGGACGAGAAAGGTTTGTTTGGCTTAACTGGTCATACAGCATTAGTTGCAGGTCATTATTATTCTAATTTGTATAAAACATATTATGTTCGTGTTGTGGAAGCTATATCTGATGGCGTGTGTTATGGAATTTTGTGCGATGAACGTATTGATGACAGAAATAGTTATGTTTATCGTGTAAATACTACCGTAGCTAATCGTTTAGCTGCATTGTCTTTTGCTAAAAGTCAAATTGGGAAATCATACTTTATTGATGGACATTATAGAGAGAATATTGGTGCAAATCGTGCTTCTTGGTATTGTTCTCTGTTATGTTTCGCATCATATTATCATCAGGGGGTTGATATTGGTGATAAAGGTGGCTATGGTACTTTATATCCAAGACAATTAATTTCATCTTCAAAAATTTATCAGATGGATATTGGTCATTAAATTATAGTTTAAAAATGAAAAAATTAACTAGGAAAACTGGTAATATTTTAGGAATGATAAGTCTTATAATGTTTTTTTTAGGGATAATCTTTCTTGGAATATTATTAACACCGTTTGGTTGGTGGCTTGATGTTGCTCTATTTGGTCCAATAGCCAAATTATTTCATATTTCCGCAACCTTTAGTATAACGATATTAAAAGCTTATTGGCTTATAGCAATTTTATTGGCAATTATATCCGGATATTTTTCGGAGAAAAATTAATTCTTGATTTTTTCTTATTAAAAGGTAATGATACAATAATTATTAATATGTTCACTCTTTGTGCGGCGCATGGCTGATTTGGCTGTGTGCTGCACTTTTTAAAAAATTTCAAATATTTTTACGCATCAATCTTGATGATATTAGCGTTTAGGTATCAACATACACGCAGGGTAAAAAATGAGCTTTTAGAACCTCTGAAAGCCTTATCCGGTGCGGCTTTGAAAATCAACTTTGTCTACAAAAGGCTACGCATATGGTAGAAAAAGTTTTTATCACTAAGGCTTGACATTCGGTATATAAAAGTATTAAAATATAAACAACAACTAAATATTTCCAAACAAAATAACCACGGGCTTGACAGCCGGTGGTCTTTTGCATTGTCTAAAAACTTTAAGCAAAGGGGGGAAAAAAATGATTAAAACAGACTTGTTTTTAATTAAATCTGCTGAATATTAAAGTATGGAAGGTTTTATGCAAGAAGAAAAAATAGCAGAGCAACGCTGCCCGGATTGTATAACCGAGGTCAAAGTTGGCAACAGCGTGTTGGTTGTAAACGGTTTTTTGAAACAAGACGGAGCCGTTACCGCTGCGGATAAAATGCTGAAATTGCTGAGCGCAGAAAGTTATTTAACAGTTAGAAAAAAATGCTGTTAAAAAGAATAAATATGCCAGCCCCACTATTAAAAAAGTATAAATAAAGATGCACAAGCTGTAAATATGTGTTATACTGATACTATGAAATAGTGTGAATACACAGTGATTGCCTAGTCCGGCAAGGCTGGACGACGGCAGAGCTTAGTGGGAACCATACATAAGCCGTAGGCTTATGTATTCATCTGAATTTGCCGCGCCCAGCCTCCGGCCGGTCAGCCAAACGCAAC
>CATJTQ010000041.1 GCA_949743325.1 uncultured Lachnospiraceae bacterium
CACCTGTTACAGCAGGTGTCCTTCTTTATGTTCAATATACCACAATCTGTGCAGAGTTTCAAGTGCTTTCTTCTGGCGGCGGTGTCCGGAGGAACGGGTTCAGTCTGTCGGCCAGCTTCTGGTCCTTGTCTGGGTACAGATGGGAATAAGTGTCATGGGTTGTATTTACTGAATCATGTCCCAGGCGGTTGGCTATCTCCAATGGGGTAAAACCGAGTTCTATGAGCATACTTGCGTGGCTGTGCCGCAGGTCATGCACCCGGATCGGCGTTAGCCCTGCTTTTTCGGATGCCCGTTTTATTTACTTCTTCAGAGAGGATTTTGTAAAATAGAAGATTTGGTCTCCCTTTCCAATTCCGTAGAGTTTTGATATATATTCATGAATATCATCATACAGAAAATCCGGAATGAAGATACACCGTTTCGCTTTGGGCGTCTTTGGTTCCAGAAACAGTTCCTCACCCTTTATACTAATCACCTGACAATGGTGAAGTATCCTGTCTAAGATTGCAAAGGCTATAGTTATATCGGAAAACACCTCATTCCATGAGGAAAAAGCCTTGTTTGATGTAAAGACGGTCGAATTTTTTTCATATTTTTTAGCTATTAACTGAAAAAACAGATTTGCTCCCTGTATATTCATTGGCAGATACCCAATTTCATCTATAATCAAAACCTTATACTTGGCATAGTTTTTCAATCTTTCCTGAAGCCGGTTTTCATAATGAGCCTTATTTAACTGTGCTATGAGATTAAGACTGTTGATATAATATGTTGAATATCTATGCTGGGCAGCTGTCATTCCTAATGAAACAGCTAAGTGTGTCCTGCCAACTCCAGGTGTTCCTAAGAACACTACATTTTCTTTATTTTCTACAAAACGCATTGTGGCTAATTCCATGATTTGTTCCCTGTTTATGCTTGGCTGGAAATCAAAATCAAATTGTTCCAAAGTTTTTCTGTAAGGAAAACCTGACATTTTAATCTGATTTTCAACTGCCCTGTTTTTTTGTCTTCGCTTCCTCGACCAGTAAATAATCCAAAATTTCTACAATGTTTTTCTTATCATGAATAGCTTTTTCAAGATAATTATCAAGAATCAGGGAAGTGTTTTTCACATTTAATATTTCTAGGTAAAAACCGTACACCATTATTCATATATTTTTTCTAAATAAAATTGCCTATTAAAATGATTAACAAATTTTTTATAACAGTTTCCCTTTTTATATATCGTCTTATTTCTGTCAATAAACTGGTACTTGTCTAATGCTTGTATCATGGCGTCGCTCTTTTCAGGGTTATTATGTTTGTCAGGATGTCTTTATGCAAAATTTAATGGAATTGTGTATGTATTTATGGTAAGATAATGACGTTGATTAATTTAATAAATCAGAGATTATAGAGGAGTCTTTAATGCTTGATACAATACCTAATACAGAACAAATGACAACTTTAGTAGGAAAATCTTTATATGAAATATGGAATAAATTATGTGATTTAATTGATGAAAAATATGACATGGATTGTTTGTGGAATAAAGGTGGTAAATCATGGACATATGAATATAAATACCGTCGAGGAGGCAAAACTCTATGTGCATTATATGCTAGAGAAAACTGTATAGGATTTATGATTATCTTGGGAAAAGATGAACGTTTAAAATTTGAACAAGATAGAGATAATTATGGGGAGGAAGTTCAAAGAATTTATGATGAAACTCAAACTTATCATGATGGGAAATGGATGATGTTTGAACCCGTAGATACTTCTTTGTTTGAAGATTTTATCAGACTTTTAAGAATTAAAAGGAAACCAAATAGAAAATAGATAATATTATAAATAATTTCAGAGTTTGTTGTGAAATTACTTATGGTGTAAAGTTGAAAGTTATAGGAGAAAATTAGATGAGTGAAAAAATTATATTTAGTCAGGGTTCTTTTTTTCATGGAACAAAAGCGGATTTAAAAATAGGAGATTTCATAATTACAGGAAAACAAAAGAATTATAATGATGATAGAATATCCAAGTATGTTTATTTTGCGGGGACTTTGGAGGCAGCTGTTTGGGGAGCAGAATTAGCAGAAGGGGAAGGCAAAGAAAGGATTTTTGTTGTAGAACCAACTGGGGAATACGAAAATGATCCCAATCTTACAGATAAGAAATTTCCAGGTAATCCAACAAAATCATATAGATCAAAACAACCGTTGAAAATTGTTGCAGAAGTAGTAAATTGGAAAGGTCATTCACCTGAAATGTTAAATAGTATGATTGAAAATCTAAAAAAGCTGTCTGAGAGTGGTATTAAAGCAATAGACTGATACTACAGGAGATACATTAAAAAAGCATTCATCTTCTGGTTTATCGTGTAGATAAACAAATCGAGGAATCAGGCGTTGAAAAATAGGAGAAAAATATGATTGTCTTAATAACAGGTGCGTCACATGCAGGTAAAACTATGCTTGCTCAAAAACTTCTTGAAAAATATAAATACCCATATTTATCAATAGATCATTTGAAAATGGGTTTAATTCGCAGCGGCTACACTAACCTTACTCCTGAAGACGATAAAGAACTTGTAGATTATTTGTGGCCGGTTATTCGTGAAATGGTTAAAACTGCCATAGAGAACAAGCAAAATCTTATAGTTGAAGGATGCTATATTCCTTTTGATTGGACAAGGGACTTTGAGAAGGAATATCTTGAACATATCAAATACTATTGTCTTGTAATGAGTGAGAATTATATAAAAAACCATTTTGATAACATAAAAAATTATGCGGGAATCATAGAAAATCGTTTAGCTGATGACGGGTGTACTATGGAAAGTGTTATCGAAGAAAATGCACAGTTTTTAGAACTTGCTCAAAAGTATAATGTATATTATATTCTTATTGATGAAAAGTACGAGATAAACATTGATTTACAATGACAATATTATATTTAAAGTTACAACATTATCTTTACAGAACTAAAAAACTGTTGAAAGGGGAAGAAAAATGCCTTATATTACACTTGAAAGTGGTGCATTATCAGATGAACAAAAAGAGGAATTAATTAAACGATTGACGGAAGTAGCTTCGGAAATAATGAAAGTGCCACAGGAATTTTTTGTAACAACAATAAAGGAAGTATCAGATAAAAATTTTGGTATTGGTGGAAAAACGATTGACAGAGTAAAAAAAGAATATGTGAATAAACATCAGTAATATCCAATTAATGGAATGGGTAAGTGTACTGAAATGGTATTTACTAAGTTA
Organism: uncultured Lachnospiraceae bacterium; assembly: GCA_949743325.1. Taxonomy (GTDB): domain Bacteria; phylum Bacillota; class Clostridia; order Lachnospirales; family Lachnospiraceae; genus CAJJNI01. Next base: position 3,258 of record CATJTQ010000041.1, read on the forward strand.
TTTTTGAAAGAGAAGCAATAAGAATATTTTAGACTTTGCCATAGATGTTTCATATAACAAATTTATTTCACTCCCCAATCCCAAATACTTAATTGTTTGTTATTTTCTTTTTCTTCAAAAGTATACAAGTAATTAAATATCTGCTCATTATTATGTACAATTCCATTTTCTTCACATTTTTGATGAAATAGTTTCATTAAACGTTTGTTGTCGGGACTTTCAATTATATACTGATTTCCATATGTGTGTACATATTTTTCTTTTAAATAAGGGAACAGTTTGTCTAATTGCTTATAAAAATATTCTCGATTTCCTTCTCGGAGAGTAAGTCCCATTCCAAAACAAATGACGCCATAAACATCTGCTTCAATACACAAATCTAAAATACCAGATATATTATCTTCAGTATCATTAATAAACGGTAAAATTGGCGTTAGCCATACGACGGTTGGTATTCCTGCATCCCGCATCCTTTTCAAAACTTCAAAACGTTCTTTTGTCGTACTTACATTAGGTTCAATTATTCTGTACAAAGCTTCATCGTAAGTAGTCAAAGTCATTTGTACAACGCAATTAGTTTTCTTATTTATTTTTTGCAATAGATAAAAATCTCTTAAAATACGGTTTGATTTTGTAATGACTGTAAATCCAAATCCATGTTCATATATTAAGTGCAAAGCTTTTCTGACATTTCCTATCTCCATTTCCAACGGAATATAGGGGTCTGTCATAGAGCCAGTGCCTATCATGCATTTTTATGAGCAGTAAGCACAATAGAGTTATCTAACACAATGCCGATTGTAAACGTGGAAACATGGATATTTTTCTTATTGACTGAGGTTTTCATCTCCCCATTGTTTCATGTGTTCAAAAACGGGGATGAAGCTTTTACCTAAGTCTGTAAGATTATATTCCACATGTGGAGGGACTTCTTTGTAGTCATAACGGTTAATAAAGCCGTCCGCTTCCAGTTCCCGAAGCTGCTTGGTCAGGCTTGATTCTGTAATGTCACCGATATGTCTTCTAAGTTCTCCAAAGCGGTGTATGTCTTGAAAGGCGATGTAATAGATAATTTCGATTTTCCATTTACCGCCTAAAATTTTTTGTATGGTAGAAATTGTTTTGCAGCGTTCAACAGCCAATGTACTTTTTTTCATTTCTGCAACTCCTTTTTGAAATAGTATAATACACCTTTTCTCAAAAATCAATGTACCATTTTAATACAGGTACTATGAAAAAGTACAGTACTTGTAAAATCATTGTACAAAAGTATAATTAGTATAGACTACAGAAAACACCCTACGGGCATATCTTTACGCACAAAAGTGGAGCAGGAATAAGGAAACACCCTGAGGACATACCAATATGGCGTAAAAGCACGCCAATAATAAGGAAGGAGATGTTTTTATGCACTACACAGGAACAATTTGGCGGCCGCCGTATGAAGCGGCATCACTTTTACTAGAAGTAACGGCAGGCTGTACGCATCATAAATGCAAGTTTTGTACATTGTATAATGATTTGCCGTTCAAATTCAGAATGTCCTCTATTGAGGATATTGAGTGTGATTTACAGGAGGTTAAAAGGTCAATTAAAGGTTGGAACAGAGGGCGCATTGAC
>CATJTQ010000042.1 GCA_949743325.1 uncultured Lachnospiraceae bacterium
ATCTTTCCTTTATCTTTAAAATTATCATCTTCAACTACCATTAATAATCTGATTAGATACTGTAAATCAACCAATCCATATTTTACTCCTGTCTGATAAGAATCTCTTAGTAAATAATCTAACCTGTCTGCATCTAAACTAGAATGAAGCAATTGAGTATAAACCATATTCCTTGAACCAATTTCTCCCGTGAAAATTTCACCGATTTCTACTGGATCTAATTTATTATCTATTAAAATTTTTGATATTTCTTTATGATTAATTACGATATATTTTCCTAAATGTTCATGATTAGCTGACTTTGAATGAAAAGATGCCATTTCATATAGAGTATCTTTTTTATTATCAATCTTCATATCTATTATACTATTAGCATTTTCATTATCTTTACAAAAACTATATACACTTTCTCCTAAATGAGAAAGAGGATAATGTCCTATATCATGCAATAGTGCCGCCACACGCATTTTAACAACATCATCCTCATTAATCATATCATTTTTTAACAAATGCTCTGTCATAACTCCCATTATATACAAAACCCCCAATGAATGCACATATCTTGAGTGTTCTGCTGATGGAAAAACAAAATTTACCCTCGCCAACTGCCTTAATCCGCGCAACCGCTGAAATACTGGTGTGTCAATAATATCCAATTCCATCTGTGTAACACCAATACCGCCATATATAGGATCATTTATATATTTTACTATCTTTAATCTTTCCTCCATATTTTCTCCCCCATAAAACTACATTTACCTCTAATTACTTTAATCAATAACCACGGCGCAATCAACACGCAATATAACCTCATTGCAGACATTAACTACCTTTGCAGACATGTTTATTTTCTTCATTGTCTACTGAAATAAAACCTTTTGCTTGAAGTTTACCAAACGCATACTCGCATTGTTCTTCACTAAACTGCGGCTTTTGCTCCATAAGCGCTTTATAAAGAGACGATTTTTCTGATTTAATCTTCCAGCTTTCCTTATTATTGTAAATAAATAATAATGAGGCTAACAATTCATACCATGAAGATAAATCAAAATCATTTCTTATATCATCAGAAATTGAATTTACTTTATCAATATTATCCTCAACAGCTTTATTTAAATTATATTTACTAAAATCATTACTCATTAAAACATCCAGATTTCCATATATATAATTAGTTAAAGAAGGGGAATAAGGTCCTCTAACATACCAGTTATATGTGTATCCCAAATCTGTACCAAGTGACTGCAAAAGATAGACTTTCTTTTGACATATAATTCTATCTTCAAAACTATCCTTGCTTACTGCCATCTTTTGAAAAACTATTCCATTTGCGATATCTATATTATTCATTTGCTACACCCTTTCCTCACCCAAATGACACTTTTTATTAATTAGTCATGCCTGTTAATTAAAGTGTATATTCATTATCTTTATTTTATTAAAATTATTATTATTTTGCAACATGTTTTTTCAACTTAGACTATTTCCTTCAATTTACCACTCAACCAAGCCTGCATTTAAAATCATCATAACCGAAATTTTGTATCAAGCTGCATTTATCTTCATCCATTAAGTATATTGACGGAAGCTTTATCCCATTAAAAGTATTATTTTTAACCATTGTATAAATTGCCATATCCTCAAATATAATTAAATCATTTTCCGCTAACCTTTTATTAAAAGAGTAATCTCCTATTATATCACCCGACAGACATGTTGGTCCACCAAGCCTATAATTATAATTTAATACATCAGGCTTTTTCGCTCCATATACAGGCGGGGTGTACGGCATTTCTAAAACATCAGGCATATGACAGGCAGCTGAAGCGTCTAAAACAGCAATCTGTATTTCATTCTCCACTATATCCAGAACACGGCTTACAAAATATCCTGCATTTAGGGCAACAGCCTCACCAGGCTCAATATATACTATAAGATTGTATTTATCCTGTATATACTTAATACATTTTTTCAAAATATTAATTTTATACCCATTTCTTGTTATATGGTGGCCGCCGCCAAAATTAATCCATTTTATGTTTGGCAGAGCTAACAAATCTGCAAACTGTTCTTCTACTGAATTAAGCGTAACCTCCAAATCATCTGCATCCTGCTCGCATAGCGTATGAAAGTGAATACCGTCTAATAAATTGATAACACTTCTATCAACATCACGATCCCATATTTTCTTTGTGACTCCAAGACGGCTTCCAACCGCGCACGGATCATAAATTTCATGATCTTTTTGTGTAGAATACATTGGATTAACTCTTATCCCTACATTCTTATTATTATCCTTTAACTTTGGACCATATTTTTTTAATTGATTCAGTGAATTAAAGATAAAATGATCACTATATGTCATCATCTCATCAATCTCGTCTTCTCTGAATGCCGCGCTAAACACATGGCTCTCTTTTCTCATCTCCTCACTGCCAAGCTTTGCCTCATAAAGACCTGAGGCAGCAGTACCATATAAAAAATCTCCCATCCAACTGTACAGCGGATAACATGAAAAAGCTTTCTGAGCAAGCAAAACCCGACAACCCGTATCATCCTGCAAAGTCTTTAAAATCTGTAAATTGTGTTCTAATATATTTTTATCAATGATATATGCCGGAGATGGTATATTGCTTAATATTGTTTCTAATTTATCATTCATTTAAAAACCTCGTATTTATAAACATAACTATAACTAAAACATTACTCACAAGAATCAACTAAATCAGGATGAAAACTTTCCTTCCAAGGAAGTCCAAATTTGTTTAACGCCTCCATAAAAGGATCTGGGTCAAACTCTTCAATATTATGGACACCAGGAGCTGTCCATTTACCAGTAAGCACCATCATCGCCCCAATCATTGCAGGCACACCCGTTGTATAAGCTACTGCCTGCGAACCGACTTCTCGGTAACACTCCTGATGGTCACAGACATTATATAAATAATAATTCTTATCTTTACCGTCCTTTTTTCCTCGAAAAATACAGCCAATATTAGTTTTTCCTTTAGTTCTTGGACCAAGCGAAGCCGGATCAGGAAGCACAGCTTTTAAAAATTGCAGCGGAACAATTTCTTTTCCTTCAAACATTATAGGTTCAATAGAAGTCATCCCCACATCCTGAAGACAGTACAAATGATTTAAATAACTCTCACCAAATGTCATAAAGAAACGTATTCTCTTAATACCTTTTATATTTAGCGCAAGACTTTCAATCTCCTCATGATGAAGAAGATACATATCTTTTTCACCTATTTCAGGAAAATTGTACACTCTCTTAATTTCCATTGGTTCTGTCTCAATCCATTTTCCATCTTCCCAATAGCTGCCATTTGCAGTCACTTCCCGTATATTTATCTCAGGATTAAAATTAGTTGCAAACGGATAACCGTGATCTCCCGCATTACAGTCTAAAATATCTATATAATTTATTTCATCAAATTCATGCTTCATAGCATATGCACTGAATACACCTGTAACACCCGGATCAAAACCGCTGCCAAGCACTGCAGTAATTCCGGCTTTCTCAAACTTCTCCCTATACGCCCACTGCCAACTGTATTCAAAGTGTGCCGTATCCTCCGGTTCATAATTAGCGGTGTCTACATAACTGACACCCGCTGCAAGACAGGCATCCATTATATGAAGATCCTGATAAGGGAGAGCTAAATTAAGAACTACACCAGGTTTATATTCTTTAATAAGCGCTGTCAGTGCCTCAACATCGTCTGCATCAATTTGTGCTGTCGTAATTACAGTTTTAGTTGAACCCTGCAGCTTTTCCTTTAACGCATCACACTTAGATTTTGTACGGCTGGCAATACAAATCTCTTCAAACACTTCACTATTTTCACAGCATTTATGAATGGCAACGCTGGCAACTCCACCGCAGCCTATAATTAAAGCTCTTCCCATTACTCTATTCCTTCTTTCATAATTTTTTATATTTTATTCCTTAGTGCAGCAATCGTAATAAACGCTCTTATATCAATATTTAACGACGAGCATA
>CATJTQ010000043.1 GCA_949743325.1 uncultured Lachnospiraceae bacterium
GAATAGTACAAATGAATTGAATAAAACAATTCAGGAAAAGTTGTTGGGAGATGTATTACAAAGTATATCTGGTTTTGAAATGACATTCAAATTGGGTGCTAAAGTAATGCAGACAGTCAACGATTACGATAAAAATGTGTTTAACGGAGAAATAGGATATATAACAGAAATTAGTGAGAGACAAAATGGCAAAAAGAAAGAAGAATATTGTGTAGTAACTTATACTGATATTTTTGGAAAAGAAAAATTGATTGAGTACACAAAGAAAGAATTGACAGCATTGGATCTTGCTTATGCAATGACAGTACATAAATTACAAGGCGCCGGTAGAAAGATTGTGATTGGAATTATTGATAACACACATCATCAGCTTTTAGATAACTGTATGTTATATACACTGCTTACAAGAGCGAAGAAGAGATGTTTGTTATTGGCTGAACCACAAGCGTTTTTACAGTGTATCCGTACAAGTCATAATAAACGGAACACATGGATGATGTTGGAAGAAAAAGTGGCGTAAAAATAGTCTATATATAGCGATTTGTAAAATAGATTAACACTATATATAGACTAAAAATGGACATGAAATAGGACTTTTATTGAATTAGCATTATTCAAATAAAAAGTTATTTAGTTAAGACAAAATTTATATTTAAGATTAGCTATTTGTATTATGGATTTATCTTGTAATAGCATTTTTGAATTTGTCGGAATTTTTATATTATTTAGAGATGTTCCATTCATAGTATTTAAATCCATTATATACCAGTTTCCATCCTCGTATATAATCATCAATGATAAAGAGGATACACGAATATTGTCTATTACATAATTACAATTTGATTTTCTGCCTATAATAAATTGCCTAGAGTTAATTACTATTTTTTCATTATTTTGTAAATCAATAAGATATGGAGAATTATCCTCACTATCAAAAACTATGGTTTTCTCACTATAGTCAATATTGTTAATATTTACATCAAAATTTGATACAATAGTATTTCTGTTGTCATTTTGCGATAGACAGTTTCTTTGAAGCTGAAGAAGTTTATCTAATGTTTTATTTATATAAATATCAAAATCACTAGGATAGTTTTCATCAACAAAAGAATTGCTATGGTCAATATTGGGATCATTTAAATATAAGTTTAAATCAGTAGTTAATTTTAAAGTATATTTTAAAAATCGTTGATATGAAGAAGGCAAATTTGGTTCATATATTAAATGTATATTATTATTTAATATCTCTTTCATACGATTTAAGTTTGGAACGAAATGATTTTTTAAAAAATTTATCCATAGAACTAAATCACTTTCGGTTAAGTTGTTGATTGTTTCGCCTTTAGCAAAAACATAGTTTCTATTCAGTTTTTTTAGAAGTATATTGATTTGTATTTTGTTTTCCATAGATATAGTATATAGGGGAACATATAATTTTGAGATTTGTTCATCGATTTTCTCCTTGTTATATTGTTTTTCTGATATAGACTCGTCATATTTTCGCTGCTCTTTTTGCTGCTTTTGTGATTGCTTATATGGAATAATCCAACCAAAAATAATAAAAATAACAGAAAGGGCGGTTAAAATGGTATTTATTATGTTTAATATTAAATCATAATCTATCATGTTTTTACTCCTATTTTATTTTTGTGATTATATTATTTTAAGACATAATAGTAAAAATGTAAATAGGTAATCAAAGTTGATGTGAAAATGATGTTATTACAGTTCAGACAATAGATAAATTACACGCTGAACATTGTGCCAGATGTAATTCTTCTTGGTTCTCAAAATTAGAAGTAATAGTTACAGAAGTAAAAATGGCTAAAGAGAAAGATGTTCTAATTTCAAATATAGGAGCATGAGAAAAAACATATGAAGGTTAAAGACTTTATCGCAAAATTGAATACTTTAGGTTTTACAAATGATACAAGAGGATTTTTGGATATATCTAATAACCTTGTTGGTAATCCAAAATGTTGCATTTTGGCAATTGTGGAAAACATATCTGATTCATAATTTATAAATTCGTCAGGCTTTGCTAATATTAATTCATTAATTAATTGATGTTCAATATTACAATTGGGCAATCTGAATAAAGATGGCTGAGATATGTATTTTTTGCTGCTTTCACCACGATAAAAGAAAGATAGTTCTGTACTAGTAGGAGAAAAAGAATGATTTATATAATTGGGGATAGAAGATTTAAATTGTGAACATGTTTTTAGACAGTCAGAAACAGAATTTATAAGTTCAATATTGATTAAAATTTGACACATACTATTACCCTCCTAAGTGAATTGATATTTTTAATTATAACTTAGTAAAAAGAAATAGTAAATAATATAAAAGAAATAAAACCACGCTTTTATCCATTAAGATAAAGAGATGCTACGGGAAGTGTGATATTAAATTTATTGATAACCTAAATCCGCAAAACTCAAAACAAAAAATGTCAAGAAAAAAAGCTTTATAATCAAGAAAAATAATAAAAAATACTGCAAATTTTTCTTCACTCACTGGGTGAAGAAAAAACAAGCGTTAAAAAGGCAAATTTTCGTATAACAAAGCCTCTTTCTCAGCTTAAATCAACTTGAACTCTGCGGACTTGGGGATAATATAATACATATATTTTATTCTGTTTTGTCATTTGAATGAGAAAATGACTTCCTTGAATCTATAGATTCAAGGATATCATCTAATTTCAATTCTTTTTTTGTCTCCAAGGATTTTAAAGAAGACGAATTGTTCGATTCTAGAAGAGGGGGTATATTTTGGAAATCACTGTTAGATTTAGAATCTTCCATATAATTACCAAAACATAAAACCAATAATATAAGTAACAAAAATGATATTATAGCATATATCAAAAGATTTAAAATTATTGAAATCAATTCAAAATAATTTACAATACAAAATACCCAGAATGAAGAAATAAAATAGTTTGTCCATATTAATCCCCAAACTAATAATATTCTTAACATGATTTTTATAACAATATTAAGATTAATATTATTAGTGACAATCATAAAAAAGATAAAAATAATTATAGATAATACTATTCCTGTTATAAAAGAAAATTGAAAACTATTATTTGAAAAACAATCATTACCAAATGGTAAAATTTTCGTAATCACTCCTATGATATTTTTTCCTAAAATTTCACTACTGTTTGTAGTAAAAAGAGAAATTATATAAGGAAGTGAGAAGAGAATCATAATAATTAATATTAGTGCTATTACAGTTTTGTTCAGTGTTTTTACACTCTTTTCTCTTATAATTATTTTTTGTCTGTTTTCTTCATTTTCGTTTAACCTTAAATCATTAATTTCTTTTTTAAATATAAAATATGTAGGAAAATAAATTCCGATAACTGTAAAAAACAAAGTAATTAAGGTAGAAAAATTAAACATAAAAAAATCTCCTTTTGTTCCAGTACTATATTTAATATAGCACATTTATTGACAAAAGTCAATATTATCCAATAAATTTAAGTTTCCCCAAAATTCAGCCGAGAAATCTCCGAAGCAGAAAACAAAAACAATTGCCCATTATGTTGCGGCAAATAAAAGAACTTATCAATATCCGATTTAACAGCCTTTAAAATCTCAAAAATACCGTCAGCAACAGCATAATAGAGAAAATCGGGCGCACCGAATAAACGCTTGGAAATTTGAATAACTTCCATACGTAATTTGGCAGTATATGATTTGCCCGATATTTCGGAAATGCAACCAATTGCAACAGTAAGTAACAAATCAAGGTTTCTGATAGATTTTAAAGATTGCACTCTAAGATTTTCAAAATCAAAGCTTTTTCTCGTTAAGATATCTACCTATTTCCGATAACAAATAGTTTTTTGATGCAAGTATACCGTAAACCATTTCACAGATAAATTTTATGATGGGACAATTAAATTTTTTTGAAATTTTTTCTGAAAATCTCAAAATACCTCTTTTTTTAAAATTGCTGTTAAGTGTGGTATAATTAACCTTAGTGCAATACGCTTCTTTTGGGTTTTGTTTTTGTGACTATTAACATTATACCATATCGGAGCTTTTATTGCACTATTTTTTTGCTTTTTTCATTTTTCTGTTGCTTGTTTTTCTATTTATTAAAGCTTTATTTTAATTTCTTGGTGGTTGTTTTGGGGAAACTTAAATATCCAATAAGTAATCTTTTTAACAAGACAATAATAAAAAATCTGATATACTATAATCAAAACTTAAAAAATGGAGGAATAAAAATAATTGAAGAATACAACAGCTTACTTCAAAAAGCCAATACCCTAAAAGATGAAATTGTCACACTTGAAAACCACATTGAGGCAGGTAGACAGTTTCAAGGAGAAGATATGTACGAAGTACTTATGGGTACAACGGAATCAATTTTGGAGAAAAGGAGAAAAAGCGACAAGAGTTATCAACAATTATTTCAAAACTCAAAGAAATGAAAGCCAATATAGAAAATTATTGACTCTATAAAAAGAAAGGAAATTGAAAATGCAAAAAATAGCAAAATTTGAAAAAGTCTCTTATAAACAGTTTAAAGAAGACTGGCAAAACTGCTACCCTGAATATCAGGGTAACGACACAGATATAAAGGACATTTACGATCAAATACATCTTCCTAAAAGAGCTACAACAGGCAGTGCTGGATGCGATTTCTTCTCCCCATCCAATTTGACAATATATCCGAATGGAGTACAAATAATTAGCGACAATCCATTTAAGATATTTAAAGGAGAAATAAAAATCCCAACCGGAATACGCTGCCGGATTGAGGACGGGTGGGTTCTTCAGATATATCCTCGCAGCAGTCTTGGCTTTAAATATGGTATTCATTTGGCAAACACAGTTGGCATAATCGACAGCGACTATTATAATTCCGACAATGAAGGACATATTTTTGTAAAGCTTATCAATGACAGTTCAATTCGCGACGCC
>CATJTQ010000044.1 GCA_949743325.1 uncultured Lachnospiraceae bacterium
TATTATCGGTTGTCAACTCTTTCAGGGTACATATCATGGTGGGTAAGCCGGTCAAATGCAACCTGCTCCCATTTAGTACCCTTCTTTCCATAGTTACAATATGGGTCAATTGAAATACCTCCTCTTGGAGTAAACTTTCCCCAGACCTCAATATATTTTGGCGACATCAAATTAATTAAGTCTTTCATTATTTTATTAACACAATCTTCATGAAAATCACCATGATTACGGTAGCTGAACAGATAAAGCTTCAAAGACTTGCTCTCTACCATCTTTATATCTGGTACATACGATATATAAATTGTAGCAAAATCAGGCTGACCCGTAATTGGACAAAGGCTTGTAAATTCCGGACAGTTGAATTTGACAAAATAATCATTTTCAGGATGCTTATTGTCGAAAGTCTCAAGCATTTCCGGTGCATAATCATCGGGATATTTAGTATTTTTATTTCCAAGTAATGTAAGCTCTGACATAATAATTTTCACCTCTTCTTTAAATATTTTCAGAGATCAAACAGCGGATCCTTAATACCATTTTTTTCAAATGCCGCCATTCTATCAATACATGTGCCGCATGTGCCGCATGGTTTGTCCGCTCCTTCATAACAACTCCATGTAAGTTCATACGGAACATTCAATTCAAGACCCAGCTTAACTATATCAGCTTTAGATTTCATAACAAAAGGGGCCTCTATTTTTAACTGTTTTCCGCTTCCTAAATAGATTGCCTGATTTATTGCATTATTAAATTCCTCTGAACAATCAGGATATGCGCTACCGGCAGCATCATCACTGTGAGCTCCATAGTAAATCAGCGAACAGTCTTTTGACAAGGCAATACTCGCAGCTGTCGACAGAAACAATCCGTTTCTAAAAGGCACATAAGTTGAGACAGGCTTAGAATGAGTTTTTTCCAATTGTTCAGCATATGATTCTTTTGGAATATCTATGTCTGAGTGTGACAGCAGAGAGCAATTGCTAAATTCAAACATTTTAGATAAGTCCATCTGCAGCCATTCAACGCCATAATATTCTGTTACAGACTTTGCGGAATTAATCTCTTTATCATGTTTCTGTCCATAATAAATTGAAAGTGCAGTTATATTCTCTTTTCCATGTTCTTTTACAGCCAGCCCAAGACATGTTGTGCTGTCCAATCCGCCGCTAACAAGTACAAGCGCTTTATCTCTCATTTTACACAATCCTTTCACTGTTTTAACCTTTAACTCTCATCCACAAATCCATATCTGTCTCAAATCTTCCACGCAATGTTGTCGAAAAAGTCTTAGCACCAACATTTTTAATACCTCTTGCAGTCATACAGCTATGACTTGCTTCTATTAATACTGCCACATCTTCAGATTCTGTAACCATCTGAATTATCTCGGCAATATCTGCTCCAATACGCTCCTGAAGCTGCAGACGTTTTGCCGCCATATCTGCTATTCTCGCTATTTTGCTGAGTCCGATTATTTTCTTTTTCGGAATATAGGCGACTGTAACTTTCATATTGTACATTAAAGCCATATGATGTTCACAATAACTAAAGACTTCAATATCCCTTACTACAACCATATCGCTGCCTGATTTATCAAAATCTATCGTCTCTTCAAATGTTTTTCCAAACATATCTGCTATTTCACGGTTTGTATAATTCATTCCCTCAAAGACTTCCTCATACATTTTAGCTACCCGCTTCGGAGTATCCTTTAGTCCTTCCCTGTCTGGATTATCACCTAAAGCAGTTAAAATACCTCTTATATGTTCCTCAATTGCTTTTGTATCAATTGCCATTTTAAACACCTCTCATATCGGGAACCCAGATAAACTTATGCATCTGCAGCTGCAGTTTTACATCATTCATCTTATTGCTTTTCATAAACTCAACCATATTTTTCGGATCCATTTTACCAAATACTGGACTCAAATATACACTGCATCTTGTTGAAAGCTTGTACTCATCTATAATTCTCTTTGCAGTATGTAAATCACACTCATCCATACACACAAATTTAACAGTATCATTACCCATTATATAATCATAATTATCCAAAACCATATATTTTTCCATTGTACTTCCTGGCAGCTTATAGTCAAGAGTAAAACTAAGCCTGCTGCTGTGATTTTTCCACGGTTTTATACTTATACTTCCATTTGTCTCAATTTCAATATCGCATGAAGTATTTTCCAAAAGTCCATTAATAAGATTATTTATATTGTTCTGCAGCAACGGTTCACCTCCGGTAAGAGTCACATTCTTTACGCCACTATCAATTACCATACTACACAAATCACCAATTGACTTATTTTGAAACTCTGCATCCTGCCGATTGGCCCATACAGTATCACAATAACTGCAATTCAGGTTACATCCTTTAAACCTTATAAATAATGCAAGCTGTCCACTTCTTGCTCCCTCTCCGTTTATACTTACAAAACTTTCTACAACTGGTAAAAACATATTTGAATCCATGATACACCTCCAACATATCCTGTATATATTAGGAATAATAACATAAAATACATCACAGTATTTACAATTCTTTATTCATAACGAGCACAGTTCTTAGGGGTCTCATATACCTCAACTGCCCTAATAGCAAAGCCTTTTTTCTTAAATTCCTGAAAAATATACCTGGCAAAATTTTCTGCTGTTGGTCTGAAATCAACTTCAACTATTTTAAATCCATCCTCCACAAGAGTCTTATGCGTTTCATACCTAAGAGAATTGCGCTCTATTATAAATGAATGGTCAAGTTGTGCAACAAAAACCTTTAACTCTTTTTTTATTTCTGTGAAATCAATTACCATTCCGCTTTTATCTAACTCTTCCTTTGCTACTTCAAGCACAACTTTCCATCTGTGTCCATGGATATTTTTACATTTACCATCATAACCCGCAAGAAAATGTGCAGAATCAAAACTTTCTTCTGTTCTAACTATAAACATTACAATCTCCTTTTAAGTATAGCTTCGCTAAATATAAAAGAACCGCATACCGGTGATTTTCACCACGGATATGCGGGCTTTTAAAGAGAATGTAATTCTCTTATGGGGTGTAGCAAAAACTATATAATGTATTGGGGGGTTTACGGTTACTATAATAACATTGAACTCTATTAAAGTGTGCACAAACATAACAAATTATATAAATATTTTTTATGCTAATTTCACAAACATTTATTGTGTAATTTATAGTTTACTCTGACTCTGTGCAAATTTACTCTTCACTCATTGTTTCGTCGTTTTGAGAAAAAAGCGCTTCAAACTCATCTCTTGATATCTTCTCTTTCTCCAAAAGAAGTTTGGCACACTGATCTAATACATCATAATTTTCCTTAATAATCTTTCTTGCCTTTTTATAGCAATCATCAATTATTCGTTTTACCTCATTATCTATCTTAGTTGCAACATCTTCGCCATAGCTCCTTGTATGCGCCAAATCACGGCCTATAA
>CATJTQ010000045.1 GCA_949743325.1 uncultured Lachnospiraceae bacterium
ATTTTACTCGTTTATAACTCCGTCTTTCAGGAAATTAACCGGGTCTGTTGGCGCTCCGTTCTCCAACATTTTAAAATATAAATTACTTCCCTCTACGGAATAATATTTTGTAGGAGATGCAACTGTTCCTACAACGCTGCCTTTTTCTATATAAGCTCCGGTTCCGAAATCAACTCCTTGCAGCTGTCCGTACACAAGCTGATATCCACCGCCAATATCCATCGTCACAGTGATACCGGTTTCTTCCGTCTCCACGATAGATTCTACCACTCCAGAAGCTGCCGCACACACCTCGGTTCCAACATCAGACTGTATTAAAACTGCCGGGTTATATTTATACTGATCAAGGGTTGGAAAGTACGTTGTAGCATCCATACTGTAATCAAGAATAATATTTCCCTGAACAGGCCAGTTTAACACATCATTGGCCGCAAACTGAAGCGCAACAGCAGAATTGTTTGCTGACACCTCGGTAGTCTCATCGCTTACTTCAACAGCATCTTGTCCAACTACATCTTCTTCAGGTTCAACCACATTCTCATTTTGCTCTGGTATCGTTTCATTCTGTACATCTGCCAAATCTGCCTCTAGGAGTGATGTATCTGTCTCAACCGTTACATTCTGCGCTGTATCATACATTGCTCTGCCCGCGTTTAACGTACTTGAAGGATCAGGTGTTTCTTTTGAACCAATATTAAGTTTAACCTTCTCCTCTGTATCTGAGGATGCATTATCCTCCCAATTTACAAGCAGCTCCTCTTTAGTATTTTTCTGCTTCTCCATACTGTATACTCCCGCCATTGCAGCAATACACATAACACTCAAGGTTGTCGCTATCGCTATATTTCTTCTTTTGTGCGGTTTTCTTTTATTATTACGGTTTGCCCGTATCAATAAATCATCTTTTCTATTCATGCCATCACCTCTAAAAATAGTATTGGCAGAATATAAAAAGTTATACAATAAAATTATTTATTACATATATCAAATTCAGTTATTTTGAAGTATATTAGACCGGTTCTTTACCAGCGGCAAAAGCCAATATCATCTCTCTTGTAAGAGAAACATTATCCTCCGGTAAATTAATCTCATCTCTTCTAAACCAGCCGCCGTAAGACAGTTCTTCTTCTTCAATAGAAATGTGTGTATCACCATCAACGTCCGCAAAAAAGCCTAGAAGTAGTGAGCAGGAAAATCCCCATGGCTGACTTTTATAAAAACGAATATTTTTGACCTTAAGTCCAACCTCTTCCATTACCTCTCTGTCAATTGCCTGCTCCACAGTCTCTCCAAATTCTATAAAACCGGCAATCAGAGCATAATCTTTATAACTCCTGCCATTATATTTGGTCATAAGAATCTTATCATTTCTTATAACTCCTACAATAATAACAGGATTGATCCGCGGATAAATCATACTTTTACAATCAGGACAAAACATCATCCTCTCTTTATCATCAGGAATAAGAGTCTGTCCGCAGCTTCCGCAAATCCTTGTATCTCTGTACCAGCACGACAGATGATAAGCGCAAAATCCTGCAAATGCCTGATGTTTTGGTGTGACGTCTCTTAGAATTTCTACACTTCTGTATGTAAAACCTTCTAAAAGCACGCCGTCCCAGTCTGACAATAAGAAATATGCTCTGTCATCAACAGAAAAAAGAAAAGTTACTTTATCCTTACTACATGACAATTGTTTGAATTCGGGCAGCACCAGTCCTCTGTCATCTACCAATCTACATAATAACTGGTTGCCGTAAAATACAAAAACCCAATCGTCGTCTGTTACCTCTCTCTTTGCAAATTGATTATGAAAAATATGATCACCGATATCCTGAATCATCATTTTAAATTGCCTTCTTTCAAATTTCTATCAATATACGATTTCATTAATTGGTAAAGTTCTTCTGAGCCCGGACGCACCTTTCGCTCCGTTCTTTCAAGAACCTTTTTCGCCGCTACATTATGCTCTCTCCAAGCTTTACCATTTGTAGCTGTATTTAACATCAATGGCTGTATTGAATCCATAGCATTTGCAAATTTTGCCTCGGCAGTCTGGGACTCCTCAAATTCATCCCACAACGCTCTGAATTTAGCCGCCTGATCTTCCGGCAAAATAGAAAACAGCCGGTCTGCAGCTCTAAGTTCTTTCTCTCTCTTAACCTTTTGTGCATCTTCATCATATGCAAATGTATCCCCTGCATCTATCTCTACAATATCATGCAATATTACCATTGCCATAGTATGCAGAACATCAATTTTCTCATTTGCATATTCAGAGAGAAGCATTGTCATAAGCGCAATATGCCATGAATGTTCAGCATCATTTTCTTTACGACTTGCATCTGAAATATATGTCTGTCTTCCAATCAATTTTTCCTTGTCAAGTTCAAGTGCAAATTGCATCTGCCTCTTTAGGCGTTCAGCTGCTGAATAATCCTGATTTTCATCTGACAGCACTCTCTCTTTGCATTGATCGGCGCATTTGTGTTGAGTCAATTTATCCTCAGATACATTTTTATAGGATACTTTATTATCGGTTGTACACGCAGTTTTTTTCTCTCGTGAAAATACATCCGTCTTCTCATCATCAGTGAGATACAAAAAGGTTCCTTCACATGCTCCTAATGTAATACAAAGCTGCCCATTTTCTATTTTAAACTTCTTTTCACCAAATACAGGCTCTAACAAATCTATAACATTCTTTTTGACAATTGGAAGCCTTACCCATACTTCCGCAGGACTCTCATCATTATTTGCGACAACTAATACCGCTGAATTATCTGTAATTCTGCCAAATGCATACTGACGGTTAGTAAGAAGAAGCTGTTCGTATCTGCCATAATTTAACTCATTATAATTCTGTTTTAATTCTCCTAATCTGGCAATTAATTTAGTAATTTTATTAGACGAATAATAATTCTTATAGTCACTTAGACTAAGCTGCGGCCGCAGGCTTGCATCTGACCCTCTTTCCTTATTTCCCTCAATTGAGAATTCAGAGCCATAATATATTGAAGGTATACCTGGAAGTCCATACAGCAGCAAATGTACTGAAAACATATGATCTTTATTATTTAATTTGCTGTAAATTCTTGCCACATCATGATTGTCAACAAAAGAGTAGAGGCGAATATCGCCATTAATCTGCATACTTCTCTGAACAGTGTGTGCAATTTCAAAATAATTATGATCATTATGTCCAGAATAAAATGCTTTGTGCAACTCATAATTTGTAACAGAATGCAGCTTCTGTCCATTTGCCCAATTTGAATACTGCCCATGTATAACTTCGCCCATCAGCCAAAAATCTTCTTTTTCAGCATCACAGACACGCCTTATTCCCATCATAAAATCATGGTCTAACACATCGGCAGCATCCAGACGAATACCATCCACATCAAACTCTTTTATCCAAAAACGAATCACATCAAAAATAAAATTTTGTACTTCACCATTCCTCTGATTCAGCTTTACAAGCAGGTTGTAACCGCCCCAGTTATCATAAGAAAAATGATCATCATATTCATTATTATTCCAAAAATTAACGTTACAAAACCAATCCTTATACCTTGAATTTTCACGGTTCTGCTTTAAATCCTTAAAGGCAAAAAACTCTCTTCCCACATGGTTAAATACACCGTCAACAATAACTTTGATACCTTTTTTATGACAATTGTTAACATAATCCTTAAATTCATCATTAGTTCCAAGTCTGCAGTCTACCTTTTTATAATCAATTGTTTCATAACCATGTCCCACAGATTCAAATAATGGTCCAATGTAAATTGCATTACAGCCAATCTTTTTTATATGGTCAGTCCACTCGTTTAATTTATCAAAATGACTCTCCGCAACACCATCATTCTCCTTTTTACAGCCGCATAACCCCAATGGGTAAATATGATAAAATACTGCGCTGTCATACCATGCCATAATTAATTCCTCCAACTTCTAATTATATTTTCCTATTTTCTAAACCCAGCTCTTCTGCCAGCTATCATCAGCAACATCTTCATTACACCCTATCAATCTTGCCAAATTCTGCATTTTTTTCTCCGTTTCTGCCAACTCGCAGCTGCACTCTACAAGCTGTGACGAAATATCCGTGCCATTAAAATTACGAATCGGTTTATACTTTAAGTCATGCTCAAGACTCGCCCAATAATCCATTGGGTCTGTCCTAAGCTGAATTTCTACAGGCAGGCCCTGTCTAGCCTCCAAAAAATTGACTGGAATCTCCACTATTAAATGAAGACTCCTATAGCCATTTTCCTTTGGATGCTTTATATAGTCCTTGCTTTTTATCAATCTAATATCCTGCTGCATCTCCAAATATCCCGCAAATTCATACACATCGTTTAAATATGCACAAATCGCTCTTACTCCTGCTATATCAAAAAGATTTTCCCGAATTGACTTAATTGATAACGGAAGGTTTTTCTTCTCCAGTTTTCCTACAATGCTTTTCATTGACTTTATTCTGTACTCTATGTGATGTAGCGGTCTTCTGTTATATTTATAAGTTAAAAATTCATTTATTGTCTCCAGTCTGGTTCGAACCTCACGCATTGCAGTCTCATACATTTTAAAAAACATTTTATATCCGGTAGTCTCATTCTCAATAGCAATCATCATCTTTTCTATATTATGCTGGTTTGACAGTGCCGGAAGCTGCTCGACACTGCCAAAACTATCATTCTTTTCTGTTAGAAATTCAATAATTGCCTTTCTTGTAATAATACCAATAAATATCCCCTCATCATCAATAACAGGAAGAAAGTTCTGATGCATCGACAAAAGAAGCACATCATCAATTTTAGTGTATACATTTATTGCATAACTGCGCTTATTTGTAATAATATCTTTTAATTTTAATGTACTTATATTCTTTCTTAAATCATCAGAAGTATAACATTTAAGAAAATCCTTGTCACAGACAATTCCCGCATAGATGCCATTATCTTCAATGACCGGAACTGACCCATAACCGCTCTCAGTAAAGAGCTTCATCGCTTCTTCAACCGGACAATCTGAATAAAGATAAGCTACCTTATCTTTTGATAACATCAACCGTAACGAATTCAATTTTATTTCTCCTTTGCAAAATTCACAATTTCCTGTAATTCACACAGCAGTTTATCCATATTACCCAATGTATTTTTCATATGTTCTCTTCAATACTTTTCAGCCCCAATATATTACTATTTCGTCCTTTAAGAAAGATTTTCTCTCATTGATATCTACAACATACTAATAACAGCGTTAAACAGAGTTCGTATTTCATGATTTATAAATTTTCCACTGCTGCCCTTTCAATTTTAAGTCCTTTTGTGTATGTCTCAAGGAATTTATCAAATCCAGAAACGTCTCTTTTATCTGGCTTCAGCGTCTCACCTTTCTTTCCGGCAAAAACTTCTTTATCAAGAAAATCTTCCAAAGACTGATTCTGAGATTTATTTAGCATGTATGAGGCAAGAAGCGCAATCCCCCAGGCTCCGCCTTCCCCAGCTGTCTCCATTACTGCCACTGGTGTATCCGTAGCAGCCGCCATAAGACTCTGTCCCACACCTTTTGTCTTAAATAGACCTCCATGAGCATAGAGCATATTTACTTTTACTCCCTCTTTCTTAATAAGTATATCAAGCCCTGTTTTTAATGCTCCCAGTGATGTAAGAAGATGCGTCCTCATAAAATTTGCAAGATTAAAGTTTGAATCTGGTTTTCTTACAAACAACGGTCTGCCCTCGTCAAATCCTGTAATATGCTCTCCTGAAAAATAATTATAAGCTAAAAGACCTCCGCAGTCTTTGTCCCCTTCCAGAGCCTTATTATACAAAGTTCCAAAAAGTTTATTCATATCCACATCTATATCAAAACACTCTGCAAATTCTTTGAATAAGTTTACCCACGCATTCAAGTCTGAAGTACAGTTGTTGCAATGAACCATTGCAACCAGCTCACCTGACGGAGTAGTAACTAAATCCAGTTCATCATATACTTTTGAGAGTTCTTTCTCCAACACCAACATAGCAAATACGCTTGTTCCCGCCGACACATTGCCTGTATGTACTGCAACGCTGTTAGTAGCTGCCATTCCTGTTCCTGCATCACCTTCAGGAGGGCAGAACAAAATTCCTGCCTCTAAATTACCAGATACATCTAATAATTTTGCCCCTTCTTCTGTTAAAACACCTGCATTTTCACCAGCAACAAGTACTTTTGGCAAAATATCTGATATTTTCCATGAAAAACCTTTACCTTCCACAAGTTTATCAAATTTTTCCAGCATTGACGGATAATAATCTTTTGTTGCTATATCAATAGGAAACATACCTGATGCCTCACCAATGCCCATAGCCTTTTCCCCAGTAAGTTTCCAATGTATGTAACCTGCAAGAGTTGTAATAAATCTAATATCCTTTACATGTTCTTCACCATTTAAAACCGCCTGGTACAGATGTGCAATACTCCATCTTTGTGGAATATGGTAATTAAATTCTTTAGTTAATTTTTCAGAAGCCTCACCAGTAATTGTATTTCTCCATGTTCTAAATGGCACTAACAACTCGTCCTTATCGTTAAACGCCATATATCCATGCATCATCCCACTGAATCCAATTGCACTGATCTTCTTAATTACCACTCCGTATTTATCCTTTACTTCAGACAATAAATCAGAATAACAATCCTGCAATCCATTCCAAATATCGTCTAATGTATAGCTCCAAATATTATCAATAAGTCGATTTTCCCAATCATGGCTTCCCGAAGCAATCGGCGCATTATCTTCTCCAATTAATACCGCCTTAATTCTTGTAGAACCAAACTCAATTCCAAGAACAGTCTTACCTGTCTCAATTAATGTTTTAATATCACTCATCTAATATAACCTCCTTAATAATTATTCCGCATATATAAAATAAGATTACACTAAAATTTATAAAAAGTAAAGAGTCAAAAACCCCGCAGCATGTAGCACAATAACAAACTGCGGAGTTTTTAATATTAAGTACAATATTCAATTTATACAATTGACAAACTCTTTATTAATCAAAATAAGACCTGCAATTAATTATTAAGGAACTTAATCCTTCCATCACCATCAGGCGATTCATATTTCTGAGGCAGTTTTTCACCCCAAAATGGTGTTAGATACTGCATTAATAGCTCTGCGTCTGACATCTCTTCATCTAATACAGGATCACATCCTTGAAACATTAAAAATGATCCGCTCAATCCTTTGTACATATAATCACTCATCGCAACTAAATATTCCCTTTCTAAATCAATAGGCTCATACTTACCAGTATGACGATTAAGCACTTCAATATTTTGTACACGATAGTTATCTGAAATATATTCTAAATTAGGACCTTTACTAACAATCGCCGGCACTTTAGATATATCTATCTCAAATCGAATACCTGATACCTGCAAAAAGCTATGATTTGGTTCTGGGTATTGAGATACTCCTAGTTCCAACGCCTCAACTATCTTGCTCCCAGACGCTTTTATCATGCAAGCGTTCTGATTATATGGAAAAACATCTTGAATATTTTCA
This sequence comes from uncultured Lachnospiraceae bacterium, assembly GCA_949743325.1. Taxonomy (GTDB): domain Bacteria; phylum Bacillota; class Clostridia; order Lachnospirales; family Lachnospiraceae; genus CAJJNI01. The sequence goes on from CATJTQ010000045.1 coordinate 7,565, forward strand.
TATGTTATCGCACCCGCAGATATTTCACTATTTATTGCGCCTGCATCTACAAGAGCTATATCTGCACCCATAATATCTCTGTATGCATCAGCGCATAAGTCTCCAAGATTAGTCTCTTTACAACGAATATAGTAGTCTGCGCCGTCATCACTCTTCATTATCAGCGGAAAATCCGTGTCAACAATAGTGTTTTGAGCACTTTTTTTATATTTATAAATTATACTTGTCATCACCTCGCTTGTCTTGACATCTATTTTATCATAATTTGACACTAATTCTGCAGATATTTTATCTTTACTTATTGTAATTTTCCCAATATTGGAAAGTTTTGAACCTGGTTCTGTCAAGATAACTTTCTCACCATTTTTATCATCAACTTCCTCATTTACAACGACACTATCTGTACCGCCGTCTATAACAGCATCTATTCCTGTTGTATGTACTATCAGCTGTTTAATATCCCACTTTTCCTTCCAATCATTTTCACCTAAATTAGACAGAATAATCACGTAATCTGCTCCGTCTTCTCTGGCTTGATTGACGGACTGCTGAACTTTATCATATAATCTTTTTCCATTTTCATCCTGACAGAATTCAAACTTAATATTACCGCTCTCGTCAAGATATTTCTTCTCTGTCCTTATATTATATGCTGTCGGTGCGGTTACTCCTACATAAGCTACACTTTTTTCACCGTATGTCACTATCTTATATGGTAAAAAAACACTCTCATCACTGCTCTTCTCTACTAAATTACAACTTACAAGATTAAAATGCATTGACGCCTGCATCCCAATTATCCTCTCACAATCATAGTAGAGCTCTTTTTTGCCGACTGCTGCAACATCGTATCCGACATTATTCATTATCTCTATTGAATAACCTCCGTTGCTGAGAGTTCCTAGCAATTCACCTGACAAATAATTACCTGCATCAACAAGTGAGACATTCTCATATAACTGCTCCATTTCTTTTTTATATGCGGCAACTCCGGCATATGTTACGCCGCTGTCACCCTCGCAATTTACATTAGCTGTATACAATATTATTATTTCATCTTTTATTTTCTCTGCAACACTATCCTTTGCTGAACAGCCATAAAGCAATATTGACATTATTAAAATGAAACTATATAATCTTTTGCGCATAAAAAACCTCCTTATGAAAATATATGATAATCGTTACTTATCCATATATATTCACAGGAGTTATTTTAACACTTTTGCATTTATTTGTATAGATTATTTTATTTTTTTTAATTAATTATAAATAATTTGTAAAATTTTCACATATAAAAATAATTCTTTGAATATAAAGATTTATTATATATGAAAACACTTATGAATATCGTCAAATCGCCCCAATACCATCAATGTAATACCATCAGTAATCTCAGAATCTGGTCCTATTGCCATATTAAGCTTCCCATCTTTCTTAAACGCCAGAATATTAATATTAAACCGCTTTCTCAAATCAAGATGTTTAACTGTAATACCTATCCAAGAGTTAGGAATGGCAACCTCAAATATTGAAAATTCTTTGTCTATCTCAATATAATCTAAAATATGATCGGCAGTATAACGGAATGCCGTCCACCTTGCCAGCTGCTTTTCTGGATATACAACTTCATCTGCGCCATTGTTTCGAAGAAATTTTGCATGTACATCACTCGATGCCATTGAAACAACATACCCCGCGCCTAATTCTTTCAGAAGTGACGTTGTCTCAAGCGAGCTTTGAAAGTCCTCGCCAATTGCCACAATACACAAATCATAATTTCCAATTCCAAGAGAACGCAGAAAATCTTCATTAGTGCTGTCTCCAATCTGTCCATTTGTAACATGAGCTAAAACAGAATCAACTCTTTCTTCTACCCTGTCAACAACCATAATCTGATGATTTAATTTTTCTAATTCAAGGGCTGCATGTCTTCCAAACCTGCCTAATCCTATTAACAATACTGATTTCATTTTACTCTCCTTATCCTACTGCTATCTTCTCCTGCGGAAATTTAAGTACATGCGGCTTCTTCCTTGAAAGTGCAGCATATATTATCGTCAAACCTCCAACTCGGCCAAAAAACATCAAAATAATTAGCACTAGCTTTGAACATGTTCCATAATCGCCTGTTGTGCCCACTGATAAACCAACCGTAGCTATCGCCGACGCAGTTTCAAACATACAGTGCAGTATCGGCAGCTTCTCAACTGCACTAATTATAATTGCACCGCTTACAAACAACACTATATACATCAGAAAGGTCACTGCAGCATAATGAACTGTATCAGAAGGAATTCTACGTTTAAATAATGTAGCTGCTGAAGCCCTCTTAAATACCGCTAAAGCTGAAGCTAAAAGAACCGCTATTGTAGTTACTTTTATACCTCCTGCAGTAGAACCTGTTGCTCCGCCAATAAGCATCACTACTATCATTATCATCTGACCGCTCTCACTAAAAGAAGCTAAATCTACAGTATTAAATCCAGCTGTTCTAAGAGTTACAGACTGAAACAGAGAACTGATAACATGTTCACCTTCGCTTAGATTATCCCATTTTGGTGTGCCTAGTTCCAAAAAATAAAAATAGATAGCAGGAAGAACTATAAGTACAATTGTAAACAAAATTATAACCTTACTCTGCATACGATATTTTAAAAATTTAAACTTATTCTTCTTAATATCCTCCCATGTTAAGAAACCAATTCCTCCAGTTATAATAAGCGCCATAATAACTATATTAACAATTAAATTATTAGAGTATGAAGTAATTGAAGAAAGCGGCTCTTTAACGCCCATCAGATCAAATCCCGCGTTGCAGAATGCAGAAACTGAATGAAATATTGCATACCCAATGCCTTTGATAAAACCAAACTCAGGAACAAAGACAAAACTAAGCAGCAGAGCACCGGTTCCCTCAATCAAAACAGCCGTCTTAATAATAAAATTTGCCAGCCTTACAACTCCTCCAACCTGAGGCGCTGAGATAGTCTCCTGAAGCGTACTTCTCTGCATAAGACCAATTTTTCTTCCTGACAGTCTAGTAACTGTAACTGCAATCATTACAACACCCATTCCGCCAATCTGGATCATTAGAAGTATTACTATCTGCCCAAACAGCGACCAATAAGTAGCTGTGTCCTTGACAACAAGTCCTGTCACACAAACCGCCGACGTAGAAGTAAACAAAGCCTCCATAAAAGAGGCCCCTTTGCCTCCTACAGTGGAAATAGGCAGCATTAGAAGCAGTGTTCCAATCAATATAACACCAAGAAAACCAAATATTATTATTCTAGATGAAGGTGAAAAAAACTTCTTAATCTTATTTAAAACCTTCATGCCTTTCTCCTTCTCCTTTGATATTCTATTGTATCTCTCCACATAGGAGGATAAAATAAAAGCAGCAATGGAAACAACTCTAATCTTCCTGCAAGCATATCAAATATTAATATGTATTTCGAAAATACATTAAAACATCCAAAATTCTGCACTGGACCTACAAGTTCCAGACCTGGTCCAATATTATTTATTGTTGCGGCAACCGCCGTGAAATTCGTAATTAAATCTTTTCCCTCAAATGATATAAAAAAAACTGATGCTGAAAACAACAGCATAAATGTAATAAAATATACATTAATAGCTCTGACTACCTCATGTTCAACAGGTTTATCATCCATCTTTATCTTCTTAATTCCCTTTGGGTGCAGATAAGAATTAAATTCTTTTATTACTGTCTTAATCAATACAACAAACCTGGAGACCTTTATTCCTCCTCCGGTACTTCCTGCACACGCACCGACAAACATTAAGAGCACCAGAACCGTTTTAGCAGGCTGTGACCATAAATTAAAGTCAACAGTTGAAAAGCCTGTTGTTGTGATAATAGAGCCGACCTGAAACGCTGAGTGTTTAAGTGCATCCGCCGCTCCTGACGCCGTATCCAGTATTTCAAAAAATACAACTGCAATGGCAACTGCAATAACAATAAAGTAATATCTTACTTCTTCCATACAGAATGCTTTCTTAAAATATCTGAATACAATAAAATAATATGCGTTAAAATTAACACCAAAAAGAATCATAAAAATGGTTACTACCCATTGAATATATGAAGAATATCCTGCCAAACTATCATTTTTAATACCAAAACCGCCTGTACCAGCCGTTCCAAAACTAATGGCAAATGCGTCAAACACTGGCATTTTTCCTGCAATAAGAAAAATAATTTCAATTATTGTCATGCCAAAATAGATTAAATAAAGTATTCTGGCAGTATATTTTATTTTGGGAACAAGTTTCCCTACAGAAGGTCCCGGACTCTCCGCACGCATTAAGTTAATATTTGAACCGCCGCTTAATGGAATAACTGCTAATAAAAACACAAGCACTCCCATACCGCCAATCCAATGTGTAAAACTCCTCCACATTAGAGAACAATGTGACAAGCTTTCAACATCACTTAAAATACTGGCACCTGTGGTAGTAAAACCTGAAACTGTCTCAAAAAATGCATCTGTAAAATCAGGTATTTCCCTCGTCAGCACAAATGGAAGCGCACCAAAAAAACTCAGCAGAACCCAGCTCAACGCCGTTGCAACACAACCCTCTTTTAAATAAAACACATCTGCCGTAGGCTTCTTAATTGTCATAAGACAGGCAAGTACAAAACAGATAAACGCAACTGCTAAATACCAATATCCCTGATTCTCTCTATAAATAACAGCAACCGCACACGGCAAAAGCAATAATGCCGCTTCTATTTTTAACACCTGTCCAAGAACATATCTAACCATCGAACTATTCATAATGGCCTCCGTTATTTCAATATATCTTTAATATCTTTAAAGCCGGTGTGTGTTGTCATAATCATAACCGTATCTCCGACTTTTATACAATCCTGTCCATTTGGCAGTATTATTTTTCCGTTTCTATTTATAAATGAAACTAACAAGTCTTTCTTTAAATTCAAATCCATAAGCGGAATATCTGTAACTTCATTCTGCACATCTATACGAAATTCGATAGCTTCCACTCTCTGAGAAAACATATAATAGAGCGTCTCTATATTGCTTCCCCTTGAATTGTTTTTAGCCCTTACATAAGCAATTATTGCCTCCGCAGTAATATACTTAGGATAAAGCACACTTCCCAAATCAAGAGAATTGATCACATTTCTAAAATTAATGCGGTTAAGTTTCGTAATAACTTTTGCATTAGATACATTTCCAGCATGCAGTGTCAAAAGTATATTTTCCTCATCTATCCCTGTAAGCGGCACAAAAGATTCAGCGCAGGATATACCTTCTTCTTTTAACAGCTCCTCATCTGTGCCGTCTCCATTTATTATAACTGCTTTTGGCAGTAAAATACTTAATTCCTCACAACGAGCTTTGTTCTGTTCAATTATCTTAACAGACACTCCCATAGCAATCAGCTGTTTGGCAAGATAATAAGCTTCTTTTCCTCCGCCTATTATCATCGTATCTTTTACCTTGTTTGTCTTAAAGCCAATATATTCAAAAAATGATTTTACATACCTTCTTGGGAGTACGACAGATACGACATCTCCCTGTCTAACCTCAAAATCTCCATCTGGTATATATACTTCTCCGTCTCTTTCAATAGCCCCAATCAAAATATTAAATCCTATATTTTTTGAAGTCATCCGTTTTCCGAGTTCAGCGATCGTTACACCATTTAAAATATTATCACCCGGCATCTTAAACTTTACAATTTCAGCCTGCCCATGTGCAAAAGAGCTCACTTTCAGCACTGTAGGAAGGGCCAAAATTTTAGCCGCCTCTTTCGCCATCTCAAGCTCAGGATTTATAACCATTGTCAGTCCTAATTTTTCACGTATATATGCAATATCTGTAATATATTCCGGGTTTCTTACTCTGGCAATAGCAGCGCAGTTTCTTACTTTTTTTGCTACTATGCAACACAATAAATTAAGCTCATCTGAGCCTGTAACTGCGATTATTAAATCGGCGTTTTCAATACCAGCCTCCATCTGCACACTATAACTTGCTCCGTTGCCCTTCAGCCCCATTACATCATACAAACCAGAAGTTGACTGTACTTTATCGCCCACAGTATCAATAACTGTAATATCATGACCTTCTTTGCATAGTCTTTCTACAAGCGTAATTCCAACTTTGCCGCAGCCAACAATAATAATATTTAACCCTTTTTTATCTTTCTTTTTAATCTGCATATGCCAACTTATGCCTCCAAACAATTAATCTAAAAACCTTGCGCATACCCTGACAGAAACTGCTTTGTTCTCTCCTCCTTGGGATTGTCGATAACTTGCTTAGGGTCTCCTTGCTCTACAATTACCCCAGCATCCATAAATATAATTCTGTCTGAAACATCTCTTGCAAAAGCCATTTCATGAGTAACTATAATCATTGTTGTCTTCTGTTCAGCAAGAGAGCGAATCACTTTCAGCACCTCTCCTGTTAGCTCAGGGTCCAGTGCGGAAGTCGGTTCATCAAAACACAAAATATCAGGTTTTAAGGCAAGCGCCCTTGCAATTGCAACTCTCTGCTGCTGACCGCCAGAGAGCTGATGAGGATAATGATTCATTCTCTCTGAAAGCCCCATACGGTCAAGCAGCTGCTTTCCATGTTCCTCAATATCACTCATAATCTTTTTCTTATCCAGCTTAAAATTTTGTTGTTCTGCAATATGTATATCTGCTGCTGTATAATTAGCCGAAATATCTTTTGAACTTTGAGCAAGAAGTTTTTCTGCCAAAATTACATTCTCCAGAGCCGTATACTGCGGAAACAGATTAAATGATTGAAATACCATTCCAAAATGAAGCCGCTTCTTCCTAAGATCTTTTTCACGCTCTCTATTGTTTTGACCTGAATCAAACAATTTCTCACCTTTTACTGTAATCGTTCCGGCATTCGGCTTCTCAAGAAAATTTAAACATCTAAGTAATGTAGTCTTGCCAGATCCTGATGAACCGATTATTGCAAGTGCATTTCCTTCTTCAAGTGAAAAACTTACATCTCTTAATACCTTAGTTCTGCCAAAATGTTTTTCTATATGTTCCACTTCCAAAAAAGACATAAGCTGCCCCCTTATTTAAAATAACCTAATTTTTTCTCAATATAGTTAAATAATAATGTTAAAACACCTACAAATACCAGATAAAATACTCCGGTATAAAACAGCGGCCATGTAAGCCCAGCTGATTTCATAAACGAATATCCCGCAAATGTCAGCTCATATGCTGCTATTATTCTTGCTAAAGACGTATCCTTTACTAATGTAATTATCTCATTTGACATTGGCGGAACAACTCTTTTTATCATCTGAAGAAGCGTTACTTTAAAAAATATCTGACTCTTTGTCATTCCCAGCACTTGTCCTGCCTCTCTCTGTCCAACAGGCACTCCTTCAATACCACCGCGAAAGATAACCGAAAAATAACAGGCATAATTTATTGTAAAGGCAACAACTGTCGCAGTTACTCTTCCCGCTTCATTACCGCTCCATATATTATGTCCCAGCCATAGCCCCGGACCATAGAAAATTATTATAAGCTGAAGCATAAGCGGCGTACCGCGGATTATCCATACAATAACCTGAATTAACATTCTCAGCGGTTTAAATCTGCTTATCGTTCCAAGAGCCAGAATAAGTCCGGCCGGAAGCGCAAAGAGCAATGTCAGTAAAAATATTTCAAATGTTGTGCCTAGACCGCTTAAAAGCGACTGTGTTACTGTCCAAAACATATATATTTCTCCTAATTACTCTGCCGGCACTACCACTACCTGTGCATTATTGCAGTATGCATTTGTACATTCCATACTCTCTGTTACTTCTGTAGTTAATGTCATACCATTCCAAACAACATCAATATTTTTTGAATTTAATTCCATCACCTTGGTATCCCAGTCTATTTCAACAAATTGAACTTTTACCCCCAGCTCATCTGCAACAATTCCTGCCATATCTGCATCAAAACCAATCCATTTTCCTGATTCATCCTGATAATCCATAGGTTCAAATTTAGTAACACCTACAATAAGCGAACCTTTTTCTTTTATATATTCAACGTCACTTTCATTGTCGGACGCCTTATACTCAGCATCCTTCATTTCAATCAGCGCCTCATGCACACCATATTTTTCAGCAGTTTCTTTCATTTTCCCATTTTTGTATGTCTTTGCAAGTACTGAATTTATAAATGATGCCAAATCTGATCCTTTACGACATCCGATACCATATTCTTCTTTTGTCAGCTCCTCAGTATAAACTAAATCAGGATAGCTTGTTCCATCGCCAATCATCGCACCTGCCATTAATAGATCAATAATAGCGGCATCAGATGTTCCTGACGCCACTTCCATTAGTGCGTCAGCCTGTGAAGCAACAGAATTATATTCATAATTTTCTGCTATTGCTGCTTTTTCCCCAGCAGAACCTGCCTCAACAGCATATACTTTCTTATCTCCATCACCGTTGTTTGACTTACCGCATGCAGTTACGCCAAGTCCCATAACTATTGCTAAACCTAATACTAATAAACTCTTCTTTTTCATTTGATTCTCCTCCAATTTAACTTTATTCCTGCGAGCAATGAGCCAAGGGCATTTATTTTCATATACCCCCGAATATAATATACTATATCACACAAGCTTTTTAAAGTAAAGTAAGCTTATTTCCTTTGTTTTTCATTATTAATATAAAAATTGGGACTGCAGCTAAAACAGCAGCAGACACAATATATAAGTTGTTATCCTCTAGTGACAAACTATATATCGTGTCTGGCCGCTATTTTGCTACAATCCCTAATCAGAGTATATTACATAGTTCTCAGTTTATTGCCCCGCTGCTTACAGCGAAATATTTGGCTATTTATTATTATTTCTGAATACCTAAAGCAATATTTAAAACAATTACTGCATCCTGTAAATCAAGTTTATTATTATTATCCAAATCCAATTCTGCAGCATAATCAATTTTAGTTATATTCAATGCTACTTTTAATGCAATAGTTGCATCATCTAATGTAACTTTGCCATCATAATCATAGTCTCCTTTAACAAGTTCTGGTGTTGGCGGTGTTGTTAAAGGCGGCATAGAAATAGGCGGCTTTGGTGAAAAGCTTGGTATAACAGTCGGAGTTGGTACAGGTGTTGGCGTAAATTGTGAAGGTTTTATAATATTATGTGCTATAACTATAGCTGTTCCATCTGTATAACCATCAGACATTATTTGATTATAATTATAACTCAATGTATAGCCAATATTTAACTCATCTGTTAATATTTCTTTCCCAGCCTTCAACAGCCTTACATTATTATCAAACTTTATTTTAACGTCATTATCTAAGCAGCATACTAATTGATTTTCGCTATTTCTCTCTATTGATTTAATAATACCTGAGTCTGTGCTAAGCTGCTCATACTTCTCATCAATGTTTTTTATAACATTCTCATAATATTCATCTTCATCTGACTGAACTATAACCATATTTGTAAATTCTGCACCTCCTGGTATAGAAGGCGTAATAACAAAATAATTAAAACTAATACGGTCGCCGATATTTACAGCTGACGGAGAAATCTCTTTTCCGTCTTTAATCAACTTTAACTCAGTATTTGGATCAGATAATGCTACATAAACCTCACAGCTTCCAACTTCGTTATTATATCCGGCACAACAAATTGATTTATCCTCTTTATCAAAACTAACTATTGTCTTAGAAGCAGTACGCAGCTCTCTGCCGTCTAATCCCGTTTTTGTCAACATACTCTCATAATATTCATCAATATCAACATATACTTTTTCTTCTGATAAATTTGTTTCAGAAAAAGTATCCTGAATGTTGACCGACTGTGATCCCCCCTCATATGATGATACTCCTATTACTGTCCCCATTAAAAAAAGTGCTGTAAATATTG
>CATJTQ010000046.1 GCA_949743325.1 uncultured Lachnospiraceae bacterium
ATGTTGCCATACAAATGCACCTCCATTGCTATTGTAATATTATTATACTATATTATAAATGATTTTGCAATGCTTTATACACAAAAAAAGCGCCTACCCCCAAATCTGGAGGATAATCACTTACATTTTATTGATGAAAAATTACAATTTGCTCATTTAAATCTATTTCATCAACCATATAACCTGCCTCCAACCATGCCTTATCTTGTGTATGCCCACCTCTTAGCCACCATTGCTCATGCACATAAGCGCTTGCTGGTAATTTATCGTTTAAAATTTTCTCAATTTCTGCAAATGTCAAACGCAAATTCAACCGTCCGCTTTTTTCAAATATTCATTTAAGGGGTCATATTTAGTCATTTTTACTTTGCACTTCCTTTCTGATAAATATTTAATCAGAAAATAATAGCATCACGTTATAATGTCAGAATACTAACATTATTTCTATTCATTATTCTGTGCCGTATCAAAGCCTATCTCGAATGAAGACTTAAATTTTTGCAAGCTTTTTCGTGCCAGATTCATAGCTTTTACGGTTTCTTCTTCCCTTTTAATTTCAGCTTTTATCTCTTTGGCCTCTTTTTCCTTAGCCTCACCAGCCCGCAATCTTAAATCAACCAGGCCCTTTTCGATTTCGCTAATTTTTTGCACATATTGCTCATAAATGCTATTAGAATATTCAATATCTTTTTCATCATTAAGAAATATTTCTCTGACAGCAACAAGCAGTTTGGCTGATTGCATAATAATAGTTTTTTTACCAGCCACACCAGCCAAACCCACAGCGCCGCCCACGCCAGCGCCAACTCCCAATCCAAGAACAGCGCCGCCGCCAACTATTACCAATCCTCCAGCAAACATTCCCCCACCTCCAGCAGCAATCGCTCCGCCGCCCAAATAAGCAAGACAAGCACTTGTTAAAGCCGCACCATGCAAACCTACAAAATTTGAACCCACCAAGGCAACTGCTATTGACGGCGCAAACACTCCAGCAGTCGCAACAATAACAACAGAAACAACCGCTGTAACGGCCAAACCTGTTACCACATTTTTCAAAACCTCATTCAATTCTCCAAGCACATTGTCATAGCACTTTCGCAATCGCTTAATATATCCTTTAGGACAGTATTCTTCACAAAAAATATCGTCTAAATATTTATCGCCAAGATCTTTATTATAACCGCTAATAATGTTTTGCAGATCCTTATACATTTTACTTGGAACATCATTGCCCTTTTTATCCTTTTCAAGAGTTAGTGTGTAATAGGGTTCAAAGAGCATTGCTTCCAGCATGACAAGCCGAAACCAAGTGTTCTGTGGATTATTTTCCTTAATTTTGGCAATAAGTTCCTTTTCATTTTGATACCAATGCAGTTCCGCACCTTCAATCTGCATAAAGCTTGCAAATCCTCTGGTCATATTAACTTTCCATTCTGCAAGCCAACGCTTTTTCAAACTCTTTATACGTTCATTACTAATTAACACTTTAGTATTCCTTAAATCATTTAATGTCTTAAAATAATCAATATTATATAAAATCTCTGTTTGTTCCATAGTTAAACAAAATTTATCCATATTTATACTATTATTCATATCATCACCTATTCGCTTATAAATGTTATTATCTTCCACCAAAAAAGCAAATTGTTTAATATTTTCGTACATCTGCTTAATTTTTTTAATATTTCTGGTTTTCAAACACCAGCCAACATCTTCGCTAAAAGCAACAGCAAAACGTCCAACACCTATGTAATTAACTGCAACCCAATATTTTTGTGAAATAACCGCCTCGCCTATATCAAGCGTTATAAAAACACCAGTTGCTATCAAAAGCATTCTGGAAATCGTTGGGTTGTTTGTTGGAACTACATTTGCCAATTCGATTTTTTTTATATTCATAAGAGTTTGAACATTACGAGTTTGCATTTCCATTGCCAAGCGACGAATAAAATAAAATGCTCGCACAATACATTCATTAGCAACAACAGGAACTGCCTGCTGTCCCAGTTCAATCCCGATACCAAGTTCACCCCGCAAATCAAACCTCAAAACTGTGTCTTTTATAATGGCTCCAGATTCATCACGCTGGGCCAGCAATGTTCCGTTAAACAGCTTAGACAAAAATATCGACAAAGAATTACCGCCAATCTTAATATTCTTAAAAAAAGGCAGTACTGATAATTCCTTAGCTAATGACAATATCGGGCCTGGAATGCCGGTTCCGCCGCTCTGCCCTACCGTACTGCTTGAACCAGCCATATCGCTAACAAGATGAAAGAACCAAGTAATTGTGCCAAACAATATTTTAGAAGGAATATCACGGCCAATAAAAGCCTTGCTTTTTTCAGGTACCTCTGCCACCATAAAACAACCATTTACATCTGTGCCATAAGATTTATATGTAAATTGTGTTAACAGCGAAAACATCAAACCAACTATTGTCGGGTGATGTGCAAAATCTCGAAGATGATGTTGAAGTCCACCACCAAAAACAGGAGTATTTCCATCACTGGGAATGGGAAATTTATTCTCCAAAAATCTAACGGCAGACTCCAAATCATCGCCTTGATAACCAAGCATTTTGGCCGTCTTTTTAACAAATCCATCAACCTGTTTGCTTGCTACATCCCGTCCTTGTTTCAAACTAAAATCGCCAACCCATAAAATGTCAAGCAAAGCGCATAATATTCCGCTGCCAACGGCTACTAAATAGTCATATCTATCAGCCTTACTTGACAGCAAGTCAATTTGGCCGTCCAAATCATATAAAATCCTATCAATGTCATATTCACTGTTTGCAGCCATTTTATTATCTGACATAAGTTCTACTTGCAGTATTTTCTCTTTTTCCATACCTCAAAATCACCTTTTAATCTGCATTTTATTTTTTTATTATACTTTATCGTCAATGATTTTGCAATGCTTTATACACAAAAAGCGCCTACTCTCCAGCCGAGGGTAAGCGTCCTTTTTATTCATTTAACAATCCAGAAAAACCGTTCTATAATATTACTACCATATGTACGGTGCTTTTGCTAACCCCAAACACCCCAGCCGTCTGCCGAA
>CATJTQ010000047.1 GCA_949743325.1 uncultured Lachnospiraceae bacterium
ATAACAAAATAATAGTATAATTTTATCAAAAGATTGATATAAAAGATGGTTGCTAGAGATGGCACATAAAAGAAAAATTTAACAAAAATTGAAGGGAGAGAGGATTATGATTATAAAAGCATCCGCAGCACTGAGAAATGATTATGCAACGATATCTGCATTGGCAAAAGAGACAAAAGAACCCATATATATTACCAAAAATGGGGAAGGCGACTTAGTATTAATGAGTATAGATGCCTTTGAGAAGCGGGAACAGATGCTGCAGTTAAGAGCAAGGGTACTTCAGGCGGAGCAGGAACGAATGGACGGAGAGCTGACAATCAGCGTGTCAGAAGCGAGAAAGCGCTTAAGGGAGAGAGCCAGTGAAGTGTAAAGTGGAAATTCTTCCTTCCGTATGGGAGGATTTGAAACAAATAGAAGATTATTATATACTGCGGTTTGATGTGCAGACAGCGTTGAAAGTCAGTGAACATATTTTAGACACCATTGAACGATTGGAACAGTTTCCAGATTTCGGTTCGGTTACCCCGGATGATTGGCTCAATGAGCAGGGATACCGAATGATAATCTGCAAAAAGCATATTGCTATTTACCGGGTTATTCATGAAACGGTGTATATATATCACATCGCAGATACGCAGACGGAATACACAAAATTATTTTATCAGTAGTCCAGGCAAGCATATATGGGAGATGACAGGAAGGAATATCCATGATGTGTAAAACAGAAAATAATAACTTCGCATCCGATGAGAATATTTTGAGTATCTCAAGGAGATTGATTAGACAGAACAAAGATACCTATGAGGTACTGGCAAATCAAGTGAATCCTCGTCAGGACCAAGTAGATATGGCGAAATCATTGTTTGAAATTTCACCAAAGGATGCAGAGGTAGACTAATGATTTAATCTAAAGAGCAGGTAGAGGTAATGGAACGTATTTTGGTTGTTTGCTATTCAAGATACATGTAATTTTAAATATTATTTGTAAAAGATATTATGGTTGATACAGATATTGATATAAAAAAACTCTGAGTGATTTTCTTACATATAATTATTTTGTAATGTTGAATTAAGAAAAGTATATTGAGAAAATTGATGAAAGATCAATTATACCTCAAAAGCGTTTAGTGATAGTGAAAAACTAAGAAGTAAAAGTTTAGGAGATAAGGATAATGAAATTAAAAAATATATTAATTGTTGTTAAAGACATTAAAATATCAAAAAAATTCTATCATGACTTGTTTGGTCTTGATATGATTCTTGACAATGATGGCAATATGATTTTAACAGAAGGTCTTGTGCTGCAGGAGGAGAAGATTTGGAAAGATTTCTTAAAAAAAGATATTATTCCAAAAAGTAACTCATGCGAATTGTATTTTGAAGAACAAGATATAGAAGCGTTTATTGAAAAATTGGAAAAGTTATATCCTTCAATTCAATATGTAAATCGGCTTACAACACATAGTTGGGGACAAAAAGTAATTCGGTTTTATGATTTGGACGGTAATTTGATTGAAGTAGGAACACCAATGTAATGCAATAATGTAAAGAAGTTATTTGTATGAGATATATCTTAATGTATAACTGAATTTCAGTAGCAGATAAGGAATTAGATGGCGTTGGATTATTTTATTGCATATGTAACCTACTGATTTAACAACATAGTATATATTTCCGGGTTATAGGATGTTATGATAATTTGTATTGTTGTTGCAATGTTCAAAATACAGTGACCTGCCATAATATAAGCAATAGAACTTCCCCCATAATATTTAAAGCATATCCAAATTGTTAAAGGTAAAAAAGATAAAAAGCGATAAGTTATAAATTTCATATCGAATATCGTAGGAATAAAACTATGCTGCAACGCATAGAAAAATGCAGGAATAAAAATAGCTGCCCATTTTGATGTATAGCTATTTACACCATATCCTAAATATAATCCTTCTTCAGCTATTGTTGTTGTCAGTGGGAGTATAAAAATATTTAATACAGCAAGATAAGTTGGGATAGGTGCAATCATCATTGGTGCAACATATGGAAACTCACCATAACAAAGAATTCCTGCTAAATACATTCCTCCTATACCTATCAACAGCATTATAACAATAAATAAAAATCCTTTGAAGATGTTTAGTTGTCTTTTTTCATAACGTATTATTTTACGGTATGTTGTGTTTTCATGTTTACAAAGAATCAGTAAAACAATTATTGTAATAATGTTAATTGTTGATGCAATTACCGACCACCAATGAGTGAGTTCTGTTAAATTTTTTTGAGTAAACACACTGCTGAAATAAAATGCAATCATAAACAACAGACTCCGTATGGGTAAAAGAAACCATATTTTCTTATTATTTTTCATTACTAGCTCCTTCCTTACTATTCGAACCTTGTAAAAGCATCGTAACTGTTTCAATTATAAATAAATCCCGTTCTGTTTTAGAAAATAAATCGTATCCTAATATTTCTTTTGCATTATTTTTGGCAAGAAATGCCGCCTGCATAGCAGAAACAAGTATAAAAACAAGTAATTTTTTTGTTTCATTATTTTGATTATTTCTAATTGCAAACGCAAACCCTTTTTGTGTATAAACGGAATTGCAGTTTGCTGAATAATTTTGCATATCACTTAAAATTGATAAATTGGCAAGCTCTTGATTTTCAAAAAGAAAATCAAAGGTTTGGCAAGCCCAGGATATTAAACGAGTTTTATCAGAAAATCCATCATCTTTAGCAGTATCTATTACGGCAGGTGTAAAATCTGCCAACATCTTGTTAATTGTTCTTTGTACACATTCTGTTATTAGATTTTCCTTATTTCCAAAAAAATAATTTATTGAACCTAATCCAATATCAGCTCGTTTGGCAATTAAACGAGATGTTATTTTTTTTATGTCACCATTGTTTTCTTTGATTAATTCTGTAGTAATTTCAATTATATGATTTTTGCTCTTTTCATAATCATTCATAATGTTCCTCCTCTGAACGGTGTTCATATATATTATAGTGAACACTGTTCAGAAAGTCAATAATAAAACCACAGTATTTATTGTCGCAAAAAACAATAAACAGATGAGTAATTAAATATGAATATGCTTATACTAATATATATTTTATTAAAAATTTTTTGAAAGAATGGATAGAATGACACAGAAGATTCGAACAATAATGTGTTGCTGCGGCAATGGAGTAGGAACATCGCTTATTATGCAGATGACAGTAGAGGAGGCCCTTGAAAGTTTAGGAATGATGGGTATCAATGTAATATTTGGTCCTTTGTCAGACATATCAGAGGGAAGGGCAGATCTATTTGTTGTGTCCCAGGAACTGTTGAAATCAATTAATAAATTGCCTGCAATTGGTCTTGCTGATCTTATGGATTCGGATATGGCGGCAGAACAATTAAGAAAAGTGTTAGAGATTGGGTGAACCTATGGCAATAGGATATTTGAATGAACGCACACAGAAAATTATAAATATGGTTTTAACAAGGAGCAGCACTTTAAGTATTCAAGAAATTACTGGTGAATTATCTGTGTCTGAGCGTACTGTTTACAATGAACTTGATAAAGCTAATAATTGGCTGCGTATGAAGAAACTGCCAGAGCTTCAGAATGTAAGGGGAAAGTTACAGCCTTTTACAGAAGAAGAAAAAGCCCAGTTTGATTCAGTAATGCAGCAGGAACAATTACAAGATGATTATATTTTTACTCCTACTGAACGGACACAGATTATAGTGTGTCAGATGATTGTTTGTGAGGAACCTGTTTATGTGGAAGATTTGATGAATTCATGTCTTGTCAGCCGTAATACTATATTTACTGATTTACAGTCAGTTATTTCAAGGATTCATGCATATCAGCTTGGGCTTGGATACGAAAAGAAGAGAGGATATTGGATAGACGGCGATCCGATTCGTATAAGAGCAATTTTTTTCTTGTATTTTAATATGATGGAGCATCTTTTGGCTTCAGGGAAATTAAATTTTCTGCGTATGGATGAGATAAAGCCGTATTTAAAACTATTGGAAGATATAGAAAGAGAATTAGGAGTAAACTATGTTCGGGGTGATATGGTGGCTTTGGCGGCTATGCTTCCGGTAATGAAGCGCGGAGATGAAAAGTTATATTTTTCAGATGTAAGTGTAGAAAAAATAAAGGATTCTAAAGAATACAATGTGGTAAGAAGATATTTTTCAGAACTTGAAGATACCGAACAGATATACTTGACATTGCATTTTCTCGGCGGAAGACTCGTTTCTTATTCCAGAGAAGAAGCTGATAAAGCAGAAAATGAATCAATTCTTGAAATTGCTAAAAACTTAGTTGCAGAATTTGAGCGGAGGGCATGTGTCATATTTGAACAGAAAGAGGATTTGATAAAAAACCTTTATCAGCACATAACATCTTCTATATACCGATATCGGTTTGGAATTCAGATTGGCAATACAATGGCGGAAGACATAAAAAGAGAGTATCTTTATATTTTTGATACAGTACGGGCGGCTGTGCAAGTTCTGGAACAGCAGATAGGTTTACAGATATCTGACAGTGAAGTGGCATATCTTGCGCTTCATTTTGGAGCCAATTTGGAAAATGCCAAGCAGGATGAACACGAACTGCGAATTCTTGTCGTCTGTATGAATGGTGTAGCAACAGGAAATATGATTAGTCATGAATTAAAAAGGATATTGCCAAGGGCAAAGGTGGTCGGGGTAGTGTCTGTATCAGATATGGTAAATCCGCATAATATTTGTGATATTATTATCGCCTCAGCAAAAGTAAAAGCCTTAGTTCCGGTAATAATAGTTAATCCTATTTTAAATGATTTTGACCGAAAGAATATTTTAAGACATCCTCTGATCCGCAGCAGATATGGTTTTGTTGATTTAGATGCATTGTTTAAGGCAGTGAGAAAATATGTTTATACCGAAAAACATACAGAATTCAAACATGAATTGGAAAAATTTTTTATTAGACAGCGCGAAGAAAAACAATCATTGTTAAATCCTAATGTATGGCAGCTGACAGATTTTTTAACAGAGGACAGAATAATATTTTTGGAGAGGGATGGAACAAAAAGAGGGGAGATGCGGTCAGATCATGATGAAAATATTCCAAGATGGAGAAGAGCACTATATAATACATCATCGATTCTTGTGGAGCGAGGCAGCATAAATGACAATTATGTAGAGTGCATAATAAAACGGCTTATTGAAGCTGGTCCCTATATGTTCGTTACAGATGATTTGGTATTGGCTCATGCAAAGCCGGAAAATGGTGTAAATCATCTTGATTTCTCTATAGGTATTGCTCCTGAAGGTATACTTTTTGAGTGTGAGAAGAGGGCAAGAATTGTTTTTTGTCTGGCAGTAGAAGATCAGCAAAAGCATATTGGAATTCTAAGAGATATTCGTAAAGTATTAGCAAAGACAACGCAGATTGATGAATTGGTTAAAGCAAAAACAGCTTATCAAGTATGCGAAATAATCCGTTGCAGTTTGAAAGATAAGTAAAAGGAAAGGGTAGAACAATGCAGATACTGTTTATTATACGGGAAGTGTTAGCGACACCAGCTCTTTTGGTAGGTTTGGTGACTCTTTTTGGTCTGTTATTGCAAAAAAAACATGCTGCCCATATCGTAAAGGGAACAATTACAACAATTGTTGGTTTTGTTCTTTTGTCGACAGGTTCTTATTTCCTGCAAAATGGAGCATTAAAAGACTTTAGTGTATTATTTAACTATGATTTTAATATTCAGGGAGTAATTCCCAATATGGAAGCCGTTTCGTCGTTAGGATTTACACAACATGCTGTGGAAGTATCAATGATTATGTTATTTGGAATGATTGCCAATGTTATTATAGCGCGTTTTGGACCATTTCCTTATATTTTTTTAACGGGTCACCATACATTGTATATGGCCTGTCTTTTGACTATCGCTTTTCATCAAAGCGGTATGTCAGCATGGCAGATAACTGTTGCTGGTTCGCTTGTTTTGGGGTTTCTAATGTCCATGCTGCCGGCTCTTATACAAAAAGAAATGGAACAAGTGACTGGAAATAATAAAATTGCCTTGGGACATTTTTCAACAATTGGTTATATAATAGCTGCAAAAACTTCATATATGATTGTTAGTAAAAGCTGGAAAAAACAATTGCTGAAAAATAATAAAATAAAAATTAAGTCGACTGAGGATATAAATTTCCCGCATAAATTATCTTTTATGCGGGATTCTACAGTTAATATATTTATTGTAATGACAGTTATGTTTTTGATATCAGCGGGAATTGCTGCATCTCGTACAGATTTGTCAATGCTTGATATATCTTATTATAGACAGGGATTTCATAATTGGGTTATATATTCTTTAATTCAAGGAGCTCAGTTTTCCGGGGCAATTTATATAATACTGGCGGGTGTGCGTATGGTTATTGCAGAGATCGTTCCAGCGTTTAAAGGAATTGCAAAAAAGATTGTGCCTAACGCAAAGCCGGCAGTTGATTGTCCGGTTCTATTTTCTTATGCACCAAATGCGGTTATGATAGGTTTTTTAATGTCGTTTTTGGGCGGTATTGTAACAATGCTTATATTGATTATGATAAACGCTTGTTATGCTGCAATGGTTGTTCCGGTTATTGTTCCTGGTGTTGCTGCTCATTTTTTCTGTGGAGGGTCAGCTGGTGTGTTTGCAAATGCACAGGGTGGAGTCAAGGGATGTATTTTCAGTTCTTTTGTTCATGGAATCTTGATATCTATATTGGCGTTAGTAATCATGCCAATGCTTGGAAATTTAAATATATCAGGAACTACATTTTCTGATTCGGATTTCTGCCTTATTGGTATAGTGTTTGGCAGTTTATCTTCTGTTTTGACAGATAATGTAATATTTATTTTGTGCGTATTCTGTTTTGTTGTGCCTATTTTAGTAGAGCAGGTAAAGAGGTATAAAAATATTACAGTGTAATACAATACCTTGCAAAAAAAGTTGAAATCTTCTGGACTTCAGTTTACATACTAATGATGTTATATTGAATTTACAAAAAAACAAAAAAATTTTTTAAAAATATAAAAAAGAAAAGGAGCAAAAAACTATGAAAATTGTAGGAGTTTGCGCATGTACAGTTGGAATAGCACATACTTACATTGCACAGGAAAAACTTGAAAAGGCAGCAAAGAACGCAGGCTGTGAGGCAAAGTTTGAGACTCAGGGAAGTATCGGTAAAGAGAATGCGTTGACTGCAGAAGAAATTGATGCGGCAGATATTGTTATTTTGGCAATTGATATTAAGATTGCAGACACTGAACGGTTTAAAGGTAAGAAAACAATACAAGTTTCTACTGATGTGGCTATAAAATCACCAAACAAGCTTATAGAGAAGGCTATACAAGTAGTAGAAGCAGCAAAATAGGGAGGTATACAAATGGAGTTTACGGAAGTTCTTGATAAAAAAACAATTGTGACTCATTTGAACGTTAATAATAAGGCAGAAGCTTTGGATGCTATGACAGAGATGTTTTTGAAAACAGGGGTGGTTTCTGATAAACAGGAGTATATAAAAGATGTATATATAAGGGAAGAAATCGGGGAAACCGGAATTGGTGACTATATTGCAATTCCTCATGGAAAAAGTAAAGCAGTTGTAACTCCTGGGGTTGCTATTGCGGTTTTAGACCATGAAATTGAATGGGAAAGTCTGGATGGCAAGGGAGCAAAGGTGATTATCCTTTTTGCAGTAGGAGCTGATAATGATGCGGCACAGGAACACCTAAAACTTCTTGCAATGTTTTCGAAACGATTAGGTGATCAGGCTGTAATAAATAAATTGATTGAGGCAGACACTGCGGAAGACGTAGTGCAGGCATTTACAGAAGAAGAGAGTATTTCCGAAAATCAGCCAAACGGAGAGGAAGAACTTGATTTAGATGAAATTTCCATTATGTAAACTAATTACAGGAGGTAACAGTTATGGTAACATTTGCACCATCACTTATGTGTATGGATTTTGGAAAGATTAAAGAGCAGTTTGAAGTTATGGATAAATATGTAAAACTATATCATGTTGATATTATGGATGGACATTTCTGCAAAAATATGGCATTGACCCCTGGAATTTTAAAAAGTTTCCGGGAGAACACGAATAAAGAAATTGATGTCCATTTGATGACAACAAATCCATCTGACTGGATTGAAATGTGTGCCAATGCAGGCGCAACTTATATAAGCCCACATGCGGAAACTATAAATACAGATGCCTTTCGCACAATGCAGCTGATACAGAAGCTGGGCTGTAAATGTGGGGTAGTTCTCAATCCTGCAACACCATTAAATTATGTGGAGTCTTATCTTGAATATATTGATATTATGACAATAATGACAGTAGATATCGGGTTTGCCGGACAAAAGTTTATTGAACAGATGTATGATAAAATCAGACAGGCAGTTCAATTGCGTAATGAAAAAGGCTATCATTATAAAATTCAGATAGACGGACATTGTAATAAAGAAAATTACAGGCAGCTTGTTGAGGCAGGAGCAGATGTGCTGATTGTTGGAAATGCGGGATTATTTGGGTTAGATTCTAATCTGGATATTGCCTGCCAAAAGATGCAGCATGAATTTGAACAGTGTATGACAGCAGAAGCAGTCTAACGGAGGTGAAAACAATGGAAAAATTAAAGAGTCTTAATTTAAAAAGTCATTTATTGACAGCAATATCTTATATGCTTCCGATTGTTTGCGGCGGCGGTTTTCTAGTTGCCATAGGAATGGCATTAGGCGGAACAAATATGTATGCCGACGGACTTGTACAGGGGCAGTTTACTTTCTGGGATGCGCTTGCTACGATGGGTGGCGCGGCGTTGGGGCTGCTTCCATTGATTATTGCGGTTGGAATCGCATTTTCTATCGCTGGTAAACCAGGTATCGCACCAGGGTTTGTAGTAGGTTTGTCTGCAATTAGTATAAGTGCAGGTTTTATCGGTGGAATTTTAGGAGGATATATTGCAGGATATCTTGCCTTGTTAATTATTAATAAATTAAAACTGCCTGCATGGGCAAAAGGGTTGATGCCGACGGTAATTGTACCGCTTATTTCTTCATTTATTGCCGGATTGGTTATGATTTATGTATTTGGAGTACCGATTGCAGCGTTTACAAATTGGTTGACTGATGTCTTACTTGGATTAGGCACGTCTTCTAAATTATTGCTTGGTCTAGTAATAGGAAGTTTATGTATCGTAGATTTTGGAGGACCTATTAACAAGACAGTATATGCGTTTACCTTGACGCTGTTAGCATCAGGAATCAGAGAGCCTGTTACAGCTCTGCAGTTAGTAAATACAGCTACACCGATTGGATTTGGACTTGCATATTTTATTGCAAAGGTAATGCGGAAAAATATTTATGAGAGAGAACAGGTTGAAAATCTGAAATCAGCGGTTCCGATGGGAGTGCTGAATATTGTGGAAGGTGTTATTCCGATTGTAATGAGTGATTTAGTACGTGCGCTGATTGCGTCTGCGGTTGGTGGTGCCTGCGGTGGTGCGGTTACTATGATTTTAGGCGCTGATTCTACAGTTCCATTTGGAGGTTTCCTGATGCTTCCAACAATGACTCGTCCATGGACAGGTTTGTTGGCTATCATTGTAAATGTACTTGTAACTGGATGTCTGTATGCGGTTATCGCTAAGAATAAAGATATTAATGTTGCAATTGACGAGGCAGAGGAAGAAGAGCCAGAAATTGAAGATATTCAGATATTTTAGTGAAAAATGAAGGAACTTACAGGAGGAAAATTAAAAATGAAATTTTTTATCGATACAGCTAAAGTGGAAGATATAAAGAAAGCTAACGATATGGGAATAATCTGCGGCGTAACAACAAATCCTTCACTAATTGCGAAAGAAGGCAGAGATTTCAAAGATTTAATTAAAGAAATAACATCAATTGTAGACGGACCTATTAGCGGTGAAGTAAAAGCTACTTCTGAATATGCTGATGAAATGGTAAAAGAGGGAAGGGAAATTGCCGCTATACACTCAAATATGGTAGTAAAAATACCAATGACAGTGGAAGGGCTAAAGGCATGTAAGATTTTAAGCTCAGAAGGAATCAAAACAAATATCACGTTAATTTTCACTGCAAGTCAGGCGCTTTTGGCAGCACGGGCAGGGGCGACGTATGTATCACCATTTTTAGGACGTTTAGATGATATTTCAACAGATGGAGTAGAATTGATCAAGACAATTGCACAGATATTTAAAACTGCAAATATTAAGACAGAGATAATTGCCGCAAGTGTAAGACATTCCGTTCATATAATGCAGTGCGCCATGGCAGGAGCAGATATAGCCACTGTGCCTTATTCAGTATTAGAGCAGATGACACACCATCCTTTGACGGATGCCGGTATTGAGAAATTTAAGGCAGACTACAGTGCAGTGTTTGGCGAGTAAATGATAAAAAATATGAAATAATTATTTATTTTGATTGGAGGTAAAAATATGGTATCAAAGAAAATTATCATAAAAAATCCATCAGGACTTCACGCAAGACCGGCAGGTGTATTGGCAAAAGAAGCGGCAAAATGCAAGTCAGAGGTAACAATCATTGACGGAGATAAGCAAATTAAGGCCAAAACTATTTTGAACATTATGTCAGCCGCCATCAAAAAAGGAACAGAGATTGAACTTAGGTGTGAGGGTGAAACTGAGAAAGAGGATTTAGAGAAACTGTCTTCCATGATTGAGAGTGGGTTGGGAGAACAGATCTGATAATAATACGGTTATACAGAATAGAAGATGCCTGCATTTCAAATCGGAATGTAGGCATTTTTGCACAAAATTTTCTATGTTTCACTGTCAATTTAACAAGGAGCATATAAGATAGCTTTGGGGCTATTGTTTCTGTTTTCTAACTATTCCTATTATTGTAAATATTATTATTATGATAATTATTACAAGTCCATTGTTAAGAAAATTCCTCATATTAAATACATCTTTCCATGAATAATTACTCGTTATAACGTTTGTAATATAATTTCCTATAATTGATAATAATAAAAATAATGAGATACAATACCATATGTTCAATTTAAAAAATTTTCTTGAAAGCATTGGAATCCAGAGGATAGAAAGCCACAACAATAGAATAGGTAAACCATAATGAAATAACCACATTGATCCAAATCCCATAATATAATAATTAGTAACCTGTATAACAGAAAGCAAGCAGAATGTTCCAATACTTATTATAATTAAAGGAATAAATCCTTTATTATGTTTGCTGTCTAAAAGGACATATAATAAAAGATCTGCGAATAAACAAGCGCTTACTGGAATTAAAGACCATGTAATACCTTTGTTCAATGCCAAATCTACAATTATACATACAGCGATAGCAATAAAACTAAGACCACTAAAACCATAGAAAAGATACATTTGCTTTGTTTTGCTAAAAAATCCTTTTAATTTTCTTTCCATTTTTCCACTCCTTTGAAAAATTCTTGTTATTTATGGTAATACAAAATACTTGCCTAAGATTTCCGAAAATGTTTTACGCTGCTGCACAGCTTTTTTACACATTTGTGGGAGTTTTCTTAGAACACTGAATACATGTTGAATTTTTACAGTCAAGATTTTCCTGTTAGCCGTCTTCTGACTTTACTTTTCAATAAAATAATTATATATGAATAAATAAATAATACAAGAATTATTGTTATAAAATTATTTAATAACAAAAATAAATTCCAAGAATAGTAAATTTGACGATACAATAGCTTTATTGACATGTTCTGGTATATTTTGTATAATTATAAAAATTATTTATTAGGTATTGTATAGAATTATTAATATTTAAAATAGAGATGGTATTAAACAAAAATTTTAAGTGGAGGTGTCTGTTTATGTCAATGGTAAATTGTTCAGAATGTGGAATGCGGTTTAATAAAAAAATTCATTCTTGCCCGCGTTGCGGCTGGCCTGTCGAGTTGTCGGTAAATGGAGTAAATAACAGTAAAAGAGGTATAGTTATTAGGGTTATTATAGGTGCTGCTGTACTTTTTATTGCTGCAATAGTATTAGGTTTATACACATATATACAAAATCTCGATAGAAGCGGATATTATAATGACTGTAAGTGGGGAATGTCGTTTGACGAGGTAGCAGAACAATTGGATCTTGAATTAGATGATTATGATGGTACAGATTTTATTTATACTTATGAAGAGAATTATAACTTTAAATCTGATGTTAATAAGAGGACGGAATATTGGTTTGAAGACGATGCATTAAATTTAATAGAAATTAAAATAGAAAATGATTCTGTTGGATATTCTAATTCTTCTTTGTTAGATGAGTATAAAAGAAAATTAGATTTTCTTTTTGGAGAACAGAAAAATGTATCAGAGCCATATGTATGGGTGACCGAGAAGAGTATAATAATATTGAAATATATGGAAGATGATGGAATCTCTATTATTTATCATAGTAAGTATGATTAAAATTTTAATATAATTAAATAAAAAAACAATAAAGTTTTTTTTAGGTACATTGATTTTCGCATAGTGTCGGAAAAGTAATTAAAGAATATTCAAAATGATTTTTCTTATTAACAAAAGTTATGAATAACTTGTTTATGCTGGATGTTTTGACAAGACCGCTCGTATTCCATGACCTTTGCGTTACAACAAGGAATAAAAAGCGGGATAGCCCCCAGGATATCCTGAAAGCTTTAAATAAAGAGGCAGTGACAAATATAGGATGTATATATATTTAAATTATTAAATTAAAAAAATTCAGTTGAAAATAAGTAAACAAAAACTTCTTGATGGATATATATATGTAAAATAATAAAAAAAGTATAAAAAAATAAATATTTACAGTTGATTTTTCTTATGAAATTTAGTATATTAAGTATAAGTGTAAATAGTATGGCTTTTCCGCTATTTCACAAAAATTAAAATAAAAAAGGAGGAAAAATATGAGAAAGAAGGAAAATGAAAAAAATTCTTTTCTCGTGAAAAGCAAACGTATATTGGCAACTACTCTTGCGATGGCTATGGTAGCTTCCAGTTATACATGGGCTGGATTAAACGGTATTTTTGCTAATAAGATAACCGCAGACACCAACACTTATAAATTAGGTGATGTCAACAATGATGGCAATATAGATCTTCAAGATGCTACGATTACCTTAAAAGCAGCGCTTAATATCCAGCAGCTTACAGAGGCTGAGACAAAGGCAGCAGATTTAACCGGAGATGGAAAGGTTGAGTTAGATGATGCAGTATTGTCACTTAAAGTCGCTTTGGCAATTGAGGAGCTTCCAGAGCCAACAGGAGATACATTCACAGTTCCGCCAAAGGGATCAAATACTCCAATGCCAGAAGCAACACCTAAGACAACATTTGCATATGTATCGCCAAATGCACTTTCAGTTGTGTCAGGTGAACCTCTTGTAGTGGCGGATGACAGTGACGAGTATAATTCATCATTTATTTCTAATTACAAAGATAACGAAGGAATGTATGCTTTCTACAATAACAATAATGATGAAGAAGCAAATGGTATGAAAGTTGAAAATCCTTTGGCAGGACGGAGAGACTTTGTAGAAGAACTTGATGATGTTATAAGCAAGGAAGCAGAGCCTGGAAAAGTTAATGTATGGACGCTTAAAGGTGCGGAAATATCACCATTGCCGCCGTTAAGCGAATATCCTTCAGATGCGGATGACAGAGTAACACAGAATTATAAACCTGAGGAAGTTACATATACAATTCCAGAGTGGAATACTGGTTTAACAGTAAGTTTCTGGGCTAAGGTAAGTCAGGATAATAAAAATTCTGATCCAATACTTACATTTACAGATGATGATTTTATTCTCTCAATCAGAGCCAATGGATCTGTTCGTTTCTTTGATTCAAAAGACGGAGAAAATCAGTATGATATGGGAAGCAGCAGAATTGATCCTTTGGGTACTGGCGGTGAGTGGACATATTACACTGTAACAATTGCTAATGATTGGATTCAGGTATATGTAAACGGTCAGGAGAATGTATTTGATTCAGTTAAATTCCTTCGTTCAGCAACGAAGACATTTAATGGCGGTTTCCTTACAAGAATGAATCCAATAGGACTTGCGACAGAAGAGATGGTAAATGAGAATGAGAGAAATCATTACTATCTTACAAAGATTGACTCAACAAGTACTTTGCTTAATCAGAGAGCTGCTTGGTATCTGAATAAAGATACAGGTGAATATGAAGGACATGATGAGTTCTCTATTTTCCATAATGCTCGTTTCAGAGGTGGAAATGGAAACGGAACATTCCTTATGAAATATTTGACTCAAAGTTCAACAAAGATGTTTATTGGTGGTATTGAGACATCTCTTGATAATGGAGCAGGAACATATAAATTTAAGAGCGGAGCAGTGTTTGCAGGATTAGAGTATGTAATGAAAGAGCTTAATTCAGAACAGGTTGCTTCTAATTATGAACTTGTTGCTTTGAAAAACAAGCCTGCAGATGTTGAGTATCCAGGAGATAATCCAAATGCGCCTGATCCAGATGACACTCCAGAACCAGTAGAACCTGTTTCAGGAGCAACAGTGGTTACGCTTAGAAAAAATGGACTTGGCATAAATGCTGATTATGATGAAACTAATAATATATTTACATTTAAGAAAGCTCAGGCGGATGTTGATGACAAAGTAGTGGGCGTTCGTATGGATAATCCATTTGCAGCAACTAATGCTGATAATAAGAGCTATCTTAAAGAAACTCTTGAAGAATCATTAGAAGGACAGTCTATTTTCCCATATAAGTATCCAGAAGACTATCCTGATGCAACACTTGCCGGTAAATATATTGCTAAATCTATGAATAGTGATGATTGGGCAGGTCACGGCGGTTGTGATCGTTTATCTGTAGAACCTAGACATGGAAACTTCTATGATAAATATTATGGCGATATTTATAAGTATGGTTCAGAGTTTGATAATCCTACGGCTGATCTTAATGCTGGTACAATTAAGCCGTTTG
Source organism: uncultured Lachnospiraceae bacterium (assembly GCA_949743325.1). Classification (GTDB taxonomy): domain Bacteria; phylum Bacillota; class Clostridia; order Lachnospirales; family Lachnospiraceae; genus CAJJNI01. The sequence continues at coordinate 15,050 of CATJTQ010000047.1, forward strand.
AAGAAGTATCAAATTCAGCTTTACAGGTAACTGAGTATCAGCGTCCGAAGTGGAATAAAGGTGCAACAATCAGCTTCTGGGCAAAACCAACAGTTGTTGATGATAGTCCGGTTATTACATTCTACGCTCCTAATAAGATGCTCTTGACTGTTGATACAATGGGTTCAGTAAACTATATGTCGCTCTATGCACCAGGTGATATTACAAGACCTAACTGTGGTGACTGGGAAGACGGTAAAGTATTTAAAACAAATGGTCATCCAAGAAATACATTTGCAACATATGGAGATGCAAGTTATGTTCATGAAAATGAATGGAATCACTACACGGTTACATTTGCAAATGATTGGGTTCAGGTATATGTAAATGGCGAAGAGATGGTTTATAAATTTGTAAACTTGAATCGTAATGAGACAAAATACTTTAATGATGGTTATTTGACAAGATTTAATACAATAGGTATCTGGACAACTGATATGCTTGCAAAATATGGTGATCCGTCAGGTAAGACAGCTGAAGGCAAGGATAGAAATTACCTTTCAAAATCAGGATTTCTGTGGGATGTATCTGCAGGACTTGATATGAACGTTGGTATTAATACTGGAAAAGATGGTGCGTCAATTCGTGCTAATAATGTATATGAGGATCCAATGACAGGTCATGAAGGAAGCGAACTGCTAATGGATTTAATGTCAACAAAAACTGCACAGCTTTATCTTGGAGGTATTGATGGCGCTCTGAAAGCAGAAAATCAATTCTTCTATTCACTGCTTGCAATATCTAATGAAGATATTGCGACAGGAAAAGTTAAGGCTAAACCTGTATCATATGTGAAAGAAAATATTCTTCAGGGTGATAAAGTTAACGGAGAATATCCAATTTTCATTGATAATGAAAATACAGTTGCTGTTACAAAAGATACTCCAGGAGCAATTTTGCTTGAAGGTATTAAAGATAGTCAAGGAAATGATATTTATATAAGTGAACCTTGTAACATTGTACAGCCTAATGAGGATGGTTCACAGCCAGTTGGTTCTTATACATTAGGAAGAAATACAGATGTTGAGACATCTTCATCAAGAAGAAAGATTTACTCAACAGACCATACTCTCTCAGAAGGAACACAGATTGCTGACGTTGAGACATATTACAGTGAGCTTTCACCTGAGGAAGTTAAGCGTGTATATGAGTCAAAAAAAGATGATACTCGTTTTGCAAAATAATAAATACTATAGAATATAATGCAAAAGAGCTGTAAATAATTAAAAGCCGTCAATTATTATTGGCGGCTTTTACAATCATAGATATTTACGCAGTCATTTGTAACTAGGATTTTGGTAATTATGATTACATGTATTGTTTTCATAAGATACCTTATAAATTGTGATAAATAAATTGGTTTTTAATAGTAAATATTTAGGTGAAAAATGGAATAAATTTGTTGAATTATTTTAATAAAAACTCTTGCGTTTTTTTTCAAATATAGTATTCTATTGAATAGATGAAAAATATTTAATTATGTCTTACATAATAAAAAATAAAAGGAGGATTTTTATGAGTTTAAAAGATTACTCAAAAAGAGGCAAAAAGATAGTTGCTGCAAGCGTTGCAACAGCTATGTGTTTGTCAACAGTTATAATTTCGAACTATAACAATGAGCCAGTAGAGGCTGCCAAGTTGGTTGTTGGTGATTTGAATGGCAATGGTAATTTGGACTTAGAGGATGCGACAGGAGCCTTAAAACTTGCGTTGGCAATTGAGGAGTCAACACCAGAAAAACTTGTTTTGTGTGATATTAACGGTGATGGAAATATTGGACTGGATGATGCGACAGAACTTTTGAAAGGTGCCCTTAATATTAGAACATTTGAAGATATTGACTCAACATCAACACCAGATGCAACACAGACACCAAATACTCTGACGCCGCCGCCAAAATCTCCAGGTGTTGTACCTCCGGTTACTCTGCCGCCAATACCAACAAGTATTCCGCTTCCTAAGGTTGAACCTGGAATACCTGTGACAGGGACAGCTATAAGCAGTGTTTCACAGGAACAGCTTCATGGCGCTGAATATGATGAAAATACAGGAATATATACATTTACAGATGCCAATGCCGCTTCAAAGAGAGGTATTCAATTTAATAATCCATGGGCAGGAAAAACAGAGTTAAGACAGACTGTTGATGAGGCTATTCCATCATTTATGGTAAATGATAAAGGTGAAGCTGTTGGTTTAATTGATAATGACAAATTGCTTTCCCTTGATGGTAAAAAAACTGTATTGGGTACAATAGAGAAAAAAGAAGATGATAATATCGAAGTGACTCCTGTTACTTCAGCATCAGCAGAAGTAAGTGGTGATGCTGTTATTTCAGGGAAATCTGTTAAGTGGACAGAAGGTTTAATGCCTACCGTTAAAGGTATAAATAGTAAAACTGAATATTTGTCAGATTATGCTGAATTATATGTAAAACCTAAATGGACTAATGGTACAAGTATAAGTTTCTGGTGTAAATATAAATGGGCTGACAGCAGAATGTCAGATGCTGCCCCAATGCTCGTTATTAAAAATTCACACGGATGTGATAATCAGGTAGGCGGTTTTGCCAAAGAGGGACACACAGGTGATTTCGCAGTAATGATGCGCTTGAACGGTGGTGTCAGCCTTGAAGGTGATGAATCTGGTAACTGCTTTAAAGCTGATAATAGCATTGCAGGTAAAGATGGTGAATGGAATTATTATACAGTAACATTTGCTAATGATTGGATTACGGTATATGTTAATGGACAGGAATTGGTTTACTATGATCTTGAGATTGATAAAGATAATATACAGTTCTTTAACAACGGTTTCTTAACAAGATATAGTCCTGTATATGAGATTAAGAAGTCTGATGTTAATGATGTTAGAAATTATCTTAAGAATGGTTGGACCAGCAAGACTGGTGAGAAATTGGATGTATTAGACAAAGAATGCTGTCTAATTGGAAACGGACGTTATAGTAATCCTGATGCTGTTACAATTAAGAAAAATTCAAATCTTACTTATGATTTATTAATTGATATGCTTACAAAAGATACCACTGAAATTTGGTTTGGTTCATCATCAGAGACAAAGTGCGTATGTCTTACATCTGTAAATACAGGTTCGTCTGCATATAAAGTTCAGACTGGAACACAATTAGCTGATGTGAATTGTTATGATAGTGAACTTACAGCTGAAGAGGTTTCAGCAAACTATGAGAAAGAGTACGCTGCAAATGCTGCAAAATTTGGTTTGACTGAAGAATAATCTTAAAGTAAAAGTTAATAAAATATTATAATTAATTATAGAGGAACTATTTTTTATATGAAAAATATAAAAATTGTTCCTCTTTTTATATTATATTTTGTCCAAAATGACTTGAAATTTTTTGGGGGATGTGCTAATATGAGAAATATCTAAAAGTGTCGCCTAATGCGGCGCATAAAGATGCAAACAATTTTTTTTAAAGGAGGATAACTATGAGAAAAGGTAAAACTAAGAAAACTAATTTTACCAGGCTGGCAAAAAGAACTTTAGCCGGCGCATTGTCATTGTCCATGGTGTTCAGCTTAAATATGCTTACCATGGCGGACAA
>CATJTQ010000048.1 GCA_949743325.1 uncultured Lachnospiraceae bacterium
ACTATGCTGTTAGGAATGTCGCTTGTTCCGGCATCGGCGGATGACACACAGCCAAAGAGATATGAAATGGATTTGTCTTTTGATAATGATGATTTATTTAATCAGTATAAGGATTTGCTTTGTCCTATGGGTTTTGAAGTTTGGTATAACGGATGGCTTCATTCAGATTCTCTTGAAGCTATTCAACAGGCAGAAAAGGTAATATATGATTTTTGTCCTGAAGAATATGAAATAAGATTTGCAGTGGGATATAATGTTATAACTAATGTGCAAGATTGGGATATTTCATTTGAGTTGAAAGATGAACTGCCTAATCCTGATGATGAAGGAAATTTTTCTGAACCGCCATATAATCCTATTCGGCCAGGTTCTGACATTAAAAATGAGGTACCAGGAGATACATCTTTTGAATTGGAGGGTGATAAGCCAGATAATAGTTATAATTCCGGCGATAAAAATAATATTTTGGAACTCCCAGGAAATAATGAGGCGGGTATGATTATTAAAGGTGATATAGACGGAGATGGAAATGTGACATTGGCGGACGCTTCCAAAGTTTTGAAAATATCTCTTGGAATAGAAGATGCTAGTATAAATGAAGTTTTATCTGCAGATATGAATAATAATTCAACTGTTGATATGGAAGACGCAACAATTATTTTGAAAAGTGCGTTAAGTATTACTGATTGATAAAGATTAAGTAGTATTGTATGTGTAAATATAATAATTACTCTTAATAATTAAATGGACAGTTATAAAATAACTTGTGGATTATAATTATATTGTTGTATATAAATAATGGCTGAAATATAAATTTAATATTAGATTTAATTACATGACCTTGCATAGCGAAATATAAAGTATATTATTATAAATATAATTGATTTATTACTTAATTTAAAACTTAAAAAGGAGGGAGCATATTAAATATGCAATCCCTCCTTTTTTACTAATATTTTTTAATTGGATACTTCTTTTATTATAGATATAACTGCGTCAACGCCATTTTGCTGTGTACTTTTCTTCATTGCTTCTGTATATTTCTGACGGTTTAAGTATGTGTTTTCTATTGTGTTGAGAAGTAATTCATCGGTTAAATTTTCCTCTTCTATAACCTCGCTAAATCCTTGCTTTTTAAAGGAGTTTGCATTCAGTATTTGGTCGCCTCTGCTTGCGGCTGCGGAGAGAGGGATTAAAATATTAGGTTTTTTAAGTGCCAAGAGTTCACATATAGCATTCGCTCCTGCACGGGATATAACGATATCAGCTAATGAGAACAGATCTGCAAGTTCTTTTTTTATATATTCATATTGAACATAGCCCGCTGTTCCATTAAGACTTTCTTCTATTTTATCTTTTCCGCATATATGAATAATATTATATTTGTCAAGAAGCTTAGGTAAAACTTTTCTAATGGCTTCGTTTACAGCCGCTGCGCCAAGACTGCCGCCGATAATTAAAATTGTCGGTTTATCTTTAGTGAATCCACAGAATTTTTTAGCTTTTTCTCTGTTTCCGTTTAGAAGTTCTTTTCTTATCGGGGAGCCTGTTAAGTTTGCTTTTCCCTCAGGCAGGTGGGGGATTGTCTCAGGAAAATTACAGCATATTTTAGTAGCGGACGAAATACATAATTTATTTGCAAGTCCAGGTGTGATATCAGATTCATGTATTATTGTCGGTATTTTTTTTCTATGTGCGGAAATAACGACAGGAACTGTTACAAAACCGCCTTTAGAGAAGACAACATCAGGCTTTATCTGTTTCATAAGTTTGGAGGCATCGCTATAGCCTTTTAAAACTTTAAAAGGATCTATAAAATTTTTCAAATCAAAATAACGGCGCAGCTTGCCTGAAGAAATACCGTAATATGGAATGTTTAGTTCTTCAATTAACTTTTTTTCTATACCGTCATAGGAACCTATGTAATGTATTTCATAATTTAGTTCTTTAAGTTTTGGGATAAGAGCGATATTCGGAGTAACATGTCCGGCAGTTCCGCCGCCGGTAAGAACGATTTTTTTCATAATTAATTAGCCTCCTAATAGTGACAGTTTTGGTAACTATATATAATATTAGATGTTGAAATGAAAAATGTCAAGCAGGTGTAAGGAATGTTGTGAGTGTTTGTATAAAAATATCTATAAATGTGTTTAAATAAGCTTTCTTGTCGGGATTTGGTGAACGATTCCCTCTTCTCAATCTATATTTCTTAAATTATAATGGATTATGAAAATCAATTTTAATATAAGGAGGAGAGATAATGGTAAATTTTATTATGGCAATGAAGGCGTATTACATATCGCTTGCTGCTTTTCTATTCATTGGTATAGTGTCCAGTTTTGCTGAATGGAATTCAATGCGCAGGCTGTTAAAAGCTTCCAGAAATGTAAAAGAGGCTGAAAATCACAATCTGATAAAACAAATGAAGTTGGGTTATACTAATGCGTATAAGCTTAACTATGGTGTAAATAATACAAAGGTGTTTATTGAGAAGTATTTGGCCAAAAATAAGGTTTTCAAACTCCCGTCGGCGTTTGTAGCTTCTCTTGAGGAAAAAATGATGCTTTTATCCGGTATAAGCTGTCTTGTAGGTATTCTTGCTACTGTTTATATGGGAAAAAGCCCACAGGAACTTGTTTTTGTTACTGGAGTTGGTATTATATGCGTGTTGTCTCTGAGGCTGTGCGGCAGTTTTTTTTCATCTTATGCATTGAGACAGCAGTTTATGATTTATATGGTTGATTATTTTGAAAATGTTCTGCAAAACAGACTCCACAATCACAAAAAGGATAGTGGTAAAATAATTCCAGTCAGTACTGTCGGACCAAAAGAACCAAAGCTGCAGAATAATCAAAATCCTAAAGAAAAGGCGCCTGCAAATACCCAGACAGCCGCCGCTCAGACGCCGGAAGAGCTTTTGGTAGAAGAGATTATTAAAGAATTTTTTCCTTGATAACATTGGTATAATTTGTTAAAATTAAAGTATCAAAAAAAAGGAGTGTTGTACAAATGGAAGAAAAAGTAACATTTGACTATTCAAGGGCAGCAGGCTTTATTAAAGAAGATGAAGTTGCAATTATGGAAAAACTTGTAGGTGCAGCAAGAGAGGAGTTGCTTTCTAAATCAGGGGCAGGAAACGATTTCTTAGGATGGATAGACCTTCCGGTTGATTATGATAAAGAAGAGTTTGGAAGGATCAAGGAAGCAGCTGACAAAATTTGCTCTGATTCAGAAGTTTTGCTTGTAATTGGAATTGGCGGATCATATTTAGGAGCTAGAGCTGCCATTGAATTTTTAAGACATAATTTTTATAATATGGTTTCCAAGGAAGTTAGAAAGACACCTGAGATTTATTATGTTGGAAACAGTATTAGCAGCACTTATATACGTCATTTGCAGGATGTAATCGGAGAACGTGATTTTTCAATTAATATGATTTCAAAATCAGGAACAACTACGGAGCCGGCGATAGCTTTCCGAGTGTTTAAGAAAATGCTGGAGGACAAGTATGGCAAGGAGGCAGCTGCAAAGAGAATATATGCGACAACAGACAAGGCCAAAGGGGCGTTAAAGAATCTTGCGACAGAAGAAGGCTATGAAACTTTTGTTGTTCCAGATGATGTTGGAGGACGATTCTCAGTATTAACAGCCGTAGGCCTTCTTCCAATTGCTGTGAGCGGCGCAGATATTGACAAGCTTATGGAAGGTGCGGCATCTGGCAGAGATATTGCAATCAATAACGCGTTTGCAGACAATGATGCGATGAAATATGCTGCAGTGCGTAATATTCTTTTGCGTAAAGGTAAATCAGTTGAAATTCTTGCAAATTATGAGCCAAGTCTTCACTATGTATTAGAGTGGTGGAAACAGCTCTATGGAGAGAGCGAAGGAAAAGATGGAAGAGGTTTGCTTCCTGCATCTGTTGATCTCACTACAGATTTACATTCGATGGGTCAATTTATCCAGGATGGTTCAAGAATTATGTTTGAGACAGTTCTCAGCGTAGAAGAGTCTAAATGTGAGATAGTTCTGGAAGAAGAACCGATTGATCTGGACGGACTTAATTATCTTGCAGGAAAAACTGTTGATTTTATAAATAAAAGTGCAATGAATGGAACAATTTTGGCTCATACTGACGGTAATGTACCAAACTTAATGGTTAAAATTCCAAAACAGGATGAATTTTATCTTGGACAATTATTCTACTTCTTTGAATTTGCATGTGGACTTTCAGGGTATTTGTTAGGTGTTAATCCTTTTAATCAGCCAGGTGTAGAGAGTTATAAGAAAAATATGTTCGCACTCCTTGGTAAACCAGGTTATGAGAAAGAAAGAGAAGAGCTGCTTAAACGTCTGTAAGATTATTTTAATTCACAACGAGCGTAAAAGTTGTGACTGTATGGATATTTAACGCTTGTTGACTTATTTGAATGTTGTTTAATTCAAATTATTTTCTCAGATTTATAAAAAAAGAGAGAATTCCATTAAAATCAGTTTCTTTCAAGTTTTTGAGACTTTAGTGGATTCTCTCTTTGATTATGGCTTTCATTATTTTCTTGAAAAAACGTTTTCATCAATTTAGGATTTGATAAACAAAATAAAAAACATTGAAATTTCTCTATTCTTCAATAACATGTATTTCAAGATAGTCAAATTCTATTGTTTCTACAAAACTGTCACTGTAAAATCTTGTTTTGGATATTCTTTTAAATTCATTAATATTTTTGTCAAGCCATATTGGAATTCCTAAATCAAATTCATAGCAAACGTCGCGAAGTGCATTATTTATTTTATGTGTTCGTGTATCATCGCTGCTATCGCAAATAACGGTGTCTTTTAACATATGATTATCTGAAAAAATTTTACCCCATAAACGAAACATAGTTGGTCTCCTTTTTTGTTATTGATGCTAAAATCACATAATTGATTTGAGTAAGCGGCGCTGCTAAGATTAGCAGCATGTTTTCTAATGTTATAAGCTTATATGATTGTCAATATAATAAAGTTTCTATATGTTTTTTTAATTATATAATTATACATTTTACACAAAAAATTATCAACTGATAAAATTTATAAAATATATTTGTCGAAAATAATTTATCTGTGTTTTTACTGTTTAATATAATAGTTTTAGAGATTAATTAAAAGTGAAGAAAATATGGATTATTTGTGATAATATGTTCATAGAGTGCTTGTACACTTGACGATTGGCTATATATCGTGGTAAAATCAAATTTGATAATTTAAAGGGATAATATATAACAGTAGTAATGGAGGATAAACTAATGGATAAAATGAATTTAATGCAGACAGTTGGAACTGCAGCGCGTACAGGGGATGACAGCAATGTAAGTTTATTTGTAATTATTATGGTTGTAATGGCTGTAATTATAATTGGTATGGTTGTATTTTCTGTTGTCAGCAGTAAAAAAAATAAAGATAATTCAGATAATAATGTTACTGAGGATAAAAAAGATAAAAATGACAAATAGTAATAAACAGCCTTTGATGTCTGCAAAATAATTTTAGAGTAGATTTAGCTGACATACAGACGGGAAAGCGGGTGCTATATTGTAGTCAGAATGGACAAGAGTACCTGCTTTTTGGCTTTTACAATTAGGAGGAATCAGTGTGGCGACTGCTGCATCAACTAAGGAGAAAACTAAAGTAAAATTAAAGGAACCAAAACGCTATAGTGTGGTTATGCATAACGATGATTTTACGCCTATGGATTTTGTAGTAGAGATATTGATACAGATATTTAATAAAGGGTATGAGGATGCGGTTACGCTTATGATGACTGTGCATAAGAGCCACAGAGCTGTAGTGGGTGTTTATCCTTTTGATATTGCACAGACTAAAGTTAATGCTGCCATGTTTCGAGCGAAGGAGGAGGGTTATCCGTTCAGGGTGACGTGTGAAGAAGCATAAGGGAGTGATTATATATGAATTTATCGGAACAGGTCGAAGAGCTGGTAAAGAATATGACTGTTTTTGCACAGCAGAAAAAACATGAGATGATAACGCCGGAACATTTGCTGTATGCATTGGTGAGTGATAAAGATTTTTCTACGGCATTTAAAAATTGCGGCGGTAATTTAGAAGCTCTTCGAAGTGATTTAGAAAAATATTTTGATGATAATATAGTTGAGATAGAAGGAGTTGTTCCTCAAATAAGTCATCAGTTGGACAAGCTTCTGTCTGCTGCTGAGACGAGGGCGGTTGCGTGCGAGAAGTTTGTTGTTGAAATTCCGCATATTATCAGTGCTTTCCCTATATTGGAAGATAGTTTTGCATTATATTTTATTGCTAAACAGGAAATAGAAATTGTAGATTTGTTATATGAATTATGTGAGTTGATTGAGGCCGACACATATCCGTTTGGAGATTTTCAAGATTACGAGAATGAAGAATTGGTGTTCTCGACAGAAGATTTTTCGAGCGGTAATATAAACTGGCAAAGTTATGTAGTATGTATGAATGATGAGGTTGAAAGTTATATGCCTCTTATTGGCAGAGAGTCGGAACTTGAACGGACGATGCAGGTTCTTTGCCGTAAGGATAAAAACAATCCCCTTCATATTGGCGAGGCTGGTGTTGGAAAGACTGCTGTGACAAAGGGATTAGTGCAAAAAATTGTATCGGGGAAAGTTCCCCATCAATTAAAATCAGCAAAAGTTTTTGCGCTTGATATAGGTGCGCTTCTTGCTGGTACTCAGTATAGAGGGGATTTTGAGAAAAGATTTAAGAAAGTAATGGAGGGTCTTTTGAAAGAGGAAAGACCTATCGTTTATATAGATGAGATTCATAATATTGTTGGCTTGGGAGCTGTAAACGGCGGTTCACTTGATATGTCCAATTTGTTAAAACCATATTTGACAGATGGAAATATTAGATTTATAGGCGCTACAACATTTGAAGAATATAAAAAACATTTTGCTAAAAGTAAAAGTCTTCTTCGCAGATTTCAGAATATAAATGTAAAGGAGCCAACTGTTGAGGAAGCCGTAGGCATTCTTAACGGACTAAAAAAATCGTATGAAAAGTATCATGGCGTTAAATTTAATAAAGGTGTAATTGAACACGCAGTAATATTAAGTGATAAATATATTAATGAAAGATTTTTACCAGATAAGGCTATAGATCTTATAGATGAGGCGGGGTCTTACAGATGCCTGCATCCGCTTCCACAGAAAACTCAGAGTATAGATAAAAAGCTTATTGAAGAAATTTTAGCTAAAACATGTAATATTCCGAAAAAAACGGTTGAGTCAGATGAGATAGAAAAACTGTCAAAACTTGAAGATGCATTAAAAAAAGAGGTATATGGACAGGACGAGGCTGTATCAGAGGTAGTAAATGCTATTAAATTGGCAAGATGTGGTTTAAATGAAGATAATCGTACAATTGCCAATCTCTTGTTTGTAGGACCTACTGGTGTTGGTAAAACGGAGATTGCCAGATGTCTTGCCAAAAATCTTGGAGTAGAGCTTGTTCGATTTGATATGAGTGAATATGCTGAGAAACATGCGGTAGCAAAACTTATTGGCGCTCCGGCAGGTTATGTCGGATATGAGGAGGGTGGGCTTTTAACGGATTCTGTAAGAAAAAACCCACATTGTGTACTATTGTTAGATGAAATAGAGAAGGCTCACAGTGATATTTATAATGTTCTGCTGCAGTTGATGGATTACGCGACATTAACAGATAATCAGGGGAGAAAAGCAGATTTTAGAAATGTTATCTTAATAATGACATCTAACGCTGGAGCAAAGTTTATCGGCAAATCTCAGATAGGTTTTGAGACAATTCCAGTTAATAGTGCAGCCGTTGATGAGGAACTGAAGAGAATATTTTCACCTGAATTTAGGAATCGTTTGACGAAAGTTATTAACTTTAGGTTTGTTGATGAGAAAATGGCGCAGCGTATTATAGATAAACAGATTGATTTGTTCCTTCGAAAGCTGTATAAGAAAAATATTCATGTTGCTGTGGATGACAGTGTTAGAAAATATTTAAGAGAGAATGGAATAAATTCAGAATCTGGAGCCAGAAAAATTGCACAATTGATTCAGACAGAAATAAAGCCAGTATTTGTTGACTTGATACTGTTTGGCTCTTTAAAAAAAGGCGGCGAATGTCGATTAGAATATGAGAAAGGAAGGTTCTGCTGTCGTATTTTACGTCGTACTCTCAAACGGGAAAAAGTAAAAGGATAACAGAATGAGGTGATGACATGGGTGAAAATATTAGTAATTTGGAGAAAGAAGCTTTTTCTCCAAAGAAGGATGAGGCTACAGAAAATCTTATCAAAGAAGCTAAGGAATCTGAAAGCAGAAAAAGAAGAGTTACAAAAGAAATTTTAAGCTGGATTGAGGTTATCTGTATCTCTCTTGCCTTGGCATGGGTGTTGGGGAATTTTGTTGTTATGAATGCATATATTCCCAGCGGCTCTATGGAAAACACGCTTGTTGAGGGAGACCGTGTAATTGGTTCAAGGCTCTCTTATAAGTTTCACAGTCCTGAGAGAGGCGATGTTATAATGTTTAAGTTCCCGGATGATGAGAGCCGTGATTTTATTAAGCGTGTAGTTGGTCTGCCAGGGGAGACTGTAACTATTAAGGGCGGTAAGGTATATATTGACGACAGCAATATTCCTCTTGATGAGAATTATTTGAAAGAAACGCCTTTTCAGGAGGATATAGGACCGTTTGAAGTTCCAGAGGATTGTTATTTTGTTATGGGTGATAACAGAAATAATTCCCATGATTCAAGATATTGGAAAAATCATTATGTTAAGAAAGATGAAATTTTAGCTAAAGCTATAGTCAGATGGTTTCCTTTAAATAAAATAGAATGGCTGGCAGATTAGATATGTCAGTACAAAATAATGAATATTCTTTGTTTAGCAAACTTAAAGAATATTCGCAGACAGATATTTATCCGTTTCATATGCCAGGACATAAAAGAAATAATGATATCTCATATGTTCCAGTGGATATTGATATAACAGAGATTGAAGGTTTTGATAATCTGCATAATGCAGACGGAATATTAAAACAGGCTGAGGATTTTGCAGCGCAATTTTTTGGTGCAGACAGAAGCTGGTTTCTGATAAATGGCAGTACTGTCGGACTGCTTATTGCGGTTAGCGCTGTTGCATCCAATAATGGAGGTACGCTTCTTATGGCAAGAAATTGCCATAAATCGGCATATAACGCTGCATTTTTAAATCGTATGAAAATTAAATATCTATACCCGGAAAAATATATATGTGATGGGGTTTCTTTTAATGGAAGTATCTCTCCAGATCAGTTAATCAATTGTTTTAATGAAATTAATGATATTAAGGCAGTTTTAATAACTTCGCCGACTTATGATGGAATTATAAGTGATATAGCTTCAATTGCAGATATTTGTCATAAGAATAATGTTCCGTTAATTGTAGATGAGGCTCATGGAGCACATCTTGTATTATATGAGAGATTTGCATCAGATTTAAAAAGTGCCTTGAGTCTTGGTGCTGATATAGTAGTACACAGTTTACATAAGACTCTTCCGTCAATGACACAGACAGCGCTTTTGCATTTGCGTAAGGGACGTGTATCTGAGGAGGTTATAAAAAAATATAGTTTAATCTATCAGAGCAGCAGCCCATCATATGTTATGATGGCGGGAATTGACAGTTGTATAAGGTTTATTAAATCTAAAGGAGAGATTTACTATAATAGATTTATTGCTGAGCTGAGAGATTTCTATCTTAAAACTAAATCATTGAAAAAACTTAAAGTTTACATAAATGAAGTGCCGCAACGAAATGTTTTTGCAAAAGATATTTCTAAAATTCTTATATTTTGCAGTGGATTGAAAAATAAATATACAGGGCAAGTCTGTGATGGGCAATGGCTGTATGAAATATTATTAAAAGACTATCATCTGCAGATGGAAATGTCAGCTGCTAATTATGTGTTGGCTCTCACTTCAATTATGGACAGCAGGGAAGGTTTTAATCGCCTGTATGAAGCATTATATGAAATAGATAATGATTTAGTTGAAAATGGAAATGAAATGTTTTTAGAAACAGGGTTATATAATGCCCCGGAAATTGTCTGTTCGATTTATGAAGCAGATAATAAAAATTTAAAAAAAGTACCGCTTAGAGAAAGTATTGGTGGAGTATCAGGTGAATATGTTTACTTGTATCCGCCAGGCTGTCCGATTATTGTGCCAGGAGAGAGAATAAACGGAGCGATTATTTCACAGATTGAGGAATATAAGGCACGTAATTTTAATATTGAGGGTCTTAAAGATAAAAGTTTTGAAAATATAGAAATTTTTTATTGAGGAAAATTGAAATGGGAAGAATATTTTTTTTGATGGGAAAAAGTTCATCAGGTAAGGATACTTTATATAGAAGTCTTAGGGTGGAGTTCCCTCAATTGAAGCCTGTAGTTTTGTATACGACCCGACCTATGAGGGAGGGGGAGATAAATGGTGTTGATTATTATTTTATTGATGAGAAAACTGTATCATTATTACAGTCTGAGAGGAAGATCATTGAGATTAGAGAATATAATACCATTCACGGATTATGGAAATATATGACTGTGGATGATGGAAGCATAGATATAGAAAGTTATCATTATTTAATGATAGGAACTCTGGAATCATATTCTAAGATTAAAGAGTACTTTGGAGAAGATAGGCTTGTGCCAATTTACATTGAAGTAGATGATGGTGAACGCCTTATTAGGGCGGTTAAGAGAGAACAGATGCAGAGTCGTCCGAAATACGCTGAACTTTGCAGAAGGTATTTGGCAGATGAGGCGGATTTTGCATTATGTAATTTGAAGGCTGCCGGCATTGAATATTATTATAATAATATAAGTAAGAATAAATGTCTGAAAAAGATATCTGAGCATATAAGCCGCGTATTGGAAGAGGATATGTAGTTTATCTAAAGATCCGTCGGCATTATTGAAAAAATAAGCTGGCAGTTTTTTATAAACATATTGTTACAGCAGTGGATTTTTGTTATAATATATAAAATAATTTTAAGAAGAATTGAGTTGATTGGATGGAGATAAAGGTAGAACAGACTAACAGTATTGATACTGTAGCGCCTGAGAAACAGGTTAAGACTGCTGACGAAGGTTTTAAGTTTACGTTAATCAGCCATATTGAAGAGGGCGAGTTAAAAGAAAAACTTTCAGGACTTATGGATGAGATAAGTGCACAGGGAAAGAAAATTTCTACTCATATGGATATTAAAGATATGAAGAAATACCGTGCTCTTGTAAAAGATTTTATGAATGAGGTAGTAACGCATTCTCATGAGTTTTCAAGAGAAAATTTTCTTGACAGAAGAGGCAGACATAGAGTATATGGTATTGTTCGTGCGGTAAACAAAAATCTTGATGATTTGGCTGAGGAATTGATGAAAGATGAGAAAGATCAAATTTCAATTTTAAATAAGGTTGGAGAGATAGAGGGTATGCTTCTTGATATTTCAATTTGATTATAAATTGAAATAATGTTGTTTGCTTTACGATGATTATGTACAGTGCGAATGTGTATAGGTGTTTGGCGACTATATCAAAGGTTATTTGTTTTTTCAATCAATGATTTATAATAACCTGTAAATACTTAGGAGGTGGTTATATGGGTAATTTTCGAGATATTATTGGGCATGGAAATGTTATAAGTTTTCTACAGAAGGCAATTGAGATGAATAAAGTTTCCCATGCTTATATTATCAATGGGGAAAAGGGATGTGGAAAGAAAAAAATTGCGGATTCTTTCTGTATGGCTCTTCAGTGTGAGAAGAGCAGTGTTGATGGATGTATGGAATGTCATTCATGTAAGCAGGTTCTTTCTAATAGCCACCCGGACGTAATCCACCTTGTCAGTGAGAAAGAGAATGTTATTGGTGTTGAGGATATACGCGTACAGATTAACAATGATGTACAGATAAAGCCTTATAGCGGAAAATACAAGATATATATGATTGAAGACGCGCATCTTATGACAAGTCAGGCGCAGAACGCCTTGCTTAAAACTATAGAAGAACCGCCTGAGTATGTAATAATACTATTGCTCACTTCAAATAGAGATAAGATGCTGCCAACTATATTGTCAAGGTGTGTTACACTTAATTTAAGACCTGTTAATATTGAGAAGATTAAAGCATATCTGATGAAGGAAATGCAGGTGCCAGATTATAAAGCTTCTGTTTGTGCCGCATTTTCTCAGGGAAATGTTGGACGTGCAATTAGGCTTGCAAAATCGGAAGATTTTAATGAAATGAAAGATATGTCGCTTCGTCTTGTAAGACGAGTTAAGGATATGGAAGTACATGAGATGATAGAGTATATTCATCAAGTGCAGGATAAAAAGGTAGATTTAAGTGAGTATTTAGATTTGCTGCTTGTGTGGTACAGAGATGTGCTTATGTTTAAGACGACAACAGATGCTAACAGGCTGATTTTTAAAGAAGAAATTACAGAGATAAAAAAGCAGGCGAGTCGTACCTCGTATGGTAAAATTGAAGCTGTTATAGAAGCTATTAAGACAGCTAAGCTGAGACTGGAAGCCAGAGTAAATATAGATTTGGCGATGGAACTTTTGTTATCCACAATGAAGGAGAGTTAGAAATGACAACAGTAATAGGCGTGCGTTTTCGAAAAGCAGGCAAGGTGTATTATTTTTCACCAGCAAATCTGCAGATAGAAAAAGGAGCTCATGTAATTGTAGAGACTGCAAGAGGAGTTGAGTACGGAACTGTTATTATGGGGGCTTCAGAAGTTGAAGATGAAGAGATTGTTCAGCCATTGAAACCAGTAATTCGTATAGCGACAGATGAAGATGATATTACAAATGCAGAAAATAGAGAGAAAGAAGAGCGGGCATTTGATATTTGTCTTGAGAAAATTGAGAAACATAAGCTGGATATGAAGCTTATTGAAGTTGAATATACATTTGATAATAATAAATTGTTATTTTATTTTACCGCGGATGGAAGAATTGATTTCAGAGAACTTGTAAAAGATTTAGCGTCAATTTTTAAGACAAGAATAGAGCTGAGGCAGATTGGTGTTAGAGATGAGATGAAGATAACTGGAGGAATCGGTGTTTGTGGAAGGGGACTATGCTGTAATACATTTTTACCTGAATTTGCGCCAGTATCTATTAAAATGGCTAAAGAACAGAATCTTTCATTAAATCCAAGTAAAATTTCCGGTGTCTGCGGCAGGCTTATGTGTTGCCTGAAGAATGAGGAAGATACTTATGAGCATTTAAATAAGAGGCTTCCTAATGTGGGAGATCGGGTTACAGACAAAGAAGGTCTTAAAGGCGAAGTTCTTAGCGTTAATGTTTTAAGGCAGCTGGTAAAAGTTATAGTTGACATTGATAATGAGAAAGAAATAAGAGAATATAATGTAAGCGATTTGAAGTTTAAATTAGCTCGTAGAAAAGAGCGATTGGATATTTCGGATGAAGAACTAAGAGAGCTCGAGGTTCTGGATAAAAAAGAAGGCAAATCAAAACTTGATGATGATTAGAGGATGAGCAAATGGATATTGTGTTAAAAAAGGATGAACGCATTGATGATTTGCAGCGAAAGGGTTATAAAATTATTCAAAATCCAAGTCAGTTTTGTTTTGGAATGGATGCAGTCTTGCTGACGGCATTTGCTGATGTAAAAAAAGGTGGGAAAATGCTGGACTTGGGTACTGGGACCGGCATTATCCCTATTTTAATGGAAGCAAAAACAGACGGAGAGCATTTTGTAGGGTTGGAGATTCAGGAGGACAGCGTTGATATGGCAAGGCGTAGTGTGGAATTAAATGCTCTTGCTGAAAAAATTGAAATTGTTGAAGGTGATATTAAAGACGCATCTAAAATATTCGGAAAAAGCAAGTTTGATGTTGTAACATCTAACCCTCCATATATGATTTACAATCATGGTCTTGTAAATCCTCATATGCCTAAGGCTATTGCCAGACATGAAGTTTTATGTGAGCTTGAGGATGTTATAAGAGAAGCGTCGGCTCTGTTAGTGCCGGGTGGTCATTTTTTTATGGTGCATAGACCGTTTAGAATCTCAGAAATTTTTTGTTTGATGACAAAATATAAATTAGAACCAAAACGAATGAGATTTGTATATCCTTATATTGACAAAGAGCCTAATATGGTCCTTATTGAGGGGATACAAGATGCTAAGCCGAGAATAAGAGTAGAGAAACCGCTTGTTGTATACGAAAAGGATGGAAGTTACACTGACAATATATATGATATTTATGCTGATAAATCTATTATGGAGTGTAAATAGAAGAAGGAAGGAATAAAGGTGGCTGGAATATTATATTTGTGTGCAACACCGATTGGGAATTTAGAAGATATAACACTGCGTGCTATACGGGTTTTAAAAGAGGTTGACATAATCGCAGCTGAGGATACGCGAAACAGTATAAAACTTCTCAATCATTTTGAGATATCAACGCCAATGACAAGTTATCATGAATTTAATAAGGTAGAGAAAGCAAAGAAGTTAATTGATGAGCTTATATCAGGAAAAAATGTGGCACTGATTACAGATGCAGGAACTCCTGCAATTTCTGATCCAGGCGAGGTTTTAGTGTCTATGTGTCATGATAATGGTATAACTGTCACTTCTGTTCCGGGCGCTGTCGCTTGTATAACTGCTCTTACAATGTCAGGTCTTTCTACAAGACGGTTTTGTTTTGAGGCATTTCTCCCTAAAGATAAGAGGGAATTAGGTCGTATATTAGAAGAGTTAAAAAATGAAACGAGAACAATAGTAATTTATGAAGCGCCGCATCATCTACTAAAAACATTGAAACTTTTATTTGAAACACTGGGAAATAGAAGAATTACTGTATGTAGAGAAATGACAAAAAAACATGAAACTGTTTTTTTAACAAAATTAGCTGATGCTGTAAATTATTATGAGACCTATGCTCCAAAAGGTGAATGTGTTGTTGTAATTGAAGGAAAAAATCCAAAGGATATTGAAAAGGAAATGCAACATGAGTGGCACCAGATGGATGTTGTTGCACATATGAATATTTATTTAGATAAAGGAATGGACAAAAAGGCAGCGATGAAGCAGGTTGCAAAAGATAGAGGCGTCTCTAAACGAGAAATTTATTCTGTTTTATTAAAATAATATGTTGATATTTAATTATGTCAGTTTTAAATTTATAATATGCTTTACAGCAACAAAATAGAAAACGGAGGATAAGGATGAATAGTTTTTTTAGTTATGAAGGACCTTTTTTTAATGTGCTTAATAGGTTGTCTGATTTGGTAATATTGAATGTTTTGTGGTTTATATGCTGTCTGCCGATTGTAACGATCGGAGCTTCTACTACAGCTTTATATTATGTGACAATTAAGATTGTAAATGATGAAGATGCTTATATTGCTAAAAATTTCTTTAAGTCATTTAGGCAGAACTTTCTGCAGAGTACAATTATCTGGATAATTATGGCATTGTTTGGATCTATGATTGTTTGGGATTTCTTTTTGCTTCCAAATGCAATTTCTCCTGACAGTTCATTGTATACAGGTGCTTTTTCTATTTTATGTTTTGTTTCTTTTTTGACCTTGTTAGTTTTAGTGTGGGTTTTTCCGCTCCAGGCAAGGCTTGAAAATAAAATAAGACACACGTTTAAAAACGCATTTCTGTTGGGCTTTCGGCATTTGCCAACAACTTTATTATTGATTGCTATTCTTATAGCTTGTGTTTGGATTGCGTCAACAATACTTGTGCTGTCATTTATTTGGGTAATGATTGCGACTTCTTCAGTAGTATATGGATGTTCTTTTCTTGTAGATAGAATTTTTAAGTTGTATATTAAGCCTGAAGATTTGGGTGCAGGTGCAGATATTGAGAATGATGAAGCTCTAAGTTGATTTTATAATTTTTTATAAGTTGATAATTTATGAATATGTTTATGGGATGCGTTATTGTTTTTAAGTAACAGCATTTTGGAGGTTGAGATGGTGCGAGGCTTTAAGCTGCGTTTAACAAAAAAGAAAATTAATACTTTTAATAGAGAAGTAAAGGCTAAATATGTTTTTTTTGTATTGATGATTGTGGGAATTTTTATGAGGGTATTTTATATTGGATTGATCCCTGGTGGTCTAAATCAGGATGAAGCTTTTTCTGCTTATGAATCATATTCTCTTCTGCACCATGGTATCGACTCATCTGGACACGCCTTTCCTGTATATTTTGTATCTTGGGGAAGCGGAATGAATGTTTTAAACAGTTATTTGATGATGCCTTTTATTGCGATTTTTGGATTACATGCCTGGACTGTTAGACTTCCTCAGGTTATTGTTGCCTGTGTAAGCCTTTATGTTTTATATAAAATGTTCAGCAGATTGTTTAATGAAAGACAGGCATTAATTGCGCTTTTTATTCTTGCAATCTGCCCATGGCATATTATGATGGCAAGGTGGGGATTAGAATCAAATTTAGCTCCGGGTTTTCTTTTATTTGGCTTATATGCTTTTGTGCTTGGAATTGAAAGACCTAAATTTTATATTGTATCTGCTGTATGTTATGGGTTGAGTCTGTATTGTTACGCGACTATATGGCCGCTTGTGCCTGTTTTGCTTATTCTTCAGGCATTATATTTAGTATGGGTTAATAAGTTTAAATTTAGCCTGCAGATGCTTATGGCTTTATTAGTGCTTGTTTTTTTAGCCATTCCGTTGATTTTCTTTCTGCTGATTAATCGGGGATATATGGACGAGATCAGCACAAGATTTTTTTCTATACCTAAATTGTTGTATATGAGGAATTCAGAAATATCTTTTACCAATATATCTGGAAATTTAAATAGACTCTGGAGTATGCTGTGGACACAAAATGATGGTTTGATATGGAATACAACGCCAAAGTTTGGATTGTATTATAAAGGTGGAATGATTGCTGCAATTTTTGGTTTTATCTATTGTTTATACCGCACTTGCAGAAGTATTATCCGCAGGAAATTTGATGGACATGCATTGCTTCTGCTCCAGTTTGTAACCGCATTTGGATTGGGTTGTCTGATTGCTGTTAATGTCAACAGAATTAATTGTATTCATTTAAGTATTGTAATGTTTATAGCTGTTGCTATTTTTCGGGTACTTAATCTGCTTAATAGAAAAATTAAATTTGGACGTATAATTTCCAGAGCAGTTTTAACATTTGCTTGTATAATATTTATTAGTTTTGCTGGTTATTATTTTCTTGATTATAATGATGAGATTGCGCCTTTGTTCGATGAAGGGCTGGATGAAGCGGTTGAGTATGCCGAATCTGTATTTGAGAGTGGTGGTGGGCAGGCGATATATGTTTCCCCAAATTATTCTTATAGTAAAATTCTTCTGTTTAGCAAATATCCAGTAAGAGATTATATTGACACGGTTGAGTATACTAATTATCCAGATGCTTTTCTTAATGTGAGTAAATTTGGGCATTATAATTTTGATATGTCTCAGCCTTATGACGGAGGTATTTTTATTATAGATGAGAATGATGGAAGAATACTTTCGGATTATGGATATAAAGTAGAGTTTTTTGATGAAACAGCAGTAGCATATATGGAATAATATTTTTATAAATAAGGGGGGATACTTTTTTCTATATTAGTTAATATAAAGTGTCCCCAAAGTGATCTTTAGAAGTTTTTATGTTTTAATTAGTCATGATATTAGAAAATGCTTAATATTTCTCGAATTCTATGAATTATTAAATGCTCATTATTTATCTTTCTTCTTGCATTTTCAATAATCTCATTGCGCTCATTATTATTGTGTAAGTATATTAATAATTTTTGTTCCAAATCAAATTCATCTTCAAATATAATTAAATCTTTTCCATTTGTGAAGTGATTATATAAATCTTTTTGCTTATTTGTTATTAATAAGCTTCCGGCACCCATTATGTCAAAGCATTGATGAGGGATTCCATTAACCATCGCCCGGTTTATTGTATAGAGACTGATTTTACTTCTTGAATATATCTCTCTTCTTTCCGAAATATCATTGATTTTATCATGCATAAAGTATTTTTCCTTAGTATCTTCCGGCATATCCCAGTCAGAAAAGATTTTA
>CATJTQ010000049.1 GCA_949743325.1 uncultured Lachnospiraceae bacterium
GGTGCCAGAATAGCCGTCGTCAATATACACATCAATTTCATTCCAGCCCTGACTTCTGACATATTGCTGCAAAAGCAGCTTTTGATTTTCAATACTTACAGATTCGCCGCTGCGCTCATCATCGTTGCTCAAGCGGCAGTAAATGCCGACATTGTATGTTTTTTCCTCAGTCATTTTTTTAACCTCCCGACTTTCCGTATTCATACGCTGTGCGGCAAAATGGCTCCCATTCAAATATTGCTTTTGTATTTGAATGATTTAATTATACGCCAAACGCCAAATGAGCGCAAACTTGTCGCCAACTGAAACTGATATTTTTTTGTAAAATTTAAAAAACTTTTTATGAATCATTTTTTTCAGCCATAACCTTACGGATAGCCAACTGCTCCAAAGTTTTAGCCAAATCCTTTTCGCCGGTGAAAACGCTGGTAACTCTATACAGCGTTCCGCCGATTTTGACTTCTTTGTATGAAGTCTGCTGTTTGTTTTCCAATGTTATCACTCCAATTTTATTAAAATAAAAAGATATATTGTTCCCTTGCGGGGATTATATCACCCTCATATGAGGGTTTATATTGCAGGCCGCCCTTGGCAGGGCTGTCATAACTCCACGCTGTCGGTTGTATCAAACAGTATTGAGTTCTACCGCAAGTCTGTGGGTAGGCGTGAGCAAGTATCATTATCAACACTGCACCGTCTTGGCGGTCAGTTTGCCAAACTGATTTCCATAGTTTGCGTTTATCGCTCGTTCTAAAAATAGAAGTCTTGGCGGCGCACTATGCTTCGCTCTGGTGCAGCTTTTGTGCCTGCAATATATAATATTAAAATGTCAAAGAACTGTTTTATTACATAAGATTTTTATCAGGAAATTTATTCCTCTATAAATAGCATCTGTTTATAGCTGCTTGTTAAGTATTTTAGAAAACTTTTTTACAATTTTATTTTTTGCTGCTTCAATGGAATAATGAACACTTACTTTTGAAACTTTGTCTAGCTTGCCGATTTCTGTCATAGAAATACCTTTAACATAATACAGCCATAACCGCCGAAACTGTGTTTCGGTCAAAACAGATTTAATCTTGTTTAGCAAAGCTTTTCTTTCTTCATCAGCCAAATCATTTAACAAAATTTGCTCCACGGATAAAGAAACGACTTCATATTCCGCCTGCTTTTGCAGCTTATTCTTTAGGCGTTTATAACTTTGTTCAGCATTATATTCCTGTCTATAATCATCGTCCGACCATTCTTTCCAATGGGCAAATTCTTCCTCGCTGGCAAACTCTTCTTTAGTCAGTTTGATATATTCACCGATAGCATTTCTGCTCACAATGGCTTCTTTATCTTTTTTATTTAAAGCGTAATCGCTCTTTTTGTTATACATAAAAAAATCTCCTTAATCTCAAAATTTCTATAATTTAGAAACCTTGAAAATAAGGAGGCGAACGACAGCCAAAAATATTTACTTTTTTTACGAACCACAGCTCACAAACACTATCATAACGACCTGCTAAACTGTGCTGAAATTCACCAAATTAGTTTTAACAATATGTATCATCTGTCATTTCCTCCAAACAGCCATATGACTTAAAATACATACGAAAAGCGTATTGTAGAGAATTTGATTGGAACGTAGTGTATTGTAGAATATATATGAGGTGAATTTTATGAAATATTGTGCCGAATTGTTAGGCAAAAGTATAAAGAAGGCAAGATTAGAAAATGAATTAACACAGGTACAGTTAGCTGCCAAAGCTAATATTGAGGTTCGCACTATAATAAATATTGAAAAATATCGGGGCAACCCTAAATTAGAAGTTTTATATTCTCTGATTAAAGCGTTAAAAATAGACGCAAGAGAAATATTTAACCCGGAAAAACCAATAGAGGAACCGGCAATCCAACATCTTCATTCTCTAATTGATGATTGCAGCAATAGTGAAGCCAAAGCACTAGCCCCTATTATAGAGGCAATCTTATTAGCTATACGTAACAACTCTGTTGAAAAATAAAAAACCTTAATCCGTTTTATTGAATTTAGGTTCTTGGCTTGTTTCTTTAACCGACTTTCTGGTTTTCATATAGGCGCTATGCACGTCTTCGCTATTCATCATAAAGCAATTTGTACCGCTTATTAGTGTTTCCGTTTTACATTCTGGGCAGTAAAGAGGGAAGAACACCAGTGTAGTTTGTGGATAAATTCCAATATTGGTTTTAGTGCCACAGTTTGGGCAGCAAAGCCAGTGCAAATTTTTAATTTTATTGCTATCTTTTAAAGGTATAGGCATTTTTATTTCCTTTCTAACAGCATTATATCAAATATTTATGCACAGTAAGGTCTTTTATAATACCGCTTATTATGCTATTATATTTAGTAATAAACAGCCCAGTGGCTGGCAGGAATTGTTGGCTAACGGAAATGAACATTCCCACCGGCCTAAAGCTGTTTATATATCCTGCTATTCTCGTCCGCTAAATAACAGGAGGCGGAATACCAGCGACAGGAACCATATTATACAAACTATGACTTTTGCAGCGTACTCCGCCTGTACGCAAGTGCAAAAGGCTCAA
>CATJTQ010000050.1 GCA_949743325.1 uncultured Lachnospiraceae bacterium
AGTCTGTGTCATACCAAGAGCTTTTGCCCTCTCATTCATTTTCTCAACAAATGCCGCTTCTGTTCCAGCAATATGCTCTGCCATGGCTACACATGCGTCATATATATATAGTAGACACCCCTTAAAATGGGCGTTTACGAGACCACCTAATTTGTATGCGTCGTATACATATAGTAGACATTATGCTATTTCATATGGATTTTGGAAGCGATAATATATGTTTATAGAACTATCTGAATTAACTTCTATCTTTTCAATCAGCTCTAATACGACATCTCGTGTAAGTTCTTCAATGTTTATATAATCTTTAAACATTTCCACCCATATATCATACTGGCTATCCAATTCTTTTTGAATATCCATTTTCTGAAATACAATTTCTTTCTGTTTATTTAATTCTTCAATCTGCTTATCATAATCTGCTACAAATTTAGTATAGTCTTCCTTTGTGATTATTTCTTCCATATAACTTTGATATGTTTTTCTCTTAAACGTTTCATTCTTTTCTATCTGCTGTTTTAAATTATCTAATTGTAATTCATATTGATATTTGCCATCCAAATATACTTGCATTTTCTGTAATTCATCAATATCGTTATCACAGAGAATCTTTTTTGCCTCTTCTTTAATTGATAGAAGTACAGCTGTCTCTAATTCTTCTTTTCCTATATTGTGACTACAACAAAATTTTTTACCTTGCGTTTTATATGTTCTACAAATATAACCAATAAAACCTCTTGTACCCCGTCTTGCATAATTTCTAGCCATAGCATGTTTACAGTCTGCACAAAACAATAAACTTGAAAACAATCCGTTTTCTGCTGTATCTCCTACACTTCTTGTCCTTACTTTTTGCAATTCCTGAACCCTGTTAAATGTTTCATTATCAATAATAGGTTCATGTGTATTATTTACAATTATCCATTCTGACTCAGGAAGGTATTTCTTTTTCTTATCTTTATACGACAGTGTATTTGCCCTATTCTGTGATAAATCACCTAAATAAGTTCTATTATTTAATATACTATGTATTGTTTGGTAAGACCATGTTTTTGTTGTTTCAAGCAGTTTAGAGTTATGATAATTCTCACCCAAAACATTTCTTTTATATAATGTAGGAATTAATATACCTTCTGATGATAAAATTGAACCGATTTTAGCTTTTCCATTACCTTCAATGTACAGCCTGTAAATCTTTTTAACTACTTGCGCTGCATATTTATCAACAATTAAATGATTATGATTTTTAGGATCTTTTATATATCCATATGGACATGAAGAACCTATAAACTCTCCGTTTTTCATTTTTGCCTTAAATGCACTACGAATATTATCAGATAAATCCTCACAATACCATTCGTTTACAAGACCATTAATTTGTCTTGATTTTTTATTTCCTCTATTAGCAGTATCAGTCCCATCAACCACACCAATAAAGCGAATACCCATATTAGGCAAATCATGATGTAAATATCTTTCAATATGTTCCATATTTCTTGAAAATCTTGATTGAGTTTTTGCAATAATAATATCAAACTGACCTAACTTTGCATCTTTTATCATTTGTTCAAAATCTGGTCTATTGTCATATAATCCGCTCTCATCATCATCTGAATAAACATGTACAACTTGAAAATTATGCTCTAATGCGTATTCTGTTAATAAAAGTCTCTGATTCTTTATACTGGCACTGTCATCACCTGTATTAATTTTATTTACATCCTCTTTAGATAATCTAAGATATAATACCGCACGATTTTTCTTCATTCTCACTTCTCCAATCGTTTTATTATATCCTTGCAGATGTATACCTTATTGAGTATACATCACTCAAGGTATTTTGTCATTATTTTTCAATATTTAATATAAAATAAGCAATGTTCTCTATTGTTTTACATGTTTCTTAATAACATTTTTCATACAATCAACTAATTTCTTATCCCCATATACTACATTTACTTTAATCGTTTTTCCTTCTTTGCTACCTTTATTCAAATTAATCCTCGCTTTTATTTTTTTATTTATCAAATATTATGTTTAATATATCTTGTCTATTCATTTTTTACATACTAAAAGGCGACAGAAACTCTATCGCCTTTACTCTTATCTTTTATAATTTATAAAGAATTTATATATATTTCAGATTATATAACAATTACACATAAACGGATCGTGAACTACCCACGAGCTAAAGCTTGATGGGATTGCGGGCTAAATATTTTCAAAAACTTTCCCGCCCATTCTTTTTACCACTAAGTCAATATCAGAGATAGGAATAGAAATTTCGTACATATTTATAACTTCCATAGCCAAATCATTTATAAGCTTTTTTTCATAATCACTGTGACACATTATATTTCACCTCTTTTTTAAGAATAATAGTAGTAGGGGAGTAGTAGAGTAGTAGTTACATCCCCTATATACTATTATTCTTTATATTTTATCTTGTTGCAGCTCTGGTAAATATATCAAAAGCTGTTTGTATCTTTTTATCCATTAGTTTTCCAACTTCTTTTAACGTTACATTATCTAAATTACCTTCTACAACTATATCTCCACCATTAATATTAATATTCTCTATTTTCTTTTTCTCTGGAAACATATTTCGGTGAGTAAATGGAGAAGAAATATTAGCCTGTAAATTTACCAATTTTGCTAATTCTGGAAGATGTTCTGCAATATTTGTCATTGCCGCTGTCTGTTTAATATCAAGCAGTGCTTCGCCTTGTTTTGCAGCAACCATTACATCTTCACCGATAGATTTTGCTATAGGATTTAGAGGGTTATTATCTTTCTTGACAACACCGCCTTTTGCGTAAGCCTGCAGCTTTAAAGGCTGCAATGGATATCTGGACTGTTGTTTCTTTAATAAAACATTTGCTGTCTGTGGCAATACCATCCCCAAATCATCAATTACTTCACCTGTTGTCATATTAATGATTTTATATCCATGACTTTCAGTTATGTTGGCAGGTGCGTTTTCTACATTCTGGGCAAGCTGCTTTCCTAATTCAGCTCCTTTATTTGCAGCGTTCGTAAGATTTGTCGTTAAATCAGACACTTTTGAAGACATTATATCTATTGTTCTGTTTGCAACTTCTCCCGCAATTTCCGCTGATTGTCTAAAGAGTTCAATCATATCTTTCATATCTTCAAACTCATCAGCTGCGCCAATTGCTGCGCATGTTACATTATCAAGACCTCCTGCAACTTCCTGAAGTTTGCCCAGAATAGTTGAATTGTCAAGATTATTTGCGCTGAACACATCATTTATTGAATTATAAAGCTGAACACTTTTATCATAATCGGATGACAACTCTGACTGTATTCTTAACAGTTCGCTTTCAAGAATTTCACTTGACACACTAAAAGTTGTAATTAATTGTTCTGCTGTCATATCTGCCTGTGTCTGTACATTATATGTATTCTCTTTTATACGATTAAGTTTATCAATAAATGCACTTGTTTTGACAGACAGAGTGTCATCATAATGGTTTAATGAATTTTCACCATTAAGCCACGGAGTAGTAATAGAATCTGATACTTG
>CATJTQ010000051.1 GCA_949743325.1 uncultured Lachnospiraceae bacterium
GAGGTACAAAATGTGCCGGACTTTCAAAAGGCAGTTGACGGCCTGTTTATCAAGCCTAACTGTGATGTTTATGTAACAGGCTCTAATGCTTATTTGCTCTCTGGTGAATTGGCGACGTTGCTTTCTGGGCGTTATGTGGAGATAAAAATGCTGCCACTTTCCTTTAAGGAGTATGTTTCGGCTTTTCCTGCGCCAACGGATTTGTTGTTCAAATATCGGGATTATATTCAGAACGGCTCATTTCCCTATGTGTTGGATTTGCAGCGTAAGCAGGACATTCGCGCTTATTTGGAGAGCATTTATACGGCGGTGGTGCTGAAAGATGTGGTGGCCAGAAAGCGAATTTCTGATGTGGCGCTGCTGGAAAATGTTATCAACTATATGTTTGACAACATTGGCAATTTATGTTCTTCTACCAAGATTGCTAATACTCTGACTTCGGCTGGGCGGAAAATCAGCGCTCATACGGTGGACAGCTATTTGAGTGCCTTGACCGATAGTTTTATACTGTATCGGGCTAAACGCTATGATGTGAAAGGGCGGCAGTTACTGGTAACTGGCAGCAAATATTATCTGGCGGATATTGGTTTGCGTTATTATCTGCTGGGCAGTAAAAGGGCGGACTCTGGACATATTTTGGAGAATGTGGTTTATCTGGAGCTGCTGCGACGAGGTTATGAGGTTTATGTGGGCAAGGTTGACCGAGTGGAGGTTGATTTTATCGCCATAAACGAGGAGGGTGAGGAATATTACCAGGTGGCACAGACGGTGCAGGACGCTGACGGCAGCATTTTGGCCAGAGAGTTGGCGCCATTGCAGGCTATTCACGATCATAATCCTAAATTTTTGCTGACTATGGATGTTGAGCCGGTTATTTCGCATAATGGAATTAAGCAGGTGAATGTTTTGGACTGGTTGTTAAAGTGATTTTGCAGATATATTGCTTTAAAGAATATAAAGGTATATAATATAAAATAGGATTTTTTAGAATTAAATAAGGAAAATAGATTATGGAAAGTTTGCAAACTCAAAATTTTGATAGAACTATTACAGTTATAGATTGTATGAAAAAGGCTGCCCAAGCTACACATACTATTTCGATTGCTAATTTGAAAAGACAAAAAGTTTATGAAGCCATAAACTCGAATAGTAAAGAAATTATGTGGTATACATTACAACAGTATATAGCACAGTATGGCAGTTTTATAAATAGTCTTGCTTCGTTTACTAATTTATGTGTAGTAGGTGTGGATAAAGATTTTTATGAAACGCTGACAGTTAATGATTTAAGGCTGCAACTGAATGAAATAATTGGTTTTATTTATGCTAAAGAGGCGTTGAACTCTGTAGCTAAGGAAACTTTTAAACAGGCGTTCATAACTCAGTTGCGAAAAATGAATATTTTGAATGATGCTCAGCTTAAAGTTTTGTCTGCATTATTATAACTTGGTATAATTTGGGACAAACGATTGAATGATAGTTTATTAAAGGAGTATATTTATGCCTAAAATAATGGAGATTGTTGCTGCTGATACTAAAGGTATAAGTTATCATACTCATAAATATAGCTATGATTCTATTGGTATGCCTTCTATTGATTATGATGATGATAAAAATAAAATTATGAAATGGCAGGAGTCAGCTGAAACAGTAAGCCATAAGTCAGCAGTGAATATTAAACCGCTTGCAGATCAAATAAAGAATGATTTGCCATTATTAAAATTTTTTTTAGACGGTTCTCGTCATGTGTTTAAGGTAGATGATATTGCTTATAATAAACAGATTTTTCCAGTAGTAGCAGGCCAGATAGGTGTCGGTTGCTGTAGAAGAGAAAATAGGAAAATGTTTGTTGAACGCTTTTATAGGGAGCTTGTTTTGGCACTGCCGGACAAATCAAATGATGATGGTTGGGACGATGATTCTTTCTTTGCTGCGAGAACTGATAAACTAAATAAAAGTGAAGAATTGCAACGACTGAAATTACAATTTTCAGCTATAATTCCATATTCAACATCAAAAGTTAATAAGCAAGAAAATAAGTTGGAAAATTTAGCTATTGCTTCTATACAAGATTATATGATTGAAGCAGAAAAGCGTATGGTTGCAGAACTTGTAAAAGATAAAAGATTGGGTCAGGATGCTTACTTATTGAAAGATGGTTCTCTTGAATATAAAATTATGAAATCTGGACGTGAAGATTTGAGAACGCTACAAAAGATAAGACATAATTATAACTGGGTTATAGGTGTGTCTAAATCATTTAATCCAGAAAGTTGTTATGATCATACAGGCAAACCAAATTCCAATTATATTGCTAACTTACCGGTCTTTTGTCGTACACCTGTTGCAAGATTTGTAAATAAAGATTATTTAGGTGATGTTCAATTTGGTGTTTGGTATATTAGGTTGAGAGATAAGAGCAGAACACAAACTCCTTTTGATGGTGTTGTGAAAGTTGAAAAAATAATGATGGATGATGAGATTGATAAGGGTATTGACAGTGATGTTATTGATTTAATTTCTGCAAATATTATAAATGAGAGAACGCCTACATGTTATGGAAATGATAGACGTTGGGCTAATCATTTATACCCTGTGTTTTTAACAGAAACCTATGTTAAAAGTAAATATATAAGCGCGGAAACCTTTTTGCACTTATTTTAAGGAGATATAACTATGGCAAATAATCTAATTGGTAGAGTATTGGCAACGGAAAAGAATCCAACAACTATTGATGATTTTACATTTTGGACAGCGCCTGATTTGGTGCTAAATCCTTTTGATATAGTAAAAATACAGCATGTAAATGGTTCTTTTTCTTATGGTGTTATTGAGGATATTGCGCATATAACTGATGCCACCAGTTTTTTAACCAATTTTATATCTAGTGATTTTGGTGATTTAGATGTTGAAGAGAATACTTTTCGTGTAGGTATGAATTATGTAAAGGCTAAGGTTATCTGCAATACTGCCAATATATATATTCCTTTGCAAAATAATGCTAAAGTTATGTTGGCGACAGCTTCAGAAATTAATTATGCTTTGGGTTTGGATGATATAAAAAATCCATTAGTTTGTGGCTATTTGGAAATGTATGCAGGTGCAAAAGATTGTGAAAAAGTAACTTTACCGGTTAATTTAAACTCTAAGTTTATTATTGGACCGGAGGGCGCTCATTTAAATATTTCTGGTATTTCAGGTTTGGCTGCCAAAACATCTTATGCAATGTTTTTATTAAAAGCAATTCAGGATTATTATTTGGCTATGGACGATGCGTGTGAAGATAGTGTTGGCTTTGTGTTCTTCAATGTTAAGGGCAAAGATTTAATGGCTATTGAACAGTTTAATGATTTTATTGATGAAAACAATCCGGAAAAGGTTAAAGAGCAAACATTGAAATTGTATAAAGGATTGGGTTTGACACCAGAGCCATTTAAGAATGTACATTATTATTACCCGTATTCCATCCCTAATACAAAACATTGGAATACATATATGACTCCAGAAGATGTAGAGGATAATATAAAAAAGAAAAGAGCAAAGAAATATAAATATATCTATAAATATGATAAAGATAATTTAGATTTAATGTTTGCTAACATAGATGACTCATCTCAGACAATGGACTCTATTATTACATATATAATGTCGGGACAAGGAAAGTTTGGCCAGTTAAATGATTGGCAGGAATTTCTTGAAGCTGTTAAGGAAAAGTGTTCTACAGAAACTACTAAAATTGATAAGGAAATTCCGGTGGTCAGCTGGCGAAAGTTTTATCGAATTATAAATAAAAGCATATCTGATAATAAAATGTTTGCCCGTGATATTAGAGAAGATTATGGTGAAACGAGAATTGGTGATGCTTTAAAGTATATTAAGAAAAATGAAGTTCACGTTATAGACATTGCTAAACTTTCAGAGGATAAGCAGGCTTTTGTTTTTGGTGATGCTATTCGTACTATTTATGACTTGCAGTTGGGGCAATATAGCGGTGATGAGGGTGTGAATCCACCAGCTAGAATAGTGATTTTTATTGATGAATTAAATAAGTATGCCTCTAAAGAGATGCCTAAAAATTCACCTATATTAAAACAGGTCCTTGATATTGCTGAGCGTGGCCGTTCGCTTGGTGTTGTTTTATTTGCTGCTGAACAGTTTAGAAGTGCAATTCATGATAGGGTTACCGGTAACTGCTCTACTCATGCTTATGGAAGAACCAACTCTATCGAAGTTTCCAAAAGTGATTATAGAAGTATTCCATCTGTTTATAAGACAATGCTGACACGTCTGAAGCAGGGAGAATATATTATCCAAAACCCTATATTTAGGTCTTTGCTAAGCATAAAATTTCCTAAGCCTATATATAAACAATTCAAATAAGGAGAAATATTATGGCAACAGTTGGGAAAAACATACTAGATAATCTAACAACAGGTATGTATTCAGATTCCAAAGTAATTTATAGGGAATATATACAAAATGCCTGTGATCAAATTGATAAAGCTATAAGCGATGGTATACTAAGCGCTGATGAAGGTCTTGTGGATATATACATTGATGAACAAAAACGCTATATTAGCATTAAAGATAATGCTACAGGTGTACTGTCTGCTGATTTCCGTGAAAATTTAGGGGATATAGCTAACAGTAATAAAAAGATTGGTCAAGATAAAGGTTTCAGAGGGATTGGTAGACTTTGTGGACTTGCATATTGTAAAACATTGAAGTTTACAACCTCCGCTGTGGGTGAAGAAACAGCTTCAGTTATGATTTGTGATGCAAAGAAAATGCGAGCAATGCTTGTGGAAAATAAAAAATATACTCTTGATGATATATGGGATTCCATTGTTAAATTTGACAGCCAACCAGCTTTATCGGAAGAGCATTTTTTTGAAGTTGAACTTATCGATATAAATAAAGAAAATACAGCTTTGTTGGATGAAGGTAAGGTTAAAGACTATTTGAGTTTTGTTGCTCCAGTTGCTTATAAAAATACTTTTATCTTTAGAAGTCGGATTTATGACCATGCCAAAGAAATAAATTATCACATTGATGAGTATTGTATAAAAGTAAATGGTTCTCAATTATTTAAGGAATATAAAACTCGTTTAAAAGAACAAAATGGTTCACAATTAAAAGATTATGACGAGATTTACAATCTGGAGTTTAAGGATTTTTATGATTCTGATGGTGAGATGCTTGCTTGGATGTGGATTGGTCTTTCTTGCTTTGAAAAACAAATTCCTAAAAATAACCTTATGCGTGGTTTGAGAATCCGTACCGCCAATATACAACTTGGTAATGATGATGCACTTGCTGAGTTGTTTAAGGAGAGTCGTGGTAATTATTATTTTGTAGGGGAAGTATTTAGTGTTAGCAAACAACTTATTCCAAATTCACAACGTAATTATTTCAATGAAAATAAAGTAAGGATAGACTTTGAAGATGCATTAAGAGCGTATTTTTATGATGTTCTACATAAACTATATACTGTTGGTAATAAAATAAAAAATGCTTATAAACGTAAGGAAGAATATATTGCTAAAGTTGAGGATTTCGACAATAAACAAAAATCCAATAGTTTTATAAATGAAGAAGATAAGCAGAAATTACAACAAGATATTGAAAATGCTAAGAGAAAAGCTGAGGAAGCCGATAAAGTATTGGCTAATGTGGATAATAATATTATTGCTCCTTTGATAGAAGTTCGTAAAAATATCGAACGAAAGTATAATGCAGATAAAATTGATATAAATTATGAAAATGCTATTATATTACCGGAAATTGAAGGGAGTAAAAATCCTTATATAACAGCAGGTATGTCAAAATTAAATCGTAATGAAAGAAAATTGATTAGCCGTATTTTGTCTATTATAACAGATATAGCGCCTAAAGATATTGCAGAACAGATAATTGAAAAAATCAAGGAAGAAATGAGTTAAATCCTATGAATCGCAAAATTTTGCTTGTTGAGCCTAATTATAAAAATAAATATCCGCCTATTGGTTTGATGAAATTGGCTACATATTATAGAATGGTTGGAGATGATGTTCGTTTTTATAAAGGCGATATGCGTTTGCTGGCTGTTGAATTGATTTGTGAAGACTTACTTAAACATTTGGAAATTTGTTATCCTGATATATTTTGGAAAGAGTATTATCCTGTTTTGTTTAATTTTGTTAAATTGGGTAAATATGATGTTCTGGATAATCAGCCTCTTTTACAATCGGAATGTATTTTGGATGCTTTGAAAGAATATCGAAAAAAATATAAAGATAAAGAATATTTTACCAACCCTAAATTTGACAAAGTGGGTATAACTACTTTGTTTACATTTTATTGGAATATAACTATTGATACTATTAACTTTGCAAAGCAATTATGTAAATCCGAAAAGGATGTTATGGTTGGAGGAATAATGTCATCTTTATTGCCCAATGAAGTTTATGAAGCTACTGGCATACATCCTTTTATTGGTTTGTTAAACCACGCTGGCGATGTTGATGAAGGTAATTCTTTAATCATTGACGAATTGCCGTTGGATTATTCAATTCTTGAGGAAATAGACTATGTTTATCCTGCTCATAATGCATATTTTGGTTATACAACAAGGGGTTGTGTTAATAAATGCAAATTCTGTGCCGTTCCAGAATTGGAAAAAGAATATCGTAATTATATTAGTTTGAAAAACTGTATAGATGCAACCAAAGATCACTTTGGCGAACAAAGAAATTTATTGTTGCTTGATAATAATGTTCTGGCTTCTAGTTGTTATGATAAAATCATTGATGAAATAAAGGAATGCGGTTTTGAAAAAAATGCGACCTATATTGTTCCTGATGAATATAGCATTGTGATTAATAATTTGAAACAATCCTATAACGATCGTGCCTATATAAGAAAAGCGGTTAAAATATATAAAGATTTGATGGGAAGGATTAAAGATACATCTATAAAGAAAGAATTATACGCAAAACTGGAGGAGGCTCATTGTTTGTTTTCATATACAGCAACGAAAGAGTCCATTCTTAATTTAGATGATTATGTGCGTCCACTGTATGAAAATGCACATAAGGTTTCTAAACGAAAAAGAATAGTTGATTTTAATCAGGGTATTGATTCTCGATTGATTACAGATGCAAATATGAAAAAACTTTCTGAGGTTAATATTGAACCCTTAAGAATTGCTTTTGATCACTGGAAGTTGCGTGATATTTATGAAAAGGCTGTTCGTGTTGCGGTTAATAATGGAATAACAAAACTGTCAAATTACCTTTTGTATAATTTTGATGATAAACCAGAGGAGTTATATTATCGTTTAAGAATGAATGTTGAATTGTGTGAAGAACTGGACGCAACAATTTATTCCTTTCCTATGAAGTATCACCCAATTAACGATAAAGATTTTTTTATGAATCGGGATTATATTGGTAAACATTGGAATAGAAAATTTATTCGTGCTGTTCAAGCTGTTTTAAATTCAACAAAAGGAAAAATTGGTAAAGGTGTAGATTTTTTTGAAGAAGCTTTTGGAAAAAATATTGAAGACTTTTGGCGAATAATGTGGATGCCAGAAACTTTTATTATTTATCGTAGAATGTATGATGCAAATTTACGTATACAACTTGTAGGGCGTTATACAAAACAATCCGCTAATGATTGTGATTTGGCTAATGAGTGGTGGGATAAATTTAATGCGCTTTCATCTGAACAGCTGACTATAGCAAAAAAAATAATTGCAAATAATAAATTTAAAGATGATGAATATAAATGTAATGATTTAGATGTTCGAGAGGTTTTAAGCTATTATAAAATAACAAGAAATGTTGCTGAACGAATGTAGTTAGTTTTTAATTAGGATAATTTAATGAAATAAGATGTATTGTTTAGTATACATCTTTGGTAGAGAGATTGGTGTTTTTACATCTTTAATCATATAGAAGATTAGCAGTTTTTAATTAAGTATAACAAAAGCCACAGATTGTCTATTGTTTGACTTTCTGTGGCTTTTGCTATGCTTAAATTTAAGTTTTATCGTTTACTATCAAAGCAAAAATTTTTTCAGAAAATTTCAAAAAAGTTTGAAATCTACTAATATTTTTTTGAGAAAATCCGTATAACGATACAGCTCCAAGTTGAGCTAATAAAAAAATAAGGAGTTGATTGTTAATGAACACGTTGTCTAAAGAGAATTTATGGATTGATAATAGTTGTTTGGGGAAGGAGATGCTGCTGATAGAAACTGGGCCGTATTTTGAGTATGTGAACAAGGTTCGGACAGATAACATTTTGGGTTATAAATATACCGTTGTGCTGCCTCAGCGTGGGTTTGAGAAATTGGACGTGAAAATCCCCGGCAATAAGCTGTTGGAGGTACAAGCCGGGCAAAGTATCCCTGTGAGCTTTACCGCTTTGCAGGTACGGCCATATATTTCCTATAACAAGGCTGGCAGGGACAGCTTGCAGTTCACGGCTTCAGCTGAGGGTATTGCACCTAAACGCTAAGAAAGATTGGTTGTTAATCTATAGCTGGCCGTAGGGAGCCGAGACCGCCCATAAGCGGCAGCTGCCCCTGCGGACGGCTGTCTGGGGCTTGCTCCAGACCAATTCTAAGAGTGTAATGTGTTAAAATATACTCTTGAATTAGATTGTATATGCCTTTTCCTGCCGTTGGGCAGCGTCTTAACGGCAGGTGTAAAGGTGTAAAAAACGATTAGATTTGAAAAGAAGGAGGTTATGTTGTGCCAAATGGTAAAAAGTATAAGCACCTTGAGGTGATGTTATATGTTGACAACGGCTGGAATGTTCAGAAGATTATTGAAGAAATAAATAAACGCACTTCTGTCAGGCAATATGCGATTATGCTGCATGACCAAGATGTTTCTCAAACATCAGGCGAGCCGGTGAAACCGCATTATCACTGTTATCTGAATTTTGGTAACACAAGCTGGGATTTTGAATCGGTTGCTAAGTGGTTTGACATAAAAGCAGATTTGGTTAGCAAAATCAAAAGCAATAAATTTTTTACGCTTAAATACTATACTCATTCTGATTGTCCGGAAAAACATCAATACTCAGTTAGTGATTTTACTGCCAATTTTGATGTAGTGGCTTATTTGAATAGCACCGTTGTGAAGCAAAATGAGCAGCAGTTATATGACGAAGTGATACAAAAATGTGCTAATGGTATAATTACGCCGTTAAACTGTGATGAGTTGATTCCGGACAAGTTCTTCGTGAAATATAAGCAGCGGATTGAAACAGCTTGGGAGTTTTATGAACGTAAGCTGCGCAAACAAAAGCGCAATACTAAAACGATTTATGTATATGGAGAAAGTGGTGTTGGTAAAACGCTAAACTGTAAATTATATGCGAAAGCCGCAGGCTTAACGAGTTATATTACAACGCCCGGCAAGAATCCTTTTGATGAATACCGTTGGGAACAGGCAATTATTCTTGATGAAGTTCGCTCCGGTGTGCCTTTTAATAATACGGAGTTGTTGTTAATGTTAGATACACATAATTCGTCAATGGCTCCTGCTAGGTATGCCAACAAGTGTTTGCACAATAGCCATTATTTTCTGACCAGCGTATTTTCGCCAGAGGAATTTTGGCAGGGCTTTGGGCTGGTCAAACAGGATACCGCCAAGCAATTTTATCGGCGTTTGGCCGAGGTATGGCAGGTTAAGGAAACCGAGATACATATCTATAAATATGCAGATGATAAATTTCAACTGATTAAAACGATACCAAATCCTGTTCCGGCCTATTTAGCAGCTCGTCAGACAGAAACCGTTGAGATTGATAGCTGCTCAGTGTTCAGCAAAATAAAAGCTGAGATTTTAGTTGAAAAGGAGAACGCAAAATGAGAAATGATGAAAGAAAATCTGTTCTCTATGAACAGAATGCGGCTTATTATTTTTGTTGTCTAAAGAAAGGATTGCGGAATATTGTTCACAAACCCTTAAATAGAGTGATTACTATCTTATATTGGGTAGTGGTAGTACTGTTAATATTAAAATGCTCTTTACCGCCAGATAATCAGTTGGAAAAATTGCTGCAGCCAATTCTGTTAATTGGCTTGATAATTGGTTCGATTACATTTTTTTTGCTGTTGGTAATTGCCAGCGCAATTCCGGCTGGGGCGTATAGCTTTGCTAATGCTTTTAGGTCAATAAATCTGGTGAATAGTGCAGGGCAGCCGCCGTTATTAGCAGATATTATAAAGTATGGCGATAAAATGGTTGCGGAATTATTTACGCAGGGCATTTCCATAGAGGAAATAACAAAAAGGAAGTTGGATATTGAGGCGGCGTTAAACAAACGGATTGTTAGCATTAAGGAGGGTTCAGACTGCCAGCATATCAATATGTATCTGGCGCCTGGCACGGCGAAGTTGCCGGAAAAAATCACTTTGCCTGAGAATGTTGACAATAATTCCAATAATCCCAACATTGTTTTGGGGCAATCCCTTTTTGAAGATGTAATCGTAAATCTGAACAGCACGCCTCACATTTTAGTAGGTGGCAGCACCGGCAGCGGCAAAACCACAATGTTAAAGGTGATAATCCAACAAGCCCTGCAAAAGGGCTGGGTTATCAACCTTATAGATATGAAAGGCGGTATTGATTATCCGCCGAAGTGGCATAAGGCTTGTGGTTTGTGTACGGAAGAGCAAAGTGCGCGTGATACTTTGCGTGAACTTGTTACAGAGTTAGAAAGTCGCAAAAAACAATTTAGCCAGATAAGCAAAAGATTTGGTGTGGCCTGTTCAAGTATTGCAGATTTTAACCTTTTATGTTCAGAAAAAAGTTTGCCCAGAATTTTAATTATTATTGATGAATTGGCGGAACTGACGGATAAGAACGGTATGGATAAGGCTCATAAGGAGCAGGCAGACCAGATTGTGAACCAGCTGGCTACTATTGCCAGATTAGGCAGAGCCTATGGTATAAATCTGATTATAGGTGTGCAGAGGGGCGATGCGGTTGTTGTTCCGGGGCAGATTAAATCAAATATAACCTATCGAATTTCCGGCAAAGCGGACGCTACATTGTCTATGATTATTTTAGATAATACCAGCGCAAACGAGATGATACCCAAAGACAGCCGTGGCAGGTTTATAAACCATGACGGTGTGGTTTTTCATGGCTATATAATAAATGATTAGTAAAAAATATTGCGAAAAATAATTGAAATGGTTGGTGCTAATGAGGCAAGCACCGCCATAAGCTTAGATATAACAAACAGATTATCGGGTGGTGGTTGTTATAAGATGAAAAAAAGAAAATTAAATTATATATTTCACAATCCAAACACGCCGGAGGCCACTGCGGACTACATACTAAAGCTTTTTGTGGAGGTTAATGCGTCCAAGGTGGAGGCGGTAATCCGACAGGCGGCTGGGAAGATTGAAAACGATAACGCAATAAAATATGGTAAGGGTTATTCTGTATAATGTAGGATAACTCTTTTTTTTGTATATTGCAATTTAAGATGACCTATGTTATAATTTAGTTATATGTGAACGCTAATAAAAAATTGGGATGTTTATTATGAAAGAGGTTTGTCTATGAATATTGCAGCATATTGCCGGGTTTCCACAGATAAGGAAGACCAGTTAAACAGCTTGGAGGCGCAGAAAGAATTTTTTGCCGAGTATACTAAGCGCACAGGCGATAATTTGGTGCGGCTTTATGCGGACGAGGGTATTTCTGGCACAAAAATTAAAAATCGCAGAGAGTTCTTGCGTATGATGTCGGATGCGGAACAAGGTTTGTTTGATATGGTGGTGGTTAAGGATATTTCCCGGTTTGCCAGAAACACCGTTGACCTGCTACAGAACGTGCGCAAGCTGAAAGCTTTGGGCATTGAAACTCAGTTTTTAACCGCTAATATGACAAATATGGGTAACAGTGAGTTTGTGCTGACGATTTTTGGGGCGTTGGCGCAGGAAGAAAGTGCCAATATGTCAAAGCGTGTTAAATTTGG
Organism: uncultured Lachnospiraceae bacterium; assembly: GCA_949743325.1. Taxonomy (GTDB): domain Bacteria; phylum Bacillota; class Clostridia; order Lachnospirales; family Lachnospiraceae; genus CAJJNI01. The sequence continues at coordinate 11,992 of CATJTQ010000051.1, forward strand.
TAAAAAGATAAACGCTGAAAAGGGACGAGTTCCTAACATTGTTTATGGTTATGATAAAACAATCGGCGACTTTTTCAATATGGCTATTAACGAGGAAGAGGCGGCGGTTATCCGACAGATTTATCATTGGTATATTGAAGAGGGGTATGGTGCGGCCAAGATTGCTAATATGCTGAATGAGCGAGGTTTGAAAACCAAGCGAAATTGTCAGTGGAGCCAGAACGCTACCTGTCGGATTTTAACTAATGAGCTTTACACTGGCAAAATCATCAACGGTAAACAGGAAATTACTGATTTTCTCACCGGACAGCGCGCCAATAAGAACGAAACTGAATGGCTGGTTATGAACAAGCCCGAACTGCGGATTATTGAGCCAGAAGTATTTGAACAGGCTCAGCAGATAATGGCTGCCCGGCATAAATCTTTTAAGCTGGACGGCAAACGGGAAAGCAACAAACATCTTTTTTCTACCATAATAAAATGTAAGGAGTGCGGCTGGTCTTTCCGGCGGACAGTGCGAACATATAAAAACACTTATATTCGC
>CATJTQ010000052.1 GCA_949743325.1 uncultured Lachnospiraceae bacterium
CTTTCTTAAATATTTTGCTCAACTTTAGATAATTTTCATATCTCACTTTAAGCTGTTTATAAATACATGTCTCTTAGACGCATCAACATGCCTTAAACAGTTCTTTTGAGCATGTTTACATATTATAACTCATATAAAAATTTATGTCTGTTAAAATTCTGTGAACTTATAATTCCTAGACATAACTCACAAATACTTTAACAATAATTTGTGCAAATAATATATAGTGAATGTATTTCTACAATGATATAATAAAAAAAAATCTTTTCACTATATACACTTGTATACCTAATAAAACAACGATGCTGTTTCAGCTTTGAATAGCCACAACTTATTGTATGCCTTTTTGGGTGACTTAGTAATAATTACATTTACAAACTGATATTTGATAAACGAAAAAGGAGCCTTTTGAATGAACCAGACTTTCTTTTATAATGATTTTCCGACTTCATATAACTTTCCGCGGCTTAACGAACTTTTTGGGGCACAGGCACAATTAGATATAGAAAACATACCCGACAATATGAACGATTTTGTTAAACAGTCTCATCAGCTATATTTAAACAAAGCCAAAATCTGCGTTAAATATGCTTTCTATACACTTGAAGAGATATGCAATGAAAAAATTATCTTTTCATATAATAATTCAGAAAATAAGAACTCTGTTCTATTTGCTGACAGACAAGAAAATCATAATATGATTGACTGCAGTTATCCATTATCACTAAATGGAACCCTGCTCCCCAAAATATTTAAAGATTGCCACAGTATTATGTTATATGTACTAACCGTTTGCAATTATGATAAAATTTACGAAATGTGTGATGATGATATTATGCTGTCATTTTTTGCAGATGCCTGGGGCAGTGCCTATGCCGAATGTGCTGACAGTTACTTTATAGAAAAACTTGCAGAGGAATTTCACCAAAAACAAGTTTATGTAACAAACTCACACAATCCGGGACAGCATTTATTTCCATTAGAAAACCAAAAGATAATATTTGAATTATTACAGCCTGATAATATCGGCTTGACACTGACAGATAGCTGTCTTATGATGCCATCAAAATCAATTTCAGGCATCATAGGTCTTTCCAATATTCCACAAGATATTTCAAAAGTATCATGCGATTACTGTAATTTACGTGATACTTGCCCTACCGCTTACATACAAACTAAAAATAATAAATTATAGTTAGGAGAGTAAAATATGATAAATCCAATTTCAAATGAATACCCAACAAATTATGAGCTAAAACCTACAGCAGCAGGAAGCGTTAAAACTCCATCGGGAGAATATATTGATGAGAACAGCGCTGAAGCAAGAGCACTCAAGCGAAGCGGTGCCATAGACTGTGAAACATGTAAGAACAGAAAATATGTAGACGGCTCAGACGAAACAGACGTTTCCTTTAAAGCTCCTGGACATATTTCTCCACAAGCTTCAACTTCAGCTGTCAGAGCCCATGAGCAGCAGCATGTGGCCAATGCTTATCAGAAAGAGGCCAAAGGAGCAAAAGTTATCTCGGCAACAGTGTCCATAAAAATGGCACAGTGTCCTGAGTGCGGCAGAAGTTATGCGGCAGGCGGTCAAACAAACACCACCATTAAGTACAATAGCGACAGCTACGCTCAGAACACTAAAGGATTAGACGCTGCCAATGGAATTGCAGGTAAAAATTTTGAAACAGATATTTAAAGTTTGAAATCAAATTTTTGACCGACCTGCTGTTCTTCCTCGGTAAGTATATATCTGCTTCTCTCTTCTAATAAATAATCATTTACTTTTTTCAAAAGCTCTTCAACGGATGAGGCAGTGATAGTTATTGTATCACTGTCTACTCCATTAATTTTATCGCGTAATTCTTGATTCTCATCAACTTCTTTATCCGCTCTGTCAGCATGTTTTTTATCTTTGATACGTTCTGCTTCCTTCTTCTTAGCAGCCGATTTAGCATCTGCTTTCTTAGCTTCTTTTTTCTCTGCCGTCTTCCTATCAATACGAGCTCTCTGTTCTGCGCGTGATTTATCAATAACTGCAAAATATGAAGCTGTTCCATTGTCATTAACCTTCATTCCGTAGCCCTTAACATTGGCTCCAGTTCCGGCAAGTCCCTGCTGTATCTGCGGCATTTTTGCACCAGCATTTTGAATAATCGACTCATACTGTTTACGATAATTCTCATCGTTAGCCATTCTCTCAACTTTATCTTCATCTATAAGAACTATCATCTTGTTTGGGTTTGCAAAACCTGACGCCATTGCCTGTGCCTCAAGTTTCTTATCCTCACTTACAAGAATAAAATCCATATTAGAATACTTTTTCTTAAGCTCCTCATAATATTTTTGAGCTTTTTCACTTAATTTAGGCTCACCTACAGTTTTACCATAATTTCCAGTTTTTCTTGTATCAGTATTCTTTTCATTTTTTACATTCTGAGCTTTAACTGCTTCTGCAGACTGCATAACTGTACTTGATTCTACCTGACCAATCATTCCCATAAACAAACCTCCTAACTACAAATTTTAACTTTCTTTGTAATTGTTAACTGCATCAAATTCATCCAAAATCTCCTGTTCAGGAGCTTTAGTAAACAGACTTACCACAACTATAAAAATCAAACTGATAAAGAAGCCCAAAAGCAGAGAGTAAATACCTGTAGCTTTATAAGGTGTCTCTCCTCCTATCAACGGAAGATAATCCCAAATGATTACAAAAATACCGCCTGACAAAATACCGGCTACCGCACCCTGCAAATTAGTCCTTTTCCAAAACAGAGAACATACAACGAGTGGTCCGAATGCTGAACCTAATCCTGCCCATGCATCAGAAACTAAGCCCATAATACTGCTATTAGGGTCCCAAGCAATGGCAAAGGCAGCAAATGCAATTACTACTACTGTTATTCTGCTAATTATTAAAACTTTCTTATCCTCTGCATCAGGTTTCAAAATATTTTTATAAATATCTTTAGATACTGAGGAAGCACATACAAGAAGCTGAGAATCTGCAGTTGACATAATAGCCGCCAAAATACCACACAAGAAAATTCCTCCTATAAACGGAAGTGTTAAATCATATGAAAAAACTTTCTTGATCATCTCTATAAATACTGTCTCTGTCGCTGTTTCTGACAGCATTGGTACTAAATAAGCACGACCCACTATACCAATAATACATGCGAATAATAGAGAGATAGCAACCCATACAATAGCAATTACACTGGATTTTTTCAGCTCCTTCTCATTTTTCACTGCCATAAACCTAACTAGAATATGCGGCATACCGCAATATCCAAGCCCCCAAGCCAGTTGTGATAAAATCTCCTTAGCCGAATAATTCTGACCTGAATTAGAAAAAAGACTTAAATAACTGTCAGTATCACTAACCTGAGCATTTTTCAACGCGTCAATAAAATTTCCGTCAATAAGGAAATAAGCCGCTATAGGAACAATCAATATCCCTATAAGCATCAGCATACCTTGGATAAAGTCCGTTGTACATACAGCTAGAAAACCGCCAAGAAAAGTATAAATCAGTATTACCGCCGTTCCAATTAAAAGCGCTATATGATAATCGACATTAAAAACTGTATTAAAGAGTTTCCCTCCTGATGCCAATGCTGAAGCCGTATACACAAGAAAAAATACTACTATTACTAATGATGAAATACCTAGCAGAATCTTTTTCTTATCATGATAACGATTCTCAAAAAACTCCGGCAGAGTTAATGAATTATTGGCCACAATTGTATAACGCCTAAGTCTCTTTGATATAAACAGCCAATTTAAAACAGTACCTATAAACAGACCAACCGCTATCCATGCCTGACCTGTACCAAAAGCATAAATAGACCCCGGCAATCCCATCAGCAGCCATCCGCTCATATCAGAAGCCTGAGCTGACAAAGCGGCAACCCATCCGTTAAGTCCTCTTCCTCCAAGGAAATAATCTTCTGTACTGTTAGTCTTTCTCATTGACATAAAACCAATTATAATCATCAGTAACAGATAAAAAACAAATGCAATCAAAATAATATTCGTTGTTGGCATAATTAAACATCCTACTCTTTCTTTAGTTTTTTAATAAAATTCTATTTAGCTGCACGATTTTCAAAAACTGCAATCTTATTTTCAACCATTTTTATTATAGCATTCTTTAGTTGTTCAGGTACATATTTTTGATTGTTAATTTCACATGTAACACCCTCATAAAGTGTATTGTACACAATAATTTGTGCTTTCTTTAATTTAGCAATATAGGCAGCTATATCATCGCTTTTAACATAAAGATCCAGCAATAATTTGTCCCTTTCGTCATATAAGCCAGAAATTTTTTTATATTTTTCAGAATGCTGGCATTCTTCTCTTCCAAGCTGAAGCTCTAATTCATCTTTAGCATTCTTTAACTTCTCAACTTCTTTAGCTGTCAATTTCAACTTCTCTTCAATTTCCATCTGTTCCAATATAATATCATTATTGGCGCCTACACGTAGATGGGTACTAAGACCTATTCTGTTTCCTGCATTTCTTGCAACAAATCCAAGCATTGCATAAGCGCTTCCACCGGCAATACTTCCCAACTTACCGGAAACAATTATTTGTTCTCTTGACAGTAATGTACAGTTCAGAAAATAATCTGCCTGTATTTCACCCCCGCATTCGACAGAAACAGCCTCAAAAAATTTCCCTGCAATGTACTCCTTTGCCTTAACAAATCCCTCCCCCGAAGCATTCATCCCCAAACGGAACATAATGCTTCCTCCGCATATAACATTAGCAGATTCTACAAATCCATCTATAACAATATCTTCTGTTGCTCTCAATGTTACGCCGCTGCCAACATTTCCTTTAACTTGTACAGAACCGTCAAAGTCTAAATTACCTGTTACCAGACTCAGCTCATCAATAACTAAAAGCCTCATAACTTCCATTCTATTATTTTTAAATTCTATTCTTCCTCCCATTTCTGCATAATAAAATAATTTATCATCAGACATAGTAAAGCCTTTTCCTTTAATAGGAGGTTTATCACGCCCTTTCTTGGCAGGAAGCTCTTCACCAAAAACATTCACTCCCACAACTCCTTCACCTGCAGGATGATACTCGACAAGCTTCTGCCCCTCTTCAACAACTTCAAACCATTCAACATTAAGGTAATCAACAGATCCGTCTTCCAATATTTTAGGTTTCTTCTCAAGATTAGTCCTGAAAAAAAACTCAAACCATCCGTCTTCCCCTGTCTGTGCAGGTACTCCCTTGGCAAACAGAATAGGATCTTTTCCATGTTTTCCTGATAATATAAACTCAACAATCTTTCTGCTTACTCCCCTTGTAATACCCATTTCCTTAACTGCTGAAACAATATCATCTATAACAAGTTCCTGACCGGAACCTAAAATCTGTATATAAGCCTCCATCTTCGTAGCATTTATTGATAAAAAAAAGGAAGTGGAGCCTGATGATCCTGTAAATCTCTTCATATTACGTCTATTCTCATTTTCCATTATATTCTACTCCTTTCTTCAAAAATGGATTTTTATAATTTCTATAAAACATACCAATTATTTTAACTTATATAAGCATATTCTGTCAATTTATTATTAAAAAAATTAAAGTTAAATTTAAGTTGTTTACTTCAAAAGTTATAATAACTATCCCAATGTTAATTAAGAATATTTTCACTACAACATAAATTTTACTAATTATTTATATCATCCAAAAAAGTAATTCTAATTATGATCTCCGCTCTGCCAGCTCTCAGAAGGTGAACAATTCCACGTAATACCCTCACCATCAGATACTGCAACTATTGTTCCCTGCTCATCTGTCCTAAATGTCGCAATATTCTCAGCCCTAAGATAATTCAGCGCCTCAGCATGGGGATGTCCATAAGAATTATCTTCTCCACAGCTTATAACAGCAAATTCAGGCGAAACCTTATCAATAAATTCTTTATATACGCCGTTGCTGCTGCCATGATGTGAAACCTTATAAACACTTGACTTTATATCAATTCCAAGACTGCTGATCTGCTTCATCTCTTCTTCCTCAGCATCACCGCTGAACAGAAATGTTTCTTTGCCATGTTTCACAAGCAGTACAATTGAATTATTATTTACATCTTCATTTTCTTCTGAAGGACCAAGCACACATACGGATGCACATCCTAAGGCAAAAGTTTGCTTAGCCTGAGGCTCATTGACTTCAATATCCTTCTCTTTTATAATATCGACAACCTCATTATAAGTTACAGTATCTTTCTTGTCATCAGTCATAATAACCTTATCACATCCAATGTTGTTCAATACAGTATCAATACCACCAATATGATCCGCATCAGGATGCGTGGCAACAACATAATCAAGTTTGTCAATTTTCTGATATCTAATGTAGTCAACTACATCATCTCCTCTTGAATTGCCCCCGGCATCAATCAGCATCGATTCCCCATCACACATAAGCAATATAGAATCTCCTTGGCCTACGTCCAGAAAATGCACTTCTAAATCAGAATTAACCTCTTTATTTGAAAAAAATCCTCCCTGCATTAAAGTTGAAATTCCTCCCGTATCTGCAACTTTATATGCAAACATTGCTACAAAAGTCAAAATAATAGCCTGGAAAGTATATCTGTTATATTTGATTCTTTTACTCTTTCGTCTTCTTATCTTCATAAGCATTTCTCCATATCTACAAAAATTTATAGTCATACTATATCATAAACAGCGTTTAAGAACAAGTGTTCTTTTTTGTTTTTTTAGTGAACTTTTTTCTAACCTGCATTGATTTAAACACTCGGAAATGTTATCATAACTGTATATACTTCAAAACATACTGTAACTTATGTCACTGCGTGACCAAGAAACAGCTTATATGTTCCACAATATATAATTATGCCATCTAAAGGCGAGAAGGAGGAAACATGAGTATTAACGAAAAAGCTTTAGAATTACATAAAAAATGGAACGGTAAATTAGAAACCATTTCTAAAACACCTGTTAAATCCCGTGAAGATTTATCTTTAGCATATACCCCTGGTGTTGCTGAACCATGCAAGGTTATTGCCAAAGACCCTGACGCTGCGTACACATATACAATGAAAGCCAACACCGTGGCTGTTGTTTCAGACGGAAGTGCGGTACTTGGTCTAGGAAATATCGGAGCTCTGGCAGCAATGCCCGTTATGGAGGGAAAGGCTGTTCTGTTTAAAGAATTTGGAGGGGTAAACGCTGTACCAATCTGTCTGGATACTCAAGATACTGAAGAAATCATTAGAACAGTAGCAGCAATCGCCCCTGCGTTTGGGGGAATAAATCTTGAAGATATTTCTGCACCGCGCTGTTTTGAAATTGAGAGCAGACTGAAAGAAATGCTTGATATACCAGTTTTCCATGATGACCAACATGGAACTGCCATTGTAGTACTGGCAGGAATAATCAACGCCTTAAAAGTTACCAACAGAAAAAAAGAAGACTGCCGCATTGTAATAAATGGTGCTGGAAGCGCAGGTATTGCAATTACTAAGCTTTTGCTCCGTTATGGTTTTCCAAATATAACAATGTGTGATATAACCGGAATTCTCTCCAAAAAATCAGAAAATTTAAATTGGATGCAGCAAGAAATGATGGAACTAACTAACCTTGACGAAAAGACAGGCTCTCTTGCTGATGCGCTAATAGGCGCCGATATTTTTGTTGGAGTTTCAGCTCCAAATATAGTAACGGCTGATATGGTGTCATCTATGAACAAAGATGCAATAATTTTCGCCATGGCCAATCCTGTCCCTGAAATAATGCCGGATATCGCTAAATCTGCAGGAGCAAAAGTAGTGGGAACAGGACGAAGTGATTTTCCAAATCAAGTAAATAATGTAGTCGCATTTCCTGGAATTTTCAAAGGCGCATTAGAAGGAAGAGCACCACAAATTACAGAAGAGATGAAACTAGCTGCAGCTTACGCTCTTGCAGATCTTGTTCCTCAAGAAGAATTAAATGAAAACAATATACTGCCGGAAGCCTTTGATCCTAAAGCTGTAGAAGTTGTCAGCAATGCAGTAAAAAATAATATTAATATGTAAAATATGAAATGAGGGTATTACATGGAAGAACAGATGTTTCCCGATGATTCCATTAAAGACGAATCTCTTATACTGTACAAATTGATTGTATTGTACATGCTTGATACTATTGAGACACCGCTTTCAAATAGCCAGATAAGCGGCTTTATATTAAGCCGGAACATTGCAACATATTTTACTATTCAGCAGACTATAAATGAGCTGTTAGAAAACAGACTTATAGAAAATGAAAAAGTACTACACAAAACACTCTTTAATATAACTGACAATGGCAAAAATACTCTTACTTATTATAAAAACATAATTCCTGATGATGTCATTGAAACTATAAATGCCTTTATTAAAGAAAATAAACTTGAAATAAAACAACAGCTGTCAGTAATTGCTAACTATGAACCGACTTCAGATAAAAAATCTTTTAATGTTGAATGTTTAATTAAAGAGAAAGAAAAAAATATATTTAGACTTGCCATACAGGCGCCTGATAGGGATATGGCTGAAAAAATATGCGACAACTGGCAGAAAAATCATGAAATGTTATATACTCATATAATGATGGAACTGCTAAAAAACTGCAAAAATATATCATAAGAGGCAAAAGCCTCTTATGATATTATATACTCATAATTATTTCAGCACTATTTTCCTCAAATTATCTTTACAATAATAACCTTAATCTTATATATCTTTTATTAATTTCATATGCTTAATTATATTTTTCTCATAACCAATTTCTGCTGGTTTATAAAATACTACATCTTCCATACCGTCAGGCAGATACTGTTGCTTAACATAATGATTAGGAAAATCATGTGCATATAAATACCCTTTACCTCGACCCAAATTTTTTGCTCCTCTATAACTTGCATCCTGTAAATGAGAAGGAACAGGAGCAGTCTTATTGTTTCTTACATACTCCATAGCTGAGCCGATTGCATTGTATGACGCATTGCTCTTTGGAGCGGACGCAACATAAATAGCGGCATGTGCCAATATTATCTGAGCTTCAGGCATACCTACCCTCTCAACAGCCTGAGCGGCAGCAACTGCCACACATAGAGCATTAGGATCAGCATTACCAACATCCTCAGAAGCACAAATCATTATTCTCCGACTTATAAAAGTAATACTTTCTCCAGCTGACAACATTTTTGCAAGGTAGAAAACTGCAGCATCAGGGTCAGAGCCGCGCATACTTTTAATAAATGCCGAAATAACATCATAATGATTATCACCGCTCTTATCATACCTTACAACCCTCTGCTGTATACACTCTTCTGCTACAGCAAGCGAAATGTGTATCTTTCCATCATCCAAAGGACTCGTTGTCAATACCCCAAGTTCAACGGCATTTAGTGCAGACCGCGCGTCACCATTTGAAGCTTCTGCCAGAAATTCAACCGCATCATCATCGATCTGTGCGTTATAGGAACCCATTCCCTTTTCCTTGTCATAGACAGCACGCCTTATCAATATTTCTATATCTGATTGCTGCAGCGGTTTTAATTCAAAAATAATTGACCTTGATATAAGCGCATTATTTACTTCAAAGTATGGATTTTCAGTCGTTGCTCCAACTAAAGTAATTGTTCCGTCCTCCACAAAAGGGAGAAGATAGTCCTGCTGTGCCTTATTAAACCTGTGTATTTCATCTACAAATAAAATTGTTTTTCTTCCGTATGCTCCTGATATTTGTTTTGCACTGTCAACTACACGCTCCATATCCTTCTTTCCAGAACTTGTCGCATTAATTTGAACAAAATCACCTTTTGTAGTATTGGCAATTACTTTTGCAAGAGTAGTCTTTCCAGTTCCCGGTGGTCCATAAAAAATAACCGAACTTAACTTATCCGCCGCAATAGCTCTATAGAGAAGTTTATCCTTACCAATTATATGCTGCTGTCCAACAACCTCATCAAGAGAAGAAGGTCGTAATCTTGAAGCCAGGGGCGACTCATTCTCCTTATTCTGTTCACGCATATACTCAAATAAATCCATTATTTATACCTCTTCTTCAAACATCATATACTCCATATAGAATTCTTGAAAATACTTGTCATCTGACAGACTAACTTCTTCCGCCATATCACATATTTTCACTAACAAATCCTTATTTCCTCTATCAGTTAAAGTATGTACCGCCCCTCCAAGCGCAGAATTACCAACAGCAGATATTCTATCAATAAACTCTTCTGGCAACAGACCAATCTTTACTGCCTTATTCAAATCTATATGATATCCAAATCCACCTGCTATATATACATTGGAAATATCTTTTTTCTCAATTCCATACCTAAGAATAAGAGTTTCAATTCCCGCCCTGACCGCAGATTTGGCCAGCTGTATCTCTCTTATATCTTTCTGTGTAAATGAAACTTCATCCCCACGGTTAGTTGTACCTAACAAAAAACCATCCTCAAAATAATCATCTTTAAGACGCCCCGTCTCGTCAATCAGTTGATGTTCTATAAGTTCTGCTGTCACCGCTATAACTCCAGTTCCGCATATACCTGAAACAGGCGCATCATTTATCGTTTTTAATTTAACATTATCATCTGATATAATAACATCACACACAGCGCCATCAACACTTCCTGTCCCACAGGAAATATTTCCGCCCTCAAAAGCAGGCCCCGCTGCTGTTGATGTCACTAACAGTTTATCACAATTTCCAATTGCCATCTCTCCATTAGTACCAAGATCAATAAGCAGAGAGACATCTTTTTTTTCTATCATCTTACAATGCATTATTCCTGATGTAATATCAGCTCCGACATAAGCCGATATTCCAGGAACAAAATAAATAGGCACTTGCTTTATTTGCGGATATCTGTTAAAAAATTCCTCACCTTCTTTTCCCCAACATTCTGAACTAAAATTTTTTTCATAACAGCTGCCAAAAACTTCTCCAAAGCTTAATGTCTTGGCTGAAATATCAACAGGATTAAAAGGATAAACTCCAAGTGTGCTGCAAGAGTAACCTAAAAGCAAATGACCCATAGTAGTGTTTCCGGCAATTACAATTTGCTGCAATTTATCAATATATATATCAGACTCCTTAAGTACCCTTACAATTCCTGTAATTAAATCCATCTGTATTGATCGTCTAAGTTCATCGTTTTTACCATCATTTGCGGCTTGAATTCTTGCAATCACATCTGCCCCAAACCTGCGCTGATGATTAATCTCTGTAAATGTTGTTACAATCTTCTGATACCCAATATCCACAAGGCTAATTGCAATAGTTGTAGTCCCTATATCCACCGCAATTCCATATATATCATCAGCACATACCATCTTCTTATCAGAACTTATCTCAATAAAACCGGACTGGACATCATAAGACTTTTCCAAAACACCTCTATACTCTATAACACAATCCTCTCTTACAATAGCTCTGCACGCCAACCTGTAGCCTTCCAATAGCTGTCCCTCTGTGAAAAACTTTTTGTCTTCTGCAGTAATATCAAAATCCCCTTCTAAAACTTTAATTACACATTTACCGCATACACCATTCCCACCACAAGGGAACGCAAAGCCTGCGTCCTGATAATCATTTAATATATCCATTAAACTCTCGCCAGTATTGCCGGCGAGAGTCATATTATAATTTCCTTTTACTACTATTTTTAATCTATCCATACTATCCTCATATAGTTACAAAAGCACTTTTTTTAATGAATCATATTGTTTATTAATTTCCTGAAGTGTAGTATTATCTCCATTGAGATTATCAGGATGAAAAATTTTCAGCAAATCTCTATACCTCTTGCGAAGAGAGTCCTCACTATTAACACCTACAAAAAAAATTTCATAGTGCGTATTACTGCCCAAATCTTGAAGTTCCTGCTTTGCCTTGGCAACTTCATCGCGCTCTGCTGCCAATCTATAAACTTCTTCCTCAAGTTTCTTCCATTTTAATTCAAAAATCTTTTTTTCTCTATCAAGCTGACTTCTAAGCATACGAACTTTTAAAGCTGCCATCTCATGCTGCTCTTCATAAACATGTTTCTCTGTCTCGAAAGCTTTCTTATCCTCTGTAAGTTTATTTTTCTCTTGTTGAAGACGTATATTTTCCTTAAAAAACCACTTTTTTATATCCTTTAATTCAGCTTCAGTGGCATGTTCAATATCCATCCAACACACTCCTTACTATATCATATTAATTATGTTAAATTATAAGGCTCAGTTGCAGCATCAAACAATGCTTTTATATTCTTTGGTGGCACATCAGGCATAATCGCTTCGTGGCTAGGTGATATAATAAGTCCTGTCGGAAATATATTTCTAAGTTCACGAACCTTTGCCCTAACCTCCTCCTCTGAACCGTTCACAAGTAAATCTTGGGTGTCAACTCCTCCACAGAAGCTTACTTTACCCTCAAAATTATCTTTTAAATGCTGAGGTTCCATACCGGCAGCCAAAGCCTGGATAGGGTGGACCGCATCTACTCCGGCTTCAATTAAATCAGGAATAACTTCAAAAATGGAACCACAAGAATGATAGATAACTTTTAAACCGTAAGAATGGGCCTGCTCTATAAGCTTTTTGGCACCTGGGATAACAAATCTGCGCACCATTTCAGGAGATATCATCAGCCCTCTTTGACTTCCCATATCATTTCCAATCAATACTGCATCCAACTTTCCTTTTGTCGCCTCATAAAATATCTCGTTTGCCTTGAGATAAAATTCCATAACTTTCTTGTCCACAGCCTCATACAATTCCGGTTCCGCAACCATATTCATAAGCGCAGTCTCCATACCAAAAGCAGCGCATGTATCCTGAAAATGTGCGGACCACATCATCCCAAGAACAAGCTTGTCCTCAGGAGCCATATCAACAATACGTCTGCACTCTTCAACATCAATATACTTTGCAGGGTCTGGCCAGTCAAAATCATTAACCTCATCCACATCTTCCATCTCATTAAAAAATCCTGGTGCAGTTAAAGTTCTCTCATGATCATCGACTTTACCTTCTTTATACCAGTCAAACGCAGCATAAATGGCGCTTGCAGTCTCAGATTTATATGGAACTTCAACAGTATATACATCATCACCAATAGCAAGTTTTAAATCATGAAGACTGTTTACTCCAAATTCCTCCATCAAAGCATTCTGTGCATTAATATCCGGCATACCAAGCCAACATGCAGGACGGTCAACTTCCTTTCTCTCAATCGTTCTGAAAAATCTTTCTTTACTATTCATTCTTTGTCCTCCCATTCTAAGTTTTATAAATTCTATTAATAAATATTCAATTTCAACATCAACTTTATAAAAAAATACATTATTTTACAAATAAACTATATATAAACATACATTAATATAATAAATTATCTCAAGCTTTTAGTCAAGTTGCATATTGTTTGTAAATATTTTTGTATATATATTAAACCAAACGAATAAATCTATAAAAAAAAATGTAAATTTTAAATATTTTTATCTTTTTACATAAAACTCTATCCATATTTAGAATAATATAGTATAATATTTTCAATATTCACACCTGAATTTTTTCAAACAAAAACTATCTAGGAGGAATTTATTTATGAACATGAAGCAATGGGTGATTGACACAATTAACGCTCCTGTTAAAAAAGCTTTGCCGGTACTTACTTTTCCGGCGATACAGAAAATGGGAATTTCAGTTAAAGAATTTATCTCAGACAGCGACTTACAAGCAAAGGGAATGAAAATCATCGCTGACTGTACTGACAGTGCCGCATCTCTTAGTATGATGGATTTATCATTAGAAGCAGAATGTTTTGGCTCAACAATTCACTTTTCTGATGATGAAGTTCCTACTGTTGTAGGCGCTATTATTGAGGAAGAAGAAGAGGCAGAAGCTCTTGAGATTCCTAAGATCGGAAGCGGCAGAACACAGACCTATATTGATGCTGTAGAAAAAGCTGCTAAATTAATAACAGACCGACCTGTATTTGCTGGCGTTATTGGACCTTTCTCATTGGCAGGACGTCTTCTTGATGTAACTGAGGCTATGATTTATTGTTATGATGAACCTGATATGGTACATACAGTTCTTGAAAAAGTAACAACATTTATTATAGAATACATTAAAGCATACAAAGCAGTAGGAGCCGACGGTATTGTTATGGCAGAGCCTCTAGCAGGGCTTTTATCTCCAGCGCTTGCAGAAGAATTTTCCAGCAATTATGTTAAGAAAATTGTAGATGCTGTTCAGGATGATGAATTTATCATTGTCTATCATAATTGTGGAAATTGCACAATTCAAATGATAGATTCAATTATTGCTACAGGAGCACCTGTATTCCACTTTGGAAACGCAATTGCTATGGATGAAATGATGGACAAAATACCAGAAGACAGAATTGCTATGGGAAATGTTGATCCAGCAGGACAGTTCAGAAACGGAACTCCAGAATCTGTAAAAGCTTCCACAAAAGAAATTATGGAAAAATGCTGTAAATATAAAAACTTTGTTATCTCATCTGGCTGTGATATCCCTCCAATGTCAAACTGGGACAACATCAATGCATTTTTTGAAGCAGTAAATGAATTCTATTCCTAATTATCAAAATATACTGCAAACACAGTAATTTAACTTGTTTCTTATAACTATTAAAATGGTTCTGCCGGAAAATACATATGCTGCAAATATATATCTGCAGTATGAAAAATTTTTCCGCCAGAACCATTTACATAATCTAGTTTTTTAGTTTTTAATACGGGCCATCAACGCTCCGTCAACTACATCTATCAATATAACATCTCCTTCTGACACTTGACCCGACAAAATAAACCTCGCCGCAGTTGTTTCTACATTCTTCTGCAAATAACGTTTAAGTGGTCTGGCGCCAAAAACAGGATCGTATCCGTTCTCAACAACAAATTGTTCTGCAATTTCAGTAAGTTCAATTGAAATTTCTCTCTCAACAAGCCGTTCGTTTATTTCCTTTAATAAAAGTTTTACTATACCTCCAATATTATCTTTCGTAAGCGGTTTAAACAATATTGTCTCATCAATACGATTAAGAAACTCTGGTCTAAAATGAGAACGAAGGCGATTTTCAACCAATTCTCTGCACTCAGCCTTAATATTTCCACTTTCATCAATACCGTCAAGTAAATACTCCGCACCTATATTAGAAGTTAGTATCAATATTGTATTTTTAAAATCAACAGTCCTTCCTTTTGAATCAGTTATTCTCCCATCATCCAGAACTTGAAGCAGCACATTAAATACATCTGCATGTGCCTTTTCAATCTCATCAAACAATACAACCGAATAAGGTTTTCTTCTTACAGCTTCTGTAAGCTGTCCCCCCTCCTCATATCCAACATACCCTGGAGGAGCTCCAATAAGCCTTGCAACAGAATGCTTTTCCATATACTCGCTCATATCAATTCTAACCATATTCTGTTCATCATCAAATAATTTCTCAGCCAAAGCTTTAGCAAGCTCTGTCTTGCCAACACCAGTAGGACCTAAAAACATAAAAGATCCAATCGGCTTATCAGGATTATTAATTCCAGCCTTAGAACGAAGAATTGCTTCTGTGACAAGTGAAACACCCTCTTCCTGCCCAATAACTCTCTTGTGAAGTTCATCATCAAGATGAAGAATTTTGCTTCTCTCACTCTCATTCAGTTTTGCAACAGGTATACCAGTCCATCTTGAAACAATTCTGGCAATCTCTTCCTCACTTACGCTCTCATGAACGAGTCTAAGCTCTTTCTTCTTAAGCTGTTCCTCCTCATACTTTAGTTGCTGCTCAATCTGAGGAAGTTTACCATACTGAAGCTCTGCTGCTTTATTTAAATCATAATCTCTTGAAGCATTTTGAATCTGTCTATTTAAATCCTCTATTTCTTCCCTAAGCTTCTGCACCTTTTCAACAGCATTTTTCTCATTATCCCACTGAGCTTTTTGCGCAGCAAAATCTTCTCTTAATTCCGCCAGTTCTCTTTGAAGATTAACTAAACGATCCGCGCTTAATTTGTCAGTCTCTTTCTTTAACGCAGCCTCTTCAATCTCAAGCTGCATAATCTTTCTCTGCTGCTCGTCAAGCTCTGTAGGCATGGAATCTAACTCAGTTTTAATAAGCGCACACGACTCGTCTATAAGGTCAATAGCTTTGTCAGGCAAAAAACGATCTGAAATATAACGATCTGACAATACTGCAGCAGACACTAAAGCCCCATCCATAATTTTAACACCATGAAAAACCTCATACCGCTCCTTAAGTCCTCTTAGAATAGATATTGTGTCCTCAACAGTTGGCTCATCAACCATAACTGGCTGAAATCTTCTTTCCAAGGCAGGGTCTTTTTCAATATACTGACGATACTCATCAAGCGTTGTAGCTCCAATACAATGGAGTTCTCCCCTTGCAAGCATTGGCTTTAACATATTTCCTGCATCCATCGCTCCATCAGTCTTTCCTGCGCCTACAATTGTATGAAGTTCATCAATAAACAAAATAATTTGTCCATCGCTTTTTTTTACTTCTTCCAATACAGCTTTTAATCTCTCCTCAAATTCTCCCCTGTATTTCGCTCCAGCAACTAATGCACCCATATCTAACGCAAATATCTTTTTATCCTTAAGTGCCTGAGGTACGTCTCCTCTTACTATTCTTTGAGCAAGGCCCTCAACAGCCGCGGTTTTTCCTACACCTGGCTCTCCTATTAGAACAGGATTATTCTTAGTTTTTCTTGATAGAATTCTTACTACATTTCTTATCTCTGCATCTCTTCCTATAACAGGATCAAGATTCTGCTCTTTCGCCTTCTCCACTAAATCCTGTCCATATTTAGTCAAAGTGTCATATGTGGCCTCAGGGTTATCTGAAGTAACTCTCTGATTACCTCTTACAGTAGAAAGAGCTTGAAGAAAACGTTCTCTTGTTATACCAAACTCTTTTAAAATCTGTTTAACAGCACTATTAGGATATTGAAGCAGAGCCAGAAATAGATGCTCAACGGAAACATACTCATCACCCATTGCCTTAACTTCGTCTTCTGCACATATAAGAACTTTGTTTAGATCCTGCCCTACAAAAATCTGCCCGCCTTGAACTTTGGTTCTTTTTGCAACAGCCTGTTCTGCCACATTTCTAAAATAATCAAGATTAATTTCCATCTTCTCAATTAGCTGTGACAGCAACCCATCTTCCTCCGTAAGAAGTGCAAGAAGCAAATGCTCCTGCTCAATCTCCTGATTGCCATATTCATAGGCAAGTTTTTCACAGTCCTGAATCGCCTGAATTGATTTCTGAGTAAACTTATTGATATTCATATAACATTACCTCCTATTATGTCCAATAAGCTATTTCATTCTGTTACATCTCTTTATCTCATTTTTAAATCTCTCATCCAAATCTTTTATCTCAAACTGCGGTTTCATAAAGTACCAGCCCTGCATATAATCAACGCCTAATTTTATAAGCGCCTCCATATCTTCCAATGTTTCTATTCCTTCTGCAATAACCTTAATTCCTCTAGGTTTAGTATAGGAAAGAAGATTCTGAACAATCTTTTTCCTGTTATTGTCATTGTGAATGCCCATAATCATTGACATATCTATTTTGACAAATTGGGGATTAATATACAGCAATGTAGATTCATTACTGTAACCTGTTCCAAAATCATCGAGGGCAATACTCATTCCAAAACTCTCTGCCCACTTGAATTTTGACTCCATACAATGCTTGTCCGTCTGTTCATTTTCTATTATTTCAATGACAACACGGTTAAGAAGATGTCCATAAGCATCAACAATCTTATTCAAATCATCACTCTTAAGTTCGTGGTTAGGAACAGAATTTATAAAGAACTTAAACTTATCTCCAGGCTTTCTTTGGGCATCAGCAGCCCTTAAAGCCTCATTCCAAGTCATATATTCAACATCATAAAGCCTTGACTGTGCAGTTGCAAGCCTCATCACATCCTCAGGTGACCGAAGAGCCTCTATCTGAGGTCTCATAAGAACCTCATAAGCAAAAATCTCTCCTGAAACAGCATCTATAATAGGATGGAATGCATATTTAACATTATCTGGATTATCAAGAAGTTTATTAAGTTCTTCGCTGCCTGAGAACAATACTTCATTTCGTTTAAATTGATTCTCATCAAACTCTTTTACAGTTCCCTTCATATTGTTTTTAGATTCATACATCGCAAAATCAGCAAAGCGAATTAATTCTTCAAGAGTAGATGCATCTTCCGGATACCAAGATATTCCGGCAGAAGCACGAAGTTTTATCTTCTCGCCGCTAGGGACCAATACAAATGACTCTTTTAAATAATGATGGACATTTTCAATAATCTCCTTTATCTCTTCCTTATCATCATATCCATGCAAAAATATAAGGAATTCATCTCCCGACATTCGAGCAGCTAACGCCTTTTCATCCACAACTGTACTTAAAACAGCAGCGGCGGCACATATATATTTATCACCATAATCATGACCATAAGTATCATTAAAATATTTTAGATTATCTAAGTCAATCATAACAATAGCAGCAATACCTAAATCTTCTCTTTTGAAAATTTGAGCAGCTTGGCTCTTAAAAGCTCTGCGATTAAGCAAATGAGTAAGAATATCATGATCTCTTTCATACTCAATTTTCTTTCGCTCTATAACTTCATCTGTTACATCCATAACTGCCATTAAAAGCTTAGACTCATAATTCATCTGTTTTATTCTTATATACTTCTCCTTGCCGCTCTTACTAATCATACAGTAAGTATCATTCTCTTCTTCATAAGGTTTAAGGGACTTGCTCAGTACATCCATCTCTGCATCAAAATGCTTCCTGCTCATATATTGACCTTCTTTATCATTATTGTGCAGCTCTAATATATCAATTGTTCTGTCCATGCAAAAAACATAATCCTGATTTTTATCATATTCAATCGCACCTATATGCATATTAACTAAATCTATAGTCTGTGCCATTTTGGCATATGACAAACTTTTATCAAATAATTCCTTACATACATCTCCCATAAACTCTAACTCGCACAAACCACTTTTATCTATATGCCATTCCAGAAGAGGTGAATTATCTCTAACCTGTATTGCCATCTTTCTTATCTTTCTGCTGAAATATAAAACACAATAACTACATATGCCAATTCCCATCATTAAAATAATAACCAGCATAATAATAGTGTGAATAAGATTACTATTGTAAGATGACAAAAGTGAATTTTTATTAACAACACCAAGAAGCATCCATTCGTTATCCTCGGCATTTATCTGAAGTTCTCTCAAATTCAGCTTTTGAATAGAAGCTATAAAAGAATTATTCTCCGTCTTAACCTGTAAAAAAGAAGAAGACCTTAAATTAGTGTACTCTAATACATCATCTTTATCTGAAACATCCGAACCTGCACTTGCAGATAAGACTTCATTATTGAGCTTTTTAGAATCACTGTCTCTATAAGCGATATAATACATGTTGTCAGATCCGCTGCTCAGTTCAGAATAAGGAAGAGCCGATATTAAATCATCTACATCAATCTCTAATCCTATAATTCCAAACAATTGACCATTACTGTCAATAAGGGGCATTGTATATGTTATTATTTCCTTATTATCTCCATGCAGAATAAACTTAGGACTAATATAACAACAATTTATATTTCGTGAAATACCCTTTTCATTAAAAGCTTCTACAACTTTATTATAATAATTACATCTTATAGAGCTATTAACTCTAAACTTATCCTGCCATTTCTCTGCTAAATCTATTCCCCATTTCTCTGCAAGAGAATTATCTCCTACCAGAAGCTCCCTATCATCATTATCATTCAGCCTAATGTAAAATCCCTCATGAAAATCACTGACAGAATCATTTGCCAATACGACAAATGCTCCGCCAGACCTTGACATTCCTATTAAATCACTAACATTATTATAAATATTTTCAATTAATTGTTCATTAAATAAACGATTTCCACACGGATTCTTGCCATTCTCATTAAAAAAAACTTCAGAACTTTCATTTATAATATCAGCAATACTTTCCTGATAATGAACAGCAACATTGTACTCATTTTCCAGATAATTTTCTATAAACTTACTCCTTGTAGATACTATATCCTTTAAATTTTGATAACTTATCTTTCTTTCAGCTGACGCCGCTCCCCACAACATATAGACAGATACAAAAATAAAAACTTGTACTAATGCCGCTGTCACTGCAATACATATAAACTTTACTGTCATTCGTCTACAAAACGATATGCCTTTGCCTGAAATTTTCTGTATTTCTGTCATACTTATCTTTCTCTTTCCTATCTTTGAAATTCGTTCATATACTCCTGTGGACAATTAAGCAAATATTTACACAAACTTTTGTAAATCTTTGAAGACTGCTGTAAGGATATATTTGACTTACACAAAGTTTTTAATTAGTTATCATATTATATCCTTGTTATCAGCAGCATACAATTACCATTGATATTCAATGTCCTCTGACCTGCTGGAATAAAAAACGTATCTCCCGCACTTGCTTCAAACTTCAAATCATCTGTTGAAAGCGTTGCATACCCTTTTAGAAATATAATACCTGAAAAAGAAGTTTCATCTAAAACAATCTGTATCTCACTATATATAATATATTTTATCACCTCAAAATACTTACACATTACAAGAAAATCATTCTTACCACCATCAATTTCACTGCCCGATTCATGCCTTATATTTTCATCATTCCACTTATTTGTATCTATAACCTGCATAGCCTTTTCAAGGTGTAGTTCTCTTCTCTTACCAAATTTATCTTTTCTTCCATAATCATACAATCTGTAAGTACTGTTGGAGCTCTGCTGTATTTCACATAATAAAACTCCAGCCCCTATCGCATGTACAGTACCAGTTGGAATAAATATCGTATCTCCCGGCTTAACATAATATCTATTAAGAAGCTTGACAAGCTCTTCATTCTCTATTGCTTTTAATACTTGCTCTTTTGTAACCTTTTCCTTAAAACCACAATATATAAATGAACCTTCCTCACAGTCAATTATATGCCACATTTCATTTTTTCCATACTCATTTTCCTCTAACATGGCAAAATCATCACTTGGATGTACTTGTATTGATAAAGGCTCATGTGCATCAATCAATTTTATAAGCACCGGAAATTGTTCATATAAATCTGCTTTCCAACCCAATTTATCTTTACCAATTATCCTCAGATAGTCATTAAACAACATCCCCTTAAATTTTCCTTCTGAAATAACACATTGTCCATCAGGATGTGCCGACAATTCCCAACTCTCAGCAATTACATCATAATCACATTTCTTATTATATACACTTTTAAGACGCGTTCCTCCCCACAGGTAATCTTTAAATGCAGGCTCCAGCTTTACAATACTTTCTGCCGCTATATTTACCTCTCTATTTTTTTCTTTTACAGATAGTTCGGTATCATTATCTGCAAGTTCTTTCCCAACTCCGACCTCAACAATTATTAATTCATGTGTTCCATTATTATATACTTGATGAACTGCGCCTTTTTTTACATAAATGCTATCGTTAGTATTATATTCCCTCTCTATTCCATCCAATAAAACTTTTGCATTTCCGCTAACAATCGACCAATGCTCGTCTCTGTAAACGTGTCTGTGTGAATATATATATTTTCCCGGAAACACTGTTACTTTCTTTACTTTAAATCCATTTTCTTCACTTAGAACTTCATAATATCCCCAAGGTCTATATACAATCTGACCCTTCTTAAAATAAGATGAATATATTTCTTCATTTTCAGTCATTAATTCTCTGATATCTCTGTCAGAAGTTCCTTTTCCAGAAACATACACAACATCAGGAGTATTTACTATCATAATATTTGATAGATCATTAGCCACCACAAGTTGTCTACAAGTGCGATTAATTGCACTGACATTCTCACAGTTCTGTACAATTATATTTTTTTCATCCCTTTTTGTAAAAGGGAATACATCCTCAAGCGTATCCATATCCTGCCAGCTAAATCCTGATTTTATAACTTTTAAATTCTTTGATTTCTCAAAAAGTGCCTTCTCAATTGAAATTAATGGAAAAACGCTATATTTATCTGTGTCAAAAAACATTTCTTTAGAATGTTGTCGTATTGTTTTCTTAATATCATAACATTTTCTATATATTTCTTGCTGACAATTCTCTAGCTCATTCAAAATACTTTCACTTCTCGCTATAAACATTCCACTGTTCCAAAGACAATTATTATCATTAAAAAAAATTTGTGCTTCTTTTTTATCAGGCTTTTCAATAAAAGCTTCAACTTTATCACCGCAATATTTTATATATCCATAACGTACACTCGCTTCTTTAATTGGCAGCCCTAATATAGTAATATTGCCTTTTTTAGCACTCTCTAATGCTGACAATACACTTTCTCTATATCCGGCAGTACTTACAGCAATATCTGCAGCAGTCACAAGCAGCAGCTCCGATGGATTTTGCAGCATACTTATAAGTACAATCGGAATTGCTGTCCCTTTAGAAATTTCCTCAAAATAGCATCTGACTTTCAGTCCTTGAAATACCTGAAGCTGACCTTCCACAATAAATCTGTATTTCTCATTTGTGACAATTAAAAATTCATCGCAAAAAGGCATATTACGCAATATCGTCTCCTGTAAAAACGAACGATTTTCTTTAATCTCCACAAACTGCTTAGGATAACTTCTGCGTGACAGCGGCCACAGCCTGTCCCCACTGCCCCCTGCTAATATAAGACATTTCATATCTGCCTCCACATTCAAAAAGTCCGTTATCAAGTAATACAACGGAACTTTCTCATCTAATACTTTCCTATATACACCATTTTAGCATATCATATTTTGTGTTTTGCTTCAAGTAAAACATAATTTAAATTATTGCTATACACATTCCACTTCTAGGATTTTTTTATAGTCGCCGATTAGATTGTTCCCATATTGGACTAACACTAAAAAAAGAGACAACGAAATATTTCGCTGTCTCTTTAGAACATATTCTTATATCAATGCTCAACCTATATTGATGTGTAACACAAATATGAATCATATTTTTTATTGTCCTAGGAATAAGAAAGACCCAAGTTGCCTTAGGTCTTTCAATATAATTCTTACTTGTCAATCAAACTATAAATTAGTCTTCTACTTTCTTCTTAGAAGCTACTGCTACTGCTGCTGCTGCACCACAGATTGCAACGATTGGAAGAACCACACCTGCATCACCTGTTTTAGCTGCTTTAGTAGATTTTGATTTAGCAGCTGTTGTATTTACTGGAGCTGCTGGAGCTGCTGTTGTAGTTGTTGGAACAACTGGGTTCTGTGTATTATTGCTACCACCCTGCTGATCTCCACCTGTAGATCCGCCTGGCTGCTGATCTCCACCTGTAGATCCACCCTGATTATCTGTAGGAGCTGGTGCTTCTGTCGGATTGTTGTCTGTAGGAGCTGGTGCTTCTGTCGGATTGTTGTCTGTAGGAGCTGGTGCTTCTGTCTTTATCTCTGGTGTTGTAGCATTTCCAACTACAACGCCTGCTGGAACTTTGCTAGGATCTTTAACAATGTCCATCATCTTAACACCTGGATTTGCTTTAGCTGCAGGAGAAGAATTAGTAACTAATACAAACTCTGCTGTTGAAGCATCAACACCATCTTTAACTTTAAATGTTACACTACCAACAACACCACTATAATCTGTAGGAACTTTGTTACCAAGCTTATCTTCACCAGCAATTGTTCCACCTAATACAGCATACTCTGTATCCTGGAATACTCTCTGCTGATCTATACCCTGTCCTGATTTAAGGAATGCCGCAAATTCATCAGCTAATACAAGATCTTCTACTGTAACTTTTGAACCATCATAAGCAACACCATAGTCAAAACCATTTTTGAAATCGCCGCTTGCTGAAACTGTAACTGTAACTGTCTGTCCATCAGATACAACTGAAGCTGTTCCAGTTGGTATTTCACCTTCTGCAAATGTTACAACGCTACCTGCTACTGTCATAGCTAAAGCTAAAGCAGAAGCTAAAATCTTTTTAGTAATTTTTTTCATTTTTCTTTTTCCTTCCTTCTTAAAAATATTTGTAGTCACACATCTACAAGTCAAAGAATATCACTATATCAACTAATTGTCAAGCCTATTCATTAAAAAAATATAAACTATTTTTTCCATTAAGCACTCTGCCATAGATGGTGCGGAATTAATCCTTAAACACTGAAAACAGTAAAGTATATTACTTTATAAATATCAACCAAATGTCAAAATCACAGTCAATAGGCTAATTACTTACAACCATCATATATTATTTTTTAATATTATTTTAATTGTTCTATATTTAGAGCTGCCTTAAGAACTGATGTTGCATCATCTAAGTCTATCTCACCATTTTTGTTAACATCAGCATTTATAGCGCCCTGTCCTTCAAGTTTCTCAATATTAAGCGCTGCTTTAAGTACCAATGTCGCATCACTTAAATCTACTGTACCGCTTAAATCAGCATCACCCAATACTCCTTCTGTTACTGGAGGAGTAGGTTCTTCTTCCGCATCATAAATTGTACTATCCTGATACAAAGCTTTAACCTGCTCTTCTGTTAAGTCCATATCAAAAGTACGAATACCTGAGAAGAATGTAGGGTTAGATTTTACATTAAGGGTTGAAGTGCTTGGTTTGTATCCTAAGAACAGTTTTATATCATCATAATTCAAATAACTCATAAGTGTTGTTGCATATTGATTATTTGATCCGCCATAAATATTAAATTTAGTCTTAGGATCTTTCTCATCCTCTGCTCTCACAAAATATCCGTCAAGGAAACGAGCACCTGCCGCTGTAGATTTACCCTGGCTGTCTTTTGTATTATTCTCATACAGAACGCCATTAATATACATTTTAATTCCAGCATTATTCATAACAAGTGTAACCTGATACCAATCAGTAACTTTATAATTTTCTTTATCTTCAGGACTTATACTATAACCATAACTATTTTTCAAAGAATTTCCTACACCATCATCAGAAAATGCTTCTTTAAAAATCGCTGTTCCATCACTGCTTACTCCAATCATTGACCAAGCATCACCTTTAGAGTTAGATTTAATATGGTTAATACTCTTTGTAGTATCAAGCATAGACATTATTGGAGTAACTTCGGTTCCATCTGAACCTTTGCCTGAACGAGGCTCCTGCTTTGTCCA
The DNA here is from genome assembly GCA_949743325.1 of uncultured Lachnospiraceae bacterium. Lineage (GTDB taxonomy): Bacteria > Bacillota > Clostridia > Lachnospirales > Lachnospiraceae > CAJJNI01. The sequence continues at coordinate 25,291 of CATJTQ010000052.1, forward strand.
GAAAGAAATTGTTGCACCTTCAAGTGATTTACCTGCAAACGGATTCTTAATAAAAGCTCCTGTACTTGTTGAAGCTTTCTTATTTTCAGGAATAGAAATAACTTCTTGTCCTGCTTTGCCATTTACAGTATCTGTAGTTGAACTTATCTCTGTTGTCACAGTACCTGATACACCTGGATATCCATCTTCTGTTGGAGCTTTTGAAATATCCTGAATATCATTAAATCTTATTCTGTTAGCTACTGGTTCTATTTCTTTATTTGCATCAGCAATCTGAGCTGCTACATCATCTGCTGTTAAAACATCTGTATAGAAAGCTATATCATCAAGCATAATTGCTGCATTAGCATCTGTAATACCAAAAGCTGCTGCAAACGCTTTAGCACTGTCTGTTGTTCCGCCAATTGAAAGTCTTTCTCCCGATGCAACCCATGACTTAATAGAATCTACTACATTTGCATCTTCTTTTGCTGCTCCATCTAAATAGTATGCTGTACTGTCACCATCTGCCGTAACTGCCACATGATGCCAGTCTCCTGCCAACTCATTTTCAACACCTTCCGCTGTAGGAATTTTAATCCACATTGATACTGAGAACTTTTCTGCACTATCTGCAATAGGATTCTTAAAATTAAGTTCTGAACGAACTACCATCTCAGGCTGTATTGTCTTATCTTCACCTTCCGGAATTGGGCAAAGACTATCTAACTGCGCCGTAGCATCTTTATCCTCATCACCGCTCTCACTCTTTACAACTGAAGATTGTGTCTTAGTTACTGCTTCTACAGTAACTGTCTTACCCATATACAACACTGTACCCCTTGTGCTGTCAACATAAGTTGATGGCTGATTAGATACTATATAACTCTTAAAATATGCTCCGCTGCCGTTACCCATAATCAATATTCCATTAGCTTCCAAACGGTCTGTAGGACCCTTTTCCTCTTCAGTCAAATGAACATACTGACTTTCAGTAGTAACAATTTCAAGTTTAACATCCTCAGATGAGTTATATTCCTTAAGACCTTCATTAAAATCTAAAAGTCTCTTAGGAACAACAGATTCAACCGCTGTTTCATCAGCTATAACCGGTACAAGATTAGATGCTGTAGGTATAGTTAATGCTGCTGCTAAAGCAAGCGCTATAACTGTCTTAATATTTCTTTTAGAGAATATTCTCTGTTTTCTCATGCCTATATCGTCTCCTTTACATTTAATAATTTACATTATACTAGAATATAAAAACTTTTGCAAGCAGTTATAAAAACTTTCTTAACTTTATATTTTTGTATATTTTATAAATCTAACTTTTATTTAAAGTTTCCACAAAATGCTGCAATATTAAAATTATGGAAAAATTGAAATTTTATTAATGTTGATAAAAGTATTTAAATAAAAACATAATTTGTTTTTTACTTGTGTTTGGTGAGATTAAGAAAACTAATTTTACCAGGCTGGCAAAAAGAACTTTAGCCGGCGCATTGTCATTGTCCATGGTGTTCAGCTTAAATATGCTTACCATGGCGGACAA
>CATJTQ010000053.1 GCA_949743325.1 uncultured Lachnospiraceae bacterium
AATTAGGATTTTCCCAATAACCATAATCTTGCATTTCTGCATCAAACGGTACTTCATAATAATCTGTCAGGAAATCCTCATATTTAGGATATAAATCTGCAAAAGGAATTTCTACCAACTCAGCACGAGCTGTAAATAAATCAAAACAAATAGTACATCGTTTGTTATTAATCCAGCAATTAGAAGAATACCACCTTGATTTTGGATATTTTTCTAAGTCTTTTTCGTTCTGCAAAACAATAAAAGGTATTTTCTTTTTTAATCCTTCTTCATCCCAAGGGAAAATAGATGTACAATCGGGAAACTTACTCTTTTGAATCCCATCGTGTTCATATTCTTCTTTATGTTCTTTATATGAACTGTGAAATTCCAAATATTCTTCTGGACAATTACCCATATTATTCTCCTGATAAGGAGCCAACATCTCTCCCAACCGACTTTCCAAATATTCAAAATCTTCTTTTCCATCAATAAAAACAGCAACTGTAAAATGAGACATAAATCTTTCTCTCCTTTTTATTTTAAATTAACCTAATATTTAAGTTTGCCTCATTATACGAAAATCATAAAAAAATATTAGGCTGCAGATATACAACCTAATATTTATGAAAATACTGTTTGTTCTAACGGGAAACTCTACCACCACCACCAAAGGGTACTGTCAAGATTTATGCGCAAAATAGTATGCAACTTCTGTAAATAATAAAGTCAACCAACAAAAGATACTTCCTCAAAAACCGTTTCCAGATGTTTCATATTCATATATTTCTTATTGCCCCACTGGGTGCCAGCCACGTGACGAAGTCTGGCACATACCAACATTAAAGCCAAATTACCGTCAGGGAAAGTACCAACTACACGGGTTCTACGGCGAATCTCCCTATTAAGCCGCTCAATAATATTATTGGTACGAATCCTCGTCCAATGTTCACTTGGAAAATTATAATAAGTTAGAGTTTCTTCGATACCATCTTCAATTTTCTTAGCTGCCTCTTTAAGCTTCATAGTGCTCAGTTCATCAGCCACAGCCCTGGCCTTTTCACGGGTGGCTCTCTTGCTCTCCTGAGCATGGATCGCCTTGAGCATTTTAGCCACCAGCTTCGCCCTGGAACGGGGAACAACAGAGAATATGCTGCGATAGAAATGTACTATACAGCGCTGGTATTTGGCCACTGGAAATACCTTGCCGACTGCTTCCAGCATTCCCAAACATTTATCGCCAACAATGAGTTTGACTCCCTCCAATCCACGTCTTCTTAAACATTGAAAAAAGTTAACCCAACTGGCCTTATCCTCTTTCATACCCTCGGCAGCGCCAAGTACCTCACGATACCCACGGATATGGCAACCAGAATTGCCACATTCTCAAATTCACCGCCCCAATTACGCCACAGATAAATACCGTCCACATAAACATAAGGGTAGTTTCCACCTTGCAAAGGGCTGTTTCGCCAGTCCTCGATGTGAACATAGGCTTTCTTATTCAACTCGCTTATGGTGCTCTGGGACACTTTACTGCCCCACAGGGCTTCTGGTATACCATAGGAACATAGGAAATGCAATCTATATTTACGGATTGCACTATGGTATTAGTTCTCACTAAGTTCAATCTGCGTTCAGCTGCGCAGAACTTGATTTCACTAAGTGTTCACATCATATCCTCAACTCTCCTCACAGATACGCCGACTAAATACATTTCAATGAGAGCCTCTTCAACGCTGCTTTCTCTGCGGCGGTAACGCTCAATTATGCCTGTTTCAAAAGGTATGCCTTTTAGTCGGGGAACGTGAAGCTTAACATCTCCGAAGGTTGTGGTAATATTGCGGTCGTAATGACCGCTGCGGCAGCCTTTACGAGCTTCGCTGCACTCATAGCGTGCTGCTTGAGTTAATTCTTCGGCTTCTTTTTCCAATAGTTCATTTAATGTTTCTTCAACGCTTCCACGTACTAATTCTTTGATTTGCCCCTTGATTATTTCCTCGTTTAGCTGTACAATCTTTTCAGACATTGTTTGCTTTCTCCTTTCAGAATGCTGTGTGCTAACTTCATTCTATCAGAAATTGCAAACCTTGTCTTTTTATTTGCACAATTTATTATACATTATCCAATTTATAGCGAATTGCAGCCTTAGTTACGCCATATTTTAAGGAATATTCAATTAAGGCTTGCCTAAAACGCATTGTTTGTGTTATTGTATTCATAGTGAATAGTTTGACACCTGTTTTCTGGTTTTGTCTGGACAACTTAACCTTAACACATGTCTTTACTATTCGCTACTATTTTTTCTTTTGTTACATATCATTGTAACACATACAAAAAATTTTGTGTTACAAATCCAACACTGTGTTGATTTTTCTTACAATTATAATATAATAATAATTAACGATTTATTCAATCATCAATGTATATCAATTTTTCTTCAAACAAACAGATTATGAAAATATGTTGTATTACGAAAAAATTTTTAGGTATAATCATTATGAAAAACAACAGACGAGAAAAATATACGAAAAAGTTCCTCAATGAAAGTCTTTTGAAATCTTTGTCAGAAAAGCCAATTTCAAGAATAACCGTAAAAGAAATCTGTGAAGAGGAGGATGTAAACCGTTCAACTTATTATGTTTATTTCACAGATCCTTTCGACCAATTACGAAAACTAGAAATAGAGATTATAATGGATATGGCAGTTTATATAGATAATATAACGCCGAAAAATCTTCATAATATGACAAAACAGAAACAAACGTTAAAGAACATTCTTGAGTATATTTTGCAGAAAAAGCGTGTTTTTCAAATATTGCTGCCAAGAAGTTATGAAGTGTAAATCTTATTGAACTCGGCATAGCTCATCAACATAGCCGTAATTTCTTACCTGCTCACATTCTTCATCGGCTTTAAAGTCCAATCCTCATAGCCGTTCAGAATGCCATTCTCGCTCGTTCAGATAACCGCCTCGGCGTACCACTAGCTGGCTTTTACATCGGTAAATTTAGCCAATGCTGTTACTTCTGTAGTTTATATTTCAAAATTATATCCTTAACTTAACTCTAGTTTTCCGTTTTCATAAACCAAACTTCCACAACAGACTTTGCATCATCAACAATAACTTGCAAATTTACACCTCCATGTATTCATATTACCCTTAAACAATGATTTCTAAAACTTAATCATAATTTAGCCTTGTTGTTTATTGCAGTAATATATGCAAAGTCTTTAAAAAATAATTTATCTAAATTACAACATAATTTTAAGCTTAAAGTAATATCGCCTCCAAAGAAAAAACGAAAAGGTACCCATTTGTCGTACTAGATAAAAATGCTAGATAATTAACAGAGAGGTTTTTTCTCTAAAGATTTTTTCTTGTGCACTCTAAATGACATTTTATTTTATGTTCGATTTTCCCAAGTACAGCAATTATGCAGATTTACTAAAAAAGTTGTCTTAACCTTTTCTTAAAGTTTTTTACAAGTTTTTTTAAAGTTTCAGATAGGGCTGTTGAATTTTTCACCCCAATTTTTACCCTAAATTTTTCAAAAAATACACTTTCTCATCAAAGGAAACCTATTTATATTAATGGATATTTTTAAATCATTTATAATTCATAAAAAATATGTCAATTTATCATTTAATTTTATAAATTGCACTATGGTATTAGTTCAACATCAGCTCTGACTGCGCCTAACGGCTTGTCAATCGCTGTGTACTCACATTATACCATAGACGTTCCACTATCATATATAGATGCAGTTGATATATATTCCAATGTTTCTGCATCACGAATAACTTCAAACTTATTCAAAGGCCTGTCCTCATTAAAAATTAAACAACCCAGAACAATCATATGATTAATTGACTGTTGCAGATTAGCAATTTTTAATTCATCACAACAGTTAAGATAATGATTATATAAGGATAGATAATTGGGCTTTTTTTATATTGTAGAATAGATCTGGCAGAAATCAATTCAGGGCTTGCGTTTATAAAGTCCTCACATATACTATATGGATAATTATCAATCATCATTAATTGGATAAGAAACCTGAGCAATATTAAGCCTATACATTAAATACTTATATCATCTTATTAAGATTATATCAAGACGAACACCTACATACAATTTGGACATAAAATGCATAAAAAATGAGATAAATATAAACAACAATGTAATAAGCATGTTTTATTACAGCATTTGAACAAATATTTATGGATAAGTGTTCACAAACAGTGAAGAAAGTAGTAAAATGAAAACAAAAAATTTCACATTAAACAATGTTTATATAGCAAAGGATGCTTTATGAAAAAAATACATTATATGATTTTATAGATAAAATTTATGCAACGATTACAGATGTTCAGGAAAATTTTTTTATAGCTTGGAATCATCAAATAAAGAACCAATTATGTGTACAAGAAGACTTTTGTGTAAAGAATAATGTAGATAATTTTGGAAAAATTTTCTTAACTGCCACGCAATATAAAAATATAAATTATGAACTTCAAGATTTCTTTAAACACAGGGCAGAAAGAAAAGAATATATAGTCTTTCTTAGAGGCTATGAGTATTATTCTTGCGATCCCGAGATGTACTATAGCCACAACTCATATACCGCAAATGTGTTGTGGAAGAAGTTTGGAGAGAAATGGTCAAAATACAAATATACTTATTCTTTTGGCTTTTTGAATCAAAAAGAACTTGCTTTTGAAGACTAGATTGGAAGTCTATCCTTATTAGAGTATGTATTCGCAGACTTGACTACGCTTCGATGGTTTGAATTTATAAATCGAGAAAAATTTTTAAAACTATTAGGAAATAATTTTTTTACAATTGTAAACGAAACTGAATTTTTTACGCACATAATAGGCGAAATTATAGCTAAATTACTAAAATTTGATTTTAAAGGAGCCTTTCGTATACTATCGTCTGAATATTGCAAATTATTTCAATCGCCAATTCTTAAAAATTTTATTGCTCTTCCATTGAACTTTGATTTAAGTGCATCTGCTATTCGCGTAATCAGAGAAGGAGATTCCTTATGCTTGATCTATGCTGCCTATTTATTAAAGTTAGAGCCACTCTGAGCACAGCAAAGCTTAAATAAAATTTTATTATTAAACAATGCTTTTGGAGCAATGAATACAGGTATCATATTAAAGTATTTACTGCCAACAAATATCCAATCCACTGTAATGAATATCCGATACTCGCAAAACCGAAATGATATAGGCACATATGGCAAAACACCTGCGAAAGTAGAACTAATAAATGAAAACACAGAGATAATAGAAGATGATTACCAAGCATTTATTATAGTTGATGATTCTATTTTTACAGGAAATAGTTACAGACAAATTAAAAGATATTTTTCCAACATTAATCGTATATACTTGTTACCATTTTCGTTTGATTACAATTCTTTAAAATATAGCAAAAAAGAAGAGAGTGCCTATCCTCAAATGAATAAAATTGCAACACAGACTTTAAAATGGGCTAAAGAAGCAGGTGATTGCGTTCCTGCATTTATTTCTTTCTGGGACTGGGATAAAAGTGCATTTGTAAATTTTCAACAAATAAAAAATCCACAATTTCAGCATATATTAGACGGCGAAAATTTGCTCTTAAAACACTTATGGAGTATTTATTTAAATAAAATAACAAATTGATTTTCAGCCGGTTCAAATCCGGCATCATCTCTACCATTTTGATACTGTTCCGCTGCGTCCACAAGGAAACTGGCAACAGAATTATTTTTGTCAGCAAGGTGAATACTATGATTGCCAGGCCGTAATTGCCTAAGAATGAATAACAAACATCTATTATACTGCTGAATATTTGTGATAATATATCCATTTAATTGCTCCTAAATAATTTAAAATTTATTGTAAACAGATTACTTGATGCCTTTACAAAGTAAAGGCATCAAAGGAGGCCTCCTTTGATTTTACCTATCATAAACATTGCCTGTTTCCCTAAAATTTTGCCAATCTCTAGCTGTACCCTCGGTTTCGTATTCCACCATATGGTCTGTTTCCGTAAACCAGAAATAACAAATAAACTCTCTTAATCTTGAATAACTAATATTTGAAAACAATTCTGTACTATTTCTACCATCTAACAAATCAGTATAAGCATCAATTAAATCATAATAAGAAACAGGTAAATCAGATGTAAAAAAATTATGTTTTTCATTAAAACCTTTTATTAATAATATTGGATTAGCTCTGCCAAGTATAATATCATCATTCTCCCCACCAGCTCCATGATCAGCCATAATAATTATGATAGAATTATCATATACCCCATTATTTTTCAATCTCTGTAAGTACGCATTAATCAATGTTATACACGCTTCAATTTTTTGTGAATAAGTTCCATTTTGTATATAATTCAAATCTCTATCATAATTAAATGGAGTATGTGCTCCTTCAGCATGAATAAACTGAAAAATATTATTTTCAATTCTTTCCAACTTTACTTCATTTTTAATATTGTTATATACAAAATCATCTCCCCACCAAAATCTTTCAATACACTTATTAAAATTCATTGTTTCAATTTGCGAGGCTTTTTTCAAACTATAAGGCAAATACTTAAATTTTATCCATTTAAATTCTTCATCCAAGTATATTTTTAAATCTAAATTCGCATTATTAATAGAAGTAGCATTACTTATTTCATATTTTTTCACCATTCCACACCAAATCAGAAGAATACAGATTTATATTATAGTCTCTATCACTTAACATAGAAAATAATCGCGAATTATTATATGCTTCACTACAATATTCACTAAACTCTCTTTCATTTTTATATAAGTATCCGCTTAATATTTGAGGAATTGCGTTTCTGGTATGAGGATAGGCTGATAGCGCATCTGTAAAAAAAGTAAAATCCTCAAAAACATTTTTATATTTCAGATTATCATCTAATATGTTTTCAAATGCTTCCGCATCAACCGTATCAACAAGAAAAATCAAGAAGTTTTTATTTTCAGAAATAGTATTAAAATTAGCCATTGTAAGATTAATACCATCTTTATTTCTAATTGCATCATTACTGCCTAATACGGATATCAAGGATGATAAGAGCATTATAAAAATAACAAGTGAAACAGCACTACACCATTTAACAACTCTATCAGAATCAAATTTAACAGTTAGCATAATAGCAGCTATTGTCAGCACACAAAACAATACTCCAGCAATCAAATCATCGGTTTTTCCCAAAACTTCCCAACTTATTTCTGAGCCATCCAACCCAGGTAAACTTGCAACTAGCCAGTTACCCTGAACATAAGTAACAACAAAAATTAAAAAGAATAATAAAACTAGGCCATTATATATCCAGATTTTATTTTTTAACAATTTGCAAATAGTAAAAAATGCTACAAAAACTAAACAACAAGCCAAAAAGAACAAACCAAAAATCTTAATTGTCGGTTTAATCATTATGCCAAAATCAAACCAAAAATCATTCATATTGGTTGCATACATAAAAATTGGTTCATAAATAAACAACATAAAACAAAACACAAAAGTTATAAGTACCATAGGTAGCAAAGCCAGCAAGTTTTTCTTTATAACCATGCCTTGCCTAGTCTTCATTATTTGTAAATTTTTTAATATGCAGAATAAAATTGTCAACAAAATTAAAACGAAAAAAATTATGAAAACCAGCATAAAGCTATACTTTGACAAAGTTAAATTCCAATTTATGCTATCTTTTAAAGGTTGAGCAGATGTCTGGACATTTTGCAACTTAAAATCTGCATTAATATCTAATCTTATAAAAGGATAATTTTCTGACGGTACTTCTACAACAGCTCGGTTTTCATTTAAATAATATTGAAAATTTAGCGCGTGCTGTTCATTTAATCCGCCATTTTCATCAGGATAATATATTCTTATACCAGGACTTCGTTCAGAACACTCAATAAATTGAATTTCAACAGATTAGATATCCCTTGCCAAATTCATAAAATATAGTTGTGGATCATTATTAGTTTGAACATACATATTATCTGTTTGTTGATAACCGTAACTATTCACAGTAGTCCCTCCAGCAAAAACGGTTTCCCCATCAACAATAGTCTTAACATGTTCTGCTTGAAGAATAACAATTATAAATTCAAGTGCAAAAGAAAATATCAACAAAACTAGCAATAAACATATTTTTTTACTATGTACACGCAACCAAGAAATAATCTTTGCTAAAAAATGAGTAATAGAAAGACACCATTCAGTCAAAAATCTCTGTATCTTTTTCCAGGTATTGTATATAAGATAAATAAGCCAACAAATAGTAAAAATCAATATAATATGAAAAATATTATAATTATTAAAGTTTGCTCTCCAATCTATTTTGGATAGACCGTACGAAGAAACTTGTACATCTGCAAGTTCAAAATCAGCATTAATATCCAATCTTATAAATGAATAATTTGTACTTGGAATCTCCGCCACAGCACGTTTTTCTTCCGGAAAATATTCAAAAAATGCTTTATGTTCCTCATCCAGATTACCATATTTATCCGGATAGTAAACAACAATAACAGGATTTTCTGTAAAACATTCCGCAAATTTAATTTCAATAGAATGAATTTTTTTATTCAAATTTGTAACATAAATTTGGGGATCTTCATTTATTTGATTTAATCTATGTCCAATCTGCTCATATCCATAATAAGATAAATCATAACTTCCATTCAGGACTGATTCCCCAACAAAAACTTCCGGTACTATATATTCACAGTGAGAAAAAACCACTATGCTTTCTAATAACAATGCCAAAAGTATGCCAATAACCATCCCAAAAATAAATTTTTGAGATTTATTTATGCTCTTAAAACTTATCCTTATCCTTCTCCTACTCTTCATCGCAAGCAATCCCCTAATCAAACATATTTTAACGATCTCTTTCCAAATCCCTAACCCTTTTTTCCAATAAAGCGTCAGATTGGATAAGCCTTTTTAATCTTTCATTTAACCTGGAAACAATCGCTGTTAATGACATCAAAATAATAATAACACAAAAGAATATTACTGCAAACAAAGCATTTGTTGGATCAAAAACACCAACCAACGCTGAAACCGTAGCCAATATCTGCGGACAAATTGTCAGAACCAGCATAACCAAACCAGCAGCCAGCCAAAGCAGAGTATATTTCAAATTCAACATTTTCTTTTTTAGCAAATAAAATACTAAAAAGAAATATATGCCAAGCGCCACCAACAATGCAATTTGCAGCCTAAATGAAATCAATTTGACTTCACCTCTTTCCCAACGTCATCCGATTAATGATTAAAGCAGTAGAAACCTTAATCATATAGTAAACAGAGCGTAAAGCATTAATAGAGCTTGTACCGCCCTGCCGCTCACGCATTTGCACTGGCACTTCCATTATTCGCGCCTTTAGCAAACCAGCAGCTAATATAGCCTCCGGTTCGGGATAATCCTGGGCATAGTTCTCGGCAAATTCGGCAATCATATTCCTATTTACCGCCCTCATTCCGCTTGTTACATCTTTAACCCGGATACCGCACAACAATTTAATCAAAGCACTCAAAAAATTTATCCCTAAACGACGCATAGCCGAAGATTGAAAACCTTCATTATTAATAAAACGTGAACCTATAGTCACATCAGCTTGTCCCATTTCCAAAGGCTTAATCAATTCTTTTATGTAAGCCGCATCATGCTGTCCATCGCCATCAAATTGAATGGCTATATCATATCCATACTCTAATGCATAACGATAACCAGTTTGCACACCGCCGCCTATTCCCAAATTTACTGGCAAATCCAAATAATTAGCACCATAATCACACAAAACTGAACGCGTACTGTCTTTGGAGCAATCATTTATTACAATATAATTTGCCTCTGGAATGTTTTTCTCAATATCTTGTATAGTTCGTATTATGTTGTCCTGCTCATTATAGGCAGGAATGATTATTAGTATTTTTAGCATATATTTTTCTTTCCCAATTTTTTAGTTTATTATTTCAAAACATTCCTTATGGCATTTAGCTTTTCAGTCGAACCCCAAACAGCCGGCGATTCATATGCTGGTTCAGCAAAAGCACCATATTCCAGCTTTATATCAAGTTTATTTTCAACAACAAATTTTTCTGCCATTTCACCTAAACTAACAGGTTTACCAGAGCAACACTCAATAATACCATTCACTTTTGTTTGTGATGTAACATCTACAATCTGTCTGGCCAAATCTTCAATTTTAATAAAATCAAAAGCATGTTTTCCTGATGTAAAAGGAAAGGATTCTTTACCCTCTTTTGCCGCTAACAATATTTTACTAAAAACAGAATTGTTATTTTGATCATCACCCAAAACATAATAGCCTCTTAACCACTGAAACGTGCTTTCTGGATAATTTTGTACAATATATTGCCTCAGTGATTTTCTTAATGTTACCTTAGCGATACCATATAAAGAAAGTGGATTTTCAGCAGTATGTTCATTAATTTCACCCTCATAATAGCCAATTTCATGCATACTACCCATAACAGCAATATGTTTTACACCAGCTACAAGCAAATTCTCAATAAATTTAAAATGAGCTGACAGATTTTCTATATGCGCTGGATGATTATGTACAAAACCTTTTTCCCAAGCCAGGTGAATGCACAAATCATATGGCCGGATTAGCAGTTTAGACATCTTTTCTTCATCAAAAATATCTTGAATTATATATGTAACCTGAGGGAGCCTTTCATTCGGCTGTTGTAACACAACAGCGCTAACTTGTTCTCCTCTTGCCACAAGCTCCTGAAGCACATGCCTGCCAATATAACCATTAGCCCCAGTTAGCAAAATATTACGCATATTAACACTTCCTAATTATTATTCTCCAAGCTCTTTTTATAAAATGACATAACCAAACTCGCTATCGGTTTTGGCCAAATACTATTGAGTATTTCAATATCTTCCTTAACTCTAACCCCATTAGCAATGCTTTTTGTTGTTTGAGAATCAGTATAAACTCTATGGCCGACCAAAGACTGTGGAATATAAACATATTCACCAGACAATTTAGCCAAACGCACATAAGCCTCCCAATCGTGACTATTTTGATAATCAGTTCGGAAATTGATACTGCCAATTTTGCTTTTATGATAAGTTACAGCCGGGCAACATATTGGACACCCCAACCCTAACATTAAATGACGCAAGAATTTATTAGACGGAATCATCGATATTACAGAGTTCATCAGATGCTTTATACGCAAAAATCGACTATCATAAACATTTCCATCTTCACGTAGCTCATAATATTTTGTAAATATTATTATTGAGTCTTTATGCTTCTCAATAGCTTTCATCGTTTCTTCCAAAAAAGTTGGTTCATAAATATCATCCTGGTGAATTAATGTTACAAATTCAGCCTCCGCTTTATCGTAAGCAAAGTTCCAATCACTGCCACTGCCAGCTGAAACAGGGTTTACCCAAAGTGGTAGATTATATTTTTCAGATAAATTTTTTATATACAAATTCGGTGTTGATGTGGATATACAAATCTCACTATTAACAGTTTGCAATAGCAGACTATTGATAGTTTCTTCCAAATGCGGATTTTCTTTATATGCACAAATAACAAATATATGTTTTTGGGTGTAATTAGATACCATCATTTCTATCAACCCTTATTTTTTGCTTTAGAACTTCTAAATAAGAGAAGCCCCCAGCGCAAATTAAATTTCATCATAATCCAACGTTGTAACCATTTATTTTTGTATTTTTTTGGAAGATTAAATTTCTTAATTACATCATCAATATCTAAAACTTTATTTGTGTCAACAAAAATATTATATTCAATTATTACACTTTCTTCAAAATTACGTTTACGTTGCTTTTCAGACAATCCTATAAATTCTGAAACAAGTTGTACCAATGTTGCTTCCGTTTGCATAGCATTCCAGCGAGTTATTTCATTAAGACTTTCATTTTTTGCAATTCTATAATAATAGAGCTGCAAAGGAACAAACACGATTCTTTCATCATCAATTCTATTAATATTAGCAAAAAAATAACTATCACTGGCAGGAAAATAAGTATCGTTATAACCACCAGCTTCCATAACAATATTTTTATTTAGAAGATTCGTTGTAGAAGAAAATATCACAGATTTAGATATATCTCTAAATTGCATAGGAATAGGGTTCCCATTTCTTACGTTTATAAATGTTTTCATAAGAAATGCAACAAAAGAACTTCTTCCACTTTCATTTAAACGTAAATCAGCATCGTTTCTCTGATCAAAAATTTTTTTATGACTACCAACAACTCCATACCTACCACTATTGGCAATCGGAAACAATGTTTCTACATAATTTTCCATCAACATATCGTCATCATGCAGTAAACAAAGCCACTCCGTCCGTGATAATTCAATACAACGATTCAAATTTCCAAACATACCAATATTCTGCTGATTCCTATAATAAACAACATTGCTATGTTCGCTACAATATTTTTTCATCAATTCATCAGTTGCAATATCAATTTCATTATCGTTATCCACAACGCTAATCGTATAACTGTACTTGGTTTTCTGATTTAGAGCACTGTCAATAGATTCTTTCAGCAAATCAGCTCGACGAAAAGTTGGAATCATAACAGATAAATCTGCCTTTTCAGCAGGAACTTTACCATAAATCAAATTAGATTTAACATGAGCATATTTTGCAAAACAATCTTCCATGGAATCCCATTTAGACCAATCTATATCCTTTTGTATTTCAACCATTATAATAACCCTCTCATTCAAAACCCACCATATGTATCCATAAATTGAGCAAAGCTTTGCAAATTCTTATCCTTATCCGCCAAAATAACCTTATCTATACCGCCAACTTTTTCTAAAGGCCAGCTTACCGCAATGTCAGAATCATTCCAAAGTACACCATCATCATATTCACCGTAAAACTTTTCTGCACATTTATATGAAACTATCGAATCCTCCAGCACCAGGTAGCCGTGCGCACAACCGGCTGGCACCAATATCTCATTATGTTTCTCGCCAATCAAATCAAAAGCCAACCATTGCTTAAATGTCGGGCTATCCTTGCGCAAATCAACCACCACATCCCAAACGTGCCCCCAAATACAACGTACTAATTTAGGCTGCTGTTTTTCCCGTTGAAAATGTAAAGCTCGAATAACTCCCTTGCGACTGGTTGTATAAAAAACCTCCGCTAAATTGTGCTCTATACCTTGTCCCACAAAAACCTCTTGTGAGTAATCCTTGGTAAAACAACCACGCACATCCTCTGCATTAAAAGGTTGTATCTCATACAAATCGGCAATATCTGTTTCCTTAAATTCCCATTGTTGTATCATCTTTAAGCCTCCTCAAGCAAATTCTGCCACCATTCATATGTTCTTTTACAACCCTCGGCAAAACCAACCTCCGCCTTAAAACCACAATCCAATTCTGTTTGAGAACAATCAAATTTAGATAACGATAAATTAACACCGGTAAACGGAACGTCCCCAAACCTAAAATCCAAATTCGGAGCCACAGCCTGCTGCATTTCCAACAAAAACTCCTTTAACGGCCTGGCGGTTGAACTGCCAATCAAATATTCATGAAAGGGCTTGCCATTCTCCGCAATCAATCTAAAGGCTTTTGCCACATCATCAATATAAACAAAATCATAATTCTGCGTGCCAGAGGTAAACTGCGGCTCTTCGCCTTTAATACACTTTTGAATTGTAGTATTAACCAACCGTGAACTGCGCTCACCCACACCATAAGCATTGGTAATTTCCGGCCAAATTAAATCAATACCAATCTGTGCAGCAACTGACATACACATAACATGTGCAACCAACTTGCCTGCCCCATAAATATAACCCAATCCAGGACGATTACCCTGCATATAAGCCGCTGCCATTGTTTCGTGTTCCATAATACTGCCAGCGGGTACAAAACGTTTACAGCCCAATTTTTGGGCAACCTGCATAGCCTCCACAGTCCACTGTGCATTTTGCAACTGCAATTTACTATCAGCCCTTGCGGCACCGGCGCTGCCGGCCCAAGCAAAATGAAAAAACACGTCATATTCACCAATCGGAATAAATTTCAATAAATCTTCCGGCACTGCCAATTCATACACAACAGTTTCCAGATTAGAATTATCAGGAATTACATTCTCACAACCTGCTTGACATAGTGCATAAACACAGTAACCATTTGCCAAAAGTTCCTGCACCACAGCACCGCCAACGAAACCATTAGCGCCAGAAACGATCGCTTTTTTCATCGCTTAACCCTCCATATATTCCTTAATCTGCCAGTTCATCGCCGCCGCAACATCGCCGCTGGCCAGCCAAATCTTCGTCCATTCCACCGTTTTAGCCACTGCCTCATCAATATGCCAGCGCGGCTGCCAATCGAAAGTTGTTTTTAGCTTGGAGCAATCCAACTTCAAAAAGTTAGCCTCGTGTGGCGCATTAGCCTCCGCCTGATTAAGCCAGCTAAAGCCAGCACCCCACTGCCGCTGAAACAAATCCGCCAAATTACCCGTAGTCACACAATCACATTCGTCAGGCCCCACATTGTACCAACCGGCATAACTTTTATCTTCATACTGCCTTTGCGCTATCATCAAATAGGCAAACAATGGCTCCAAAACGTGCTGGTAAGGCCTGGTGGAACGAGGATTGCGCACAATAAGCGGTTTAGCAGATTGAACAGCCCGCACACAATCTGGTATAATCCTATCCATAGCAAAATCTCCGCCGCCAATCACATTGCCCGCCCTGGCAGTGGAAACCGCCACCTCTGAATTCGCAAAAAAACTGCTCACATAGCTATGCGTTACCAGTTCCGAGCAGGACTTTGAGTTAGAATAAGGATCAAAGCCGTCTAACGGCTCATCCTCCCGATACCCCCAAACCCATTCATTGTTTTTATAGACTTTATCAGTAGTAATATTTACTACTGACTTTACACTTGAGGGTTCCCGAAAGTGTAAAGCGCGCACACATTCCAACAGATTAACAGTGCCCATTACATTAGTTTCATATGTATAAGCCGGTTCCTTGTAGCTCTCCCGCACCAACGGCTGCGCCGCCAAATGCAGCACAATCTCCGGTTTGGCCTCAGCAAATGCCTTTTGCAGCTTTTCCTTATCCCGAATATCTCCAATAACCGAGTGCATTTTCTGCGCCAGCCCAGCCAATTCAAACAAATTCGGCTTAGTTGGCGCAGGCAATGCATAACCAGTTATCTCAGCACCAAAATTCAGTAATATTTGACACAGCCAACTGCCCTTAAAGCCGGTGTGACCGGTTACAAACACCCTTTTGCCCTTATAAAAATCTTTGTCTATGTATTTCATTAATCTTGCCACACTTTCCAGGGAGCTTGTCCACTCGCCCACATTGCTTCCAGCTGCTGCATTTCCCGTACCGTATCCATACACTGCCAAAAGCCCTCGTGCTTATAGGCCATAAGCTGGCCCATTTTTGCCACCGTTTCCAGCGGTGTTTTTTCTAAAACCGTATCATCTCCGGCAATACAATCCATAAACTCCGGCTGACAAACCATATAACCGATATTAATCATATTACCATCACCCTGGGTTTTCTCTCGAAACTCCTTAATGCTGCCATCGTCGCCAATATCCAGCACACCAAAGCGCTGCCCAGCATTGTAGGCGGACATTGTAACCATTTTGCCATGCGCTTTGTGGAATTTGACAAGTTCTGTAATATTCAGATTAGAAACGCCATCGCCATATGTAAGCATAAACGGCTCATTGCCTATATAGTCCTTAGCTCGCTTTACCCGGCCACCGGTCATAGTATTAAGCCCGGTATCCACAACCGTCACTTTCCAGGGTTCAGAAGTGTTGCGGTGAACTATCATTTCATTTTTGCCATTCGTGAAATCGTAGGTTATATCTGAAGTGTGCAGGAAATAATCCGCAAAATACTCCTTGATAACGTGCTGCTTGTAGCCAGCTAATATAACAAACTCATTAAAGCCGTGGCTGGCATAAAGCTTCATAATATGCCAGAGAATTGGCATTCCGCCCAGCTCCACCATTGGCTTGGGTTTAAACTGGCTCTCCTCGCTAATTCGCGTGCCAAAACCGCCGGCTAAGATTAAGACTTTCATAAGAACTACTCCAATCAATACTTATTTGCTTACAAACAACATTTTCAAAACTGCAACTATATAAATTACGGCCACAACTGCAAGCCCAACAATCGTTGCAATATTAGCTCCGTCATAAGCGACACTTGGAATTATTACCAAACACAATCCCACGCAAGCCACAAAACCAACCACCGCCCCAATGATTAAACTTTGCATAGAACGCATAATCGTCAGCAACATTCCCAGAAACCAGACCAAACCGGTTAAACAACTGGCAATAATTGTCGGATACAACAACCATACATAAGGGGCAATGCTTTCACCAAACATCAATACCAGAACTGACTTGCCCAACAGCCAGGCTCCTGCCAACACTACCAGCGTTACCAATATCAGTAGCATTATGACCTTACCTGACAAACGCAAAATGGCTTTATTATCTCGATTAGCATAATAATCTGTAATAATACCATTCAATGGCGTAAAAACCAGGCCGACTGTTGCCTGCACAATCAGAGCAATCGATGCCACGCTGCCATAATAACCCAATACTTCCTCACCGTGATAACGCTCAATAAAGAAACGCGCTGTTGGAACAATAAGGTTAAGAAAGAAAACATATATAAGCAAAGGCAGGCAATCTTTAGTAAGCTGCAACAACTTTACCCTATTAAAACAAACATTAATTATAGTAAGTTTGCGTGTTAAACGAAAATCATAAAGCACAAATGCTACAAATGTTAGCAATGCCATACTAAACAATGCCAGCCAAAGGTTGCCACTAACTTTATATATCACGATAAATGCCAGCAAAAGAGCAATTCCGCGGTATATACAGGATTTACCAATAATATCGAAACGCCACTGTTTTTGCAGAATACCGTGAAATACGTCTGCCAACGCTTCAACCGTTTTGATTAACATAAAACATATTATGCTTAACGCAACTGCTGTTTTATAACTGTTACAAAGAGCAAATGCAATGCACAAAACAAATGCCACAGTGCAGGTTATACATCTATGTGCTATGTAATCTGCTTGTCCATATTTTTCCTCCAAGTCTGATACTTGGTAGTTGCGGACATTGAAGCTGGATAGTATAGCAAATATCCCGGTTATTGACATTGCCAAGGATAACACGCCAGCATCTGCATAGTTACCTGATATACGCACCACTATTACACTAAGCAGCCACTGACAACCAAGATAAAAAATATTGCCAAAAGTATTCCAGAGAATGTTTGTTGTTAGTTGCATAAAATTTTCCACATATTTATTTGCTTTTATCAATCACAATTATCCTATGCTAAAAATAAAATCTAAAACAAAGCATCATTAACGATAACAATGCACCACCAGAAATTAACAATCTAGCACATATTTCCCCACCCTTTAATCCTGAAATTTTAATACCATTTCCTTTTGATAACAAAATGAACAAAATTGGAAGCACAGGAATAAAATACCTATCCTGTAATCCCCAAATTCTATCACCTAATGGTGGCGCCATAAAATACCCTGCAAAAGTAAGTCCACCAAGCAAAATAATTAATATACTACCCAAAAGCCATCTATCATATATATTTAGCTCAGGCTGTTTATCATACTGTACAATAATAATTATTCCTACTAAATAAATTAACCCTATACAACCAAATGCACCTATTATATATTGATTTATATTATTTATAAAGGTTTGGATTACCAAATTTATTACTTCAAAAAAATGTTCCTTTAAATAAAGCATATTGGACGATGCTAATTTTTCTGGAATAAAACTTTTTAAAATAACTTGCATCTGTAAATAACAGAATAAACTTATTATCATAAAAACAATCTGAACTATCCAAATTTTTTTTATTTTAGATTCATAATTAAAAAATTTTATTTTACAGTCATTATTTTTGATATTATTTATCAATAATATCAAACCACAGCAGGCTAAATAAGGAATCTTAATATTTGCTATTAAAAAAGTTACTCCAGCTATCAGTACATAATCTTTCCAATTTAGACTATTTCTACATTTAACATCAAATATAATTGCAATATATAATAAAATCAATGCTAATAAGAAGCCATCTGTTGAACAAGATGATCTTGCACAAACAACAGAAGGAAGCATTCCAATAACGAATATCAATATCTTAAAACAAGGTATTTTGCGAATAGCCAAGCATATAATTAAACTATTTATAATAAGAGAACCTAATCTTGCACCATAAAAAAGAATTACTGGTCTATTAAAAAGAATTTTTGTCATCCAAATTCCTAATATTTGGGGTAAATATGCAAAAGGACTAATATTAGATGTACCGTGATAAATTGTAGTTACAGTTTCACCAGAGAATTTGTTCCAAAACAAATCCTTCCATTTCTCAAAAAAAACTTTATCTACAGACTCAGCAGCATATGATTCAGAACTATTACTATTTATATATTTAATATCTACTAATTCTGATGGGAAATCGCTTTCGGGCAAATATCCTGACCCAACCCACCACTCATCCTTTTCACTATACTGTTCAGAAATTATATTACCTTTCACAATTTCATATTCACGCACAAAATGCCTAAATTCATCTGGAACTGTAAGCGGAGGATTTACTATCATAAATAGTCCACCTATAAATAATGATATACTTAAAAAAAATATATGAATTTTAATTCTAAGTACAGGAGAAATTAGGAAAATAATAATCAAACAAACATTAATAAATATTAAGACTTCTTTATATACAAGCGAATCAGCAAATTCAAAATATTGTACATTGTTCAATTCACCTTTTCTTCCTAATTCAACCTTTATTTGCTCAAGTAAATCTCCTTGAAAACACAAGCGATATTCTTTTCCCTTATCAAGATTTATGTTTTCTAATGATAATGAAATAACATCATCAATCTCACCAGAAAGAAATACTTCCTGACTAAATAAAAATATATTTTTATCATATATATTTGCTGTAATCATCCCTGCACTACCTGATTCATTTTTAATAGAAATATCGTATCGGATAAGTTTATCATCTACGGGATATAAAACAAATCCTACGTTATCCCCTCCCAGTATGGATATATCATATATATTTTCATCTTTATGATATGACACGATATCAATATTATTAATTTTTAACCAAGCTGCATATGAACAAGAAACAGAAATAACCATAAGAAATAAACAACAAACAATGTATCTTATTGCATATTCATTTAAAATTTTCTCTATATACTTCATTATTATATTCTCTTTCAAATCATATTTTTACACATTGCAAAATCTAAAATCAGAAATATAACTTATAATTGGATCTGTTATCTTTTTTAGAATATAAGCAAACAATAATATAACTGATAAAATATATCCATATCCTACTAAAGCATTAAAAAAAGTAAAATTATTATGTACAATAGCCGTTGTTGCATAAATTACAACGTGATGAACCAAAAAAATCTCATAAGAAATATTACACACAAATTTAACAAATCTATTAGCAAATTTTATTATAATTGGTGAAATTATTATTAGAATAAACAACAAACCAAGTGTTGCAAAAATTTCACCTATATCCGCTTGACCCATTTTCAAGGTTAAATATTTCCCTAAAGCAATAAATAAAACAGATATTGCAAAAACAATAACATCAGACATTAAGTTTCTTGACAACTTTCTTTTGGAAAGTAAATACAACAAATACGCGCCAATCGAAAAATTAGATAAGGCTGTTATCGGATTAAAACACACAGGAAGCTGTGGCACAGGATTCTTAAAACATATAATAACCCTCAAAACCAAAAATAAAAGAACAACAATTTCCGGCGCTTTGATAAATAATTTTCTCCACAAAGGAAAAATTAAATAAATAAAAATTATAACGGCTAAAAACCACTCACCTATTAAACCAAAGTTAGGCACTCCAACAACACCTGAAAAACAATCTACACCAAAAGCCGAAAGCAACATATACTTAGGACTTAAACCATTTATCTCCCAAGGAAAATGAAAACTATTTACAAAATAATTTCTTGTAAATATAGCAATATATGCAATCCAAAAAGGAATATATAAACTAATAAATCTTTTTTTATAATATGACTTATAATCAAATTGATAATAATATCGATTTATTAAACCCGCCGCAGAAATTACAAAAAATAAACCAACGCCTTCTCTTCCCCAAAGCACCAGGGCATTGGCAAAAGGTGGCTCTGCAACGCACATATGAAATAACACAATTTGTATCGTTGCAATACAACGTATTACATCGATCTCTGGTATATTAGAATTTATTAAATTCCTTTTGTCCACTTATCTTCGCCTCATCTTTTATTGCAATTGTTTGTATTTGTAGTAATTATCATTTGAACATCCAAAAAGATTACATATTTTGGATCATTTAAATACATATTTTACCCCATTACTAAATCTTGTAATATAAGAAACCTATTTTTAATTTAAACCAATTTCCAAAATAAATTTCACCACTTCGTTACTACTATTTCTTATAAGATGTGTTTGCAAGGTTTCTTTCTGAGCACTTGCAGCTATGCAAGTCCTCAAATCTGCATTTTCAATAAGACTGCCAAGTGTGCTTTCCCACTCCTGTCCATCCTTACACAAAAAACCATTAACCCCATTTTCAATAACCAAAGCTAACTCATCGTTATAACTTGCCACAACAGGACAACCAGCCAATGCAGCCTCAACCCATTTATTCTCAGACTTACACAAATTAAAAATATTATTTTCCAAAGGAACCAAAAGAATATAAGCTTGTGCAATCTTTTCCGGCTTTGTTCGCCAATCAGTTTCAGATTTCAAAAATTCAATTTGATTTTTATATTTAATTAACAATTCTGGAAGATGAAAACAGCCATATATTTTTAACTTGACATTAGTGTACTTTTTCAAAATATTAGCTAATGGTCGAGCTATTAATTCAAAATTAATATCCCTTATGCTAAAATCACTGAAATAAGCTAAATTAATAGTATCACCTTTGTTGTAAGCATTTTTATTCCCAGCAGAAACCAAAAGCGTTTCCATTTCCAAATTCACAGAATTGCGACAAACATAAACAGGCTTATCCACAAAACTCTGACGCAAATATTTCGCCAAGGATTCTGTAGAAGTAATCAATCCATCACAAAGTTGCATAATCTCGCGGTATTCCTCGGCAAGCGCCAAATATTGTTGTTTTTCCTCATACGATAACCCCGAACCATTAATAATATCAGTGTCAAAAGCGAAATCATCAATATCAAAAAACAACTTAACACCAAGCTTTTTAGCTCGTTTACTTAAATATTGGGCGCCAATAACACTAGAACAACCATAAAATACAACAGCATTAATCCCTTGCAAATTCTTTTTAGCAGCTTTATCCAGTAAAAGTAAATCTGAATTGACACCACAAAACAGCAGTTTTTCCTGAAAACATTTAACACGATAATTTAAATTTTCATCATCGTTATCTGTAATAAACAAAACTTTTTTGCTGTTATTGTTTTCTTTGAAAATATGTTCTTCCGCATATTTCATAATTTTTTGCAAAGCTAAATCTGCCTTAATCTGCGGAATAACAATGCCTTTATCATATTCCTTAACTCTCTCTGCCGGTGCACCAATATCAAAACAAGCCACCGGCACCCCCATCAACATCGCCTCCTGTGATGTATAAGAGAACGTTTCTGGCCATATTGAAGGAATAAGCACAACATCAATATCATTTTCTAAAATTCTGGCAGGTAACGAAGCGCGTGAATATTTACCCGTTGTAACACAAAGATTTTTAGATATTTCGGGATGCGTATAACCGATAACCGTAATTTTTACATTAAGGTCATACTTTTTAATCAACTCAGCCATTTGAACTACAACATCAACACCTTTAATTTCATCAATAGCCCCAATTACCGCAACATTCAAACTGTTAGTAAACTTCTTCTTACCAGAAAGCGATGACAAATAATCAATAGAATGTGGACGTACGGTAATTTTTTCTTTTTTAATATTCGGATATGCCTTACTAAATATCTTCTGCGATGATTTACTAAATACACGTATTTCATTACATTCACTAAAAAATTCCGACCAATTTTTGCGCCAAGCCACTATGCCACAGTTTCGTTCATATTGATGAATATCATTAAATCTTTTATTATTATCAAGGCAATTTTGACAAACCATTTCATCTGGAATATTACAATATTTACCATCTGAATTTAACAAATTTATAGTGGGACAAACTGCAAAAAAATCATGCAGTAAGAACAGCAGATAAGCATTTTTACTATGTGCCAAATTTGCAATATTGGCAAGTGTGGTATATAAATCAGGATAACTCACTAATTCATTAAGCCAAATCTCAGCAATTTGTTTAGGCAACATCTGGCATAATTCAGCAAAATCACCCTTAATATTTATCTTTTCATAATAATTACCATAATAATATTCAACCTTAAACACACCAGCTTGCGGCACGTATTCCACCTGTACAAATTCCTTACCGGCATTCAATTTCTTTAAACGTTCACGCTCCAGATACATACTGGCGCCACCGCCCCAACTATGATTAAAAGCAACAACAGCTGGCACATTGCAAAATTTATTTAGCAGCTTTTTCTTAACTTCATTACGCAGCCAAGCACAAGGATCTAATTGGCAATATTCTGCAACTAAACGATTATAATCTGGATGCTTCCGCTCTAAAAGTCCCAAATGTTCTTTAATTAAAGCCTGCTTTTCCTCACTGGCAAAACTGCCGCCATGCTTATGATAAACAAAAAGATTATCCACATGCACATTAACGAAACCAGCCTCCGCTGCTCGCCGGCACCAGTCATTTTCCTCGCCATATCCTTTACCAAATGTTTCAGCATCCAAATAGCCTATCTTATCAATAGCCTTTCGGCTCATACCCATACAAAAACCAACACCAGTTGGAATTATTGGATATTCCGGCGTGTATTCTTGGAAGGCATCATCAATTTCATTAACACTCATTCCCCAAAAAAGTTTGTTGTCCTCACAAAAATTTGGAAAACTACAAATAGTCCCACAGTTTGTAAATGGCGTAGTAGTAGCCACTCTTTTATCACTAAAAATCGGCGGCATTAAACGTTCCAGCCAGTTTGGCGGCAATTCAACATCTGTATTAACCAAAGCCACATTATATGTTGATTTACTTAAACCTAGATTTACTGTTTTGACAAAGCCAAGATTAACATCGTTTCTCAGCAGCAAAACATTATCTTTTTTTTTGGCATATTCCTGCAAAAAAGGCCAAACCCTGTCATCAGTGCTTTGATCATCAATAATAATCAATCGATATTGCAGATCAGTCTGTTCAATCGTACAGAACAACTGCTCTAAATAGGCAAATCCATTATAAACTGGTATAATAATATCCGTTGGTTCATTGAAGTTTTGTTTAGGTATATTACCTAAACAAGGAAATTTTGCCTTTACAATCTCTGCATACGAATCATCTATTTCTTTAAAACCAATTTTTTTCTGCACCTTTTTCCAGGTATAGCTAAAACCATTTTCTTTTAAGCAACGCAATCCTTTAACAAACAAAGTTGACTGTTTATTTTTTTTAAAAGGATATTTCAAACAATCCATAATCACTCTGCCTGGCTTAGTCAATTTCCAAAACTGCGAATTGTTAATAATATTGTAACAATTTTGCCAATAAGCTACTTGCTCTTTATACTCATCTCTTTGAGTAATTAACGCTACATAATCTTCTTTATAATGCACCAGTTCACGCTCAAAATTATTCTCAACAGCAAGCTTATCCTTAGCAAACTTTTGTTCTTTTAATTCCATTTCTTGAATAAATTGTTGTTGTTGTTCCTGTAAACTCTGTTCAAATTCCTGCTGCATATTCCGAAAGGATTGTTCATAAGCCTGCTGATTTTCAGCAACTATCTGCTCATAATTTTGTACACTATCAGCAATTTTCTGCTCATAAGATTGTATCAACTCTTGTTTATTATTTTCAGCAAACTGCATTGCTGCAACATGTTCCTTGACAGTCTGTTCATTTTCAACCAACAATTTAGCCTTGTCTTGCTCAATAATTTCAATTCCCTGCACAAGCTTAGTCCAAGCTGCCTGCTCAAAGCAAATTATCTCTGCCTCAATTTCCAACCATTTTGTGCCAACAGGCAAAGCTTCAAAATATATCTGCGGATCATCTGTTCTAAAAACATAAACATCATTCAATGCAAGTCCATTATGGCTAATTACTTGTAAAAACTGACTTTCACAGCGCACTTGCAAATTCCAAACAAGGCAGGCATAACCTTCAACCGGATCAAAACGCACTGATTGACAGTCTTCCAGCAAATTTATTCTCTGCCTAATCCTATTATCATCACTTATTGTAATTTTAGCAATGTTATCCTCGCTCAAACCAGAACCATAATCAAAGTATACTTTGCCATACAAATTTAATATCTTATCTTCAATTAATTTTTTTATTTTCTCATCATCAGATAAAAATGATTTTAAGAGTTCCTGGTTTTTCTTACCGTTTTTTAATTCTGGCAAAAAAACGTTTTCATACCACTCTGGATTTCCTCTTTCTGCAATAATCTGAATTTGTCCGGACTCAATACATTCTCGACAAGTTGGATAATTTTCGCGTTTTTTTATTAAACTAGCCAAATCATTATTAAACAAATTCCCTAGTTGTTCATTTTTGGTAAGCCGACAACACTGTATCAAATTAAATTCATGATCAAAACACAAATTATTCCATAAAGGACACTGAAAATTTGTATTCAGATCATTATCAGCATATATGTTAAGAAACAACTGCGTTGATGCTTCATATAAATCTTTACTACTAATTTTTTTGGTTAAAAAATCTTGAAAAAGCACATAATCGTTAAAATATGCTATGTTTGCTTTAAATGCACTACCCAACTCTTCAGAAAAATGACGCGCGATTTCAATTTCTGATAAATTAAATTGATATACATGAAAATTAAGCAGCAACTTATCAATAGCATCATACTCTGCAAGATCAGCAGCAAATTTAAAAATATTATTACGCACCTTTTCATAATTTAACTTATGAATTTTATCATAAGAAGCCTGTGACATTCCAGGAAGTGAAATCATTAAATATTCCATATTACCTATACTTTCTGGTAATATTTTTTTATAAATGGAACCATTTGTAGATAAACGAAACTGCAATCCATATTTTAATATCACACTTAATATATCATTAAGCTGCATATTCAAAAATGGTTCACCCCAATTATAAAGTTCCATTATTGTATTTTTATTAATCCAACCACACTCTAAAAGCCGACAAACACCTCTTTCAAAAACATCTGCTGACATAAATTGTGCTTTAGAATTACATATTCTATTTTGTTTGCCCGTTGTACACCAACGACATTTTGCATTGCAAATTTCAGAAATTTCAATAGTTGCAACTTTTGCAGGAAAACTGATTTTATTCATTCCATACCTCCGGCATACGCATCACAGACTTCCTGCGTATCGCCAATCATCTTCATCTGTCCGTGATCCAGCCAAATTACCTTATCGCACATCTCACGAATTTGTTCCAAGCTGTGAGATACAAACAACACCGTCGTGCCGCCGCCCATCAGTTCCAACATTCTCTTTTTGCTCTTCTCCTTAAAGTCAGCATCACCCACCGCCAATATCTCATCCACAATCAAAATATCCGGCTGCACCATCGTGGCAATCGAAAACGCCAGCCGCATTACCATACCAGAGGAATAATTTCTCAGCGGCACATCTATAAACTGTCCCAACTCCGAAAATTCTACAATCTCATCGTACTTTTCCTTGAGAAATTTCTCTGAATAACCCAATATCGAGCCATTCAAAAAAATATTCTCTCTGCCGGTCAAATCAAAATCAAAGCCGCTGCCCAACTCCAACATTGGCACCACCACGCCATTCACTTTCACACTGCCACTAGTTGGTTTCAATATGCCAGAAATTACTTTCAACAAGGTAGATTTACCAGCTCCATTGTGACCAATTATCCCCAGCACCTCACCACGCTTAACCTCAAAACTAATATTCTTAAGCGCCCAAAATTCCTCATATTGAATCTTGCCCTTAACCAGCTGCACCAGGTATTCCTTAATGCTCTTCACCCGATCATAGGTCATCAGATATTTAACTGAAACTTTATCTGCCTTTATCATTATTTATCCTCACAGATCAATCCTACAGATTCAAAACAAATTTGTCCTGCTGTTTTTTGAATATGAACGCTCCCAGCAACAACGGTATAAAAGACACCAGCAGGCATAAACAATAGGCCTTAGGTTCTGGCGATACGCCATCCATCATAATAATGCGGATAAACCGTACAATATGGTAAAGTGGATTACACTTATACAACGGCATTATACTATCCGGAATAATACTCTCAGGATAAAATATTGGTGTAATATACATCCAAAGCATACTCACAACACCCCAAAGAAATTGAGTATCCCGAAAGAAAACCATCGTGGTTGCCAAAAACATACCCACCCCAAGACTAAATACCAACAAGCAAAAAAGTCCAAATGGTAAAAGCAACAAAGCAGGCCGCACAGCCGCCCCAGTAAACAGCATTACTGCAAACAGAGGAATCAGGGAGAGCAGCAGATTAACGGTTGATGACAACACTCTGGACACCGGATAAATATATTTAGGCACATAAACCTTAGTTATTAAGGCAGCATTACCAACAATCGAAGTAAGCGCCATACCAACAGCCTCACTAAAGAAGTTAAAACAAACAATGCCAATCAACAAGTAAAGAGCAAAATTAGGAATATCCGACTTAAACAAAGTCGAAAACACTACATACTGCACCGACATTGTTAGCAGCGGATTAAGAAAACTCCAGAAAACACCCAGAATTGAACGCTTGTATTTTGTTTTAAAATCACGAGCAATAAGCTGACGCAGCAGGTAATCATAACGCTGAAAGGCAGCAATCAACCGCAAAACAATGCTAATACGTCCATTTTTAACTGCCCGCAACAGATACAGACAGTAAGCAGCCAGCAAAATTCCCAAACCACCTGCAAAAAACCAATAAAAATCACCATACCATAAATAAGTGCCAAGATTCATCTGGCAATGCAGCTCGCCGTCCAAAGGCTGACCATTCAACAACAACTGCCGCTCCGGCGCAATCTGCTTGGCAATTTCCAACCTAGCCGTTGTCACAGTATTACCAAACCAAACCGTTAAAGCATTACCTGGCGCACCATCCGGCGAGGATATAACCAGTGAATAATTCTCTCCTTGTTTTAATTGAACCGGCTCGGCAAAAATAGCGTTGTTTATTGTATTATCTATTACATATTGTCCAGAAATTTCAGTACAAGCTAAAATTTCATCCATATCATTAACAATAGCCAACTGCAAATGGCAACTGTTATCACGACCATAAGTAGAAATTCGCAAAGATAAACTCAAAAGTTCATCAGCCTGAGCCACAAAGGGCTGACGCACCTCCACACCCTGCACAATCTCACCCACCGGCTGCGCCGGTGTTATGGTATCTGTCTGACTATATTTAAACCGCAGCTGCTCGCCAGCCACTAAATAAAAGGTTACAGCCAGTACCATATAACAGATTAAAGCATAAAAACAACCCTTTTTCAGCTTGTCTATATCCAACGTTTATACCTCGTCAATCTCAGTTAAATATATTTGCAAAGCATCCCGCCAATCCGGCAGTCGCTTAAAGCCAGCCTTATCCAAACATTCCTTGCTCAATCTGGAGTTAAATGGTCGTCTGGCCTTAGTTGGATATTCCGCCGTCGTCAAATGCCTAACCTTAACATCACTGCCCGCCTGCTTGAATATCTCCTCGGCAAACTCCGCCCAAGAACACACTCCCTCATTTGTAGCATGGTATATAGCATATTTTTCCGTCTGCACCATATCCACCAAAAGCTTAGCCAAATCAGCAGTATATGTAGGGCTGCCCACCTGGTCGCAAACCACCCCAACCTCGCTATGCGTTTCCGCCAGGCGCAGCATAGTCTTTACAAAGTTAGCTCCATTTTTGCCAAACGCCCAAGAAATCCGTACAATGAAATATTTTTCCAAGATTGATTTAACCGCCATCTCTCCGGCCAGCTTACTTGCACCGTAAACCCCTAGCGGATTAAAATTATAGCTCACCTCATAAAATTGATCGCCCTGTCCGTCAAACACATAATCCGTAGAAATATACAACAGCTTACAATCCAGCTGCTTGCATACCTCCGCCAGATTCCGTGTTCCCCCAGCATTAACCGCAAAGCACAGCTCTGGTTCGTCTTCCGCCTTATCCACCGCCGTATAGGCCGCACAATGAATAACCGCCTCCGGTGCATAAGCAAGCAAATATTCTTCAACCGCCGCTCTATCACAAATATCCAACTCCGAGCGATCAATTCCTTTATGCTCAATGCCACGCTTCGCAAGTTCTTTACAAACGTCATAACCTAACTGTCCGGCAGCGCCCGTTACCAATATCTTCATTTATATATCTTTCCTGTCTAATATGTTTTGTTATATTAAATTCTGCTTCTTCATTTTTATGGCTAAGGCAAATAGATAATTTGGCAGATAAGGCGCAAATATTTCAAACAGAGCGGTCAACTTGCCATACTCTCTATACCGCCAAACCGTTTTCGCTCCGCCCTGCCCCTGCCAATTCATCTGCCTGGCCTCCAGCCAAAGCCGCCCTTGTTGGATTACTTCCTTAACTTCTGTACAACATTCAAAATGCTGTTCCAGCCAACGCATTTTGCCTAAAGCCTCGTCAATCCGAATCCGTCCATAACTAGCCTTATCCACAACCCCTGCCATCATCTCAGTCTGGTTATTACCGTGAATACGGTATTTAATCAACTTATCCGGCAGTGATATAATCTTTCCCCGCTCCGCCGCATACAACGCCAAATAATGGTCATGCACCATATAAGGACAAAATGGCATTGCCAGCTTAGCTATTTCCGCTTTAATCAACATCGTGCAGCCAGTCACAAAATTGCTGAACACCAGTTTTTCCGCCAATCCCTCGCCAGAGCGAAAAATATGATGTCTACGTACCTTAGTTATGCTGTCAGCAACTTTTTTGCCATTGCCGTCAATGATCAACATATCCGAGCAAACCAGCAGAGCCTTTTGCGCTTCAATCTCCCGCTGCAAAACCTCCAGCTTTTCCGGCAGCCAAACATCGTCCTGGTCGCAGTAGGCAAAATAATCTCCCGTCGCCTCCGCAGTCAACCGCTCAAAAGTAGCATTAGAACCCAAATTCTTTGAGTTGCGCTCTATCTCAT
Source organism: uncultured Lachnospiraceae bacterium (assembly GCA_949743325.1). Lineage (GTDB taxonomy): Bacteria > Bacillota > Clostridia > Lachnospirales > Lachnospiraceae > CAJJNI01. Next base: position 29,466 of record CATJTQ010000053.1, read on the forward strand.
AAGGAAATGCCGTTATGCATTCTTCCACTAAACTCGCTATCTTTGCAAACGACACTGTCGGCGAACAGTCCTCTCTAATATACAGATACAAATTCGGATATGTTTGCTCATTCAGAGATAAAAGCTGCTCTTTCAGCCACTGCAAATTCGGCTCATATACCGCCATTAAAATAGCAATCCTTGGCTTATCTATTGCCATACATCCGCTCATAATAGCCCTGGTACTCGCCGGAGATAATCTCCTGCCACCACTCCTTATGGCTCAAGTACCACTCAATCGTCTTCTGAATACCATCGGCGAACCTGGTTTCCGGCAACCAGCCCAGCTTCTCGTGAATGAATGTTGGATCAATAGCATAGCGCATATCGTGCCCCTTGCGGTCGGTCACAAAGGTAATCAGGCTCTCCGGCTTGCCAAGCGTTTTAAGTATCAGCTTCACAATGTCAATGTTCCTCATCTCATTATGACCGCCAATATTGTAAACCTGACCCGCCTCGCCGTTTTGCAAAATCAAATCAATAGCCCGGCAGTGGTCCTCCACATAAAGCCAATCCCGCACATTCAAACCCTCGCCATATACCGGCAGCGGCTTGTCCGCTAAGGCATTGGCAATCATCAACGGAATCAGCTTCTCCGGGAACTGGTAAGGCCCATAATTATTGGAACAACGGCTAATCGTAATCGGCAGGTTATATGTCCGCTGATAAGCGTTGCACAGCAAATCGGCCCCCGCCTTAGAGGCCGAATAAGGGCTTGAAGTGTGCAGCGGCGTCTGCTCCGTAAAGAACAAATCCGGCCGGTCCAGCGGCAAATCGCCATAAACCTCATCAGTAGATACCTGATGATAACGCTCCACCCCAAACTGCCGGCAAGCGTCCAACAAAACCTGGGTGCCTATGACATTGGTTTGCAGAAACACCCCCGGATTTTCAATACTGCGGTCCACGTGGCTCTCCGCAGCAAAGTTCACCACCACCTCCGGCTTCTCGGATCCAAACAGCTCAAATACCGCCTGCCGGTCTGCAATATCCCCCTTGACAAACTTGAAATTTGCTTGCTTCATTACCGGCTCCAGAGTTTTCAGATTGCCGGCGTAGGTCAGCTTATCCAAACAAATCAATTCATAGTCCGGGTGTGTTTGCAGCATATAAAAGATAAAATTGCTGCCAATAAAACCGGCTCCCCCGGTAATTAATATTTTCATAAATTCCTCTCCTTAAAATCCGGTAACGGCCTCTTTCAGCCAGGGCAATTTACTATCTTTATCCGACAAAATTGGCTCATCTATACCCCAGTCAATCGCCAGTTCCGGATCGTTCCAACGGATTCCCCCGTCCGCCTCCGGAGCATAGAAGTTATCCGCCTTATACATAAACTCCACCTCGTCAGTCAACGTCAGAAAGGCATGGCCAAAGCCCCGCGGTATTAAAAGCTGCCGTTTATTATCCGCCGATAACTCAACCCCAATCCACTGCTTATATGTCGGGCTATCTGGCCGCAAATCCACCGCCACGTCCAACACCGCACCCTTAGTGCAGCGCACTAGCTTGGCCTGCGCCGCCTCTCCCCGCTGAAAATGAATCCCCCGAAGCGTCCCTTTAACCGTCGAGGCCGAATGATTATCCTGCACAAAGTCGTAATCTAAACCAGCCGCCGCAAAGGCTCGCCTACTCCAGCTCTCCATAAAAAAGCCCCGCTTATCCCCAAACACCGCCGGCTCAATAATCACTACTCCGTCCAGCTTGGTCCTTGTAATCTCCATTTCTTCACCTCAAAATCATCTTAAAGTGCCTCAATATATGTATTTGCCGCTGGCCACATTCTGCAAATGCTGCCCGTAAGGCGATTTACCATACAGCGCCGCTGATTGCTTCAGCCGCTCCTTATCTATCCAACCGTTCAGATAGGCAATCTCTTCCGGGGCGCTAATCTGCACTCCCTCTCTCGACTCAATTACCCGCACAAACTCCGCCGCCTCGGTCAGAGAATCCACCGTCCCGGTATCCAGCCAGGCATAACCTCTGCCTAGCGTAATCACCTGCAAACTGCCCTCCTCCAAATATATGCTGTTCAAATCGGTTATTTCCAATTCGCCACGAGAAGATGGCCGCAGGTTCTTCGCCCGCTCGCAGACTTTTCTATCATAAAAATACAAACCGGTTACCGCATAATTCGATTTTGGCTCCGCTGGCTTTTCCTCAATCGATACAGCCCTGCCCTCCGCGTCAAACTCCACCACGCCAAACCGCTCCGGATCCTCCACATAATAGCCAAAAACCGTAGCGCCGCTTTCCTGCTCCATTGCCCGGCGTAAATGCTTGGTTAAGCCTGCACCATAAAAGATGTTGTCCCCCAAAATCATCGCGCAGCGGTCATCGCCCACAAACTCCTCACCCAGGATAAAGGCCTGCGCCAAACCATCCGGCGAGGGCTGCTCCTTATAGCTTAGGCTTATGCCAAACTGACTGCCGTCTCCCAACAGTCGCTCAAAATTGGGCAAATCCTGCGGTGTGGAAATCAGCAGTATATCTCTAATCCCGGCCAACATCAGTGTGGACAGGGGATAATACACCATTGGTTTATCGTAAATCGGCAATAGCTGTTTGGACGTTACCATGGTCAATGGGTACAGTCTTGTCCCGCTGCCGCCTGCCAGAATAATTCCTTTCATCCTTAAACCTCCCGCTCAATTCTCCCAGCCGATATAGGCCTGCTCACAATCCAGCAACCGACTATATTCCTGCTTAACCAATCTCGCCACATTCTCCTCAATCCCCGCCATTGTTGACTGATACAGCTGCCGCAAACACCTAGGGTTGCCCTTTTCCACCGGCACCCTGGCCTCTTCACAGAGATTGCCGATTACAAAGGTTACATTCGTCCGCCACATCGGTTTTCCCTCACGCGTCCGAAAGATTGCCCCACTTGCTATATTGTTGCGCCTGGCATAACTTAACAGCTCTTGCTGCAAACCGGCTGGCACCGGCAGTTTATCCACCTTGCCGCCAAATGCCGGCAATTCCACAAATCCTTTTTTCACCGCCTCTACTGTCAGCAGCTTCAACTCCTGCACCGGCAATATCATAGAGGCAAACACTTTTGTCAGCAGATAGGCCTTTTCCTTACCCAGATTCTTCGCCGTGCTTAACATTCGCAAATACTCCGCCCGGCTCAACTCCGGCACCTCCGGCTCCTGCGTCTTAGCCCGCTCGGTAGTCTGTAAATCTCTTCTGCCCAGATAACCAAGCAACCGATTAACTGCCGAAATAGATGTGTTGATAGTTCTTGGCGCAAACCCCTCAGAGAGCATTTTATCCCGCCAAGCGTCTATGCTGTTTGCATAAACCGTTTTATCCTCCGCTAAATCTTCATAAAAGCGATTAAGACAATACCGGTACTGTTTTACCGTCCCCAGCTTAAAGCCGCTGTTCAGCATATGCTGAATAAAGCCCTCAATATCTTCCCACTTTAGATTAACTCCCCGCCCTAATTGCTTATCCATAACATTAGGTTGTGAATATACCTCATAAGGCCAACTTTGCTGCTCAAATGCCTCCGCCATACTATCACCTCTTTAACCCGCCATAGTTACTCAAGACCAATTCAATCTTTCGTGGCCAGGTATCGCTAACCAAACTGCAAAATATATATTTTTAAGCTTAAAACTAACCAAAAAAACACCAAAAAAATTAGACTGCTCAAAAAAATCTTTTGAACAGTCTGCTTAAATGCACCCGAAAAAAACTGCCAAATAAAAATTTACAAAAAAAGTCTTGTAATTCGGCAGCCATGGTGTTATACTATTTGCGTATTAGTATTTTTTTGTTTTCAAACAGGACAGAGGATTGATTTTGTCCTGTTTTTTTTGTTAGCATATTAAGTTTAATTTATTCAGCGTTTGCAAATGCTTCGCCCCGGTGGATATTAAATAGATTCTGGTGGTTTCAATGCTGCTGTGCCCCAAAACGTCGGCCAGCTTAGCGACGTCTTTGCACACCTTGTAGAAAGTTCGGGCAAATAAATGCCTTAGATTATGCGGAAACACCTTGCCTGCCGCTACCCCGGCTTTTTTGCACAAAGCTTTCATTTCCGCCCAAATTTGTTTCCTGCACAATCCCCTGCCCCCTCTGGTGATAAATATCTCGCCGGAGGTTATTTTTTGTCCCTTGGCATATTTAAGCAGCTTTTTGCAAAGCTTTCCGGTTAAAAGAATGGTTCTGATTTTCCCTTTCAAGCTAATTTCCGCCATGCCCTTTTTGACTGCTTCAACGGTTATATATTTTAACTCGCTAACCCTAATACCAGTTGCACAGATTGTCTGCATAAGCAGGCTTAATCTCTCTTTGCCCAACTCCTGCGCTTTATTAAGCATTTTCAAGTATTCGGCCTGCGTTAATTCCCGGCTGGAGTTTCTAAAAAGCTGTCTTTGTATGCGCAGATACTTTACTTTCAATTCCCCCCTGCCGATAAATAACAAAAACTTATTGATTGCCGAAAATATACCGTTTACGGTTTTGGGATTATATTTCTTCCTTATTAAATATTCTTTGTATGTAGTTAAATTTTCTTTTGTTACTTCTCTATCTTGCAGCCAGTTAGTAAATGTTTGTACATCATGCAAATATTTATTTATGGTACTGCTTTCTCTCTCTTCATTTTTAAGATAATTTTTGAATTGATCTAATAATTCTACTATAATTTCTTTTAACATAAAAATACCTCCCATATTCTTCCCTTATTGTAAAATTATAGCAGGTATTACACTTTTTATCTGTACTTTTTATACTACTGTTGCCAAATAAATACCCCTCTACCAAGCAAAGATGTCGTTACCCTAAATTTCGCATTATACTGAATTGATTCATACTATATAGTTTTGCATCGTTGCCTTAATGCATTAAACAGTTTTTGTATTTTGTTATATACAATCCGATTGTTTGGCAATCATATTATGTCTTAGCCTGTACATGTACTCTCGCAAAGCTAATAAAATAAACCAGCAGTATACACACAGGAAATAACATTATTTTCCAACATTCATTTTATTTTTCGTTTGCTCATATAGCAAATTTTATAAGTAAATGTCAGCAGTAGACTAATTTTTTTCAACAATTTGTTTTAGATATTATAATCTCTTATAGTTTCATAAGGTTCTACGTTTCTACGCTTTTTCTACACTTTGTTAGAAAACGTGCAAAAACCGGTTTTTTAACAAGCAAAGACACAGCAAGGCAAAATGCTTTCAAAGCCTTATCTGGAGCCGATTTAAGCGGCATTAGACTCAACTAACTTCCACCATAATCCGTTATAAACTTTTATATCCATAAAACTGGAAATCGTGTTGCCGTGATGAGCGGCACGCGGGTTCGAATCCCGCCCATTCCGCCACAAACCCTTATCAAGTCTGACTTGGTAAGGGTTTCCCTTACGACAATGTAGTTGTTTTTATTAAGGAGTTTTGTTTATTTTCTACGCTTTTTCTACGCTTTGTAAAAAAATTGTTTTTACATTGAAAATTTCATTCTCTTTACCATCAATAGCCTGTCGTGGTTTTATAACTAAGACAGGCTCTTATCTTGTCCAAACAAGGCTC
>CATJTQ010000054.1 GCA_949743325.1 uncultured Lachnospiraceae bacterium
GGGCGGAGGTGGAAGTGCAGTAATGTATGGAGCTGACCGTTACTAATAGGCCGAGGGTTTGACCAAGAAGGAAGAGTAAGAAGAGAAAGAAAAAGAAGAGGTCCGATAAATATATGATGTTTACAGTATGCAGTTTTGAAGGTGCAGGAAAAGATATGGCCTGGTGGCTCAGCTGGTTAGAGCGCCGCCCTGTCACGGCGGAGGTCGTGGGTTCGAACCCCATCCGGGTCGTTACAACTTAATAGTTGTTATGGGATCTTAGCTCAGCTGGGAGAGCATCTGCCTTACAAGCAGAGGGTCACAGGTTCGAGCCCTGTAGGTCCCATTGAGTCAGAACCTATTAAGGTCTTGATTTTGCCGATGTGGCTCAATTGGCAGAGCAGCTGATTTGTAATCAGCAGGTTATCGGTTCGAGTCCGATCATCGGCTTGGTATTATAATTTTATATTTTGGGTGGATTCCCGAGTGGCCAAAGGGGGCAGACTGTAAATCTGTTGGCACCGCCTTCGAAGGTTCGAATCCTTCTCCACCCATTTCATCATTAGGTGATATAATTTGATATCGCGGGATGGAGCAGTCTGGTAGCTCGTCGGGCTCATAACCCGAAGGTCGTTGGTTCAAATCCGGCTCCCGCAACTCAAAGCAATAGCTTTGTATGCCCAGTTAGCTCAGTTGGTAGAGCAGAGGACTGAAAATCCTCGTGTCTCTGGTTCGATTCCGGAACTGGGCATTATTTTTTCCTTATAAACGCTATAAATATAATATTTAAAGTGTTTATAAGGTTTTTTTATTTACTCAAACTCAAATTTTGAAATAAATAATAATTGTTTGATAAGATGCAATCTGATTATTAAAATTATTCATTTTTATGCTTTAATTGACAATAATCTTTCCAAATAGTATAATTATAAAAAATTTATTAGTTTAACTAATAGAACGGAGGGATTAGTATGTTGTTTCATGTTTATGGTAATCATGCACTTTATCAATGGATAGCTATGATAGCTGTATTGGCTGCTTTAATTCTACTTAATGAATTTTCAAGAAGAACTAAGGCAGGAGGTCTAATTATGTTTGGAATTCTGCCAGCGGCATTAACTATATATTTTATAGTTGTTGCAGTTGCTGCAGGAAGTGGTGTAAAATGGGCGCTTGAGAATCAGACATATCTTTATATGAATGGATGGTTTCATTATGCAAAACTATATGCTTCATTGGCGGGTTGTGTTGGGTTTATGATGATTAAATATGAATGGGGTATAGGTAAGAAACATTGGTTTAAGGCGTTTCCTTTTGCGATTGTTGCTATAAATATTTTGATTGCTGTAGTAAGTGATTTTGAATCTGCAATTAATGGTTGGAATAGTTGGTGGCTCTCATCTGAAGGCGTCTGGCTTTATGGTGGATGGCATAATGTAATGAATGGAATAGCAGGCCTTATTAATATTTTATGTATGACAGGATGGTGGGCTGTTTATTCTTCTAAAGATAAAAAAGATATGATTTGGCCTGATATGATTTGGGTTTATATAATTGTTTATGATATATGGAATTTTGCATATACATACAATTGTTTACCTACGCATTCATGGTTCTGTGGATTAGCTCTGCTGTTGGCTCCTACGATAGCTGCCTTATTGTGGAATAAGGGAGGATGGATAATGAATCGTGCCAATACATTATGTATTTGGTGTATGTTTGCACAAGTATTCCCGCTATTTCAAGAAACTTTTAAAGACGGTAAACAGTATTTTCCATGGGCAACACTTACAACTCAATATAAAGATGGAACTGTAAATAATATAGTAGAGGGGTCTTCTATTAATGCAAATCCTACGGCCATGACAATTGTAAGTGCACTTGCATTAATTGTAAATATTATTGCATTTGCATATATAATTTATAAATCGGTAAAAACAAAGACAAATCCATACAAAGGAGAAATATTTACCGATTTTAAATATTATAAGGATTCAGCAGCAAGGGCAGAAATTAAATGATGAAAAAACAATTATGGAAATCAGGAAATATGCTTTATCCATTGCCTGCAGTAATGGTTAGTGTTATAGATAAAGATGGGAATTCTAATATTATAACTATTGCTTGGACTGGGACTATATGTACTAATCCTGCAATGTTGGCTATTTCTGTTAAACCAAGCAGATATTCATATAAAAGTTTAATTGATACTGGAGAGTTTGTAGTAAATTTAACTACAGAAGAGTTAGCTTTTGCAACAGATTTTTGTGGAGTTCGTTCTGGTAGAGATGTGGATAAATTTTCATATTTAGGGCTTACAAAAGCAGAAGGAGAAATTGTTGATGCGCCTCTTATTGCAGAGAGTCCAATCAATATTGAATGCAGAGTTAATAAAATAGAAAAATTAGGATCTCATGATATGTTTTTGGCTGATGTTATGGCTGTTCATGCTGATGAAAAATATATGGATGCTAATGGAAGATTTGATTTAAGTTTAGCTAGACCAATTGTATATTCACATGGAGAATATTATAGTCTTGGGAAAAAGTTAGGTAAATTTGGTTACAGTGTTAAAAAAGAGAGATAAAGTTTTAAGTATTTGATTTTAATTCCACAGTTAAAATCTACTAAGATAGGTAATTATATAAATAGATAGTGTAATATTAATTCGTGTATAATAATTAATAAAATATGAGGGTTGTCAGAAATGATTATATTTTAGCAATATTTATTGTGAATTATTAAATATCACAATATTGTATTGTTTACATATACCATTCTCTGACCCCTCTATTTTTTACTTCAAATTTTTAACTTTTTATTGTCGAATTTTTATATGAGTTTCACGAAGCTGCATTTCTGTAACTTCATTTGGAGCACCGCACATTAAATCTTGTGCATTTCCATTCATTGGGAATGGAATTATTTCTCGTATATTTTCTTCATTTCTAAGAATCATAATCATTCTGTCTACACCTGGAGCCATGCCAGCATGTGGAGGTGCACCGAATTGAAATGCATTGTATAAAGCACCAAATTTATCTTTTAAATCTTCTTCTGTATATCCTGCAATTTCAAAAGCTTTTACCATAATATCAAGGTCATGATTTCTGACTGCTCCTGAAGAAAGTTCAATACCATTACATACAATATCATATTGATATGCAAGTATTTCTAAAGGATCTTTTGAATTAAGTGCTTCTAGTCCTCCTTGAGGCATTGAGAAAGGATTGTGAGTAAAAATTATTTTTTTAGAGTCTTTGTCATATTCATACATTGGAAAATCATTGACAAAACAAAAACGATAAGCATTTTTTTCATATAAATCAAGTCGTGTTCCTAATTCATTTCGGATTTGACCTGCATAGAGATTTGCATGTTCTTCATTATCAGCAATAAAAAATATTGTATCTCCCGCTTCTAGAGCAGCAAGTTCTGCGATTTCTGTTTTCATATTGTCAGGAATAAATTTGTCTATAGGTCCTTTATACGAATTGTCTTCTTTTACTTCAAGATATCCTAATCCTCCCATACCAATAGATGTAGCAAATTTTAAAAGTTTTTCATGAAAACCTTTTGACATTTCTGCATGAACTTTTATGCCTCGTACAATCTTTCCATGAAATGGCTTAAAAGTACACTTTTGGAAAAAGTCTGTTAAGTCTACAATTCGAAGTGGATTTCTTAAGTCTGGTTTATCTGTTCCAAATTCAAGCATTGCTTGTTTATAACTGTAAATAGGATATGGAGCATTAGTTACTTTTGCACCTTCAGGGGCAAATTTTTCAAATGTTGCTGTAAGAACTTCTTCACCTGCGCGAAATACCTCTTCTTGCGTGGCAAATGACATTTCAAAATCTAACTGGTAAAATTCACCTGGAGAGCGGTCTGCTCTGGCGTCCTCATCTCTAAAACAAGGAGCAATCTGAAAATATTTATCAAATCCTGATACCATAAGAAGCTGCTTATATTGCTGTGGTGCTTGTGGTAAAGCATAAAACTTTCCTTTAAATTTTCTTGAAGGAACAATATAATCTCTAGCGCCTTCTGGAGATGATGCACATAATATTGGTGTTTGAATTTCTAAAAATCCCATCTCTGTCATTTTCTGTCGAAGATAACTTATTACATTTGAACGAAATATTATATTATCTTTAACTTTTTGATTGCGTAAATCTAAGTAGCGGTATTTTAACCTTAAATCTTCTCTAATTTCTTTGGAAGTTGTAATTTCAAAAGGAAGCTGTGTATATACTTTTCCTAATGTTTTTATTGAGTGAGCTTCCAGTTCGATTGTTCCTGTAGGAATCTTAGGATTATATGTCTCTTCGTCTCTGTGTTCAATTGTTCCTTCTATAGTTATACAATCTTCTTTATTTATTCCTTCTAAAAGTTCTGTGTTGCGAAGTACAACTTGAAGCACTCCATACATATCTCTTAAATCAATAAATGAGACACCTCCGTGATCTCGGATATTTTCCACCCACCCTGACACTTTTAATGTTTTGTCAACATCCGCTTCAGTAATATTGTTTAGTGTTCTGTCTCGATAAATATTTGCTGTATTCATTTTTTCCTCCTAATTTAAATAAATTTTTAGTGATAATGTTAAAATAATAATCTTTAAGATAGTATTAAATAAAAAAAGCCCGTCCTAAACAAATAAATTTGTTCAGGACGAACTATATTTAGCCCGCGGTACCACCTGAATTACTGTAAATACAGTCACTTAATTTTTAATTTGAGGCTGATAAAGTTGTTATTCACATAAATTCAATTCTGCAGGATTCTCAGCGCCGCCTGCTCTCTGTAAGCGATAATTTATGCTGTTTGTCTTCGTCATTGCCATCATCTATGCAGTGCATTAATTAAATAGCATGTATATCTTGGATTGCATATAGTAATTAATATCTATAGCTTTTTTGCATTAGAAGTTTTATAATATGCATTGGAAAGTTATATAGTTAACTGGATATATAATATTACTTTCATAATTCCAATTTTATGAAAAATAGTTTATCGCTCATATTATCTCACGAAACTTAACTTTTTGTCAAGGAAATATATGTAAATAATATCCATGAATAGATATTTATTATATTTTTTAGATAAATTAATTATCAAAAATAATCTGAAATGTATGGAGTCTGTTGTTCAATTGAATCTTCCAACATATCAATTGTATTCTCGTCAGTATATATTCTGCCTATTTTTGCTAAATAGTCAGGGCGTTTATATCCCATAAGCATGGTTGTCATTGTTTGAATGCTTATTCTATCTGTACATTGTTCTGATATTTTAGAAACTGTACCATTACCATTTTTGGATATTTTTAATATAAATGAGCCTTGGTTACATTCCATAATAGGATCAGTCATTGTAAAACGCCACTCTCTCTCTGAAACATTTGGTTTAAAAGGATATTCTTTAATAAATGCAGAGAAGTCTACAATTCTTCCCATAAAATATGGTGAGATAATTTCTTTTATGCTGGCGTCTTCCAACAGAAATGCTAATGGTTCATCTGTGTATGTGTTTCCTTCAACTTGGTTAATCATAGAGAAATGTGCAGAAACAAAATTCCATAATCCTGTTCGTGCTTCTTCATTGTTAAAAATCATATCTTTAATATAAAAAATCTCATTTTCTATCCAGTAAATTACATATCCGTCAGGAACTCCCTTTTCATTATAATAAATTGCGACCATAATATCATCTTTGTCCCAAAGCCAATATTCATTCCATGCAAGCTCGTCTCTTATAATTGCGCCGTGTGTATGTGAAGCATAAATATCATATGTTAATTTAAGTTCATCACTGTCAGCTTTTACACGTCTGACATCACCTGAGACCTGTCGGTTTTTGGGAAGCTGATAATCTTTTATTTCATAACTTATTTTATCTGAGATAATTTCCCATCCTTTCCTTCTATAATAGGGTATAGAATAAGGATATAGGTAACATAGGGTCTGTCCTCTTTTTTTCATGTTTTTTAACGCTTGCTCTAATAATTTGTGCATTAAACCCATATTGGAATATTCAGGATAAGTGCCAACTCCAGTTAAACCACCCATATCAAATTTTTTACCAAAAATTCTAACTTTCATTGGATAAACGGCTACTTGTGATACAAGATTGTTGTTGTCAAACCAACCTATAACATCAGCTTTTTCCATTGTTGGAAATTTTGCCCTTATAATTTCTTTTTCCTGCCAGCCAATGGAATATAATTCTTGATCAGTCACTTGAAATACATATCTAAGTAGTGCATTGTATTGATCCATATATTCAATACCTACAGGCTTCATTTTTAATTGTTTTTTATTCAAAATTTCACCTTCCTTGTAATAATTATTATAGCAGAGCAAATATATATTTTCAAACATACATAGAACCAAATTTGTTTTTTATGTATATAATTTGATAAAAATATTTTATTAAAGAGAAGTAAAATTTTTTGACATATTGTAAATATAGTGGTATAACAATAATAGAAACTTACTAATAGGAAGGGTGTTTAACTATGGAAAAGGTTAATTTAGATTGGTCAAACTTAGGTTTTGGTTATATGAAGACTCCAAACCGTTTTGTATCTAATTACAAAGATGGTTGTTGGGATAAGGGAGCATTAACTACAGATGATACTGTTACAATCAGTGAGTGCGCTGGAGTATTACAGTATGCACAAACGATCTTTGAAGGCTTGAAAGCATATACTACTAAGGATGGAAAGATTGTAACATTTCGTCCGGATTTAAACGCTGCTCGTATGAAGGATAGTGCAAAACGTCTTGAGATGCCAGTGTATCCTGAAGATAGATTTGTAGAAAATGTTGTAAATGTTGTTGAGGCGAATTCAGAGTATGTACCGCCTTATGGTTCCGGTGCTACTTTATACATCCGTCCGTATATGTTCGGCTCGAATCCGGTTATTGGAGTTAAGCCAGCTGATGAATATCAATTTCGTATTTTTACTACGCCAGTTGGACCATATTTTAAAGGCGGTGTACATCCTCTTACTATTCGTGTATGTGATTTCGACCGTGCAGCTCCAAATGGTACAGGCCATATTAAAGCAGGACTTAATTATGCAATGAGCCTTCATGCAATTGTAGATGCTCATAATCAAGGTTATGATGAAAATATGTATCTTGATTCTGAAACTCGTACTAAAGTTGAGGAGACAGGAGGAGCTAATTTTATTTTTGTAACTAAAGATAATAAGATTGTAACACCTAAATCAAAAAGTATTTTACCTTCAATTACAAGACGTTCTTTAGTTCATGTTGCAAAAGAATATCTTGGTCTTGAAGTTGAGGAAAGAGAAGTATATCTTGATGAGGTAAAAGATTTTGCGGAATGTGGTTTATGCGGAACAGCTGCTGTTATCTCGCCTGTAGGAAAGATTGTAGATCATGGTAAAGAAATTTGTTTTTCAAGCGGTATGAATGAGATGGGCAAAATAACTAAGAAGCTGTATGATACTTTGACAGGAATTCAGATGGGTATAATTGAAGCACCGCAGGGATGGATTAAGGTCATAAAATAACTTTACATTAAATATAATTAATGGTATAATGTCAACGCCAAGTAGCTTATTTTTAAGTTACAATATATACCTTGTGAAACAATAATGTTGTTTTATGATACCTAACGGGCATATACTTGCGTTCACTTTTTAGGTAAAATGGCGGCGATTTTATTACAAACGACAAATTATTGGGTATTTGAAGTATTTTAGATACCTAAAACGTATGAATGAGAGGAGAAAGAAAATGGCAGTATGTAGAAATTGCGGTGCACAAATTGGTGATAATGATTCTATTTGTTCTAACTGTGGAGCAAACCAGCAGGCAGGACCTGCACAGTACAACAATCCTCAGCAGTATAATTCACAAGTTCCAGCAGAGGATGATCAAGGTGGTTTTTTATGGGGACTCCTTGGATGTTGTGTTCCTTTAGTAGGTCTGATTTTATATTTGATATGGAAAGACACTAAACCAAAATCAGCAAACGCAGCAGGTAAGGGTGCACTTATTTCAGTAATTGTATCAGTGGTTGTAGTAGTAGTTTATTTTGTTCTTCTTTTTATAATTGGTATGATAGCAGCAGCGTCAATGTAATATGATAGAATGGATTTACAAATGGTTTCCTATTATATTTGGGTGTCATTGTAAGGATAATCGTTCTTTTTATTATAAAGGAAAGAAATTTCCTTTATGTGCCAGATGTACAGGTGAGTTAATTGGAATCTTTGTAGGGATTATATTATACATAATAATTCACCCAAATTGGAAATTGTCATGTATCTTACTTATTCCGTTGATTGTGGATGGGTTTGTTCAGAGACTAACATCTTATGAGAGCAATAATATTAAACGGGTAATAACTGGTTTTTTATTTGGATGTGGTATTGTATTTCTATTTCTTATATTTACCATAAATGCTGTACAGTATGGATATCATATTGGTGATTCTATATTTAATTAAATGGATGAAGCCGCTTGTTTTTCTTTTTGAAAGCAAGCGGTTTTTCTATTTTCAATTTTTATTATATATGCTATACTAATATATAACAATTATTTGAGAGCATAGTATCAATTTTATTAAAAAATACACATATAACAGGAGGTTTTTAAGTGATGGAATTAAATGAATGTTTAGAAGGAAGAAGAAGTATTAGGAAATTTATGACTGATGAGGTAAGCAGAGAAAAAATTGAGGAAATGATTAAAGCTGCAATTTTGGCTCCGTCGTGGAAAAATTCTCAAGTTTCCAGATATTATGTTACAAGCTCTATTGAAAAAACAAAAGAATTTCTTTCTTGTCTGCCTGAATTTAATCAAAATAGTATACAAAATGCTCCTGTAGTTGTCGTATCAACTATTGTAAAAAAACGCAGCGGGTTTGAGAGAGATGGAAGTTATAGCAGTCATTTAAAGGATGGCTGGCAATATTTTGATAATGGTCTTCAAATACAAAATTTTTGCCTTAAAGCATATGAATTAGGGCTTGGAACTTTAATTATGGGTATATATGACGTTGATAAAATTAGAGAATTTTTTAATATACCAGATGAGGAGGAAATTGTTGCTGTAGTAGCCGTTGGTTATCCTGCTGAGGAGCCACAGATGCCTAAGAGAAAGACAGTGGAAGATATTACAAAATTTATTGCAGGATGATTGACTGAGAATTTTAAAGTAAAGTGATAATTTGGAGGATGGAAATATGAAATTATTAAAAAAATTAACTACAATATTTTTAGTTTTGGCAATTGGTATGTCGCTTGCCGGTTGTGATGTTTTAAAATCATCTAAGAGTAAAGAAGCTGAAAAATATGATGGGATTATTGATACTTTATGTAATTCTAAAGTAGAGGCAGATTTAGATAAGTTTATGTCTTTATTTGGTTCTATGGAGGAATTAATGAGAAATGTTGTCAATCAAGAAGTACTTGATAAAACACAGAATGCATATAAAGAAGAATGCGGTGATAATATGGAGGTCACTTATAAGATCAAAGAAGAAGAGAAAGTTGACAATGAAGGGATTTCTAATTATGAAGATACACTTGAGATGTTAGGTGAGAGAGAGGAAATTTCTGAAGCATTTGATTTGACTGTTGATGTTTCGGTTAAAGGAAAAAAAGGTACTTATGATTATGAAATGACACTTTCTATTGGTAATGTTAAAGGTAAATGGATAATAGTTAATTTTAATGACACTCTTTTAAAGTAAAATATATATAAAGTATGCAGGAGGTACTAAAAAGTGAATTATAAGAAAAATTGGGAAGCAGCACAAAAAAAGTTTATTGATTGGTGGAATCATAAAAACACTGGTCGTCCTCTAATGATTGTTATGGGAAAGAAAGACCAGAGGGCAGCACTCGACTCTTCAATGGACTATAATAATTTAGAAGAGAAGTATACTAATGCTGAAAAAATTGTGGCTCACTATCGTAATTGGGCAGAAGATATTGAGTGGATGGGTGAATCATTTCCAAGTCTTTTTGCTGATTTTGGTCCAGGTTCTGTTGCAGCATATCTTGGATGTGAAATTACATGGCAGGAAAATACAGTTTGGTTTAATGAATTTGTTGATGAGTGGGAAGATGTTCCTCCTCTTAAGTTTGATCCTGAAAATAAGTGGTTTAAGAAACATATTGAGTTAATTAAAAAATGTCAGGAATTGTCCAACGGTGATTTCCTTGTAAATATTCCTGATTTAATGGAAAATATTGATGTTCTTGCTTCCATGAGAGGAGCTCAGGATATGATTTTTGATATGATTGATGAACCGGAAGAGGTTGAAGAGAGAATTAAGCAGGTACAAGACAGTTATTTTGAATTTTATGATCGCTTTTATGATATTATTAAGACTCCAGATGGAGGTTCATCATATACAATGTTTTCTATATGGGGACCAGGTAAGACAGCAAAGCTTCAGTGTGATTTTTCGGCGATGATGTCACCTCAGAATTTCAGAGATTTTATCCAGGAGCCATTAAGGCAGCAGGCAAAAAAACTTGATTATGTACTTTATCATTTAGATGGACCTGATGCTATTAAACATGTTGACGCACTGATGGAAATTGATGAGATAGATGCGCTGCAGTGGACAAGTGGTGATCATGGCCCTGATGGAACACAGGTTGAGTGGGAAGAGCAGATTTATGATAAGGTTATAAGGGCAGGAAAATCCCTTTGGATCAAAGTCTATACTGGAACAGTTGATGATTGGATTGCAGGCTGTGACCGCCTTGTAAAAAAATATGGATCTGATCGTCTTTACTTTTATTTTAATCCAATGCCAATTGAAGATGCTAAGAAACTTATGGCTTATGCAGAAGAGAACTGGTGCGATGTAAAAGGTACATTTCAGGGATAATTAATATAGTATTGTTGCATACATTTGTATTATTTAATAATGCATTAAGGAGGTAACTGATGTTTGAAGAATTTAAAAATCCGTCTAATCAGTACCGTTCTATACCGTTTTGGTTTTGGAACAGTAAGTTAGATAAAGAGGAGTTAAAATATCAAGTCAATGAGATGAAAAAGGCTTCTGTTGGAGGATATTTTATGCATGCGCGCTCAGGGCTTAAAACAGAATACTTGAGTGAAGAATGGTTTGATTGTATAAAGACAGGCATTGAGGCTGGAAAAGAAGCAGGGCTTGACGTGTGGGCTTATGATGAAGAAGGATGGCCAAGCGGTTTTGCGGGAGGTATTGTTCCATCTTTATCAGAGGATTACTATGCTAAATTTATGTCTTTAGAGCGTCATAATTCAACAGATACAATAGAGTTTGACCAAATGATAGCTGTCTATATTTATAATAAAAAATCAAACTCATATGAAATGATGGAAGAGAAAATTGACTATAACTGCAGCGATATTGAAGAACTGCTTGCAATTCGTCGTAATGAAAATCCATTTTATATTGATACATTAAATAAAAGAGCTGTTGATGCATTTCTTAATGTGACACATGAAGAATATTATAAAAGATTTGGAGATGAATTTGGTAAAACTGTAAAAGGATTTTTTACAGATGAGCCTAGACTTACTTGTGATCGTTTTTTAGATATTCCTTGGTCAGATGATTTGCCAACTGCTTTTATGCAGACATATGGATATAGTTTGGAAGATAATCTGCCAATGCTCTATATTGAAATTGAAGGATATAAGAAGATTCGTTATGATTTTTGGTCATTGGTAAGTTACATGTTTGTACATAATTTTATGAAAAATATATATGATTGGTGTGAGTCACATAATGTTCAGGCTACAGGACATGTAATGATGGAAGAGAGTATTTTCAGTCAAATGACAAGTACAGCAGGTGTCATGCCATTTTATGAGTATGAGCATATTCCAGGTATTGATTGGCTTAGAAGACCTATTTCTTCTCCTGTTGTTCCTAAACAAGTTGGTTCTGCAGCCTGTCAGTTAGGAAAGAAAAAGGTTTTGACAGAGTCATATGCACTATGCGGATGGGATGTCTCATTTGAAGAGTTAAAATGGATTGCGGAGTGGCAGTTTGTCAATGGTGTTAATGTAATTTGTCAGCATGCACAAGATTATACTCTTAAAGGAGTATGTAAAAGGGATTATCCGCCGTCATTATTTATACAACAGACATGGTGGGAAGAATATGATAAGTTTATGGATTATCTCGGACGTCTATGTGTTGTGTTATCACAGGGGAATCAGACTGCAGATGTGCTATTGATTCATCCGATGCACAGCGGTTATATTTTGTATGATGGCACAAGAACAGATGAGATACGTCTTTTAGATGATAAATTTACAGAGGCAGCAGAAACGTTGTCGGGAAAGCATATAAGTTATCATTTTGGCGATGAGACTCTTATTAAGAAATATGGAAGTGTTAAGGACGATACATTTATAGTTGGAGAGATTTCATATAAGACAGTTATCTTACCGCAAATGTATGCAATAAATGAGACAACGCTTGATCTGTTGCTTAAGTTTATTGCTAATGGAGGTACTGTTCTTAGTATGGGACGTTTTCCGGATTATACAAATGGTGATATGTCAAAGCTCTCTGAGCTTGAAAGCAAGGTTGTCAAAACTGATAAAGAAAATGTTCGTAATAAAATGGCAGAGAAAAATCTTCTTGCACTTAGTGTTGCGGAAGATGGAAAAGAGGTTATGAATATTTCTTATCAGCAGAGACAAACTAAAGATGGAACAATTCTCTTTCTAGTAAATCATAGTCAAGAAAATGCTTATAATACTACAGTTACTATACTTGGAAGAAATTGTAAAGTTCGACGTATGGTTGCTGAGAGTGGTGAGATTGAAAATGTTTCATATAAAGCAGATGGCGATACAATTGTTAATTTAAAATTTGAGCCGATGCAGTCGTATATATTGCTTTTGGAAGAAACTACTTCAGGAGATAATTTTGTAAAAAATGAATTGCCGGCACAGATTGTTAAATTGAGCGATTCCTTTACAATTGATAAAATGGATGATAACTCGCTTACACTGGATATGTGTAAATACAGTGTAGACGGCGGAGAATGGCAGGGACCGGTAGCTACAATTAAACTGCAAGGTATGCTGCTTGATTTGCAGAGACCTTGTGATGTTAAAATGTCTTTTGATTTTAACGTTGCTGCTGACGTTTCTAGCTTGGGTAATTTCTTTTTGGTAATAGAGGATGCTCATCTTTATGATATAGTTGTTAATGATAAAAATATTCATTATGATTCAAATGCTGGTTATTGGAAAGATAAGTCATTTAATAAAGTTGATATAAAAGACGCAGTTAAGGAAGGCAAGAATACTATTATTTTATCAACAAAGTTCCAGCAGCCTCAAAAAGTATATGATGTTCTTTATGGTGAAAATGTGTATGAGACTGAGAAGAACAAAATTACTTATGATATGGAAATAGAAAATATTTATCTTGTGGGTGATTTTGGTGTAGTGAGTGATGCTTTATTTACTAAATCAGAACGTAAGGCTATTATAACAGAAGGACCGTTTACAATTGTTGATTGTCCTAAAGATATTAATAGTAAAGATTTTGCAACAAATGGTTTCTTATTTTTTGCTGGGTCAATGACGCTTTCACAGAAGATTAATATTGTTAAAGAGGAAGGTAAGAGAATAGTACTGGCACTGGGACGTCAAAATGCGCCGTTAATTAAAGTTTATGTAAATGGCAAGTTTGTTAAAGATTCTTTCTGGGCTCCGTATGATATTGATATTACAGAAGCGGCAGCTGACGGTGAAAATGTAATTGTATTAGAAGTATATGCATCAAACCGAAATCTGTTCGGTCCGCATCATAATATAAATGGAGAATGCTATAATGTCGGACCGGAGAGTTTTACCGGAAAATGGAGCTGGGTTGAGAGAAAATCTGAAGCTGACGCAACAGATGTGTATGATACAGAAAAAGATTATTGGACAGATACATATTGTTTTGTAGAATTTGGTTTACAAGAGTAATATGTAAATCTACTTTTTTCGCATGTTTTGTATATTGTTTGAACTCTTTTGAAAAAAAGTTGTTGACAAATGGCAGACAAGCATATATAATATATTTTGTTGTTGGTGATGAGCCACAGCAAAATATGCGCTGCTAGCTCATTTGGTAGAGCACCTGACTCTTAATCAGGGTGTGCAGGGTTCGAGCCCCTGGCGGCGCATTTAAAAGTCCTAGTTTGACGAACTTGATTCGTTGGGTTGGGGCTTTTTTATTTTGCTTTGTAGTATGTATCAGCTGGATATCCTCCAGCAATTTTCTGCATAGCTCTCTGCACGGCATCTCTAGAATTTTTCCAGTCGGCATTATGGTTTCGATAATCAAATTTATCTACAAACCAGTTCAAATCTTCTTGAACACGGTTCATATTTTCTGACATAATATTTGTTATATCATTATAAAAATCTTCCTGTTTCCGACCGCTTAACCTTTTTGAAGCCATATCCATTATCATTGCAAAATGCGGAAGGCAAAATCCTTTGGAATGTTTCATTATATCATAAAATTCATTATCACTTTCTATTAAATAAAAAAAGTTTTCCATATAACGTTTAAATGTGTCTTCCTGTTTTTTGCATACAAAACAGTCTTTTGTGCGGTTTGCAATCCAATTGCTGATAGAGGTATTACTTTCTGAATCAGAGGATGATTTTGATTTTCTTATTTTACCAATTAATGAAGTTTTAATCGGTGATGATCCTGAAAGTTTTTTTTGCAGATTTTTATTTAATTCTTCATAGTAAGATTTAAGCATTATAGCATTTCCGAGAGAGTTACCATATTGAAACATATCTTTATAATGTTGTCTGCAAAATCCCAGTTTGTTAGTCTGTTCTCTTATATCACTCTGCATATATGCTGATGAAGAGCCCAGTATAAAATCAAGCGCATCTTGTTCAAGTTTTCTTTCGATATTACAAAAAGGACATTCGTCGTTTGCGTTAAATGCATCAGTTAAAGGTATTGTATATAGGGTTTCTTTCATAGATGATCCTCCAATAATTTATAATTGTTAATAAATATAAATTGTAAGTATAATAAAGTTATTATTGTAAATCAGATTTATTGCTGCACACAACATAGAAAATAGCCGTGCTTGCATGTATATTTGACAAATACGGCAAGGTTCAAATATTATGAGACGTGCAGCAGGATATTTGATTATATATTATTAAATATATCTTATCATATCAAAATGTATTTTACAAATATAATACACACTATAACAGTATTTAAATATATTAATTTATATAATATTAAATTAAATGAGGGTATATTTATTATGAAAATAGAAGAGACATCGTTGACTAATACATGTAGTTTTTCAGGAGTAAAGCCCATAATGGTTGATTATCCTTATCCGCCAATCCGGGTTAAAGAAAAAAATATAATTTATGCTAATATGCTTAGCGTTGATTATTGTGGTATGGTATCTGAACTCTCAGCAATAACACAATATATAAATAATGAAAATCGTTTGTCTTGTGACAATTGCCCCATAGCAAAAACCATATTAGGAATTGCAATGGCAGAGATGATGCATTTGCAAAAACTAGGAGAACTTATAGTATTATTGGGCGGTGATATTAATTTCTCAGCTAAGTACCGTAAAGGCGGTACAAAATTATGGTCTCCGGAATTTATAACTATTCCTAAAAATGTTAGAAGTATGATTTTGGCTGACATAGAGGCAGAAAAAGCAGCGATAAATCAATATGAAATGCATATCAAAATGATTGGTGACAATGACGTAAATGCTGTATTAAAACGTATTATTGATGATGAAGAGTATCATATTATGATATTAAAAATGCTTCTTAAAGAGTGTTAGTTTTTAATATGATTGAATATATACTTGAGGATGATAAATTTGTTTTCAATTTATAATAGCGTTGATAACATATTTTAATGTACGTTTTATGCTAATGAAATAAATTGTATGTTTTGATACATAAAAAATACTTTTTTTGTATATTTTCAAGTATATAAGTTGTATTTTACATAAATTTATATAAATATACTTGAATATTTAAATAGGATGTATTATAATAATTCATTATGTGATTAAATAATTATAAATATGACGAAGTGTGGCTCAGTTTGGTAGAGCGCTGCGTTCGGGACGCAGAGGCCGCAGGTTCGAATCCTGTCACTTCGATTCCTTGGCAGGGGCACCGCTAATCTTTTATTTATGGGGAGTAGCGGTTCTTTTTTTGTTACAAAAATTATTGGAGGCAGTATATACAAAATTAACTGCAGCTTAATGTAATAATATTTATAAACAAGAAAATAATAGTAATACTGAGAAGAATCAAACAACGGTTTTTTAATATCTAATGAAAAATATTTATGTTAATTTGTAAGTTTCATATTGAATGATAGAGGAGTTTTAAAATGAGAGTATGTACAATATTTACTGGGGGAACTATCGGAAGCAGAGTGTCTTTGGAAGGCGTTATTAGTCCTCATTCATCAATGGCTTACCGATTGTTGGAGTGTTATACAAGGCAGTATGGAACAGATATAGATTTTTGTATTGAGGAACCATTTCAGATTTTAAGCGAGAATCTTTCATCTGAAAATCTTTTACATTTGATAAATACTCTGTTAAATGTTTTAAATAAGGTAAAGCCTGACGGAATTATTATTACGCATGGAACAGATACACTTCAGTATACGGCAGCAGTTTTGGGATATATTTTTGCTGAAGCGGATGTTCCAATAGTTATTGTATCAAGTAATTATGTGTTAGATGATTCGCGGGCTAATGGGCTTATTAATTTTAAATCAGCATTAGATTTTATTAAAGGTGATTATGGAAAAGGTGTGTTTGTAAGTTATCAGAATACAGGCGATATGCCGACAATTCACTGCGGTACACGTCTCCAGCCTCCAGAAGCCTTTTCTGACAGCGTATATAGCGTATCACAATCATGGTTTGGAAAATTTGATAATGGAAAATTCATTACTAATAAACAATTCTATAGAAATACTGAGCAGTATAAATTGTTTTCATCTGCTGAAGAAATAAAACTTTCAAAATGTTCAAATCAAATTTTAAGAATTAATCCTTATCCTGGAATGGGTTATCCTGAACTTACAGAAAATATTAAGGTTGTTCTTCATGAAAGCTATCATTCTGGGACAATTGCCATAAGTCAGCAGTTGGAGGAGTTTGCCGCAAGGGCGCAGAAGTTAAACATACCCATTTATCTAACCGGTTTGTCTATGAATGAAGCAATGTATGAAACTGTAGAAAAATATCGTTCTTTTGGTATCTTACCGCTTGAGGAAAGTTCAGTTATATCACAGTACTGTAAATTGTGGCTGGCATTAAGCAATAATTTGGATATTATTAAAGTAATGAATAGAAGTGCGGCGTTGGATTGGGTTAAAAAGTGTTGATTGTTATAAAAAGGGTGTCTTTTATATGAAAATATATGTTGATGCAGATGCATGTCCTGTTGTTGATATAGTTGAAAGCGTAGCGAAAGAAAATAATATTGCTGTTGTGCTGTTATGCGATACTAACCATATGTTGTCATCTGATTACAGTGAGGTAAAAATAATTGGTGCTGGGTCTGATGCTGTTGACTTTGCTTTAATAAACTTTTGCAGTAAGGGTGATATTGTTGTAACACAGGATTATGGTGTAGCTGCCATGGCTCTTGGAAAAGGGGCATATGCAATTCATCAGTCAGGAATATGGTATACGGATGATAATATTAATCAGATGCTTATGGAGAGACATTTAAATAAAAAAGTAAGGAGATCTTCGGGAAGAAATCATTTGAAAGGACCAAA
>CATJTQ010000055.1 GCA_949743325.1 uncultured Lachnospiraceae bacterium
GCCTTTAATAGTTTTTTTCTGTCTAAAAGGTATGGAAAGTGAGATTTTATGGAAGAAAATTTTATTTTTTCTTTTTATGGGTCTCGCTGCTGCTGTAGGTATGAAAATTAAGTTTACGGTTGTAATAGTTTTAATTGCATTGTCTATAGTGTTGCTTGTAAAAGGTAAATATAAGGATTTTTTGATGGGAGCAGCAGCGTCATTTTTAATGATTGCGGTAGTTTTTTGTTCAATAAATTCAGCTGTTTATCCTAAATTGTTGGATAAAGCTGTGGCAAAGCAGATGAATACTCCATATCTGCACTGGATAATGATGGGACTTTCAGGTAAGGGTTCATACAATGGTGCGGATTATGATTTTACTCGCGGCTTTACTGATACCGAGCTGCGGGATATAGCTATAAAGAAAGAGGTTAAGAGGCGTATATCAGAGCAGAAACTTACAGGACTTATGTCATTGTATGAGGAGAAGACAGTTAATTGTTTTGGAGATGGTACGTTTGCAGCATCAGATTTTCTTGATGATGTTCCTCAGAATGAATTTGGTTTACATAAGTATGTGTTGTATGAAGGAGAGAAATATTTAGATTACAGTTCAATATGTCATGGAGTATTTTTAATGATTATGCTTATGATGATAGTGTCTGGGATTAAATATTATATATTGTCAAGTCAGGTAGAAGTCAGATATATTATTTTTTCATTGATGTTTTTAGGAATATGGATGTTCCTGATGTTGTGGGAGACAACAGCAAGATACTTTTTTAATCATATTCCGGCAATGATAATAATGGCGGTTGTTGGTATTTCTCCATTTGTAAAGGGGTTAAAATATTTGGGGAATCTTTTTAGACCTTCAATGCAAGTTTCAGCGCCGGGAAAGTAAACGAGAAGGCTGATAGTATAAAGAAGTAATTATTGAAAGGAATGGTTATAAATTTATGGCAGAAAAAAAATTACCTAGAGAGATGACAGGAGCAGAATTAGCTTCTATGTTAAAAAGCAGCATTAATTTCAAAAGTCTTGGAGGACTGCGCTGCCCTGAGCTTAATTTGACTGAGGAGGATATGCAGTGGTGGAGAGATGCCAAGGTTGGTATGTTTATACATTGGGGACTTTACTCAATTTTAGGACGCGGCGAGTGGGTCCGTCATAATGAGCAAATTCCATGGGATGAATATTGTGCTCTGGCTGATGAATTTAACCCTGAAAATTTTGATGTACATGAATGGACAGACCTTGCAAAAGATTTCGGAGCTAAGTATACGGTAATGGTTACAAGGCATCATGATGGTTTTGCATTGTGGGATAGTCCCGGAAGCTATAATGGATTTACAAGTTATAATACTGCTTCCAAACGTGATTTTGTCAAAGAGTATACAGATGCTGCAAGAGAGAGCGGTTTGAGGGTAGGAGTGTATTATTCGCCAATGGATTGGCGTTTTCCGGGATATTTTGATCCAAAAGGTGAGAAAGACCCTGAGAATGCCAAGAGCGCACTGCGAATGAAAAAGCAGTGTTATGATCAGGTTGAGGAGCTTTGCAGTAAATATGGGCCAATTGATATTTTATGGTATGACGGTTCATGGCTTGCACATCAGGGAAGCGATACAACAAGCTCATGGTTGTGGGAACCTGTGGAATTGAATAAAATGGCAAGAAAGTATAATCCAAAAACGATTATGAATCCCCGTTCAGGATGGGAAGGGAATTTTTATTGTGATGAAGGATCACATGAAATTACCGGAGGTATAATACCAGTACCTTGGGAAAAAAATATGTGCGTATGTTCTGGTACAAGTTGGGGTTGGATGGCTGATGATCCAGTATCAGATTTTGACTGGCTCATTAAAATGATGGTTGATGTTGTATGCCGTGACGGAAACTGGCTTGTAAATATTGGACCTGACAGAAATGGTCATGTGCCGAAAGAAGTTGTGTTGAGGATGAAAGAGATCGGCGCATGGTTAAAGGAAAATGGAGAGACAATTTACAAGACAAGAGGAGGTCCGATTGAGCCTGTAGATAACGTTTATGGAACAACATACAGAGATAATCAAATATTTTTACATATTACTGATTTGGATGCTTTCCGCAAAATGAAGCTGCCTGCAATTGAATATAAACTTTTGTCTGTTACATATAAAAATCAGCCGTTGGAATTTACACAGGATTCCGATGGTATTGTAATTAAAATTCCTGATTCTATGGAAAAAGAGGCGGACAATATAATTTATATGACGACAGATATTCCTGTAAAAACTGCTAAACAAGCAGAAATATATTTTACTGGAAAAGAATAAGGAGATTTGTAAATGAGTGTGTGTATGAAAACATTTGAAATAAATGAAAATACCTTAAGAGTAGTATTAAGTGAAGATGAATTTGTAAAAGAACCATATCTTGTAAAAAAACAGCCTCTATTTGATGGTATTTGTACTGTAGGAACTAATGGTAAAGAGCAGGACTGCAAACTTATCGGCAATGGAAATGATTTATTTATACAGAAAAGTTCTTCGTTTGAGAAAAAGGATGTAAAAAGATTTACGTTTGACGGCGGAAAGCCTGTTGTCGTTACCAAAAAGACTGTTGATGGCGAGCGTTCTTTTGTAGAGAATGCAAACGAAGTAAAAATCGGCGAAGCTTACGAGGCTAAAGTTGTTTTTGAAATTGAGCCGGATGAAGCGATATATGGTCTGGGACAGAATGAAGATGGAGTATATAATTATAGAGGCAAGACAGAATATTTATATCACAATAATATGAAGATACCTATGCCTGTATTTTTATCATCTAAAAATTATGCCGTATTTTTTGACTGTTCAAGTATGATGATTTTTGAAGAAAAGGACAATAAGATTACGATAACATGTGATGCGGTTGAGCAGATTGATTATTATGTTATTGTCGGTACATGTTTTGATGATTTAATTGCAGCGTTAAGAGTTCTAACAGGAAAAGCTGTGATGCTTCCTAAATGGGCATTCGGTTATATTCAGTCTAAGGAAAGATATAAGACACAGGATGAGATTTTGGCTGTTGCTGACGAGTTTGAGAAAAGGCAGATTCCTGTTGGATGTATAGTACTCGACTGGTTATCTTGGGAAGATGGAAAATGGGGAAATATGTATTTTGATAAATCTCGTTTTCCAGATGCAAGAAAGATGGTAGATGAACTGCACAATAAAGGGATTAATTTTATGATTTCAGTGTGGCCTAGCCGCAAGGAGGGCTGTGAGAATCATAAAGAGTTTGAGGAGGCAGGTAAGCTTTTATGTAATTATTCTAATTACGATGCCTATGATGAAGAGGCGAGAGATATTTACTGGAAACAGTGTGAGAGAGAACTTTTTGCAGCTGGAACAGACGCATGGTGGTGTGATTCTTCCGAGCCTTTTACTCCTGATTGGAATGGTGAAGAGAAGCGTCCGGAGAGGGTTAGATATGATTTGGCAAGAGAGTCTACTAATAAATACCTTGATGCGAGAGAATCTGCAGCTTATCCATTATGGCATGCAAAAGGAATTTATGACCATCAAAGAGCTGTCTGTGATACAAAGAGAGTGTGTAATTTAACTAGGTCGGGTTATCCTGGTATTCAGCAGTATGGAACAATACTCTGGTCAGGAGATATATCTGCAACTTGGGAAGTATACCGTCATCAAATAGCTGAAGGGCTAAGTATGTGTCTTTCAGGAATGCCTTACTGGACTTTGGATGCGGGAGGTTTTTTTGTCGGAAATACTGAGAGCTGGAAAAGATGGGCTAATGTAAAAGAAGGTATAAGACCTTGGTTCTGGTATGGTTCATTTGAAGATGGCGTGGCTGATAAAGGTTACTGTGAACTTTATACAAGATGGCTGCAGCTGGCAACGTTTTTGCCTGTAATGCGTTCACATGGAACAGATACTCCTCGTGAACCATGGCAGTTTGGGGATAAGGGAACTGTATATTATGATACAATTGTAAAATATATCAAAATGAGATATGAGTTAATGCCATATACATATTCACTTGCCGCACAGGTTGTTATCAACGGATATACTATGATGCGGAGTTTGATGTTTGATTTTGCCCATGATGAAAAAGTAAAAGATATGTGGCAGGAGTATATGTATGGTCCGGCATTTTTGGTGGCGCCTGTGTTGGAAGCTTATGATTTCGGACCGAATAATACTCCGCTTAATAAAAAAAGTTTAATGGAAGTATATCTACCATATGGAACTATATGGTATGATTATGAAACTAAAGATGTATTTGAGGGAGGACAGACTATAAAAGCGTATGCACCAATAACAAAGATGCCTTTATATGTAAGGAGTGGTTCAATTATTCCTAAAGCATCTAAAGTTGACGGTGAGGTTGATACAATAGAAATATATTCAGGAAGTAATGGTATGTTTGTACTCTATCTTGATAACGGAGTAGATTATTCATATGAAAAGGGTGAGACTGCAAGTATTCCTCTTGTGTGGAATGAGGAGAAACAGGCGTTGATGATTGGTAAAAAAGTCGGAGAATATAGTGTGCCTGAGAAATTTCATATAGTGTTATATAAAGTTGATAAGACAGTACTAGAGCAGGATGTTTTATACAAGGGTGAAGACACTTTAGTTCAGGTATAAATTTATAAATTTAACAAAGCGGATATTTGGAATAAATATATTGTAAAATGTCCGCTTCTCTCTGTGTTAAGTTTAAATTTCGGAGGTGTACATATTGGATTTTATAAATTTAACAAAGAAAGAGGAGGGAAGATATATTACCCGATATGATGTAGAGTATAGAACTGCTGATAATAATACAAAAGTTTATGAGATGATCAGCAGAAACAAAAATATTTCTACATTTGAACAGTTACATGGAAATGTTGCAGATGCAGTTGTAATTATTGCTATGAATGAGACAGGTGATAAAATTCTTATAAACAGAGAGTTCCGTTTGGCGCCAGGGGAATGGGTGTATAATTTTCCAGCAGGGCTGATTGACCCAGGTGAAGAACCACAAACTAGCGCTAGAAGAGAACTTATGGAAGAGACGGGACTTGAATTATATGAGATCAATGATTTTATAAATACCAGCTACAGTGCTGTTGGTTTTAGTAATGAGACAAATGTGTGTATTGTAGGAAAAGCTAGAGGTGAATTTAGGCCCAGTACTTCAGCCGAAGAAGAAATTGAGGCTGGCTGGTACACTAAGTCGGAAGTTAAAGAGTTGCTTAAATCTAATAAGTTTGCTGCCAGGACACAAGCATTTTGCTATATGTGGAGCAGAAGTTAAGGAGATGCATTTTCTTGTTATTCACAAAAAAGGATATTAGAAAACTTATTATGCCTTTAATGTTAGAACAGCTGTTAGCGGTCAGCGTTGGAATGGTAGACACTTTCATGGTTTCACAGGCAGGAGATGCAGCGATCTCTGGAGTTGCGTTAGTTGATAATATAAATCGTCTTATTATACAGATAATGGCCGCATTGGCTACCGGAGGCGCGGTTGTATGCAGTCAGTATATCGGAAAGGGAGATAAGTCAAGTTCTAAGAAGTCAGGTGCACAGCTCACATCAATAATGACTTTTTTTGCAGTTGTGATTGCTATACTGGCAATTATGTTTACCAGAAATATATTAAGTGTATTGTTCGGACATGTAGAGAAGGAAGTAATGGAAAGCGGTATCCTTTATTTTACAATTACAGCGTTATCTTTTCCATTTCTGGCATTGTATAATTCAGGAGCTGCAATTTATAGAAGTCAGGGAAATAGTAAAATAAGTATGAAGATTAGCGTTGTAATGAATGTTATAAATGTACTAGGCAACGCAGTTTTTGTATTTGGGTTTCATTGGAGTGTATTTGGTGTTGCATTTGCTACATTGCTATCAAGAGTTGCAGCAGGATTTATAATGCTTTATTTTGTAATGAGTCAGAAAAATCCTCTTCGTTATGAGAAATTATCGGATTATATGCCTGATTTTAAGATTATTAAGAAAATATTGACAATTGGAATTCCAAGCGGCGTGGAAAATGGTATGTTTCAGATTGGGAAACTTATAGTTGTCCGTATGGTATCGACATTTGGAACAGCTTCGATTGCGGCAAATGCAGTTGGTTATACAATTATTGACTTTATCAATATACCTGCTAGTTCGATGGGACTTGCGCTTATAACAGTGGTTGGCCGCTGTATAGGAGCAGGTGAAAAAGATCAGGCTAAAATGTATTCCAAACGTCTTATAAAATTTGCATATATTGGTGATTGGATTGGCAATATATTTTTGTTTTTTGCAGTTCCATTTTTGTGTGGATTTTTCAACTTATCATCAGACGCAAAAGATTTGGCAGTGATAGTGTTGAGATGTTTTGCAATTGTTTCAATTCCGATATGGCCGCTTTCTTTTACTACTCCAAACGCATTGAGAGCCGCAGGAGACATTTCTTACACGATGATAGCAAGTATAATTTCTATGTGGATTTTCAGAGTGGGCAGCAGCTATCTGCTTGGTGTTGTCTTTGGTTTTGGTATAGTCGGTGTTTGGGCAGGTATGTTTATTGATTGGTTGGCAAGATCTATAATGTTTACAGTACGCTTTATAAGCGGAAAATGGCTGGGGAGAAAGTCGCTTGTTTAATATGTTTATTTACAATATGCCCTTTGGGTATAATTGTTTTTTACAAAAAATAAGAAAGGAAGATTTATTATGAGTATGAAAATGTCATTTCGTTGGTATGGTGAGGATGATCCTGTTACACTTACAAATATTAGGCAGATTCCGAATATGCGCTCTATCGTCACAGCAGTGTATGATGTGCCTGTAGGCGAGGTGTGGAGTGAGGATAGTATTGCAAAATTAAAAGCTCAAGTTGAGGAAGCGGGTCTTGTATTTGATGTTATTGAGAGCGTTCCGGTTCATGAAGATATTAAACTTGGAAAGGATACAAGAGATAAATATATAGATAATTATAATGAGAATATCCGCCGATTAGCAAAAGCTGGAGTTAAAGTTATCTGTTATAATTTTATGCCTGTATTTGACTGGACGAGAACTCAGCTTGATCATGAGCTGGCAGATAAGTCAACTTCTCTTGTTTATTATCAGGAACAGGTGGAAAAAATGGATCCTCTTACAGGTGAACTTAGTCTGCCAGGATGGGATTCAAGCTATACTAAGGAAAGTCTGAAAGAGGTATTTGCCGAGTATGCTAAGATAACGGATGAAGATTTGTGGAATAATCTGAAATATTTTTTGGAGAAAATTATTCCGGTGGCAGAAGAGTGCGATGTTAAAATGGCAATTCATCAGGATGATCCATGTTGGCCGATTTTTGGGCTGCCTAGAATTATTACTGATGAAAAAAATATTGATCGTTTCTTAAAATTAGTGGATAGTCCAAGTAATGGACTTACATTATGTACAGGTTCTCTGGGATGTTCTGTATGCAATGATGTAGCTCATATGGCTGCAAAATATACAAAGATGGGAAGAGTACATTTTGTACATATGCGTAATATTAAAATACTTGATAATAACGCGGGATTTGAAGAGAGAGCGCATTATTCTGACTGTGGTTCTCTTGATATGTATGCTATTATGAAAGCGTTATATGATAACGGATTTGACGGATATATACGTCCAGATCACGGAAGGATGATTTGGGGTGAGACAGGTCGTCCGGGATATGGTTTGTTTGACCGCGCTCTTGGAGCAGCATATTTGAATGGTATTTGGGAAGCAATTACTAAATCAGATAAATTATAGACCGCATATGAATTGCTAAAGAGTTAAATATTCTGTGAAATAAGTTATGGTTTATATGACTTTTACTTTATTTATCAGAAATATTTAAAGCCAGTTTTTTAGTTGCTTAGATTGTAGTTTATAGATATAAATATATATTAATTTTAAATGGGGCTGTTTAATAATTATATGTGTATGAATATTATTAGTTAGATAAACAATAATTTATAACATATTTTGTGGTAATATAGTTATTTGCTGACAGCCTCATTTAAATTAATTATAACTTAATATTTTAAATAAATAATTAATCTTACGGTTCTTTATTAAATCCAAGTGTTACAAGTCTTACAAGCCAAAATATAGGAAGAAGGAAAGGCATTTTAGTTAAAATAGGATATACTTCTTTCATATGGTCTAACGGTGGAAATACTGTTGTCTTGTCAATAGTTTCAGAGGATTTATTGTTAATATATGACATGTTTGTCTCTTGATTAAATGATTTATAAGTTTGGCATTTATAATCTTCAAGCAGATGTGATCTCATCTGCTCATATATCTCATTGTCATTTTTATTTTTATATTGTGTGTCAAACCATATTTTAGAAAACTCTTCCATATAGTAAGCGAATAATTGCAGGTTAAGTTTATTAAGCTGTTTATCTATATATTCTCTGTCAAAAGTTGGTGAAAGTCGTTTTAAAAGTACCCATATATCAAGTACTGATCGTATTCCAGCTCCTCCTGATGAATACAAATGTGCAAGTTGTGCCATAGTGTATACATAAAAGTTTTCAGCGTTTAACTGATTGATATATTTTAGTCCGTTTTTATTTTCAGTATTATTGACAATATCAGAAAAATATTGAGAAAATTCTGGTTTCTCAGGTAAAAGAGATGTGCGGAGAGATAGATTGATATTACCATTTTTTAAATAGTTAATTCTGTCATTGGTATTATTGACAAGAGTGTATCCTAGAGAATTTAAAACAATATGAATCTTGTTTTTGTCACTTTGATTTATGAGGAGATCTAATGTTGATATGTATCGCATATCAGGACGCGGATAATATCCTTTGATTATATATCCGTCTAATGGAATACAGATAATTTTATTTTGCTCAAATCGCTGAAAAATTTGACGAGTTTCAAATTGCTGTAATGATTCCATTGCAGAATATTTGTTTGCTGCAGAAGCAAACTGTTCATATATATCTTCTGGGATTATTGAAGCATCAGGTAGTTTTTGTAGTCCATAGAATGCAGTATTTGCAACACTGTGAAAAGAAGCGAGTGTAAACAGATCGTTCCATGAAAAGTTACCGCTTGGATAATCAATGGGTGAATTATTTATGGCACTGGCGAGTAATTTTATTAAATATTGGCCTTCACTGATATTATCATGCATAAAAAACCTCCTGTAATTTTGCGGACAATCAAAACAAGCCTGCCAAAAGTTCTCCTTTTAACAGACCTGATGATGATAATCATGTTTCATACAATATAACTTTCATTCTTAACTATAAAAGGCATATACATATAAACCTTTTCTGGTATTGCTGATATCCTTATATATAAAAGAAAAAGGTACACTGAAATCTGAAATGATTATAATTTTACAACATTAGTAGCCTGAGGACCTTTAGCTCCGTCAACCACATCAAATTCAACATCCTGACCTTCCTCTAAAGACTTGAAACCTTCGATGTTAATTCCTGAGTAGTGAACAAATACATCATTTCCATCTTCATCAGAAATGAAACCATAACCTTTCTGATTGTTGAACCATTTAACTGTACCTTTCATTTTAAGTACCTCCAAAAATATATTTCTCATGTTGTTTTTACAACATAATCTTATGTTATCATAAAAAAATAAAAAAGTAAAGACATATTTTAATTTTTGTGGTATAATTGGTAACGGTTCAGTATGCTTTTTTAAATAATAGGAAAGGAATGTTTGTATGCATAAATTGTTATGTTTAACTGCAGCGAGTTCATCAGCGGCAGATGCAGCTTTGCAGAGAGGCGGAGCGGACTTTACGGCAGTTTTCTTAATTATAAGTATTATTGTGGCTGTTGCTTTACCATTTAGTTTGCTTTTATATGCTAAAATAAAATGTAAAGGTTCATTTGTTATGCCGCTTTGGGGAATGATTGGGTATGTTGTATTTTATGTTTTAATATCCTCTCTAATAGGTTCAATTGTTTTGACAGGATATTCAGACCAGAATGCCACTTATTTTGAGGGTACTGTTTTAATTGTTTTGCAGATTGTTTGTATGGAAGCAGGAAGATATTTAATTTTGCGTTTTACTCATAAGAAACATAATAATTGGGGAGATGCACTTATGCTTAGCGCTGGATATTGTATTTTTGATACTATAGTTATTGCGGTGTTCTTCCTTGTTCCTTATCTGTTCATTGTTTTGTCTCCAGATGGAGGCAGTCTTGACGGAATGTGGCGGGCAATGCGTGTTTATGTTCAAGACAGCAATCTTGTTGCCGGAAAAGAATGGAGGTTTATTGTAAAGTCACTTACTAGTATTGTATTTTGTGCAATGCAGATATCATCATCTATGCTGATGTATATTGCAGTTTATAAAAAAGAAAAATGGATGTTATTGCTTCCGTTTGCTGTTGATGCGCTTATTATGATACCAAATCGTCTGTCTTCTTTTGATGTGTGGTATTTTGGAAATAATTTTGTTATTATTCCATATCTAGCAGTAATGGCAGTTCTCTGCTGTTTGTTTACCTATATAATGTATAAAAAAGTGTATAAGAGAAAAAATATCGTTATGGATACATCTTATATTGATAAATTGAAAGATGTTAAATCAAAATAATTATAAAAAGTTAATTGTGCTAAAAATTATTTTGTTTTAGTTGTTTTCAATATAATAATTAATTTTTATAAAGTTGAAAGGATATGGTTTTAATGAAATATGTATTAGATGTACATACTCATACATTGGCGAGTGGACATTCTTACAGTACAATCCGTGAAATGGCTAACGCTGCTTCAGAAAAGGGACTTGAGCTGCTTGGCATAACTGAGCATGGTCCTAGGATGCCTGGTTCATGCCATAATTTTTATTTTAGTAATTTGAAAGTAGTTCCAAGAAAGATGAGTGGTGTAGATCTTTTGCTGGGAATTGAATTAAATATAATTGATACAGATGGTCATATTGATTTGGACGAGTGGATGTTAAGACAGATGGATGTGACAATAGCCAGCATTCATCCTCCTTGTTTTAAATCAGGAACTGTAGAGGAGAATACAAAAGCATATTTAAATGTTTTAAAAAATCCATATGTAGATATAATTGGACATCCTGATGATAATCGTTTTAGAATTGATTATGATAGATTTGTTTATGCTGTTAAGGAGAGCGGAAAGCTTATTGAGTTTAATAATGCTTCTTTAAATCCAGGCGGAGCCAGAATTGATGCGCTTGAAAATGACTATGAGATTCTGGATTTGTGTAAAAAGTATAATCAGCCGATTATTTTAGGAAGTGATGCTCATGTTGATGTAGATATACTTAAGTTTGACAGGGTTCAGAAGGTGTTAGATGATGTTAAATTTCCAGAAGAACTTATAATCAATACATCTGTTGAAAAGTTAAAAAAATATGTAAATAAATATAGAGAATAGTCGGTAGATACAATTTGATTATTTAAATATTAGAAAAGTTACCTGCTTTTGTTTATAATCTAAACATTAATAGAAAAATAGCCATGTTTACATGGCTATTTGACAAATACAGTAAGGTTTAATACTCCAAAGCATATCATCATATATGTTAAATAAATGTGGGTTAATTATTTTCATAAACTATATGGAACTTTGTAGGTATCATATCATTATTTAACTTCTTTTTTGGGCTTTTTTTCTTTTTTATCAGTTTTTTCGTCTGCTGAAGATAATGGTTTAAGCAGTTCATCTATCATTGTCTCTATTGTTCGTTTTCTCATATATACGTCAAAGCTAAGAAGACAAATTAGTGAAAATAATTGAAGATTTTCTTTATCTTTTTCATTTTCAAATACAGTTTTTGTTAATTCATTTAAACGTTTTAGTTCAGTTTTCCAGTTTTGGATTTGACTTATTTCTAGATTGAATATTGTAGTATAAAT
The DNA here is from genome assembly GCA_949743325.1 of uncultured Lachnospiraceae bacterium. GTDB lineage: Bacteria > Bacillota > Clostridia > Lachnospirales > Lachnospiraceae > CAJJNI01. The sequence continues at coordinate 11,876 of CATJTQ010000055.1, forward strand.
ATCTTTTAGAGATATATTATTGTTAGTGTTATAATGTTCATCTATAAGCGGATTTATAAGCGTTTGTATATCTCCGATAGACAAAAAACCTTTAAGATAGTAAATAAATATGAGTATAAGCAAATGGTCTTCCGAATATTTTTTCTTTTCAGGAGATGGAAGCAGATGATTTTTTGCATAGTTATTTATCATCGTCTTTGTTAAAATTTTATCATCTTCATTTCTTTTACATCCACCTAAATATTTATCCATAAATGTCGTAACCTGATCCATGTATAAAGCTATATTTGGTATATCATCAGGATTTACATAATTTGGAGTGTCTAAATTTTTTATTATTTGTTTAATTAAATCATCTGTTTTTGACATAAGGAACCTCGTTTCAATAATGTTTTCTGTTCGTATCTTTATCTACATATTACAGTGTTTAAAACTACTTATCAAGTAAAAATGTGAAAATTGTATTATTTTTTTGATTTTATATGTTTTTTATAGTGACAATTGGCAAGATTTGTGAGATACTGAAAAAGAGAATTATATATATTATTTACTGTATACAAAAAAATTAGTCAGTATTATTAAAAACAGGAGGAAAAACAATGGCAGGTATTTTAAAAAGATTTAAGGATATTATGTCTTCAAATATCAATGCTTTATTGGATAAGGCAGAGGATCCAGAAAAAATGATTGATCAGTATTTAAGAAATTTAAATGATGATTTGGGTAAGGTTAAGGCAGAGACAGCTTCTGTTATGGCGGAGGAGACACGTACTAAGAGACAGCTTGACGAATGTGAGGCTGAGATTAATAAAATGCAGTCATATGCAGAGAAAGCTGTTTTAGCAGGAAATGATGCTGATGCAAAACAATTTCTTGCTAAAAAGCAGGAGTTAGCAAAGAATTTAGAGGTTTATCAGTCTGTATATAATCAGGCGAAGACAAATGCTGACCAGATGAGACAGATGCACGATAAACTTGTAAAAGATATTGCAGCATTAAATGGTCGTCGTGATGCTATTAAAGCAAAAGTGAAAATGGCAAAAACTCAAAGTACAATAAATAAAATCGGCTCAAGTGTTTCTGGAGCGCAGGGTAATATTGATACATTTAATAAAATGGAAGAGAAAGCAAATCGTATGCTTGATGAAGCTAATGCAATGGCAGAGCTTAACGCTCCTAAAGAGGATTCTGTGGAATCTCTGGCAGCTAAGTATGATTCAGTAGTTGAATCACCAGCAGTAGATGATGAGCTGGCAGCATTGAAAGCTAAGCTTAATAAATAGACTTACTTTATACATATATAAAATTAAAATAATTAAAATATGGCAATAAGACTGGTAAGTAATGTTTTTGCCAGTCTTTTGCATATCTTATTATGTTTTAAAAATTATAAACATGCATTTAAGGGAGGTTTCTTTATGGGTTTATTTGGCGGTCAGTTAGCTAATGTAGTAGAATGGCAGGAGTATCGCGATGATGTTCTTTTTTGGAAATGGACTAATCAGGAGATAAAAAAAGGAAGTAAGCTTATTATTCGTCAGGGGCAGGATGCAATATTTATGTTTAATGGGCGAGTTGAGGGTGTTTTTAAGGATGAGGGAAGTTTTGATATTGAATCTGAGATTATTCCATTTTTATCATCATTAAAAGGTTTTAAGTTTGGTTTTAACAGTGGTATGAGAGCAGAAGTATTATTTGTGAATACTAAAGAGATTACAGTTAAATGGGGAACTAAAAATGTAATTAGTATTCCTGCTCCAAATTTGCCGGGCGGACTTCCGATAAGGGCATTTGGTACATTTTGCTGTAAAATATCTGATTATGACAGGCTTATTGAGAAAGTGGCAGGAATTAAACAGATGTTTACGGTGGAAGATGTTAAACAGAGAGTTGTATCAAATTTAGATCAGCTATTGATGAAATGGATTTCTCGTGAAGGTAAAGATATGTTCAATCTTCAGGCTAATGCTTTTGATATTTCAAAAGGCATTAAAGAGGATTTGGATATGGAGATGTTTAAGATAGGTATTGGAATTACAGAATTTGTAGTTTCAAGTTTTTCATATCCTGAGGAAGTTCAGAAAATGGCAACAAAGGCTGCATCACAGTCAATGGTTGGAGATATGGGAAGATATCAGCAGTTTGCGATGACAGATGCAGTGGCAAATTCGAGAGGTGCTTCAGGTGCGGCCGATATGGCATCGTTACAGATGGGTATGATGATGGGTCAGCAGATGGTAAATCAGATGCAGAATAATCAAATGAATAATCAAACGCAAGGCGGACAGATGAATAATCAGATGTCAAACGCTCAGTCCGGCAGTTCAAGTGTTCATAATTTTTGCCCTAACTGTGGACAAAAGACTAATGGGGCTAATTTTTGCCCTAATTGTGGACAGAAGTTAACATAATAATAGGAGTTATAAAATGAGTATTTACGATTCTTTAAATCCCCAGCAAAGGGAAGCGGTTTTTCATACTGAGGGACCTCTATTAATACTGGCAGGTGCAGGTTCAGGAAAAACTCGTGTCCTTACTCACAGAATTGCATATCTTATTGAAGAGAGGCAGATTAATCCATTTAATATTATGGCAATCACTTTCACTAATAAAGCCGCTGGGGAGATGCGGGAAAGAGTTGATAAACTGGTAGAATATGGGGCTGAAAGTGTATGGGTGTCTACCTTCCATTCTTCATGTGTAAGAATTCTGCATAGATATATTGACAGAATAGGATATGATAACAGTTTTACAATTTATGATGCAGATGATCAAAAGAGTATTGTCAAGGGGATTTGCAAAAGACTGAATATTGATACGAAAAAGCTTCGTGAGAGAACTATAATAAATGAAATTTCTTCTGCAAAAAATGAACTTATTTCAGCTGAAGAGTTTGCTAAGAAATATGTAAATGATTTTACTAAGCAGGAATTGATAAAAGTTTATAAAGAGTATGAAATTGAATTGCAGAGTAACAATGCGCTTGATTTTGATGATTTGTTGATGAAGACGGTTGAGCTTTTTAAAATTTGTCCGGATGTTCTTGAATCTTATCAGAGAAGATTTAGGTATATAATGGTAGACGAGTATCAAGATACAAACACTGCTCAGTTTCAGTTTATTCGTCTGTTGGCTGACACTACTGAGAGAAATTTGTGTGTTGTTGGTGATGATGATCAGTCTATATATAGATTTCGAGGTGCAAATATTAGAAATATTTTGGATTTTGAATATTATTTTCAAGATGCAAAGGTTATTAAACTTGAACAAAATTATCGCTCTACACAGAATATTTTGAATGCTGCCAATGAAGTTATATCTAACAATAAAGGAAGAAAAGAAAAGAGACTTTGGACTGCAGAAGGTGATGGAGAAAAAATCCAATTTAAACAGTTTAATACTGGTTATGATGAGGCAGAATATATAGTGAGCGATATAGAAAATCGTGTGAATGATGGTTTAAGTGAATATAAAGGATGCGCTATTTTATATAGAACAAATGCTCAATCTCGTATGTTCGAGGAAAGGCTTGTAACTGCCAATATTCCGTATAAATTAGTTGGCGGTGTTAATTTTTATGCCAGAAAAGAGATTAAGGATATGCTTGCATATCTTAAGACGGTTGCCAATGGAAGAGATGATTTGGCTGTCAGGAGAATTATAAATGTGCCCAAAAGAGGAATTGGTCTTACTACGATCGGAAAGGTGCAGGATTATGCTTTAGATCATAATATTAGTTTTTTTGAAGCGTTAGAATGTGCGGATCAAATATCAAATATTGGGAGAGCAAGCGCTAAAATCATTCCATTTGTAGATTTTATAAATAAAATAAGAGATGACCTATCTTCTGGACATCTGATATCAGATGTTATGCAGAATATAATTGATGATACGGATTATATTGAGATGCTAAAAGAAGAGGGAGAGGAAGAAGCTCTTGTAAGACAGCAGAATATAGATGAATTATTAAATAAAATAATTGATTATGAAGATAATAAAGATACGCCTGATTTAAATGAATTTTTAGAAGAAGTTGCATTGGTAGCGGATATTGACAGCTTAGATGAGGATAATAACAGGGTAGTTCTTATGACTCTTCACAGTGCGAAAGGTCTTGAGTTTGAAAATGTTTATCTTGCAGGTATGGAAGATGGATTGTTTCCAAGTTATATGACAGTTACAAGTGATGACCCGATGGAGCTGGAGGAGGAGAGAAGGCTTTGTTATGTTGGAATTACAAGGGCTATGAAAAGGCTTACTCTTACTTGTGCCAGACAGAGAATGGTTCGCGGTGAGACTCAATATAATAAACCGTCGATGTTTATAAAGGAAATATCTGATAATTTACTTAGCATGGCGGAGAGTTTTTCAATAAAAAATAATTCTGAAGATAAAGTTATAAAAGCAACAAATGCTTATACTCAGGCTAGAAATGCTTTTCGTTCAAAAGTATTTGAGACACGTCAATTTGAGGTTAAGAAAGCAGAAGCTTTAGATTATATTGTAGGGGATAGAGTGTCACATATTAAATTTGGAGAGGGAACTGTAGTTAAAATAATCGAAGGCGGAAGAGATTATGAGGTTTCGGTTGATTTTGACGGAGTAGGAATAAAAAAAATGTTTGCTTCTTTTGCTAAATTAAAGAAAATATAATGGAAATTATTGAGATTATGTGCTATAATGTGAGAAATATAAAATTTTTACAAAAGGCAAATATATAGTTTAGGGATAATAATTTTTGTAAGAAAATTATAATACTCACTAGATTGATCCTATAACAAAGTATTTTAATATGGGATTATTTATTGCTGAGAGTAGTAAGTTAAGTGATTGTTATGCAGATATTCATAACAATGAAAAAACTATTTATTAGTTTTATTAAAAATGGTATGACGATGAAATATACTGTAAAAGTGATATAGTGTAATTTTGTTGTTATATAAGTTTGTTGTGAGGACTTTAACGTTTTAGATTGTTAGTTTTTTTGCATTTTAAATAAATAGACGAGAAAGGAAGTATATTATATGAACAAAATGGAAGAAATGAAAGATTTAGTAAATTTAGGAAGAATCAGTGAGATGCTTCATAAGAAAGAAGAAGAGAAGGGTAAGAATGTTGTTATTATTGTATTTGCTCTGATTGGTGCTGTTGTTGCTATTGCTGCTATTGCATACGGTGTGTATCGTTACTTTACTCCTGATTATCTGGAAAATTTTGATGATGATTTCGATGATGATTTTGATGATGATTTTTATGAAGATGATGAAGATGATGTTACATTAGATGATGAAGAGTAATATCATTAAATAGTAAAATATTATTTTGGAAGCAATTTTGGTGAGAGCTGAAATTGCTTCTTCTATTATTATTCTGTTAATGGAGGATTTTGGATGAAAAAGGGACAAGTTTTAGAAGGAATAGTTAAAGATATAATTTTTCCTAACAAAGGGATTGTTGAAGTTGAAGGGGAAAATGATAATGTTGTTGTTAAAAATGTTATTCCAGGACAGAAGGTTAAATTTTCTGTCAATAAGTTAAGAAAGGGAAAATCGGAGGGTCGCTTGCTGGAGATTATTGAAAAATCGCCGTTGGAGAAGTCATCTTCCTGCCCTCATTTTTCTACCTGCGGAGGATGTAATTATCAGACTTTAGAATATGATGATCAGCTTAATGTTAAGGAAAGTCAGGTAATAAAGTTAATAGACGCAGTTTGTTCTTCTTATGAATTTGACGGCATAAAAAAGAGTCCCCGTCAGTTTTTTTACAGAAATAAAATGGAATTTTCTTTTGGTGATGAGATAAAAGGCGGACCGCTTTCGCTTGGTATGCATAAAAGGGGTAGTTTCCATGATATAGTAACTGTTTCTGAATGTCAAATAGTTGATGAGGATTTTAGAACTATTTTAATAAATGTTTTGAACTTTTTTTCGAAACGCAGTACTCAATTTTACCATAAGATGACGCATATAGGTTATTTGCGCCATTTACTTGTAAGGAAAGGTATTAAATCAGGTGAAGTTTTAATTGATCTTGTTACGTCCAGTCAGCAGACACTGGAGGAACAGGAGTTTGTGCAGATGTTGCTTGGGCTGAATCTGCAAGGAAGGATAGTAGGTATATTAAATACAATCAATGATAGTCTTGCAGACGCAGTACAGAGTGATGAGACAAGGCTTTTGTACGGGCAGGATTTTTTTTATGAAGAACTTTTAGGTTTGAAATTTAAAATAACTCCTTTTTCTTTTTTTCAGACAAATTCTCTGGGAGCAGAAGTTTTGTATGATACTGTATGCTCTTATATAGGTGATTTAACACCTAAAGGCATGGAACCGGACAAGGTTGTTTTTGACCTATATAGCGGTACAGGAACAATAGGACAAATATTGTCCAAAGTGGCTAAAAAAGTTATAGGTGTGGAGATTGTTGAGGAGGCAGTTGAGGCGGCGAAGTTAAATGCAGAGTTAAATGGTTTACATAATTGTGAATTTGTTGCTGGGGATGTACTTAAGAAGCTCGATGAAATAAAAGAAAAACCGGATTTTATTGTACTTGATCCACCAAGAGAAGGGATTCATCCTAAAGCACTTGCAAAAATAATTGATTATGGGGTTGATCGTATGGTTTATATTTCTTGTAAACCTACAAGCCTTGTCAGGGATTTGGAGATTTTGCAGCGAGGAGGTTATAAGGTGGAGAGGGTGTGTTGTGTTGATATGTTTCCGGGGACGGTGCACACAGAATGCGTGGTGTGTATACAAAAGAAACATATCTAGAAATCCTTTGTTTTAAGCAGTTTTATAAGCATTTTGTATTCGTGGAAGATGAAGAGGTGAATCGGAAAAAGAGGCTGGAGAAGTATTTGGAGGTTTCGGCGGTGGTTGATGTGGGGTGTGGGGATACAAACAATAGTTATTTTGAAAGTAGTTATATATATTAAGATTTGATATTTTGGTAATCTTAAATTACATTGTGTTGTTTTTACCTAGGGTAGTTTACTTGATTATATCTTACAGCGAGGACTGCCATTTGCAAAGGCTTCTTTTTATTCAGTTGGATATTTGTAATAGAGTATTGTTGTTTGAATATTAAAAGTTATTGTTATTTGGGAGGAGAATATGCCATTAGAAAAAGGCGGTAGAGCGGACAAAAAAGGGAATCAATATGAAATAAACTGTATTATTTATGAGATTCTGAAAATTCTAAATGAGATAAATTATAGTATTGTGGTGGAAGCACTTGGCGTAGATGAAATTGGAACGGATATTCTTGTAACAACTTTTGATGGTATAAAAGAACACCAGCAGTGTAAAGCACGAAATGCCAGTAAAAAAAGTTGGGAGATTTCTGATTTAAGAGCAAGAAATATATTGAGTGCATGGAAAACACAGTTGAATCGAGATGATGA
>CATJTQ010000056.1 GCA_949743325.1 uncultured Lachnospiraceae bacterium
AGATACTTATTGGTAACGTATTAGAGGTTAGGTAAGCATTTATGAAGTGGATTAAGGATTTGTATATTAGTCCGGCTATGGAGAAAAAGAAAATTAAAATAAAATGGAAATTAAACCATGGAGCCGGAGTTGTTGGGGTTTATCTGCTTGTAATGCCATTAGATAACAGTCATTTAGAGATAATCAATTCTGCATATTTAAAACAAAAGTATTACAGGCGCAGAAAGATGGTAATAATAGGAATAGCAGAATCTATAGAAAGTGCTTACGATATTTTGATAAAAATTGTCAGTGAAACATTTGAACATACTAAAGATGCAGATATAAAAAAATATCTTCTTGAAAGGTACCCAAATATGTATTATGATAATTAAAAGTTCAGGAGTGGGAATATGTTACATATTTTCTTGGTAATACTAAAGATATTGGGAATTGCCCTGTTAGTAATATTAGGACTTTTGATATCTCTTTTGCTGATGGTTTTATTTATTCCGGTAAAGTATCGGATTTTGCTGAAAGTTTTTGAGAAAAAAGAAGCTGTCAGCGTATATGGAGATGCAAGGTTTTCGTTTTTGGGGCCGGTATTTAGGATAAATATAGAATATAAGGAAGAACTATACTGGGATTTTAAGCTTTTTGGTTTTTTACTTAAATGCAGTGATGATATTGAAAATGGTGATTCAGATAACTTTTTTGCAGAATTTATGGATGACGATGATTTTCCTTTTGAGGGTTTGTCTGATTACAATGATGACTATCTGTTTTCAAGTGTATCTGAGAAAGAAAAATCTGACAAGAGTGATTTTGCTGAAAAACAGAATGATTATAATGCTTATAAAAAAGACAGAGATGTTAAAAATAAGATAAATAACAATAATAACCGCAGAGAAAGTAATAATGATAAAAGACAGACAAGATCGTACAGTGCATCAGCTAAGTCTACTGTCAATAGTATAAAAAAGATGTTTGCAAAAATTAAAAGTATTTATAAAGAAATAAATAAATTACTTATAGATGATAGATTTAAAACGTCATATAATTTAATTAAAAGCAAACTTTTATTTGTATTTAAGAAGAGTATGCCCTTCATAAAAAAAGCTGAATTTAAGTTCGGTACAGATGATCCTGCGTTGACAGGTATTATTTTAGGTGGAATTGCAGCTTTTAACGGTTTTACAGGACAGGCTGTAATTGCTGAGCCTGATTTTGAGGCTGATAGAGTTTTTATAAATGGAGAGGCAGATTTAAAAGGAAAGATAAAAATGATTCATTTTCTAAATCTGTTCTGGAGTTATTATTTTAATAAGGAAGTAAAATATTTTAAATATAAAATAGGGAAAATTAGGAGGAGACTATAATGGCAGATAATAGTTTTAACAATACAGTAGAATCATTATTTAAGGGTATGGACAGTTTTCTTACAACTAAAACAGTAGTTGGAGATGCAGTGCATATTGGTGAAACAATAATTCTTCCGTTAGTTGAAGTTACATTTGGTGTGGGCGCGGGTGCGTTTTCTGGTAAACCAAGCCCATCAAGCAGCAGAGATAACGCTGGCGGCGGTATGGGCGGTAAAATTTCCCCAAGCGCTGTGTTAGTTATTCAAAATGGAGTTACTAAGCTTGTAAATATTAAGAATCAGGACGGGGTAACAAAGCTTATGGATATGGTTCCAGATTTGGTGGATCGTTTCACAAGCGGAAAAGGTGATAATATAGATTTTCAGGGTTCTTCAAAAGAATAATAAAGAAAATGAGCATAATATAATTGAGAAATACAAAAAGAATATAAAAGCTGTGCATAATTTTTACAGGCTTCATATAATAGTAGTAAGAGTTTATTATGGATGTGAGGCATAAGTGAAAAGAGTGTGCGGCTTTATTTCTTTTTGGATTGCAATTGGGTTAGTAGTTGCACTATTTATAGAAAGCCTTGTCATTCATGTGCTTATAATAATTGTTTTGCTGCTGCTTGGATATAATTTATTTTGCTGTTGAGATGTATAAAATATAAATAAATAATAAAAAGGTGCTGTCCCCTAATGTTATTGTAACTTAGGTTTTACAGCACCCAAAAATTAAGCTCTTTCAACTTTTCCGGATCTTAAGCAAGAAGTACACACATACATTCTCTTGTTTGCTCCGTTTACTTTAACGCGGACTGACTTGATATTAGCCTTCCACATTTTGTTTGATCTTCTATGAGAATGACTCACTTTGATACCAAAATGAGCTGCTTTTTCACAAATTGCACACTTAGCCATTCTAACTGCACCTCCTTCAAAAATAGATGTTAAAGCAGTAAGCTTTATGTCTATGCATGCCTGTCTTTATATGTGACAAGCTCACAACGAATTCATTCTATCAGAATATGGAATATAATGCAAGAGAAAAATAGGAATTTAAAAAATTTTTTGTTTTTACTATTTCTTTTTTTGGAAAAACAAGGTATACTATTCTATATGTAATGTAAACTAAGAACAGTATAAGAGTTAATAGAGTTATAAACAAAAAGCGATATGGGTGTTTTCAAATTCTTGTATTATGGATGTTCATTTAATGTGAATTATTTTGATTAAAAACGGAGGTACTGTTATGAAAAGTCAGTTTAAAACAGATTTAGGCAAAGTGAAAATTGATACGGATGTTATCGCCAAATATGCCGGTTCTGTTGTTGTTGAAAGTTTTGGCATTGTAGGGATGGCTATGGTTAATGTTAAAGATGGTATAGTTCGTCTGTTGAAGAAGGACAGTCTTACACATGGTATCAATGTAAATATTACTCCTGATGGGATAGAGTTGTATTTTCATGTAATTGTGGCTTATGGTGTTAATATTTCCGTAGTTACAGAGAATTTAATTCAAAATATCCGTATGAGGGTCGAGCGGTTTACCGGTATGAAAATTACTAAAATTAATATTCTTGTCGAAGGCGTCAGAGTCATCGATTAGGCTAAGGAGGTCTATAAAGTGTCAGTTAATAAGATTTCTGTTGAAAAATTTGCTACAATGTTTTTGGCAGGCGCCAAAAGACTTGAATCTAAGAAAGAATGGATTAATGAATTAAATGTTTTTCCTGTTCCAGATGGTGATACAGGAACTAATATGTCTTTGACTATTATGGCAGCGGCGAAAGAGGTTGCAGCTCTGCCAAAGCCTTTTGTTATGGAAGATGTGTGCAAAGCGATATCTTTTGGCTCTCTAAGAGGTGCAAGAGGAAATTCAGGAGTAATTTTATCGCAGCTTCTAAGAGGGTTAACAAAGAAAATTAATGGAAAAGAAGAGATAGATGCGGCGACATTTGCCAAGGCATTCCAAAAAGCTGTTGAAAGTGCATATAAAGCAGTAATGAAACCAAAGGAAGGTACAATTCTTACCGTTGCCAAAGGTGCTGCTGTTAGGGCGAAAGAAGTTGCCGAGAAGTCAAATGATTTAGAGTTGTTTTTTACAGAGGTTGTAAAGGCCGCTGAGGAGACTCTTGCCAAAACGCCTGATATGTTGCCTGTTTTAAAGCAGGCAGGTGTTGTAGATTCAGGCGGACAGGGTCTTGTAGAAGTACTGAAAGGTGCATTGGATGCATTTTTGGGAAAAGAGATAGATTTTGATATTGTGCCAAAGGCACAGAGCAAATCTGTAGCTGTTCCTCAGGAAGTAATGTCTTCAGAGGATATTAAATTTGGCTATTGTACTGAATTTATCGTTATGCTGGAGAAGGATTATACAAGCAAAGATAAAGCTGATTTTAAGGCTTATTTGGAATCTCTTGGGGATTCAATTGTTCTTGTCGATGATGAAGGTATTGTAAAAGTTCATGTTCACACTAATGATCCAGGGCTTGCTATTCAAAAAGGACTTTCATTTGGTTCTCTTACAAGTATGAAGATTGATAATATGAGAGAGGAACATAATGAGCGTCTTCAGTTATCACAGTCGGCTGATAAGGCAGATGAATTTGATAAGACAGATGAACCAAGAAAACCAATTGGATTTATAGCAGTTTCTGTAGGTGAGGGTATGAGTGAAATATTTAAAGGTCTCGGCGTTGATTATATTATAAGCGGCGGACAGACAATGAATCCAAGCACTGACGATATGCTTACAGCTATCAGCAAAGTAAACGCAGACTCTGTATTTATTCTGCCAAATAATAAAAATATAATTTTGGCGGCTAATCAAGCAAGAGAGCTCGTTGAAGATAAGGAGATTATTGTTATCCCTACTAAAACTGTACCACAAGGAATTACTGCTCTTATTGGTTTTATGCCTGATAAGACTCCTAAGGAAAATGAAGAGCAGATGCTTGAAGATATTAAATATGTCAAGACTGGTCAGGTGACATATGCTGTCCGTGATACTAAGATGGACGGTATAGAGATACGTCAGAATGATATAATGGCTATTGGTGATAAGGGGATTCTTACTGTAGGAACCGATATTGAAAAGACAACACTTGAGATGATAGGTAAGATGGTTGATAGCGATACAGAGATTATAAGTGTCTATGCGGGTGAAGATGTCAGCGAAGAGGATATGGCTAAATTAGAAAAAAAACTTACCGCAAAATATCCTGACTTTGATTTTGAATTTCAGATTGGCGGACAGCCAATTTACTATTACGTGGTTTCGGTAGAGTGATGAATAGAGAAGATACTGTTGGAAAATTAAAAGGTGTAGGCGAGAAAACTGAGAAATTGTATGCAAAGCTTGGTATATATACCATTTCTGATTTATTGGAATTTTATCCTAGAGCTTATGATATGGTTGAAGAACCGGTGGCAGTAAATAATGTTGTTGAAGAGACAATATGTGCTGTTGCCGGGGTGATAACAAGAAAACCTATTGTATCACCAAATTCTAAACTTCAGATTTTAAGCGTGACCTTGCATGAGAATGAGGCGTCCTTGAAATTAGTATGGTTTCGGATGCCTTTTTTGAGGAATAAACTTACTGTAGGAAGCCGATATATATATCGCGGCAGAGTTGTCAGAAAGAGGGATGGGCTTGTTATGGAACAGCCCAAAATATATACATTTGCTGAATATGAGAAGCTTCAGGGTACACTGCAGCCTGTATATCCGCTTACAAAAGGAGTTACCAGTCAAAATCTTGCTAAAATGATAAGACAGGCGACTGATGCTCTAGGTACACAGAAAGATTGGCTGCCGTTAGAAATTCGAGAAAAATACTCACTTGCAGAATATAATTATGCAGTTGAATGTATACATTTTCCAAATTATAAGGAAGATTTGATTTATGCCAGAAAAAGGCTGGTATTTGATGAGTTTTTTTCATTTCTGCTGAAAATAAGGAGTATGAAAGAGAACGAAGAAGTTAAGAGCAACCATTTTTCATTTGATAGTAGTACAGAGACGGAAAAGCTTTTATCATCACTTCCGTATAGTCTTACGAATGCTCAGCAAAGAGTTTATAACGAAATTATAAGCGATATAACAGGAAATGGTGTGATGAACAGGCTTGTGCAGGGAGATGTTGGTTCAGGAAAGACAATTTTAGCCCTTCTTGCATTAGTGAGGGTGCTGGAAAATGGTTACCAGGGTGCACTTATGGCACCTACTGAAGTTCTGGCAAAACAACATTATGAGTCTATAACAAATATGTTAGAAAAAGCAGGAATTTATTATAGATGTTGTCTGTTAGTAGGCTCACTGACTGCAAAAGAAAAGCGGATGGTTCAGCAGAGTATTGCAGACGGTGAGGCAAGACTTATAATAGGCACTCATGCGCTTATCCAGAAAAATGTAAATTATGAAAGTTTGGCATTAGTTATAACTGATGAACAACATCGTTTTGGGGTTCGGCAAAGAGAAGTGTTTTTTGAGAAAGGTGAGGTTCCGCATGTCTTAGTTATGAGTGCGACGCCTATTCCGCGGACATTAGCGCTTATGGTTTATGGAGATATGGATTTATCAATAGTGGACGAGCTTCCAGCTGACCGTCTGCCGATTAAAAATTGTGTAGTGAACACTGGTTATCGCAAGACAGCATATAATTTTATGTTAAAGCAGATTAATGAGGGCAGACAAGTATACATAATATGTCCAATGGTTGAAGACAGTGAGTATTTAGAAGGGGAAAATGTAATTGATTATGCAGAGTCGTTAAGAAATTATTTTCATTCTGAGGTTAATATTGCCTATCTGCATGGAAAGATGAAGCAGCTGCAGAAGGATGAAATAATGGAAGCTTATTTAAGAAATGAGATACAGATTCTTGTATCAACAACAGTTATTGAAGTTGGTATCAATGTTCCTAATGCTACAGTGATGCTAATTGAGAATTCTGAGAGATTTGGTCTTGCACAGCTTCATCAGCTTCGCGGTCGTGTAGGAAGAGGCAGATATCAGTCCTACTGTATTTTTATGGTTGGAAATGATAATGGCAGCAATATTGAGAGATTGGAAGTGTTAAATAAATCTAACGACGGTTTTTTTGTAGCGTCGGAAGATTTGAAATTAAGAGGCCCGGGGGATTTTTTTGGTATAAGACAGAGCGGGATATTAGATTTTAAGCTTGGAGATATATTTCAGGATTCTGATGTTCTCACAATAGCGTCAGAAACTGTTGAGATGGTTAAAAATACACAGATAGAAACTGATTTTAATAATAAATTTAACAGTAGTGTGATTTTATAGTAAAATGATTTCGCAAGTGCTGTTTGCTGGAATCAAATACAAAACGAAAGAGAAGGATGGGAGACATGGGAAAGTTATCACCTATGATGCAGCAGTATGTCAATACAAAGGAAGAATATAAGGATTGTATATTATTCTATCGGCTTGGAGATTTTTATGAGATGTTTTTTGAAGATGCTGTCACCGCATCAAGAGAGCTGGAAATAACACTTACAGGCAAAGACTGCGGATTAGAGGAGAGAGCTCCTATGTGCGGAGTTCCGTTTCACTCAGTGGATGGTTATCTTAATAAACTTGTTGCTAAAGGTTATAAAGTAGCGATTTGCGAGCAGGTCGAGGATCCTAAGACGACAAGAGGTCTTGTAAAGAGAGAAGTCGTCCGTGTTGTTACACCAGGAACTAATCTTGATACACAGGCGCTTGATGAAACAAAAAATAATTATCTTATGTGTATAGTTTATATCGCTGACACTTATGGCGTTGCAATTACAGATATTACAACAGGCAGTTTTTTTGTAACCGAAGTTGATTCAGAGCGAAAACTTTTAGATGAGATAAATAAATTTATGCCATCAGAAATAATATGCAATGAATCTATATGTGTAAGTGCAGTTGATTTAGATGATTGGAAAAATCGACTTGGAATAAGCGTTTATATATTGGATGCATGGTATTTTGATGATGAATCGTGTTCTCGTTCGCTTTTAACACACTTTAAGGCAGCCTCTTATGAAGGACTGGGACTTTCAGACTACAATTGCGGTGTTATCTCAGCAGGGGCGCTGATGCAGTATCTGTACGAAACTCAGAAAAATTCACTTTCACATTTAACACAGATAAAACCATACTGTACAGATAAATATATGATTATTGACAGTTCAACAAGGCGTAATCTTGAGCTTGTCGAGACATTGAGAGAGAAAAAGAAAAAGGGTTCGCTGCTTTGGGTTGTTGATAAAACTAAAACTGCAATGGGGGCAAGACTGCTCAGAAATTTTGTAGAACAGCCTTTAATTGAGAAAGGTGAGATTGAAGCAAGATTTGATGCGATAGAAGAGCTTAATGAGTCGATAATTACCAGAGAAGAAATAAGAGAATATTTGGGCGCAGTGTATGATTTGGAGAGACTAATTAGCAAAATTAGTTATAAGTCTGCAAATCCAAGGGATTTAATTGCCTTTAAAGCGTCGTTGTCAATGCTTCCTGCATTATTACAATTAATTAAACAGTTTAACAGAGAGCTTTTAAAAGGAGTGGCAGAAAGTTTTGATATTCTTGACGATTTATATAATCTTATAGAACGTGCAATTGAGGATGAGCCGCCTGTATCTGCAAAAGAAGGAAATGTTATTAAGCTTGGATTTAATGAATATGTTGATGAACTTAAAAATGCAAAAACTGAGGGCAAAGACTGGCTTGCAAAGCTGGAGGCAAATGAGAGGGAACGAACCGGTATAAGAAATTTGAAAATTAAATATAATAAGGTTTTTGGTTACTACCTTGAAGTTACAAATTCATATAAAGACTTAGTTCCTGATAATTATGTCAGAAAACAGACAATGTCAAATGCAGAAAGATATATTACTTCTGAACTTAAAGAGCTTGAAGATAAGATACTTGGTGCGGAAGAAAAACTATCCACACTGGAATATGAGCTATTCAGCAATGTGAGAGACAAAATATCTGACGAGGTAGTAAGAGTACAAAAAACTGCCTATAATATTGCTTTGATTGATGCAGTCTCATCAATGGCATATGTATCGGAAAAAAATAATTTTGTTCGTCCCAGTATAAATTTGAAGGGTATAATTGATATTAAAGACGGAAGGCACCCAGTAGTTGAGCAGATGTTAAATAATGATATGTTTATATCAAATGATACATATTTGGATCTGGCAGACAGGCGTCTATCAGTAATTACAGGACCAAATATGGCGGGAAAGTCTACATATATGCGTCAGACAGCTCTGATTGTTCTTATGGCACATTTGGGATGTTTTGTTCCGGCAAGAAATGCAAATATATGTATAACCGACCGCATTTTCACCCGTGTTGGAGCCTCGGACGATCTTGCAAGCGGACAGAGTACATTTATGGTGGAGATGACTGAAGTGGCAAATATTTTAAGAAATGCTACAAGAGACAGTCTTATCATACTTGATGAGATTGGAAGGGGGACTTCAACGTTTGACGGTCTTAGTATCGCCTGGTCAGTTGTAGAGCATATAAGTAATACGAAAATTTTAGGCGCCAAGACATTATTCGCCACACACTACCATGAACTTACAGAGCTTGAAGGAAAAATAAGCGGTGTTAATAACTATTGTATTGCAGTAAAAGAAAAAGGCGATGATATCGTTTTCTTAAGAAAGATTGTAAAGGGCGGTGCAGATAAAAGCTATGGTATTCAGGTCGCCAGGCTTGCAGGTGTTCCTGAAAGTGTATTAAACAGAGCATCAGAGCTTGTTGAGGAACTTATAAAGACAGATATTACTGAGAGAGTAAGAGAGATAGGCGTTGTAGGCGATAAGAAAAAAACTGCCAAGAAACTTGATGAGGTAGATATGGCGCAGATGTCGTTGTTTGATACTGTTAAAAACGACGATATTGTTGACGAGCTTGTCAATCTTGATTTAGCCAATATTACTCCTATTGACGCATTAAATACACTTTACAGTCTGCAGAATAAAATTAAGAACAGGTGGTGATTAAAATGCCTGAAATACAAGTACTCGATCAGTCAACGATAGATAAGATAGCAGCCGGAGAAGTGGTTGAGAAGCCTTTTTCAGTTGTAAAAGAATTAGTGGAAAACGCTATTGATGCCGGTTCAACTGCTATAACAATAGAAATTAAAGACGGCGGAATAAGTTTTATAAGAATAACTGATAATGGATGCGGTATAGATAGAGATCAGATAGAGCTTGCATTTCTTAGACACTCTACAAGTAAGATACGTCATGTTGAAGATTTGCTTATGATATCATCATTGGGTTTTAGAGGCGAAGCTTTGTCAAGTATAAGCGCTGTTTCACAAGTTGAACTTATCACTAAAACTGCTGACAGCCTTGTAGGTTCACGTTATGAAATACATGGGGGCAATAAAGAAGCGTTTGAGGAGATCGGCGCGCCTAATGGCACGACAATAGTAGTGAGAAATTTATTTTACAATACTCCTGCCAGAAAAAAATTTTTAAAGACAGCAACAACTGAGGGTAACTATATACAAAGTCTGGCTGAACGACTTGCATTGTCACACCCAGAAATTTCATTTAAATTTATCAATAATAATCAAATTAAGCTTCAGACATCCGGCAATTGTAATTTAAAAGATATTATTTATCAAATATATGGAAAAGATATTGCCTCAAATTTAATAGAAATTTCGTATGAGTCAAACGGTACTGTTCTTGATGGATTTATTGGAAAACCTATAATTTCAAGAGGAAACAGACAGTATGAGAATTATTTTGTAAACGGAAGATATGTAAAAAGTAATCTTATTTCCCGTGCTATTGAGCAGGCATATAAAAATTTTCTTATGCAGCATAAGTATCCGTTTACGATTTTGTCCGCATCATTTGAGGGGAAATATCTAGATGTAAATGTTCATCCATCTAAAATGGAAATAAGATTCTCGAAAGAGGAGGAAGTTTATCAGCTTTTTTATAAAGTTATTTCTGATGCGCTGAGTAATAGAGAACTTATTCCTTCAGCATCTGAGGACAGTGATAATAAAAAAGATGTAAAGCTTGTAAATAAGACGGTTGATAAAAGAGCAGTTAAACCTGCAGAACCGTTTGAGAAGAAAAGAATTGAGCATGAGAAAAAAATAGCTGAAAAGAATGAAAAACAACTAGATAATAAATTAAAAGTTAATAATAGTTTAACAGAAAATAAAAAAGAAAGAACTATATATAAAAATAAAAGTAATGAAAATACTTCTGTGATAAGAGAAGACAATAATTTTTCTGCTGGCAGTTATGATTCTGTACAAAAAGATAACAATCAACTTTCTATGTTTGAAGAAAAGCTGCTGCAGAAGTCAAATCGTGATGAAATTAAGATAATCGGTCAGGTGTTTGATACATATTGGATTATTGAGTATAGGGAATGTATGTATATAATTGATCAGCATGCGGCTCATGAAAAGGTACTTTATGAGCGTATGCTTAGACTTCTTGAAAACAAAGAATTTACATCACAGATGCTTAATCCGCCTATTGTTATAACTGTCTCTGCAAATGAAGCGCAGATTCTAAAAGATTATAAAGTTCAATTTGAACAGATAGGTTTTGAGATTGAGCCTTTTGGCGGAAAGGAATTTGCAATCCGGGCGGTTCCGGGAAATTTATACGGGCTTAACGAGAGAGAACTTTTTATTGAAATGTTAGATGATTTATCTGACAATGCGGCTAAAACTGCTCCTGATACGGTGCTTGATAAAATAGCTGTAATGTCATGTAAGGCAGCGGTAAAAGGAAATATGAAATTGTCGTACTCCGAGGCAGAGGAATTGCTGTCAGAGCTGATGGAACTTGAGAATCCATACAATTGTCCTCACGGCAGACCTGTAATAGTGTCAATTTCGAAAAAGGATATGGAAAAGAAATTTAAAAGGATTGTATAAGAGAATATATAGTTTATAATCAGAAATATTGTAAATAGTTATAAATATGTTTTATGCAGATATATTAAAGAGGAGTTAGTGATATGAGCGAACGCAAAAAACCCCTTATAATATTAACCGGTCCTACAGCGGTGGGAAAGACGGAGAGTTCAATTTTGCTGGCAAAGAGAATCGGCGGAGAAATTATTTCCGCTGATTCAATGCAGGTATATAAATATATGGATATCGGATCGGCCAAAATTACTGAGCCGCAGATGGAAGGCGTTCCGCATTTTCTGATTAATGAGTTTGAGCCGTTCGATAAGTTTAATGTAACGCTGTTTAAACAATATGCAGTAAAATATATGGAAGATATATATAACAGAGATCATATACCGATTTTGACAGGCGGCACCGGTTTTTACCTTCAGGCTGTGTTATATGATATAGATTTTACTGAAAATGAAGATAATTCATCAGTTAGAGATGAGCTTGAAAAGTTTTATAGAGACAATGGAGCTGCAGCTCTTCATAACAGATTAAAACTGATAGATGAAAAATCGGCCGAATCTATTCATGAAAACAATGTAAAAAGAGTTATTCGCGCAATAGAATTTTTTGAGCTGACAGGCAATAAAATTTCTGAACATAATGAGAAGGAGAGGCAGAAACAGTCTCCGTATAATTTTTGTTATTTTGTACTGACTGATGAGCGTGAAAAACTTTATGATAAGATAGACCGACGTGTAGATTTAATGATAGAAAAAGGCTTGGTTGAGGAAGTAATTAATTTGAAGAAAATGGGATGCAGCCGAGAACTTGTGTCAATGCAGGGATTGGGTTATAAGGAGATACTTGATTATTTAGATGGAAACTGTACGTTGGAAGAGGCGGTTTATATAATTAAAAGGGATACAAGACATTTTGCAAAACGACAGCTTACATGGTTTGCCAGAGAGAGGGATGTTATTTATATTCCAAAACAGCAATTTAATTATGATAATAATGAAATATTGGATTTTATGGTGAAGAACATATGTGAGAGAGGATTGAAATAATGGAAAATTCGTTAGAGTTATTATATGAGCAGATGGGAATTTCTAAAGAAGTATACACCATTGGAGAGAGTGTTATTGATGGTCTTACTGATAGGTTTGCACAGATTGATAGAATAGCAGAGTATAATCAGTTAAAAGTTATTAAGGCCATGCAGAAAAATAATGTAGGCGCAGGACACCTTTCGTCCTCGACGGGATATGGTTACGATGATTCAGGAAGGGATACTTTGGAGGCGGTATATGCAGATACATTTCATACAGAGAGCGCGTTGGTGCGTCCGTCGATTACTTGCGGAACACATGCTTTGGCAGTGGCATTGTCAAGCCAGCTGCGACCAGGAGATGAATTATTGTCCCCTGTTGGAAAACCATATGATACATTGGAAGAAGTAATTGGAATCCGTCCCTCAAAGGGTTCGCTTGCAGAATATGGAGTCACATATCGGCAGGTTGACTTACTCTCTGACGGTGAATTCGACTATGAAGAAATAAAAAAGTCAGTAAATGAAAAAACTAAGTTAGTTACAATACAGCGCTCTAAAGGTTATCAGACAAGAAAAACATTGTCTGTTAAAAGAATAGGAGAGCTTATTTCATTTATTAAAAATATTAAACCAGATGTAATTTGTATGGTTGATAATTGTTATGGTGAGTTTGTTGAGACTATTGAGCCGTCTGATGTAGGGGCAGATTTAATAGTTGGTTCTCTGATAAAAAATCCTGGCGGCGGCTTAGCGCCTATTGGCGGTTATATTGCCGGAAAGGAAAAATATGTAGAAAATGCAGCTTATAGACTGACTTCTCCGGGTCTTGGAAGAGAGGTTGGAGCTACACTCGGTGTACTGCCTTCTTTTTATCAGGGCTTTTTTCTAGCCCCTACCGTTACAGCTTCGGCGTTAAAAAGCGCAGTATTTGCGGCAAGATTGTACGAATTATTAGGTTTTTATGTACTGCCTAATGGAAGAGAGAGCCGTCATGATATAATTCAATCGGTAACATTCGGCAGTCCTGAAGGGGTTATTGCTTTTTGTCAGGGAATTCAGGCGGCGGCTCCTGTAGACAGTTCAGCGTACTGTGAACCTTGGAATATGCCAGGTTATGACAGCAAAGTTATAATGGCAGCTGGTGCATTCGTTTCAGGCTCATCTATTGAGCTAAGTGCAGACGGTCCTATAAAGCCGCCTTATGCAGTATATTTTCAGGGAGGCCTTACCTGGCAGCACGGTAAATTGGGAATTTTAATGTCTTTGCAGAAATTAAAGGATACTGGAATATGCAAACTTTAATTTACGCGAGGGCTTTAATTTTGTCAATTCTGTATTGTCAATTCTGTATTGTCAATTCTGTAGTAAAAAAACAGTAGATTTTTTTTAAGCGGTATGTTAGTATATATAATAGGTGTTTAATCTATATAACAAAATAATTGTTAACAATATACATGCAACCAAAGAGGAGAAATCTATGAATCATATAAATAATTTTTATTCATTTGCGATAATACAGAATTTAGATTTGTACCATGTTGTCAGTGTGTTTTTTATTTATAGTATTTTAGGATGGATTGTTGAGTCCATCTATATGTCAATATGCAACCGTAAACTGACTAACAGAGGATTTATTAAAGGTCCTATATGTCCAATTTACGGAGGCGCGGCAACTGCAATATATTTTTTACTGCTGCCGCTCTCTGGCAATTATGTTGCAATTTACTTTGTAGGTGCAATAGTGGCAACTGCAATTGAGTATGCGGTTGCACAGATAATGCTTTTTATTTTTGGTGAGGTATGGTGGGATTACAATGAAAAACCTTTTAATTTTAAGGGGATAATTTGTCTGGAAAGTTCTATTGCATGGGGATTTTATTGTGTTATACTGTTTGGCTTTTTGCAAAAGACGGCAGTTGCGTTTATAGATTTTTATACAGACAAAATTGGCTTACTGGCTGGTGAATGTATTTTATCTCTGCTTATTATTTACTATATTGCATCCTTTATCCGTACAGTAATAAGTCATCGCAGGGTACAATCATTGGAAGCTGCTTGTGAACTTGAAGATGAAGAGTATGAAGGTGAAGAGCAGTATAGTGGACGTTTTGCAAGAGTGATGCGTTTTATAAAAAAGTAATCAGATTGAAGGCGTAGTAAGTAATGTTGAAAAAAATATGTAAGATTCGATATTTTATTATGTTATCCATTGCTGTAACTGTACTTATGTCAGCATATGGCATAATTAGATTTCATTATAATACATTGACTGTCAGCAATACAACTCCAATAGAATTTGAGGGGTGGAAAATTTTATTTGAAGATGGCAGTTGTAAAAACATTGTTTTCCCGGCTAATATTTCTGCTGAAAAAAATGAAAAAGTTATCTTAAAAAATTATATGTCAGATCAAATGACAGATGAAACACTTGCTTTTAGGACGACAAATTGTAATGTGGCAGTGAAACTTGACGGGGAAGTTATTTATGAATACAGGCAGGATGAAGCAAATGTTTTCGTAAAATCTCCAGGGAATTTATGGCATTTTGTCTCACTGCCTAAAAGTTATGAACAGGGCGGCTTAGCGATAGAGATGACCTCGCCTTATAAAAATTTGGGCGGTAAGGTTACGAATATTGTCTGGGGTGCCCGTTCTGCGTGTATATTAAGTTTTATGTACTCGGAGTGGGTTCATGTTTTATCAGGGTTTGCTCTGTTTATCATTGCTGTAGTTTTTCTTGTGTTTTATTATGTTCTTGGTCACTTGAAAATGCAGAACTCAGGAATTTTATATTTTTCGATTGCTGCAATTATGTTTTCAGCACATTTAATGGTGCTGTCAGGGATGCTGCAGATTTTTTATGGCAATGCTGTACTTTATTATCTTATTAGTTATACTTCCTTATATTTATCGTTTATACCATATTTAGTATTTTTGTCACGCGCGGTGTTTAAAGATAAAAATATGCTGCTTAAAGTTATAACGATGCTCTATATGATATTTTATATAGTTATTATATTGCTGCAGTGGACTGGTTTAGCTGATATGGCGGTTTTTGAAAATATAATATGGATTACTGATATTATTGTATTTATTTTGCTTATTGGGATGTGTATAGGAAATATATACAGAAAAAAATCTACTGCTATAGAGTATATAATTGCTGTATTAGCCGGCTTAGAGATTGCATTTATTATTGTCGATTTTATGAATTATAATATGCACAGAGCGGCATTACGTCATTATGGAGTTATTTTTCTGTTTTTGTTCCCTGCATGTAATTATATATATAAGGCAGTTCACCGTTATCGTCAGGAGTTGGATGAGAAGATGCAGCTAAATAATATTGCCATGCAGTCGCTTGCAGAAAGTCATGCTAAAATTTCTAAAGAAATTGAAAAATTGGAGCAGGAAAAAGAAACAGCTTATGATATGAATAATATGAAAAGTGTTTTCCTTGGCAATGTTGCGGAAAAGCTGTTGATGCCTATGAATAGAATTGTTGGTATTGATGAGCTTATTTTAAGAGATGAACTGAGTGATGCAACAAGGGAGCTTGCTGGGAATATTCAGAGTGAAGCTGTTGTAATGTTAACATTGATAAATAATATTATTGACTATTCAAAAGTTGAGAACGGACAGCTGGAGATTAAGCCGGTTGCATACCATATGGAAGATTTGCTTTATGATATGTGTGAGCTTGTCTCAATTGGTATAATTGATAAGAGTATTAATTTTATTGTTGATTTTTCTCCTGATATTCCTAGAGGCTTGCTTGGAGATGAAATAAGGTTAAGACAGATTTTGACAAATATTTTAAACAATGCGATTTATTATACTACAGAGGGAACAATAAGATTTAAAGTTGAATCTGTGCTTACAGATGCAGATGAAGTTCTTTTGACAATAGTTATTTCAGATACTGGCATTGGCATGGATGAGAATGAGCTTCACAAGCTTTTTGAGAATTTTCTTATGTTTGAGGCCTCTGCATTAGCCGAGCATAAAGGTACAGGTCTTGGTCTTGCTGTGTGCAAGCAGCTTATTGAACTTATGAATGGTTCAATAGATGTAGAGAGCAAAATCGGAGAGGGTTCTGTATTTACCATTACAATTCCGCAGAAGATAATTAATGGAATGCCGATTGTTGAGGTTGAAAACAATAAATACAATGTACTTATTTTTGAGACTAACAAGCTGCAGCGTATGATGATGAAAAAGACATGTAAAGATTTACAGATACATGCTGACTTTATTGCGGTCGGCAAAGAGTTTAAGGATGCTATGGAATCTAATGTTTATCGTACAGTAATTATTTCTGAGAGTGAGTACCATAATTTCAGAGATTATCTGTCGAGTGATGTCTGTGCCGGTATAAGAACTGTAGTACTGGTAGATGTGGCAGGATCAGTTACATCATATGAGGGAGCGGAGCTTCTGCAAAGACCTGTGCAGTGTATGAATCTTTATGATGCTATTATTGGAAATGATATTGTAAAGCCTATTCAGGTAAATAATGTTCATAAATTTATTGCACCGTTGGCAAATGTTTTGATTGTAGATGATAATCCGTCTAATATTAAGATATTTATGGCTATGCTGGAGCCATATAAGATGTGTATTACTACAGCGCTTACAGGAAGGGAATGTATAGAAATTCTTGAGGAACAGCCAGTGTTTGATTTAGTTTTGCTGGATTATTCAATGCCAGAGTTTAGCGGTTCTGAAATTGTAAGCAAGATACGAGAGTTTGATGATAAATATTATAAAACTCTTCCTGTTGTGGCGATGACAGCTCACAAAATAAACGGCGCCAAAGAACTTTTTATATCAGAAGGTTTTGATAATTATATTAATAAACCTTTTGAAGCAATGCATTTGGAGAGAATTATTGAGAAATATATTCCAGAGGATAAACTTCTGAACAGCGAAAATGAGAATACTGATGAAACGTAGGAGGATGAGATATTATGTTTTCCTATATTAGGGGAATATTAGAGGAAATAGATATAGATTCGGTTGTTTTAGAAAATAACGGAATTGGTTATAAAATTTTTGTTCCAGCAAGTCAAACTAATAGTTTTCCTCGAAAAGGCAGTGAATTTAAATTATATACTTATCTTCAAGTTAAAGAAGATGGTCTTGTGCTTTTTGGTTTTCTTGATAAAGACAGTCTTAGTCTTTTTAAACAGCTTTTGAGCGTGAGCGGTGTGGGGCCTAAGGGGGCTCTTGGTATATTGTCAGTTATGTCTCCAAATGACTTGCGGTCTGCAATTCTTACACAGGATGCCAAAGGTATATGTAAAGCTCCTGGAATAGGTGCAAAAACTGCACAGAGGATTATAATTGATTTAAAGGATAAAGTTAGTTTAGATGATATAGTTTTATCAGATGATACTTCTTCTTCTGACTTTTCGGGAAATATTTCTGCTGCCAGACAGGAGGCGGCAGAAGCGCTTGTTGCACTGGGATACTCTTTAAAAGAGGCAAGGAATGCTGTGTTAAAAGTTGAAGATAATGGTTCCATGGAAGTAGAGGATTATTTGAAGAACGCACTTAAATTTATGGGGTAATATAAATGGAAAGAAGAATAATTTCAACGGAGCTTACTTCTGAGGATGAGAGAATAGAAAACCATTTAAGACCTCAGGGATTGTCAGAATATATCGGGCAGGAGGCTTCTAAGGAAAAGTTAAAAGTATATATTGAGGCGGCAAAGGGAAGAGGCGAGTCCCTTGATCATGTATTATTTTACGGACCGCCGGGTTTGGGAAAAACCACTTTAGCAGGTGTTATTGCAAATGAGATGGGGGTTAATATTAAAATAACCTCAGGTCCTGCCATTGAGAAACCTGGAGATATGGCGGCCATATTAAATAATTTAAAAGAAAAAGATGTGCTTTTTATTGATGAGATTCATAGACTTAATCGTCAGGTTGAAGAGGTTTTATATCCTGCAATGGAAGATTTTGTCATTGATATTATGATTGGAAAGGGTTCTGCAGCAAAATCAATAAGACTTGAACTTCCGCCGTTTACACTAATTGGTGCGACTACAAGGGCAGGACTGCTTACAGCTCCTCTTAGGGACAGATTTGGTGTTGTCAATAAATTAGAATTTTATACTGTAGATGAACTTAAGAAAATAATTTTACGTTCCTCAAAAGTACTTGAAGTAGAGACAGAGGAAGAGGGAGCTGTAGCTATGGCGCAGCGTTCAAGAGGTACTCCAAGATTAGCTAATCGTCTGTTAAAAAGAGTAAGAGATTTTGCACAGGTTAAATATAATGGTGTGATAACTAAAGAGGTGGCGGATTTTGCCCTAGATTTATTAGAGGTTGATAAACTGGGTCTTGATAAGACGGACAGGCTTCTTCTTGAGACTGTGATATATAAATTTAGCGGAGGACCTGTAGGTTTGGATACTATTGCTGCTGCAATAGGCGAGGATGCAGGTACTATAGAGGATGTTTATGAGCCTTATTTAATTCAAAATGGTTTGCTGCAGAGAACGCCGAGAGGACGAGTAGTTACAGATATTGCAAGAAGGCACATTGCGGTGTAGCCGCATACAGCCAAGAAGCAGATTGCTAAAATTTAGCAAAGGCGGATTGTTTTTTTATCTGCTTTTGCAGAAAGGAAAATAATATGACAGTCAAAAATGATGTTCAGGTCGTTATAGACGGCAAAGTTATTACACTAAGCGGATATGAATCAAATGAATATATGCAGAAACTGGCGTCATACATAGATGGTAAAAATAAAGAGTATTCAAGCAATGAAAACTTTAGAAGACATAATTATGATATGAGGCATATTATGATAGAGCTGAATATTGCAGATGATTATTTTAAAGCTAAGAGACAGGTTGAATTAAAACAGGAAGAAGTTGATTTAAAAGATAAAGAACTCTATGATTTAAAGCATGAGTTAATTGCTACTCAGTTAAAATTGGAAAATTCTGAAAAAAAACTTACTAAGACAAAGCGTGAATTGACTGAAACACAGAAAAAAAATGTGCGTCTGGAAACTGAATTAAAATCTTCTGATAATAAAAAGAGCGAATAGTTATGGATAAAAATAAAAAAAGAGCAGAACTTCTAGCTCCTGCAGCTGGTTTCTTAAGTGTTAAGGCCGCGTTTAATGCAGGTGCCGATGCGGTTTATCTTGGAGGCGGACTGTTTGGAGCAAGGGCTTATGCTGACAATATGAGTGAAGATGAGCTTCTCAAAGCAATTGATTATGCACATATACACAATAAAAAAATTTATTTGACTGTGAATACTCTCTTGAAACAGGATGAGATTGAACATAAACTGTATAACTATATTCTGCCATTCTATAAACAGGGGCTGGATGCTGTTATTGTTCAGGATTTGGGGGTATTATCTTTTATCAGAAAAAATTTCCCTTATCTTCCTGTACATGCGAGTACACAGATGGCTGTTACTGGTGAATATACTCCTAAGTTTTTTCAAAAAGAAGGAATAGAGCGTATTGTTACTGCAAGAGAACTCTCTCTTAATGAAATACGCGCTATCCATAACAGTGCTCCTGATGTTGAGATAGAAAGTTTTGTACATGGAGCTTTATGTATGGGATACTCAGGTCTATGTTTTATGAGCAGCAGTCTTGGAAGCAGGAGCGGAAACAGAGGAAGATGTGCACAGAGCTGCCGTCTTAACTATCGATTTATAAATGATAATATTAAGAAAAATAAACGTGAAAATAATAATTTGTATTGTTTAAGTCCTAAAGATTTATGTGCGTTAAGTATTTTGCCGCAAATTATTGAAGCGGGCGTATATTCTCTTAAAATAGAAGGAAGAATGAAAAGAGCAGAGTATATGTGTGGAGTAACAGAAATTTATAGAAAATACTTAGACATGTATATTGAGGATGGAATAGACAGTTATTCAGTTTCAGATAAGGATATGGAGAGATTAGCCGATTTATATAACAGAGGCGGATTCACTTCTGGTTATTATACAAAGAGAAATGGTCTTGATATGATGAGCATTGACAGGCCTAATCATTTTGGAGTCTACGCAGGTACTGCCAAGCAGAAAAATGATGGGGTGTATCTTACTGCTAATATTGAATTAAATTGTGGGGATGTATTGGAATTACGATTTGGTAATAAAATAAAAAATAAAACTAATAACAAAAATGTTATTGACAATCGAACAGAGGTTCGTTATAATGAATTTGTTATAAAGAATTCGGTTAAACAGGGCGATGTTTTTAAACTGCCTATTAACAAACAAAAAAATTTAGATTATGAAGGTGTTCCAATATACAGATTGAAAAATGAAAGTTTGTTGGAAAATTTACAAAATAAATATGTAAATCATGATCAGAAAATTAGAATTGATGGAAAGCTTACAGTTATATGTGAAAAGCCTTTATTATTAAATATATACTATAATGATATTAATGTAGAAGTTGAGGGTCCTGTAATTGAAACTGCATTAAAACAAAATACTGACAGTACACAATTAATTAAACATTTGAGAAAGACGGGCAATACGCCTTTTGAGTTCGAAAATATTAATGTAAATATTGAAGGTAAATGTTTTGTTCCAGTTAAAGATATCAATTCAATACGAAGAGATGCAATTGGTAAGTTAGAGGAGCTGTTACTATCTGATTTTAGAAGAAGTGAGTTTCTTTATAGAGACAATATAATAAATTGTGTTAGTTCAGATAAAAATATAAATAAATCAGATAAATGTGCGTTGCCTAAAATCTCTGTTAGCGTGTCATCTATACAGCAGGCTCTTGCAGTTTGTAAATTTGACGAGATTTATTTATGTTATATGGATATTCAAGCTTTTACTTTCCGTACAGAGAGTCAGAACAGGATTGATAATTATAATAATGTTATTGCTGAATTAAAAAAATGTGGTAAATATATTTTTATATCACTTCCTGTTATTTTAAGGAAAGATGGCTCAGATTTTATTAAAAATAACTGTAGATGGATTTTTAATAATATAGATGGTGTTTTAGTTCATAATTTAGAGCAGCTGTTCTTTGTAAAGGAGTTAATTGATGAAAATATTATAAATAAAATAGATATTGCAACTAACTATACATTATATCAAATGAATAGTTATTCCTTAGATGAACTAAGCCGTCTAGGTGTATCAAGAGGAACGCTGCCGGTTGAACTTAATAAGTCTGAATTATCAAAACTATTAAGAAATACTGCAATACCTATGGAACTCATTGTGTATGGACGTATGCCGATGATGTTTTCTGCACAATGCCAGAAAAAAATTTCTTCAGTTTGTGATCAAATACCGGAAAATGTTTATTTACAGGATAGGCTTGGACGGAAATTATTAGTCAGGACTAATTGTGAGTATTGTTATAATACAATTTACAATAGTGAAGTGTTTTCATTGTTTGGATTGGAAGAGGATATGAGACAGCTCTCACCCTATGCCCTAAGATTAAGCTTTACAACAGAGGATTTAGATGAAATAGAACATATTATATATAATTTTATTGACAAGTTTTATAATATGAATGAATGTCATACAATTGTCTCATCTTTTACAAGAGGTCACTTTAAAAAAGGAGTGGAATAAATTTGGTTACGGTAATTACAGAAATATCAAAATACATTATTATATTCTTTTTTGCTTTCTATACAATAAGTGGTTTTCTTGGCATAGTACTTAATAAGAAAATTTTGTTTATATATCAGAGAATATTTATGTTCGTTATTCAGTTTTTAGCTTATATGACATTATTTCTTAGAAAAAATGAGACAAAGTATTTTTATATGTATATTGCTCAATTTTTGCTTATTGTTGTTCTTATGAGTGCATATAAATTATTTTATTCTAAAATGTCAGTTCTGGTAATTAATAACATGTGTATGCTTCTTGTAATTGGAGGCTTTATGCTGTCAAGACTGTCTTTTTCAAAAGGCGTTAAGCAGTATGTTATTATTATTGCATCGTTGTTTATATCAATGCTTGTTCCAGTAATTATTAGAAAATGTAAATTTTTAAGTAAGCTTACATGGCTGTATGCAGTAGTTGGAATTTTATTGTTGTCTTTTATGAAATTAACAGGAATAATTACATATGGGGCAAATATCACATTTACTGTTGCTGGTATAACAATACAGCCGGTGGAGTTTGTCAAGATTTTATTTGTATTTTTCCTGGCGGCGTATTTGAGCAGAAAGCATGAGTTTAAAGATTTAATTATTGTATCTGTAGTATCAGGGATTCATGTGCTGCTTCTTGTTTGGTCAAAAGAACTTGGAGGAGCATTAATATTTTTTGTAGTATATCTTGCTCTTATTTATATTGCAAGCCATCAGCCTCTTTATGTGTTAGGAGGATTAGGCGGCGGCGGGGCGGCGGCTTTTGCTGCTTATCATCTGTTTAGTCATGTCAGGGTGCGCGTTCAGACATGGAGCACTCCTTTTTCAGTAATTAAAAATGATACAAGCCAGATTTCACAGTCATTATTTGCTATTGGTACAGGGGGATGGTTTGGTCTGGGTCTTTTTGGAGGAATTCCAGAGAAGATTCCTGTATCAGATGAGGATTTAATATTTTCTGCTATAACAGAAGAACTGGGACTGATGTTTTCAATATGTCTTATTCTTGTATGTCTGTCTACTTTTATTATGTTTATAAATATAGCTACAAGGATTAAAAGACCATTTTATAAGCTTCTTGCGGTAGGATTTGGCGTTGAGTATATATTTCAAATACTTCTTACTATCGGCGGTGGCACTAAATTTATACCTCTTACTGGTGTAACACTTCCGCTTATTAGTTATGGAGGAAGTTCAATGCTGTGCAGTTTAATTATGTTTGCAATTATTCAGGGAATATATATTCTCCGACAGGACGAAGGAGAATCTGAAGATATGGAGTATTACTACGAAGATGACTTTGATTATGATATAGAAGGAGAGGATTACTATGGCGGGCAGGAATAAAAAGGATTCTTCTATAAGAAGTCATGAAATGTTAATTTTGACATATGTATTTACTGCATTATTTCTTGGTCTTATTGGATATCTTTTATATTATCAGATAGCTGTAAGTGAAGATGTAATCAATAGTCCATATAATCGCAAAAGGCAGGAGATACTTGCCGAGAGAGTTGTAAGAGGAACAATAAAGAGTGCGGACGGGAAAATACTTGCTCAGACGCTTGTTGATGATAATGGCAATGAGCGGCGTGACTATCCATATGGTAAAATGTTCTCTCATGTCGTCGGATATAATAAAAACGGCGGCTCAGGGCTTGAGGCATATAATAATGTCAGACTTTTAAGATCTAATATTTTCTTTGGATCTAAGTTTTTAAATGATTTAAATGAGGAGAAAAGTCCTGGAGATACTATTGTATCTACTCTCGATTACAATTTGCAGAAAACAGCATATGAAGCGATGGGAAGTCATGACGGCGCAGTTATTGTTATGGAAACTAAGACTGGCAAAATTCTTGCAATGGTTTCCAAGCCTGATTTTAATCCTGAAAATATAGAGGATATGTGGTCACAGCTTATATCAAAAGATTCTACAGAGACAGTCCTTTTAAACCGTGCGACTCAGGGGTTGTATCCTCCCGGTTCGACATTTAAAATAATAACACTTTTGGAGTATATGCGTGAGAATAAAGATTATAAATCATATAATTATAATTGTGTCGGAAAATATAGAAAAGGCGAGGATGTAATTAATTGTTTTCATTCAACTGTTCATGGCGATGAAGATTTAAAGGAATCATTTGCCCATTCATGCAATGCCTCATTTGTAAATATTGGTATGGAACTTAACAGAAATAAATTAAAGTCTCTTTGCAATGATTTTTTGATAAATTATGATATTTCAATCGGTGTGGCCTCAAAAGCGAGCAAATACACTGCCGATGACAAAACTTCTGATTATAAGATGATGCAGACGGTAATCGGTCAGGGAGATACTGTTGTTACTCCGCTTCAGATGGCAATGATTACAGATGCAATAGCAAATAAGGGAAAGATGATGCAGCCTTATCTTGTTGATCATATCGAAAGTGCAGGAGGAAATGTAATACAGACTTTTCACTCTAAAGTTATAGCAGAACCTATTACAGAAAATGAGAGCAGAGAGATGACAGATTTTATGGAATCTGTTGTTGATTCAGGAACAGGAACAAAATTAAATACAGATACCTATAATGTTGCTGGGAAAACAGGGTCTGCTGAGTTTGGAAATGAAAAGGGACGAAGCCATGCATGGTTTACAGGTTTTACAACTTCGGAAAATTCAATTGTAGTATGTGTAATACTCGAGGATGCAGGAAGCGGAGGTGTTTCTGCCGCCCCAGTTGCAAAAAAAATATTTGATTCATATTATTTGGACTAAATATCTTGCATGATTGAAAAAAATAGAGTATAATCTCATTAGTCATTTTTTTCGGATTTGATTTTCTGCATTAATGTGGAGGATTTATCTTCGAAATGACACACCAAATAAGCCGGAGGGATTGCAATGATAGAGGCAACAAGTTGTGGCGGTGTGGTTATATTTCGCGGAAAAATATTATTGCTTTATAAAAATTATAGGAACAAATATGAAGGTTGGGTTTTGCCAAAAGGGACGGTTGAACCCGGAGAGGAATATAAGGATACTGCAACGAGAGAGGTGTTGGAGGAGACGGGTGTAAGTGCATCTATTATAAAATATGTTGGCAAAAGCCAATATACTTTTAATATTCCTGACGACACAGTTACAAAAGATGTACATTGGTATTTAATGATGTCAGACAATTATTATAGTAAGCCGCAGAGAGAAGAGTTTTTTGTTGATTCAGGATATTACAAATTTCATGAGGCTTACCATCTTTTGAAATTCTCGAATGAAAAGCAAATTTTAGACAAGGCTTACAATGAATATTTAGATTTGAAAAAGAGTAATCTTTGGGGAAACCGTAAATATTTTTAAAACTTCGAGGACATTATCCTTGGGGTTTTTTCTCTATATGGAGAATATATTTTATAAGGTGGAAATATGGCAAAAAAACGTGTAATTACAAAAAAAAAGGTTTTAAAATACCGTATAAAAAGGTTTATGGACCCAGGAGTAATCATTTTTCTTATTCTTGCTCTTTACTTATGCGGATGTATGATGTTATATTTGCTTAAGCCTCATATAACTACTTATGAGGTAAATGAGGGAAGTATGGCTGCAGATTATTCTTATACAGGAATTGCAGTTAGAAAAGAGCAGGTAGTAAATACAGAAAGAGCAGGATATATAACATACTATGCAAGAGCATTGGAGAAAACGGGAGCACAGACAAAGGTTTATTCTATTGATGAGACAGGTCAGATAAATACGCTTTTATCAGATGATTCTATCGCATCTACAGCGCTTACTGAAGAACAATTAAAGCAGATTAATAATAATGTAAATTCTTTTTACAATGATTTTTCCAATATGAACTATGGCGAGGCCTATTCATTTAAGCAACTAATTGAAAATACAACAATTCAGCTTATTGAACAGACAATAATCGAAAATGCAGTTACTTTAGGAGAGGACGTGTCTTTTCATGTATGCAATAGTACAGTTGATGGGATTATCAGTTATGTAATTGATGGTTATGAAGACTTAAAAGCTGAAGATGTAAATACAGAAATGTTAGCTGATAATAGAGATTATAAACCTAAGGATTTAAGAGAACAGGATATTGTAAATACAGGAGATAAAGTATATAAAGTTATTACAGATGAT
The DNA here is from genome assembly GCA_949743325.1 of uncultured Lachnospiraceae bacterium. Taxonomy (GTDB): domain Bacteria; phylum Bacillota; class Clostridia; order Lachnospirales; family Lachnospiraceae; genus CAJJNI01. Next base: position 26,064 of record CATJTQ010000056.1, read on the forward strand.
GAGTGGACACTAGTTATAAAAACTGATAATGATATTGCAAAAAAACTGTTAGAAAAAGAGTACGTGGAGATAGAATTTAAGAAAGATAAGACAAAAGCGAACGGTAAGGTTGATACATGGAAGAGCGGAGATGATACATTTGTTTCATTTTCATTTACTAATTCAATGATTAGGTTTGCAGATGACAGATATATTGATATTTCTTTTGAACTGGATAATATATCTGGTCTTAAAGTACCTAAGAGTTCTATTGCTGAACAGGAATTGTATGTGATTGATAAATCTTTTGTGACAACAGGTGCAGCGGGAGAAGTAAATACTGTATATTATGAGACATATGATGAAGATGGAGAGTTAGAGGGACAATCCGTACAGATTGATATAGCGTACGAGACAGATGAAGCAGTTTACATAAATATAGATGAGGAGAGTATATTGACTGCCGGTGCGACGCTGCGTGCAGGAGGAAGTTCTGAAGAAAGAATGACTATCGGAAAGACAGATAAACTTAAAGGTGTATATGAGTATAATAAGGGCTATGCAGTATTTTGTCCTATAAATATTTTATATGAGGGAGAAGAATATTGTATAATATCATCACAGTCTAAGTATGGCTTGTCAAAATATGATTATATTGTATTAAACAGTGATTCAATTGACGGAGCTGTTCCGATATATCGTTAATATCTCTATAAATAAAAGTAATTTAATAAAGATGGAAGTTTTTAGGAGGAATTATGGTTCAGGAAAATTTAAAAGTTGTCAGAGATAAAATAGAAGCGGCGTGTTCACGGTCTGGCAGGGATTATAGTGATGTAACTCTTATCTCAGTAAGCAAGACCAAACCTGTAGAGTTGATTATGGAAGCATATAATGCTGGAGAAAGAGAATTTGGTGAGAACAAAGTTCAGGAGATTATGGAAAAATATGATAAGCTCCCTTCAGATATAAACTGGCATCTAATTGGACATTTACAGAGAAATAAGGTTAAATACATAATAGATAAAGTTAATATGATACACTCTGTCGATTCATTGCGGCTTGCAGAAGAGATAAGTAAAGAGGCTGTAAAGCATGGTGTACATATGGATATTTTACTTGAAGTAAATGTGTCGGAGGAGGAAAGCAAGTTCGGTTTCAGGTGCATTGAATTGTATGATGCAGTGAAAGAGATTTCAAATTTACCTAATGTAACAATAAAAGGACTTATGACTATTGCTCCTTTTGTTACTAATCCAGAGGAAAACAGAGAATTTTTTTGTGATTTAAGGAAATTATCAGTTGACATTGCAGAGAAAAACATTGATAATGTATATATGTGTGAGCTTTCAATGGGGATGACAGGAGATTACGAGGTGGCTATTGAGGAAGGCGCTACTTTTGTTAGAGTCGGAACAGGAATCTTTGGAGAAAGAAATTATAAAGGAGAATAATTATGGGAATTCGTGAAGGTTTATTTAATTTTTTCAATGTGGGTATGGAAGATGATGATTATATCGACGATGAATACGATGATTACGACGAATATGATGAACCTAAAAAACCTATTTCTAAGAGAAAAAGCACTGAAGATGATGACGAATATTACCAGAAAGAGCCTGTATCTAGAAAAAACAGCAATAGATCATCAGGCAAAATTATGTCTATGCGTCAGACAAGGAAGGGAAGTGCTAATATGGAATTAACAGTAATTAAACCGGTTTCTTTTGAAGAGGATGGAAGAAAAATTACAGATACATTAAAAGATGGGTGTACAGTAGTTCTTAATTTGGAAGGAATTGATATAGATTTAGCACAGCGAATTATTGATTTTGCATCAGGGTCATGTTATGCGATTGACGGTAATTTTCGTGCGATTTCAAAAAGTATTATTTTAATTACACCTCCGGCAGTGGAAATTACAGGAGATTTCATGGAACAGGTAAATGGCTCAATCAATATAACAAATTTTGATTTTTAATGGAAATAAAATAATGGATAAAGATGAAATATTAATTAAAAAGCGTTTTATAGATTTGTCAAAGATGTCATATCAGAAAGGAATATCTTTATTTACTGATTTTTTATCTATGAACGAACTTAGTATATTACATAATACCAAATCCAGTGAGCTTTCGGCTGCATATTGTACTTTTGGCGGCTATGAATTCGCAGAGCGTCAGATGGCTATGTTTGTCCCTGATGCTCTTTTTTATGATATGCCATATCCGATAACAGTATTGCAAATTATGGCAAAATACCCTAAATTTGCACAGGAACTATCTCACAGAGATTATCTTGGCGCTGTGATACATTTAGGTGTTGACAGATGTAAGATTGGAGATATAGTTGTAAGAGAAAAGGAAGCTTATATATTTTGTCATGAAAAAATGGCACAGTTTTTTTGTGATGAACTTACACAGATAAAACATACTGCGGTTGACACAGTAGTCTGTGATGTTCCTAAGGAGATTTCAAAACCAGATTTTGCAGAGTTAACAGGAACGGTCTCTTCACTGCGTGCAGATAGTATTGCGGCTTTAGCATTGCATCGCTCAAGAAGCAGTATACAAGATTTGTTTAAGATGCAGAAAATATTTGTAAATGGAAAGATTATTGAATCTGGTAGTTATATTATGAAAGAGGAAGATATTCTTACGGTTAGAGGTTTTGGCCGCTTTATATTTAAAGAAGTAATAAATATTACTAAAAAGGACAGGCTGCATATATTAATTTTACAATTTAAATAGTATATTTATATAAATAGACGTATTACCATTTTGATAAATATAAATTAGAGAAGGAGAAATTTTTTATGTCAAAAAAAATCACTGTTCACAATTCAGATAATAAACCTATTTATAATATATTAATTGAGCAAGACTACAGTTTGCTTAATGATGCTGTCAAAGAGCTGGGGTATGATAATAGGCGTTTTTGTATTGTTACTGACAGTGGTGTCGGACCACATTATACTGAAAAAATTAGTGAAATATTGAAACCTCTGGCATCAAAAGTATGTATATTTACATTTGAAGCTGGGGAAGAAAGCAAAAATCTTGATGTTGTAAGAAAGCTATATACATTTCTTATTGAAGAGAAATTTGATAGGAATGATGTTCTTTTTGCATTAGGCGGAGGTGTTGTTGGAGATTTAACAGGATTTACAGCAGCAACATATCTTAGAGGCATAGATTTTATACAGCTTCCAACTTCATTGCTGGCAATGGTTGACAGCAGTGTCGGAGGTAAGACGGGAGTTGATTTTGATGCGTACAAAAATATGGTAGGCGCATTTTATCAGCCTAAACTTGTGTATATTAATATGAAAGTATTGGATTCTCTTGATTTAAGACAGTATTATGCTGGGCTTGCAGAAGTTTTAAAATATGGACTTATACGTGATGAGCAATTTTATGTGTGGCTTTTAGAAAATTTGGCAGAAATATATACACACGATTCTAAAGTGCTTGAAAAGATGGTTGAACATAGTTGCCAGATGAAGAGAGAAATAGTAGAAAAAGATGTAAGTGAAAAGGGCGAGCGTGCACTTCTTAATTTCGGACATACAATAGGACATGCTATTGAGAAATTAAAGAATTTTGAGTTGTTACATGGAGAATGTGTAGCTCTTGGAATGATTGCAGCAGCACATATTTCATGGAAAAGAGAACTTTTAACTACAGAAGAGTTTTTTGAACTTAGAGATATGCTTGTTGGTTTTAGACTTCCTGCTTCAATTGAAAATCTTGAAATTTCAGATATTGTTAATACAACAAAATCTGATAAAAAGATGGACGCAGGCAAAATAAAATTTATATTGCTAAAAAAAATAGGAGAAGCTTATATTGACACAACTGTTACAGATGAGGAGATAAAAGCTGCCGCAGAATTTCTGATGGTTGATTTTAACGAGTAATGCTGCTGTTCTACTTGCGGCAAGAGTGTCTTTTTATTAGAATAGGTAAAAGCAATTTAGGTGAGAATATATGGATAGAAGGAAAATAAGTACATTAGTTATTGGAATAATATCGTTGCTTCTTTTGACAGCAGCAGATCAATTAAGTAAATATATTGCTGTGATAAACTTAAAAAATAGAGCTTCTTTAACATTGATTCCTAATTTTTTTTCATTAACTTATGTTGAGAATCCCGGTTCGGCTTGGGGGATGTTTCAAAATATGCAGTGGCTTGTCGTTGTATTGTCATTTGTTATAATAGTAGGTGTAATGCTGTATTTTATAAGGTTGCCTGCTGGTAATAAATATCTGCCATTAAAAGCTGCTCTTATTGTGCTTGCTTCAGGTGCTGCTGGAAATTTAATAGACAGGCTGACAAGGGGCATAGTAGTTGATTTTTTTGAGTTTAAATTTATATCATTTCCGGTATTTAATGTGGCGGATATTTATGTTACAGTAAGCGTTGCAGTATTGTTTATTTTGCTTGTCTTTGTATACAAAGAAGATGATTTGTATACTATGAAAAAGGAGAATGATGAGAGAATTTGAATTATATGCAGGAGAAAATTATTCTGGAAAAAGAATTGATTTATTTTTGTCTGAAGTGAAGGAACTAAATCAAGAGATTGCTGGAATGTCACGCTCTTATATCCAAAAGCTTATTAAAGAAGGAAATGTATTAGTTGATAATCAAAAAATTAAAGCTAATTATAAACTTAAATCAGGAACAAAAATTAAAGTTTTTGTCAGTGAGGCTAGAGAACCTGAAATAATTCCTGAAGATATACCCATTGAAATTTTATATGAAGATAAAGATATTATTATTATAAATAAACCTAAAGGAATGGTTGTGCATCCTGCCGCAGGGCATTACACAGGAACTTTGGTAAACGCTCTTATGTATCACTGCCATAATGAATTATCTGGTATTAATGGGGTGTTAAGACCTGGCATCGTTCATAGAATTGATATGGATACTACAGGAGTAATTGTTGCCTGCAAAAATGATAAATCCCACCAAAGTCTTTCGAAACAGCTTAAAGAACATTCAATTACAAGAAAATATGTAGCTATTGTTCATGGAAGTATCAGTGAAGATGAATTCAGTATCTCTGGAAATATTGGAAGACATCCTATTGACAGAAAGAAGATGGCTGTTAATGTGAAAAACGGAAAACCTGCTACGACTCATGTTAAAGTGTTAGAGAGGTTTAAGAATTATACTTATATTGAATGTCAACTAGAAACTGGACGCACTCATCAGATTAGAGTTCATTTGGCATCTAAAAACTTTCCGCTGTTAGGTGATTCTGTATATGGCAGAAAAAAAGAGGAGTTTAAGTTACATGGACAGACTTTACATGCACAGGTATTAGGTTTTATTCATCCATCAACGGGGAAGTATGTAGAGTTTAAGGCAAAGTTGCCAGAATATTTTCAACATTTATTATATGTATTACAAAACAGATAAATATGTAAAAAATTTTGCATATTGCTTGACATTGACTGGTTGTAATGTTAAAATAATCAAGTATGCCGCACAGCTAGGTAAAAGATTCCATAGGAACACCAAAGCTGGCGAGTAATGATAATAGGAGGTGCCATATGTACGCAATTATTGCAACAGGTGGTAAGCAGTACAAAGTATCCGAGGGCGATATCATTAATGTTGAGAAACTTGGTAAGGAAGCTGGAGAGACAGTTGAATTTGATCAGGTTCTTGCTGTAAGTGATGGAGAGTTAAAAGTTGGAACACCGACTGTAGCTGGAGCAAAAGTTACAGCATCTGTAGTTTGTGAAGGAAAAGCTAAGAAAATTATCGTTTACAAATATAAGAGAAAAACCGGTTACCACAAAAAGAACGGTCACAGACAGCAGTTCACAAAGGTTAAGATTGAGTCAATCACAGCTTAATTATTTATGATAACCGTAACAATTAAAAAAAATAAGGCAAAAGATTATACATTAGTTCAGGCAGTAGGACATGCAGGTTTTGCTCCATCAGGAAAAGATATTGTCTGTGCTGCAGTATCTATTCTTTTTGTTAATACTTTAAATGCAATTGAAGTTTTTACAGGTGATAAGGATAAGATGCATATTGTTGCTAATGAGGATGAAGGTCTTATAGACTGCCGATTTGATAATCCGCTTTCTAAAGAGACTGTACTTTTGCTTGATACTTTAGTTTTGGGACTTAAAGGAGTTTCAGAACAGTACTCAAAGAAGTTTTTTAGATTAATAACCGAGGAGGTGTAATAGATATGTTAAATTTGAACCTTCAGTATTTTGCTCATAAAAAGGGTGTTGGTTCTACAAAGAACGGCAGAGATTCAGAAGCAAAAAGACTTGGTGCCAAAAGGGCAGACGGTCAGTTTGTAAAAGCCGGCAATATTCTTTACAGACAGCGCGGAACAAAGATTCATCCAGGACTTAATGTAGGTCGCGGCGGTGATGATACTTTGTTTGCTTTAGTAGACGGAGTTGTTCGTTTTGAGAGAAAGGGTAGAGATAAGAAACAGGTTTCTATTTATCCGGCAGGCGAATAAGATTTTAACAGGCTTCAAATCTTAGGGTTTGAAGTCTTTTTTAATATAAGAATGAGATAGAAAGCAGGTGTAATTGTGTTTGCAGATAAGGCGACAATCTTTGTACGTTCCGGCAAAGGCGGAGATGGACATGTAAGTTTCAGAAGAGAAAAATATGTTCCAAATGGCGGTCCTGACGGTGGAGATGGAGGAAATGGCGGTGATGTCATTTTTGAGATTGATCCTGGAATGAATACTTTAGCAGATTTTAGACATAAGAGAAAGTATAGTGCAAAAGATGGTCTGGAAGGTGGAAAAAGAAACTGTCATGGAGCTAATGGTGATGATATTGTTATTAAAGTACCAGAGGGAACAGTTTTAAAGGATGAAGAGAGCGGTAAGGTAATTATTGATATGTCTGGAGACAACAGAAGGGTTGTTCTTCTTAAAGGAGGCAAAGGTGGTCTTGGAAATCAGCATTTTGCAACTTCAACAATGCAGATACCTAAGTATGCACAGCCTGGTAAGCCGGCACAAGAAATTACACTGTTGATGGAATTAAAAGTGATAGCCGATGTGGGTCTTGTTGGTTTTCCTAATGTTGGAAAATCTACTTTGTTATCAAGAGTAACCAATGCTAAACCTAAGATTGCAAATTATCATTTTACTACTCTTTCTCCTAATCTTGGTGTTGTTGATTTGGAGGGAGCAAGTGGATTTGTTATTGCTGATATTCCAGGTCTGATAGAGGGTGCTTCTGAGGGCGTAGGTCTTGGGCATGAGTTTCTTCGTCATATTGAGAGAACTAAGGTAATGATTCATATTGTGGATGCCGCTTCAACTGAAGGAAGGGATCCGATAGAAGATATTTATTCAATAAATAAAGAGCTGTGCAATTATAATGCGGATATCTCAAATCGGCCTCAAGTAATAGCAGCAAATAAAATAGATGTATTGCAGGATAATGATGTATTAAGTAAATTAAAAGATGAATTTGAGCCTCAAGGATATAAAATTTTTCCAATATCAGCTGTTACTGGAGATGGTTTAAAAGAATTGCTTTATTATGTAAATAATCTTGTAAGCAAAGCTGGTTCTGATACGGTTGTTTTTGAACAGGAATATTTTCCAGAGGAAAGAGAAGAAGTTACAGAAGCATTTACTGTTACTGTTGATGAAGAAGGAGTTTTTGTAGTTGAGGGTCCGGCAGTAGAAAAAATGTTAGGGTATACTAACTTAGATTCAGAAAAAGGGTTTGCTTTTTTCCAGAAATTTTTAAAAGATCGTGGTATATTAGAACAGTTGGAGAAAAAAGGAATTGAAGAGGGAGATACAGTTCGTCTTTATAATTTAGAATTTGAGTATTATAAGTGATGGAGGAATATTATGACAAGTAAACAGAGAGCATATTTGAGAGCTTTAGCTAACAAGCTGGAGCCGGTTATGCAGATAGGAAAAGCTTCAGTAACACCAGAGTTAACATTATCTGTAAATGAAGCTTTAGAAGCAAGAGAACTGATTAAAATTAGTGTTCTTAAAAATTGCTCAGATGATCCTAAAGCAATAGCGGGTGTTTTATCTGAGAGGACAAGATCTCAGGTTGTTCAGGTTGTCGGCAAAAAGATTACTTTATATAGAGAATCTAAGGATAAGAAAAAAATTGAGCTGCCCAAATAATAAAATTGGAATTATGGGAGGGACGTTTAATCCTATACATTTAGGTCATATACAAATAGCAAAGCTTGCATTGGAGCAGTTTTATCTGTCAAAAATATGGTTTATGCCGAATAAAATTCCTGAGTATAAGACAATAGAAAATATTGTGGAGGAAAAACACAGAGTTTCTATGATTAAACTTGCGATTGAAAATTATGATAAGTTTGAATTTTCTCCGTTTGAGTTAGAACGTGAAGGTTATACTTACACTTATGAAACACTTCTTCGTTTAAAAAATATATATGCAGACAATATTTTTTATTTTATTATGGGTGCTGATTCACTTATAACATTTCCGACTTGGAAAAATCCTAGTATAATAGCAGAAAACTGTGTTATTCTTGCAGCATTAAGGGACAATATTGATGAAGGTGGAATGGATTGTAAAATAAAGCATTTAAAAAAAATGTACAATGCTGAAATTTACAAATTAAAAGGTGAGAAGATGGATATTTCTTCAAACAATATTCGAAAGATGTTAAGCAATAAAAAAAATGTATCTTCAATGCTTCCACAAAATGTGTTAGAATATATTAAAGAGCATAAGTTGTATGATTTTTAGACAAGGGGGTCTTAACATGCGAAAATATGATATTGGTTTGTATAAGAAAACTCTGCAAAAAAAGCTTGATTCTGATAGATATGAACATACAATTGGTGTCGCATATACAGCAGCTTCATTGGCTATGAGATATAAATATGATATTAATAAAGCTTTGATTGCAGGTCTGCTTCATGACAATGCAAAATGTATACCATACGAAAAGAAATTACAGATGTGTGATAAATATAATATTCACCTTTCTGATGTTGAGAGAGAAAATCCTGCACTGTTGCATGCAAAACTTGGTGCGTTTATGGCTATGCACAAATATAAGATTAATGATAAAGAGATAATCTCTGCAATACTATATCATACTACGGGACGCCCGGACATGCTTTTGCTGGAGAAAATTATATATGTTGCCGATTATATTGAGCCAATGCGTTACAAGGCGAGAAGATTGCATGAGATAAGGGAATTGGCTTTTAAAGATATTGATGCTGCACTGCTTACAATTTTAGAAGATACCCTTGAATATTTAAAATCAATTAACGGTAATATAGATCCTCTCACACAGAAAACCTATAAAT
>CATJTQ010000057.1 GCA_949743325.1 uncultured Lachnospiraceae bacterium
CTGAAATACAGTATGGGAACTGGCATGAGGAAGGCGAACTTGAAAAGTACAAAGAGGTACGGACACTCATTGAAAATTTGCAGATATCTACCGTCTTTGCGGCAATGGGAGCTTCAAATGCGTACCAGTTTCATGGGCAGCTGCCGAAAGATAAGAAAAAGTTATTGGCGTTTCTTGATGAAATCATAGGAAATGTCAGTGAAGAAGAATTACAGCGTTATAGAAAAAGCGTCCATCATCTGTAAATGAAACACACTACAGGTATACATATATGCACAAAAAGCTGTGCAGACAAGAGGAAAGGAGGAGCAGTTATGCACTTTACAGGCAGAACTTGGCGACCACCGTATGAAGCTCATTCGGTCATCATACAGGCTACATCTGGCTGCACCTATAATAAATGCAAGTTTTGTAGCCTGTATAAAAACGAGTGCTTCCGAATGTCGCCCATTGAGGAATTTGAGGAGGATTTAGCAGAGCTAAAAAGTTATCAGCCAAATGCCCGAAGGATTTTCTGGACGGGAGCTAATCCATTTGCAATGAGCTATGAAAATCTTAAATTGAGGGCGTTGACAGTAAGGGACTATCTAATTAAATGTCAGACAATGTCTATGTTTGCAAGTATCCGTGATATTAAAAACAAAGAGGTATGGCAGCTTAAGAAACTTAGAGCTATGGGTATTAACGGACTGAGTATCGGTGTGGAAAGCGGCGATGATGAAACCCTTGCCCTTGCCGATAAAGGATATACTTCAGTGGATATTTTGGAGCAATGCAGGAAGTTGGATGAAGCGGGTATTGAATACTATTTTGTTTATATGACTGGGCTTGCGGGAAAAGGTGGCGGATACCAGAATGCAAGGAATAGTGCAGAGCTATTTAGCAAGATTAATCCGTATTTTGTTTCTGTGGATTCTCTCACGCTTTTCCCGGATACGGAATTATACAAAATGACACAGCAGGGTTTGTTTGTGCCTGCCGGAGAAAAAGAGCGTATCCATGAATTGCAAATCCTTATCAATAACTTAAATATACGCACACATTTGTTTGCAAACACGGTATCTAATTTCACGTCAGTAACTGCGTACCTTCCATATGACCGTGAAAAGGTAACAAACGAACTGCAATTTGTTTTAGATAACACAGATGAAATACAAATGCAAGAGTATAGAAGAAATTTGAAGTCTTTGGGATAAGCCTAATACTTGAAGTCATAGTCCGCCAAATAAAAAAACAGCGTTATGGTGGGCTGTATATTTGCGCCCAATTGAAATAATATTGCTTATATTGATACTTTAAGCTATTATATTATCATAGATGCAAAAAAAGCGATTAGTGTGTATTTTGGAGGAACAATATGGTTAAATATGTCACTGCGACATCTGATATGGCAGATGCAATTTACAATGTTTTACATACTACTATTAAAATGATATATCCCAATTATTATCCTAAAGAAGTAGTAGATTTTTTTTGCCGGCATCATAGTAAAGAACATATTTTAGATGGTATATCATCTGGAAATATGGGTGTGTTAATTGATGAAAACGTTATTGTTGGAACAGGTTGTTATGATGCTAACCATATTACTGGAGTGTATGTGCTGCCCAGTTATCAACAAAAGGGATATGGCTCATATATAATAAGTTATTTGGAAGAACAAATTATAAAAAATCATGATGCAGTTATTTTAGACGCTTCACTTTCAGCAGTTTGTTTATATGAGCGCAGAGGGTATAAGACTGTTGGTCATGGTGTTTACGAATTAGAAAATAATGTTAAGTTGGTTTACGAAATTATGGAGAAAAAACTGAAAGTTGATTAATTTGATAATTATATGTAAAAATAAAATAAATTATTAAAACTGTCTCATTGCATATTAATTTTATTTGGATTATTCTTTTGGGCAGGAGGTGTGTATTTATGGCAAATGAAGAAAAAAAAGATTTTAATGCAATGATGAATGATAATAAGGATATGCCAAAATTTCAAACAATAACAGATGAAAAAAGTATAGATAAGTATGGCGGAGACAAAATGTATTTTGCGCCGCCAATTGATTATGACAAAGTAATGCGGCTGGTACCGTTTGGAAAGCTGATTACAGTAGGGACAATAAGAGAATATTTTGCCAGACAAAGCGGGGCTGATTTTACAGAACCTATTACGGCAGGAATATTTGTTTCAATTGTTGCATGGGCAAGTTTTCAGAGAGAACATGATAAAACACCTTATTGGAGAACTTTGAAGGCAAATGGAGAGTTAAATGCAAAATATCCGGGAAGTGTTGAAGCGCAGAAGAAAATGCTTGAAAAAGAGGGTCATATAATTATAAAAAAAGGCAGAAAGAACTTTAGGTATTATGTTAAAGATTATGAGAGTGTACTTTATACTTTATAAGATATATAATTTGGAAAAGTCTATTACTTTATAATATGAGATTGATACTAACTTTCAGATAATAGGTATATTATATAAATTGTGCAGCGATATGAACATTATAAATAATCTTCCAGAGTATGTGAGGCCTAAAAATGTTGGATTAATGTTTTTTAGCATGGAACCAGAGAAATTTTTTCCTTATACTCAAATAGATGTTGTCCAGTTTCCAGAAGGGCTGGGAGGCAACGATATTATAGAAAATACATTTAAAGGGCCAATTCATCAGCAGTTAAGGGATGCTCTACAATTTATTAGAAATACAATTATTACAGAAAAGGTCGTTAAGTATCCAGATAGGGCAGAAGCAGATCGTTCTGTGACACAAGAAGGATTGAAGACATATCGTGTATCAAATCGTAGGTATAGGAATCGAAGAATTGGTGATTTTTTGAAAGAGCTACATTTAACAGAAGGTAGAAATACCGGATTTAAGAAAATATTGAATGCTCTTGAAGATAATGGATCTCCAAAACCAGAATTTGAGACAGATGATGACCATAGTTATTTTATATCAAGGTTGTTTGTGCATAAGGAATTACAAGAAGCCAATGTACTATCAAGAGAAGGATCTAATAGAAGTGGAAGATGGATAGTTAGAAAATAGAAAAACAAGCTGAAGTTGGTGAGGTAAAAGGTATGAATAAGGATTTATCTGAAATGACATTAGAAGAATTATGGGATTTGTTTCCCATATTCCTTATAAATCATAGTGATAAGTGGGATCAATATTATGCTGAAATGGAATTTTTTTTGAAAAATATATTGTCCGATTGTATGATTGTCAGAATAAGTCATATTGGGAGTACTGCTATAAATGGGATATGCTCAAAAAATATTGTGGATATACTTTTAGAGATTGACAGCGATGAGGATATTGAAAAAGTTGCAACGCTGACAATGAATAATGGTTTTATCCTTATGTCATCTAGTCCTACAAGAATTTCATTAAATATGGGTTATACGTCAAATGGGTTTGCTGAAAAGGTATACCATTTGCATATTCGTTATCATGGCGATAATGATGAGTTGTATTTTAGGGATTATCTAAATGAACATCCTGATGTTGCCAAAGATTATGAGAAGATGAAGCTTAGCTTATGTAAGAAATATGAACATAATAGGGATGCATATACGTCTGCAAAGTCTGCTTTTGTACATAAATGGACAATTGAAGCTAAGAAAGTTTACATAGATAGATTTTAAAAAGTAATAACAAATTAATTGACAAATAAGTAGTTTGTATATAAAAGCATATTGAATACAGTTCTGCATTATGAAATTATTATAGGAAATAATATGATTGTAGAAAAAAGATTATGATTAGATTAATATAAAATTTATTTTATCATTGATGATTTCACATGTCAGTAGTATAATATCAATGTTTAAAATATTGATATATAAAATTAAAAAAAATAAATCTTTATTAGGAGGTAATATATGCTATTTATACAATATCCGAAGTGTTCCACATGTAAGAAAGCAAAAAAATGGTTGGATGAACAAGAGATTAAATATAGTGAACGGCATATCGTGGATGATAATCCAACATACGATGAATTAAAGAAATGGCATAATATAAGTGGTCAGCCGCTTAAGAAATTTTTTAATACCAGCGGTATGATTTACAGGGATATGAAACTAAAGGACAAGCTGCCCGAAATGAGTGAAGAAGAACAGTTAAAGCTGCTTGCTACTAATGGAATGCTTGTAAAACGTCCGCTTATAGTAAAAGATGATCTGGTGCTTATTGGATTTAAAGAGACAGAGTGGTCAGAAAAGTTATTGTAGTAAAGTGATAAAAATTAAACAGATAATTTTGATTTGGTATAAAAAACGCAAAAGCTTTCAGATCTGAATTCTGAAAGCTTTGCTTATATTTAGCATAGAACTATAATTCTTCTAGGCGTTGTCTGTGGGGGTATACTTCTTGTAGTTGTAGTATAAAATACGAGAAGCACCTGATTTTCAGGACGACAGTTGAAATTTTGTCCGTTTGCAGTTCTTATATCCGTATTTCTGTTGATATTTAACTGCAAAGACTGATCTTGAGCAATAAGATTTCTGTTGAAGAAATTTAACATTACTTGTTCGTTTCTGTTTCTAATAGCAATAATTTTAGCTTGATATTGTGGTGGGAAAATTAAAGGAACCGGTAAACTGCTGTCATAATATACAGTAACTTCCATGCCCGGACGTAGTTGGCGGTTGTCAACTACCATTGTTTCAGGATTTACAATAAAGTTTACAATTCCATTGTCTACAAGCAGAACTACTGTTTGACTGCAGCAGTCACTCCCGCTTGGAATGTTAAAAATTGTGCCTGTAATTGGTACGAAGGTTGAATATGCCATAAAAGAACCTTTTTTTCTTTATGTTATGTTTTATAGAGAAAAATGGTTACATTTCTTTAATTCTTTTTATTATACTATTTTGCAGGTAATAAGGATAAAAGCCTTGTTCACATAAATTGTGAGTTAATGGCATTATTTAATTGTGTTTTCCATTCTTCGCGGTTAGTTACATTTATGGGCTATAGTATTAATTACAGAATTGTTTCAAAGAATTAAAATGGCGTGTCGCTTAAAGAAATATGAACATAAAACTAAGTGTTACAAAAGTTTTGTAGGAAAGAGGTTTTAGCATTGAGTCAATTTAATATGTGGAATTCAGAAATTTACAATCGTTTTGGCAAAGAGAGAATACAGCCATCTATTGATTTGGTAAATAGAATTAGAGGTAAAAGGTTTAATAGGATTTTAGATGTGGGGTGCGGTACCGGAATGAGTACGGCGCCTCTTGTATCTGAATGGAAAGATGCAGAAATAATCGGTTTGGATTTATCTGATAACATGCTAAAGGCAGCAAAAGAACTTTTGCCTTCAGTAAAATTTATTCAGAAGGATTGCAGTCAGCCCCTTTTAAACATGGGAATGTTTGATTTAATATTTTCCAATGCTTTTATACAATGGCTGCACAATCAGGAAGATTTTATAAGCAATTCTTTTTTAATGTTGAATAAAGAAGGAATTTTTGCGTCACAGATTCCGTTATTTGAGGAAATGCCAGCTTATAACTGCATTTTAGAAGCTGCAAAAATATTTTCGGATAAATTTAAAAATATAGAAAAAGATAATTTTGTGTTGCATTCTGCGTCTGAATATTATGATATAATATCAAAATTTACTGATAATGTGGAGATTTGGATAACAGATTATTGTCATCAGATGGATAGACATAAAAATATACTTGAATTTTTAAGCGGTACAGCATTAATACCTTATATGAAAAGATTAGATGAAGATGAACAGAAATTATTCTTAAACAATATATTAGATAACTTAGAGAGTAGTTATCGTTGTCAGGCAAACGGAAAACTATTATTTCCATTTAAGAGATTTTTTGTTGTTGCACAAAAGTAAGAATAAGCGAATTAGTTATAATATTTTTATTTGTTTATATTTCTTATGAATAGTTAATATAATTTAGATTTAAATAATAAAAACATATTATCTGTTTTTATATGTTGATTAATGTGTTTAAAATGGCTATAATATAAATATAATTACGATAAATCTGTTAATGGAAAAGGAGGAGATAATTATGAAGCTGTTAAAATTAGTGATGGAAGGTTTGCCTAATTTTAAAGATCAACTTGAAATAGATTTTATTGCTAATCAAAGAGTTAATGATAATGATAAAGAGCATCTTTGTAATTTATTTTCTAATGTGTTTGTAAACAAAGTAATTGCGTTTGTTGGAATTAATGCATCAGGCAAGACAACGATTTTGAAAGCAATTACATTTGCGCTTAAATTATTAAATAATGAATCTATAAATAATATTCAGACAAAGGAGATTCTTAGTGATTTAAAGATTAATAATACTTGTATAATTACAGCATATTTTTATCATGAAGGATTTGTGCATAAATTACAAACCCATATTATAAAAAAAGTAAATTCGTTAGAAAAAAGTGAAAAATTTTTAATTTCAGACGAAAAATTATGGTCTAAAGAAAGCAAAAAAGTTAAGGCGAAAAAACATTTATTTGATTTTAAAAAAAGTGATTTGAAGGTAAAAAGAAACCAAGATGAGCAATATTTAATGGAAGATGTTAGTATTATGATAGCACTTAATAAAAAAAATAATATGGATTTTTTTGTTCGTGATATGCTTGTTTGGACCGATCATAACATGTTAAGTGTTTTAGCAGAGTTTCCGAAAGAACTTTTAACATTCTTAGATCCGAGTATAGAATACCTGGAGTGTATTGAGAAGGATAAAGAATTTGATATTAAATTAAAATTTTATGGAAAAGAAGAAATAGTTATTAATAATCCTATTTCAGTTGAAAAATATCTTTCATCAGGAACTGTAAAAGGATTAAGTGTATTTATGAATGCTCTAATTTCATTTTTTGAGGGAGGATATTTGATAATTGATGAGATTGAAAACCATTTTAACAGAGAGATCGTAGCCACTTTACTTAGGTTCTTTATGGATAAGAGAGTAAACAAAAATGGTGCCACTATTTTATTTTCTACTCATTATTCTGATTTATTAGATGAATTTGACAGAAATGATTGTATTTATATTGTTAGAAATAGAGAGGGAATTAATGCGGAGAATTTATCAAGAGTATTAAAACGAAATGATATTAAAAAGAGTGAAGTATATGATAGTGATTATTTAGTAGGTACAGTGCCATCATATGAAGCTTATCTGGCGTTAAAAAAAGTATTGATAAGTTTTGAGTAATGGAGGTATTGAGGATGGGGAAATATATTGCATGTATTTGTGAAGGTGGTGCTGAACGAGCAATATTAGATATTTTGCTTGATAATAAAAAATTAATATTTTCACGTGAAGATTTGATAGATGAACAAGTGTTAAGATGTAGAAATGGTAGAGAGTTTGAAGAACGATATTTAAGAAAACGTTATTCGGACAAAATTACTGTTTATTTTGTACATGATTCAAGGAGTGAAAAGTTTAATTTAAGTAAGGCTTATAAGCATAAAGTTGATATAAAAAATGTTATAACTGCTCCAGAAATAGAAAAACTTATAATTTGTAAAGAGGGGTGGTATAAAAATTATGAAAAAGAGTCAAGAAAAAATCCTAAATTAAAACCAAGTAGTTATTGTAAATCAAAATTGAAAGTAAAAACAATTAAAAGTTATTCTTTTGTTGAAGAATATTTTTCAGATATTGAAGTATTAGTTAATTCATTGCATGAATATCAAAGAATTTCAAAGGTTCGTGTAAATGAGTTGTCAATATGGAATCTGTTAAAGTAATTAGTATTTTTTACTTAAGTCTGTTATTAATTAAAGATAAAGTTCAAAAAAATAAAAAGTATAAAATATACACAATAAAAATGACGAGGCCTAAGCTTTGTCTTTTTTATATTCTTTCAACTAACATTGGCAATTTTAACAACTATAGTATAATTATCAGGCATAAGAAGCTATCCGATATAAGTATTTGTTATTTATATAAGACGTTGTTATACTTTAGTTGCTTTAAGCAGTTTATTTTTGGTTGTCAACAGTTGCGGACAATCCTGTATTTCAGAGCTTGAGAGATAAAATTTTGTTAGTTAATAGTAAAATTAATACTTGAAAAAGGAGACTGGTATGAAAGATGAAAATGCAATAATTCAGAATTTGAAAGATGCAGGCTGCGATAGCAGTACAATTACAGCTATTATGCAAGATTTTAGAGATAATAAAATTGCCGAAGGGTTAAAACTTTTGGAAACCCATAGATGTTTATTATTAGAAGATATTCATAGAGAACAAAAACAGATTGATTGTATTGATTATCTTGTTTATAATATAAAAAAATATAAATAAAAGTATGTCGGAAAAGATGCTGTTTGCTGAATATATTGTTTGGAATATATGATTTATTAACAATATAATTTTAGCAAATAGCACTTTCCGACAACTATATTACTGCTTTAAATATATGGTGCCGATTATATGGCATAAATATTCAATAAGCTACATAAAGATGATGTTATTTTATTTTCTGATAAATTATTCTATATATTTTCTTTGCATATCATGATGTAATTTTCGCTGTTCAACAGTATCAAATATTATAGAAAAATCATAGTCTTCAGGATATAGCTCTGAAGCAGGCACTTGCAGACGTACTCTTTTATGATTGATATATATTTTTTTGTCAGGCAATTGTACTCTTAATACACCTTTGGCGTTGATCTTTTCACATACAATACCTGTTTTTTTATCAGGTAAGACCATAACACTGTCGCCGATTTGAAATTTTTCCGAAAGATTTGAAGATTTGTGTTCTTTGGCTTTTTTAATCTTGGTGTGCATGGGATTGTATTGTTTCAAATGTGCTTGGGATTGAAGAACAGGTGCTTCCTTCTTTTTATCGTTTACAGATAAAATAAATTTTTCAGCTTCTTGTTCACCATACGCTGCTGCAATTGCATTTTTCAGCATACTGAATGACATCCCCAGTTTCTGCGCTATATAAAAGGCGCAGCTTTCACCGGCTTCTCCGATTATAAGGCGATATGTTGGTTTTAGGGTTTCCCTGTTAAATTCCATTCTTGCATTAATAACGTTTTTTGATTTTTTTGCATAATCTTTCACTTCAGGATAGTGTGTTGTCAGCAAGAACAGGCAACCGCTTTTTTCTAATTCTTTAATAATGGATATTGCAATGCCCATTCCTTCTGTCGGGTCAGTTCCTGATCCAAGTTCATCCATTACAACCAGACTGTCTTTATCTATTTTTTCAGTAATCTCAAGTACATTTTTAATATGTGAAGAAAATGTAGATAAATTTTCAGTAATATTTTGTCCGTCTCCAATATCGCATAGATAAGAACTGTTCATGCATATATCAGCTTCCTGTGCTGTAACATGCAGACCGCATTGTGCCATAACACAGTTTAGAGCCGCAGTTTTTATTGCCACTGTCTTTCCGCCGGTATTTGGTCCTGTAATTATAATTCCGTTAATTCCATTTCCAATGTTAAGCTGAAGCGGTATACATTGCTCTTTATCCATAAGCGGGTGTCTGGCATTTTTTAATGATATAATTCGTTTTGTATTGATGTTTGGTTCAATAGCTCCCATATCAATACTTAGCTTCCCTTTTGAAAAAATGTAGTCTAATTTTTCAATTAACTGCATGTTCTCGCATATTGACTGTGCGCTTTCTGCCACCATGGATGTCAGTGTATATAGAATCTGATAGACTTCATTTTCTTCATCAATATGAGCAGAAAAAAGTTCTTCTTGTAATTTTGCTACAGAAATAGGTTCTATAAACAAAGTGCTGCCAGTGGAAGATTTGTCGATAACGCTTCCTTGGATTTGTCGTTGATATTCTTTTTTTACTGGAATACATAATCTGCCGTTGCGGCTTGTATAATAACTGTCTGCCATATAGTTGCGGTTAGCTCTCATAATCTGCTCTGCCTTGATTTTTATTTTTTCTTCCAAATTGTTTATATCAGTGCGAATACGAAGCAGATTTTTTGTTGCATAATCATCAACTTTTTCTCCGCGTATTTGTCTTGAAATCTCTTCACGCAATTCATTATGTGAGTGCAGATTTTCTTCATAATATGCAAGATGATTTTCGTGCTGTTTTCCACGGTTTAAATAATCTTTTAGGCGCTGTATGGTTACCAGTGTTTTTTCTATTCGCTCCAACTGATATGGTGTAAGACAGCCTTCTTTTTGTGCAATAGTAATTATCTCTGATGCTTCATCAATAGATGAGAGAGGGGGTGTACCGCATTTTTCTATTAGTTCTTTTGAGTCTGATGTATCACGCAATTCTTTTCTTAATTTAGTTTCGTCCAAAATATAACTTGTATTTCTGATTTTTTCTCTGCAGTTATCTGTTATTGCAAACGATAACCATTTCTCTTTGACTTTATTAAATTCTAACATTTTATTGCTATCCATAATAACCTCCGTTTTGTTTCTTTAGATTAGTATTGCCTGGATAGCCTATCTGAAGTTCTTGTAAGAATCTGATACCGATTTGTACTATTAGATGATAAAAAAGGGCATGACTGCAAAGCCATGCCACTTACCAGAAGATTCTGGAGTACATAATATCTTATATTAAGCAGTGTAAAGGGAAAATTTGTCCGGGTCTGTGCCTTGGACAAAAAGGCAGATTCCTAGCAGGAATGTCAGAAAACTACCAAGGCAATATTTAATTAGCCATTTTCTCCATCACTACAATTAACATAAAATATCCTCCTTTTGATAAGCCACATTATACATTGGAGGGTATTAGGTTGTCAAGAAGAATGTATATATTTGTTTTTTATTTCTATAAATAGTGTGTGCTTATTGAAAATATTTTAGTATATAATAGTTTTATTATGTAATTTTACATGTTATAATAAGCAAGAGATAAATTAATTGATAAAAAATAGCGGATAGATAAACAATTTGGAGGATGTGAAAAAATTGTACTTTATAGCGGTTTGTGATGATGAAGAGATGGAGCTTGATCAAATTGAGGAATTTATGGCAGGATATGGAGCGGCGAAGAAATTGACAGAATATGAAATAGAGCGTTTTGCAAGTGCTGAATTACTTCTTAAAAGAGTTAGGGAGGAACAATATATGCCAGATATTTTGTTATTGGATATTTTTATGTCTGGTAAATCAGGTATGGAAGCCGCTGAAGAGTTGAGATGTTTTGGATGCAGTATGCCGATAGTATTTCTTACTACCTCAACAGAGTATGCGCTTAGAGCATATGGGGTTGACGCAATACAATATCTTGTAAAACCCTTAAATAAGGAACGTTTTTTTCACGCGATGGATTCAGCAATCAGTCAGATAAGAAAAAAAAGCGATAACAGGATTGTAATAAAAGTTTCGGGAGGAATCAGACAGATTAAACCTGACGAAATATTGTACTGTGAAGCACAGAAAAATTATCAGCGGCTGAATTTGACTTATGAAGATTGCAGAGTACGAATAACTGCGGGAAGATTGTGGGAGATTTTGGAGCGTTTTCCTCAGTTTGGAAGGTGTGGACGTTCATATATTCTGAACATGAATCATATTGTTTCAGTTGAGAGAGAAAAGATTGTTATGGATGATGGAAGTACAATATATTTGCCGCAAAATAAGGCTGCAGAATTTAAAAAATATTACTTTTCATATTATTTTGATTCTGAATAGTATCAGAATAATATGGAAAGTTTTTATTTATTTGTAACTTATAATATATATTTTAATTAATTATACAAATCTGAAATAGATATAAATATTTAGTATTTATATTTTCTTTTTATATGGGTAAATTATCCCTTATAAATCATTAAATATCCCATAATATAGAATTCTTGTTTTGAAAATGATATATTGATTCTAAAATATTAAAAATTATGCAGAGGAGGAATTTAAATTATGCTAGGCGGTTCTTTTCTGATTGCATTTTTTCGCAATTCAATTAGTGCTGGTTTAATATTATCTTTTTTTCTAATGTTGGACCGTCCAAGATTTTCTATGAAAAAAACTATTTATTGTTATGTGATTTTTGGCATTTCACTGATAACGGTATATAGTATTTGGTTTCAATTGGCAAATCAAAGTTTTGTGCATTATGCTGCGTTTTCAATATTGCCGGTTATTGGTGTTTTCTGCAGTCTGATGAGCGGAGAGGTATTATATTTATCTATGTATAAAATGGCATTGGCGTTTTATCTGTTTTCCGTTTGTACTTTTTGCGGCGTAGATGCCGCCAGATGGGGATTTGGCGGAAATTTATGGGTAGATATATTAGTTCGATTTATATGTATGGTAATTATACTTGTTTTTACATGGAAGAAGTTCAGAAAACAATTTTTAAACGGAGTTGATTTTCTTATTGATGAAATGGATCCGTTTAGTTCCGTGACGCTGTTTGTATCGGTTATGCTTGGTGCAATAATGGCTTATTGGCCGAATCTTCAGGGATTTTCAATATTTAATATGGTAAGGGCTTTTTTAATACTTTTTATGGCAGGAGTACTTCAGTATGCCATACTTCATCTGTATATTCATCTTGGACAAGAACATTATTATCAGACAGAGAAGGAGCTTCTTGAAGTAAATGAGCAGCTTCTTCACAGTCAGATGGATATAATGAGGGAATCTGAAAGAGAGGCGGCAAGAATCCGGCATGATGTGAGGCACCATATTATTTTAATTAGAGAATATGTACAAAAAGGAGAATTTGATAAGCTGCGTATGTATTTGGAGCAGTACGGAGATGACATTGAAAATCAAAAAAATAAAGATATATGTTTGAATAGGGCGGTAAACAGTATTTTATCCGCATATTCAAAGAAGGCGATAAACCATAATATAGAAGTTGAAATGAATGTACGTGTTGAGGAAGGTTTGGATATACGTGATATTGATTGGGTTGCAATTCTTGCAAATGTTTTTGAAAATGCAATACATGGTTGTATTAATTCCAATGAACTTTATCAGGTAATCAAAATTCATATTGCACAAAAGGGAAATAAAGTTATTATTCAGTGCCGTAACACAAGTAATGGCAAAGTGAAATTTCGTAAGGGGCTGCCGCAGTCAGAAAATGGCGGCGGTATAGGAGTATTAAGTATTATAAAAACCGCTTCGCGTTATGATGGTGAGACAGATTTTGCGTTGGAAGACGGAATGTTTGTGACAAGAATACTTTTAAATATTCCGTTGAAGAATACTAGATGAAAGGCGCGAGCTGAACAAATAACAGCTTTTAATTTAATATTCTGAAAAAGGGAGGCAATAAAATGAATTTTTTAGAAGAATTTGAAAGCGTGTTAGAAAAATATTCAGATAACACAGCGATTGTTGATTATAATGGAAATAGAAGCACAACATACAGACAACTTGATACATTGAGCCGCAGGGTAGCGGCAAAGCTTAAAAGATCAGGAATAAAGCCAGGAAATACCGTTCTTATATCTATGGATCGAAGAATGGAATATATTGCTGCTGAAATTGGAGTTATGATGTTTGGAGCGGTCTTTGTACCTGTGCTCCCTGATTATCCAAGAGAGAGGATTGAATATATCCAAAAAGATTGTCAGGCTTCTGTGAAAATTGATACGGAGTGGATGGCTGATATTGAACAATATGAGCCCGCGGTTTTGTCAGCAGCGTCAGATAAAGACAGGGTTATGATAATTTACACTTCCGGTTCTGTGGGCGGCCCCAAAGGAATTGCACATAGTATGGATAGTTTTTCACAAGGTATAATGCGTGACAGAAAAGCATTTTACATAGATGAAAATGATATTATGGCTGCTATGGCTCCTATGTCATTTATTGCAGTTCTTCTGGAATATTTTAGCGTTCTTACTTGCGGCGGATGTACGCATATACTTGCTGAAAATATAAGGAAAGATGTGCATCTGATAGAAGATTATTTTTTTCGCAATAATATTACATGCGCATTTATTAGTCCTCAGATTCTTAAGCTTTTTAAGAATAAAAGTACGTCCTTGAAAAAGGTTGCGACAGGAAGCGAGAGGATTTCTATGTTGTCGGGAGATGGGTATGAGCTGTATAATTTTTATGGTTCCAGCGAGACGGCAACTCTTGCGGCATATTATAAAATAGATGTTCCTATGGAGAATACACCGATTGGAAAACCGGCGGAAGGGCTTGAATTTTTTCTGTTGGATGATAACGGAAGAGAAGTTGCAGCCGGAGAAGAGGGAGAGCTTTGCATTAAAGGAATTCTTGCAGATGCTTATCTTAATATGGAGGAGCAGAGCTCTAAGACTTTTTACAAGCAAAATGATGGTAAAGTTTTACTGCATACAGGCGATATAGCTAGAAAACTTTCAGACGGAAGTTATGTATATAAAAACCGTAAGGATTGGATGGTAAAAATTAATGGTCAGCGTGTGGAGATTGAAGAGATTGAATTGCGTCTCTTATCTTATTCAGGCGTAGAGAATGCAGTTGTAAAAACTTTTGATGATAATTATGGAAAAAAATATTTGTGTGCATATTATGTATCAGACGAAGAGATATCTTCAGAACAATTCACTACATATTTGAAAAGCTCTTTACCAGATTATATGCTTCCCCGCTTCTATAAGAGGTTGGAAAAGCTTCCTAAAAATATAAACAATAAGTTGGACCGTTCTGTACTGTTGCCTCCCGGCATTGAAGAGTATAAGTCAGAGTATGTCGAACCATGTAATGATACAGAGAAAGAATTATGCATTGGTTTTGAGAAAATTCTGGATTGCGGTATGGTAGGAGCGGCAGATGATTTTTTTAAATTAGGCGGGGATTCTATAAATGTATTAAAATTGTCAGAAAAACTAAAATCACTTTATATAACTCCTGATATAATTCTAAGAGGGAGAACGCCTCGAAAAATAGCTGATCTGTTAGAGCTTGGCAAAGAAAACGGACCTTTAAAATATGACTGGGACAGAAAATATTATTCGCTAACAGATTCTCAGATGGGTATATATTTAGAATATGTAAATGATATCAACTCTACTATGTATAATATTCCTATGTGTTGTCAGCTGCCTGTTGATATAGACATCAGACGTTTTAAGGATGCCGTATTCGAGGCAGTTGCAATGCATTTGTCTTTCGGGGTGAATATTACCGTTGAAAATGGAAGTCCTGTTATGTTTATAAATAAAGAATTTTTAAGGGCCAATGTAGAGGAATATGAGACAGATGATATTGAAGAGGTCAAAAGAACATTTGTCAAGCCATTTGTTTTGAGTGGAAAACCGCTTTATCGAACGGCGGTATATAAGTGTAAAAATAAATATTATTTTCTGTTTGATGTTCATCATTTAATTTTTGACGGCAGCTCTATAAAAGTATTCTTGGATGATATATCAGCAATATACAAAGGAGTTAGACCTAAGGCAGAAGATATTACAATGATTGATATTTCTGTATATGAGGAAACATTAAAAGATAAATTGCAGTATAAGGTGGCACATGAATATTTTAGAAGTAAGTTCGAAGGTGAAGAAATTGATAAATCATTAATTGAGGATTATAAGAAAAAGACAGTTAGTTCAAAGAGCAGCAAGCTGATGATATCTCTTGGCGATGAGTTTTCATGCAGTATTGTGGAGCAGTTTGCAAGAGGAAAAGGCATTTCTGAAAATACGTTATTTCTTGGAGCCTTTTCATATGCTCTCGGGAAATACAGCGGTCAGAGTAAAAGTATATTTTGTACAGTAAATAATGGCAGGCATGGCATAAATCTTGCGCAGTCAACAGGTATGTTTGTAAGGACGCTTCCGATTTATTGCTGTTGGAACGAGGATATTTTGGTAGAAACGTATCTTCAGGAATTTCAAAATGACTTTTATGAAGTTATGGAACATGATTGCATTTCTTTTGCAGAATTGGCAATTGATTATGGAATTGCTGCTAATATATTATTTGTCTATCAGGGAGAAATGTTAAGCGGGTTAACGCTGAATGGCAGACAGTATTCAGCACAGCCGCTTGATAAAGGAAATGTTCAGGCGGATATTTTGGTTATGGTAATAAAGAACAGAGAGGGTTACGAGGTTTCATTGGAATATCGTACAGATTTGTATCGTGAGGAAACAGCAAAGGGACTGCTTACAATGCTGCGGCAGATACTTAAAGGAATGTTAGTATGTAAGTCGCTTAACCAGATTGTGCTTGTCTGTGAGCTGGACAGGCAAATATTAGATTATTATAATGAGACAAGAATGCCCTATGACAAAAGTCTGACGATTGTTGATAGTATTGGCAGAAGAGTTCCAGTGGGAGTTCCTGGAGAGTTGTGTATTTCAGGCTATCAAGTATCACGAGGATATTTAAATCGTCCTGAGAAGACAGATGAGGCGTATGGAAAGATTCCTCTTAATCAGAATCAAAAGGTAAATAGATGGGCGCTGCCTGCGCCAGAGCGTGAAATGAAAGATGTTCTTCTTTCCAATGCCTTTAATGGCGCATTTATTTGTAATAAAGATATGAAAGAATATGACACGGTTGAAAAATTAGAACAGTTTCTGTTAGAGAAACAGCAAAATGAAGTGTATGAAAAAAGAGATGTTTATCCGCTTACACAGATGCAGAATCGTATTTTTGTAGAATGTGCTGCCAATCCTCTAAGTACAATATATAATATTCCATTTTTGTTTAAACTTGGTGAAAATGTGGATTTGCTGCGTCTTAAAAAGGCGATTGAAGATACTGTGGATGCACATTCGTACATTAAAACTAAATTGTATATGGATGACAACGGTTGTATTCTGCAGAGGAGAAATGATAATCTGCCGTATGATGTTGAAATATTACACACAATGAGCAAGGAAAAGTTGGTGAAACCTTTTAGGCTGCTTAATAGTCATCTTTTCTGTATTAAATTGTATGATATTTTGGAAGGTAAATACCTGTTTCTGGAATTTCATCATATTATAAGCGATGGAGAATCCTGCAGTATTTTTATAAAAGATATTAATCGTGCATATGATGGAGAACCATTGAATAAAGAAGAATTTAGCGGTTATGAATATGCGTTGGTCGAGCAGAATAAGTTAAACGGAAATGAATACAAGATTGCTAAGAAATATTATGATTCAATTTTTAAGGGGTGCGATACTGATTTTCTTCCTGTAAAGGATTATATGAAAGACAAACAAAGTCTAGGGCTATATAACAGGATTTCAGCAATAGATATGGAGATGTTAACAAGGTTCTGCAGAGATAAAAAAATCACTATAAATACACTGTTTACAGCAGCGTTTGGATTTGTTACAGGACGTTATATGAATAAGGGTGATGCAGTCTTTACGACAGTTTATAACGGAAGAAATGATTCTCGTCTGGTGTCTGCGGTAAGTATGCTTGTAAAAATTCTGCCGGTTTATTGCAGTCTGGATGGTGAAAAGGATATTGAGACATATCTTAAGGATACAGAGGTACAGATTATTAACAGCATGAATAATGAGATTTATTCATTTGCGGAAATAAGCAGGACTTATGGAATTAAGGCAGATTTAATGTTTGCTTTTCACAGAGATAATTTTGAGTTTGACGAAATTGCCGGGGAGAAGGCAGTATCAGAAAAATTGTCAAAAGATACTTCAATAGCTCCTCTGTCTATTGATGTTGTTGTAAAAGGAGACAAAGTATTATATAAGACAGAGTATAGAAGTGATATGTATAAAGAAAGCACTGTTTCAGGATTTATAGATAATTTTATAACTGTAGTGCAACAGATGCAGTATAAGAATAAATTAAAAGAAATATGTATGTTAAGTGATAAGGCGCGAAAGTGTTAACTTCATACAATGAAACCGATTATAAGATTGAGGATGCTGGAGCGAAATTATTATTTGAGACACAGCTGACTCTTTATCCTGATAAGTATGACAGATTTTCAGTATACTAGAGTTCTTAAAATTAATAATGCAGTGATATTGCTTAAGAGGAGATTGTAAGAGGTATGAATACTATAGTATTTGAAGAATTTGGTGCAAGACTTTACAGTATGAATACTGCGGAGATTGGAGATGAAACAGATTTTTATAAAAAGTATAATGATTTATCTTTGACAAGGCAGAATAAAATTGTTTCTTATTATTATGAAAAGGATAGAAGGCTGTCGTTAGGCGCCGGTATGCTTATGGACAAAGGATTGGCTTATTATGGTTTGAGAGAGGCGGATACATGTGTAGCTTATGGGATAAATGAAAAGCCATATCTGCCCGACTATCCTTATATTCATTTTAATTTGTCACACTCTGAAAATATGGTTGTGGCTGTTTTTGCAGATGTGGAGATTGGATGTGATATTGAACAGATACAGAAAGCAAATATACTGTTTGCAAAACGTTTTTTCTGTTTATCTGAATATAATTATGTCTTGTCACAGCCAACCCAAAGACTGCAGTGTGAAGCATTTTACCGTTTATGGACATTAAAAGAGAGTTTCTTAAAGGCTGTTGGAGCAGGGTTATCAGTATCATTGTATGATTTTGAGATTTTAATAAAAGAGGATGGAATTATAAGCGTCAGTCAATTTGTTGATAACGCAGAGTACTCGTTTCGTGAGTTGAGATTTGGAGATTATTGTGTAGCAGTATGTTTTCGAAACGTTGCAAAACATTAATTATCTCTACATAAGGGTGTTAGTTAAGAAGCAGATTGTGTACGGAAAGTCTGCAAAAGTAATAAGCCAAAAGACCTTCTTCGGCAAGGGAAATGGTAAGACAGTTTGTTTCTCAGATTATTTTAGATATAAAGAAAGCCAGCGTAAAAAGCATTTTTGCCTTTTGCGCTGGTTTTTGCCTTATGTGGGGAATCCTTTAAGAGCTATTTGCTATATCCCGGTAAATCCTGCTGTGCCAGACGATGTCTTCGGTCCTGGTAATTATTATTTAAACTAAATGCAGATAATTTATTAACAGTAACCAAGCTAATCCATAGTATGTTATTACCGCGACAAGATCATTTATTGTCGTAATCAAAGGACCTGAGGCCACGGCTGGGTCCATTTTAATTTTATGGAAAAAGAGCGGAATAAGTGTTCCGACCAAACTTGAGATTACTATGGCTACCATCAGTGAAACTCCTACACATCCAGATATAAGAAAAGCGTTTTCAAGGGGATTGTTTTTTAGTGTAAATGAATAAATCCCTATAAAAAAGAATGCCATAATTCCCAAAAATATACCATTAGCCAATCCTACCTTAATTTCTTTGCCTACAAGTTGTAACTTTTGTTTTGCAGTAAGGTTTTCGTCCATCAGAACTCTTATAGTAACAGCAAGAGATTGAGTTCCGACGTTTCCTGACATATCAAGGATAAGTGATTGAAAGCAAATTACAATAGGAAGAGCGGCTACTACTGCCTCAAATATACCAACTACCGTTGAGACTCCAATACCTAGAAAAAGTAATATTATAAGCCATGGAAGTCTTTTTTTCATGCTTTTGGATATAGATTCTTTTAAGTCAGATTCGGCTGTCAGACCTGCCAGTTTTGCATAATCTTCACCAAGTTCTTCATCGACAACCTCCACTATATCCTGCGCAGTTATAATGCCTAATATAAAACCGTCTGCTGATAAAATCGGAATAGAATCTTCTGCATAATCTTTGATTCGTTCAATACAGTCGCTGATTTTCTCATGGTCTGTAACATATGGGTATGAAGTTATTATTAGGTCGTCAAGTGACTGATATTCTCTGGCAATAATCAGATCTTTTAAATCTATAGCTCCGTAATATCGCTGCTGTGAATTGGTAACATATATAGTTGATATATTATCATGTTCGCCCGCCTGTTTAATCAGTTCATGCATTGCCTGACGGATTGTGAGGCTGTTTTGTATTACAATATAATTATTTGTCATCTGGCTTCCTATTTCATCATCATCATATGACAATATTAGACGGACGTCTCTGCCTGAATCATCGTCAAGCAAATCGACTAAACGATTTTGGGAAATATTGTCCATCTCTTCCAGTACGTCAACAGCGTCATCAGAATCCATACAGGAGATTACTTTAGCGGCGTTTTTTAAATCAAGTTCTTTTAAATATAAATCAACATCATCAATATAAGTAAATATTTCTGATAATTTTTTAGCTCCTAATAAAGGATATAATTTTTTCCTCTCATCAACGGTAAGCTGTTCTAATGCGTCTGCTATATCATTTTCATGATAATCTGATAATTGTTCTAAAAGTTCACTTTCAGCTAGACCGCTGTGAATTAATTTTAATAATTCTTTATCAAATTTTGGCTCTTTCAATACTTCTCTTTCCATGTCGGCCTCCTGTTCCTGCTCTATTAAAGCGGAAAAATGCTAATTCCCATAATTATTTTAATTAATTAAAATCTGCTCGGCAAGCTGATAGAGTATCATACTTGCAGTGCAGCAAAATTGTGTTTTTTTCTGGCGCTGTTATTTGACCTATATCCGTATAACTGCTGCTGCAAGGATTAGTGTATTGTTTACGGGAATAAAAATTAGCATAAAAATACACCGCTCTAAATTTTCAAAGCATTCTGATTGTCAGTATGTATCATTGAAATTAGTTTGTCGGTGGTATAAAAAGACATACATTTGAAGAGCATGGAATACAGATTACCCAAGAATTATGTTGGTATGCTAAAAGACACAGTTCAGTAAATATTTACAGACAGCTGTGTTATTGTATGACTTTTTATGCCATCTAAATAAATATTTTGTCCATTACTATCGCAACTGTCCATATATATTCACCTCCGTTAATTATTTTTATATATTAGTTTACCATGAAATTAATATTATTACCACATTAATATGAAATTTTAAATTATTTGTAATAGTAATATTAATTTTTATAATGGCAGATACTATGAAAAAGTATGATTGGAGTTTATGTCAATGAATCAGAGGGTGTATCTGTGTATAGATTTGAAATCATTTTATGCTTCTGTTGAGTGTGTGGAGCGCGGACTTGACCCAATGAAAGTTAATTTGGTTGTGGCAGATCCAAAACGGAGCGACAGAACGATATGTCTTGCCGTATCGCCTGCAATGCGTGCTTCTGGTGTAAGGAACAGGTGCAGGGTTTTTCAGATACCAAAAAATATTGGTTATATAATGGCGCCTCCAAGAATGAAATTATATATTGAATATTCTGCTGATATTTATTCAATATATTTAAAATATATCGCTAAGGAGGATATACATGTATATTCTATTGACGAGGCTTTTTTAGATGTTACGGATTATCTGTTTATGTACCAGCTTACTGCTAAAGAGCTGGCTGTCCGTATTATGGCAGATATAAAAAATATTACGGGCATAACAGCGGCTGCAGGAATTGGCAGTAATTTATATTTGGCTAAAGTTGCTCTTGATATTGTTGCAAAACATACGGACGATAATATTGCTTATCTGGATGAGAAAATTTATAAGGATAAGCTGTGGGGACACAGACCGCTTACTGATTTTTGGAGAATAGGGGAGGGCACAATGAAGCGTTTAAAGAGCATAGGAATTATGACAATGGGTGAGATAGCTGTCATGGATAAGGACATATTATATAGAATGTTTGGAGTTGATGCGGAGCTGTTAATTGATCATTCTTGGGGAAGGGAGAGCACAACAATGACCGATATTAAGTCATATAAATCAAAGAGCAATTCTCTCTCAAGCAGTCAGGTGCTTTTTCGTGATTATACATTTGATGAATGTAAATTGATTGTCAAAGAAATGACAGATGCCTTATGTCTTGATATGATTGACAGGGGCGTTGTTGCACAGTCGTTCTCGCTGTCAATTGTATATTCATATAATCTAAATTTAAAACCTTCTTCAGGAACAGTTTCTATTCCTGCTCCTACTAATTATTACCGGGTAATTATAAAATATATTCTTAATTTATATGAGCAGATTGTTCAGAAAGATAAGCCCATTCGTAAAGTAATGGTGTCTTGCAACAATGTGGTTACTGAAATTTATGAGCAGTATAATCTTTTTACAGACTATAGAGAGACTGAGAGAGATAGAAAGCTGCAGAGCGCTGTTTTGGAAATTAAAAGAAGATTTGGAAAAAACGCCGTAGTCCGCGGCATGGATTTACAGAGTGCAGGTACAGCGATTGAGAGAAATAGACAGATCGGGGGACACAGCAGTGGCGAGCAGTAGAATGTATTTAACTGTGAAGATGGATAGAGATAACCGCGCAAAACAGTTTATGCCATTTGATGCGCTAAAAGGTTTTAGAGAGGCACTGGCAGAGAGGGAGCGTATTGTTGTGCCTAAAAGAGAATTGTCAGAGGAAATGAAGCAAGAGCTTGATCTTACTTTTCATAAGTTAAAAAAACTTGATATTGTTAACGTACAATACTTTGAAAATGGGGAGTATGTTATGGTTACTGGTGTAGTGTCAAAAATTGATGAGAGTGGCAGATTCCTTATAATTGTTGATACGAAAATTGCATTTGATGATATAACAGATATGCAGATTGTTGATAAGGTATAATAAGTAAAAACTATATTGAAAATATAATAATTTTATTGTATTATAAAGAGAAATGAGTTTATTGAAGGAGGATTTTGAAATGATTAAGACTGATAATTATTATGCATCTGCTAATTACTACGAGAATGTACAGCAACAAAAAAATAATAGTCAAAAAACTAACAGTAAGACATCATCTAAGTCAGAAAAAAGTAGTGAGACACAACTTTCATATAAGGCACAGGCATTGCTTGATAAACTGAGAAAAAATTATGATAAGATGGATTTTATGGTAGCTGATTTTGACAGTGTCGATGAAGCACAAACTATACTTTCCCGTGGAACAAAAGAAGTTTCAGTTCTTTTTACAAGAGAAGAGTTTGAGAAAATGGCTTCTGATGAAAAATATGAGGAAGAGTATATGGATCGCGTTAGAGGAGCATTGCGTATGTCAGAACAGATTAATCTTGAGTTCGGTTTTAATTCAGTTTCTGAGAATGACAGTGACAACGTTGAAATAACAAGAGTTGGGATATCATTTAATGAGGATGGTTCAACATCGTATTTTGCAGAACTTGAGAAATCAAGTGCAAACCAGAAAGAGCGAATTGAGAAGGCAAGAGAAGAAAAGCGCTCAGAAAAAAAAGAAGATACTAAGAAGGCGCATCATGATAAGATAACTGATATGCTTACAGGCAAAGATAGTAATATACATAAAGATTCTGAAGCAAAACGTACCGTTGTATATGCAAACAGTAAAGATGAGCTAATTGAAAAAATGAAGCAAATTAATTGGGATAATATAAAAACTGTAAACGATTATGAGAGCGGCAGTAAATTTAATTTCACTGTATAAGTAAATACTTCTTTGATAAATATAAGAAAAAAGGTATTTTGAACTTAACTGGAAATATACAAAAAAGTCTGTTGATAATTATATATTTTATATGGGGTTGTTGCAAAAACAGCATCAGGCATAATCTATAAGTTGTTATCTATTGGTGATAAACAGCCGATTGTGTCTTTTGCTATTTTGCAGCAGCCCTGTTTTGATTTAATACTAGAGGGAAAACAGAATTACATGCCCCTGCATAGAGTTTTTTCAACAATAGTGAAAAGTGACAATTCTGTAAGTTGTATTTGACCGTTTTTAGGAATATAATTAAAATTGTCTTGGAATAGTATAATCAAAACTACTATACAAAATAAAAAAGGTACAGGTGCTTACAGATGAAAATACTAATAATTGAAGATGATTTAAGCTTAATTAATGGATTATCATTTGCGATAAAAAAACAAGGATATGATCTGGATATTGCCCGCACAAGCTCCGAGGCAGCTTTGATATGGGAAAACGGAAAATATGATTTGGTAGTACTTGATGTATCGCTTCCTGACGGTTCAGGTTTTGATGTATGTACTAATATAAGACGTACATCTAAAGTTCCGATTATTTTTCTTACTGCCGCAGACGAGGAGACAGATATAATTATGGGACTTGATATAGGGGGAGATGATTATATAACAAAGCCGTTTAAGCTGGCTGTTCTTATGTCAAGAATCAATGCGTTGATTCGCAGAAGCAATAATTTCAGTCAGCCGGACACAGAATTAAACTCAAATGGTTTAAGCGTACAATTACTAAAAGGAAAAGTTTATAAAAATGGAGAGTGTATAGAGCTGACGGCAAGTGAATATAAACTGTTATGTTTATTTATGAAAAATCCTGATATTGTGCTTTCTTCAGAGCAGATTTTAAGCAAACTGTGGGATTGTAATGAGAATTATGTTGATAACAATACAGTTACTGTATATATTCGCAGACTGAGGACAAAGATAGAGGATGACCCAAGCAAACCTCAAATGATAGTAACAGTACGTTGTATGGGGTATAAATGGAATACACTAAATTGAGAAAAAAATGTGTGAGGATGATAAAATGAGTGTGCTTGTAAATAGCAAAATTAAATACTTTTTCTTGGCATTAATTTTGTGTATATCTCTATTTACATGTATTGCTGCCGTCTTCATTGTATTAAAAGTGGAAAATGCAGCAATATATATATTTCTGTGTATGATATCTATGGCATTTTCATTAATTGCATTATGTTATCGGTATTTTTCTTGGCAGGATAAAATTTTTGAAAATGCGTCTGGTCAGATAGCACAATTTATTTCAGGAAATAATAATGTTCGTATTAATTGTGATCAAGAAGGGAAAATGTACAGATTTTTTCATGATGTTAATATATTGGTGTCTATACTTAATGCGCGTGCTGAAAATGAAGTGAAATCAAAGGAATTTTTAAAACGTATGATTTCAGATATTTCTCACCAGTTAAAGACTCCTCTTGCCGCACTTAACATATATAATGGTATAATGATGGACGAAACGGATAATATTGGGACAATCCATCAATTTATAGATTTGTCAGAACAGGAACTTGACAGAATTGAAGTGTTGGTACAAAATTTCTTGAAAATTACTAAATTTGACGCCGGTACAATTGTGATGGATAAAAAAATAGAGAATTTAGCAGATATGATGGAAGTCGTAAGAAAACATTTTACAGTTCGCGCTGAGTTAGAGGGAAAGAAAATTATTTTGTCAGGAAACAGCAATGTCACTTTGTTATGTGATAAAATTTGGATGATGGAAGCTGTCGATAACATTGTAAAAAATGCTCTGGATCACACAAAAAAAGGAGATGTTGTTCAAGTTGAGTGGAAGCATACGTCGGCGTTTGTGCAGATTATAATCAGTGATAATGGAAGCGGTATTCACAGCGAAGATGTGCACTATATTTTTAAAAGGTTTTATCGGAGTCGTTTTTCAAAAGATACTAAAGGTGTTGGGCTTGGCCTTTCACTGACAAAATCAATTATTGAAGAACATAATGGAACTGTGGAGGTTTACAGTGAACTTGGCGTTGGTACTTCTTTTACGATTATTTTTTTAAATTCAACACAGTAGAAGCGGGCAAAGAGTATATATTTGCCCGCTTATGTTTTTGTAAGATTTTTGCAGATTTTCTTGTATTGAGGCAATAATTACAAAAATGTAGGAAAAGATTAATATTGCTGTAAGATAAATAAGATACTATTTCAAATGGTTCAAATAAAAGGCTCCGCAGAAATCGACGGAGTGTAAGAAAGAGGTGCTGAAAATATGAACTTATTAGAAGTTAAATCTATTTGTAAAACTTATGGCAGTGGGGAGGCGGCAGTTCAGGCACTGAAAAATGTCAGTTTTTCAGTGATGAAAGGTGAATTCGTTGCAGTAGTAGGAGAGTCCGGGTCTGGTAAGAGCACTCTGCTTAATATGCTGGGAGCGCTTGACACACCGACGTCGGGCAAAGTATTTATTGATGGCAAAGATACATTTAATATGAGAGAGAAAGAGCTTACTGTTTTTCGACGCAGAAATATAGGATTTATCTTTCAGGCATTTAATCTGATTCCAGAATTGACAGTGGAGCAGAATATAGTCTTTCCAGTATTGCTCGATTATCAGAAGCCGAATAAAAGGTATTTGGAAGAACTGTTGACAATACTTAATCTTCAAAAACGACGATATCATTTGCCAAGCCAGCTATCAGGAGGGCAGCAGCAGAGAGTGGCGATAGGCAGAGCACTTTTGACAAGACCGTCCTTAATTTTGGCAGATGAGCCTACTGGAAACCTTGATTCACAAAACAGTCACGAGGTTATTGCTCTGTTAAAAGAGGCGTCAAAAAAATTTGAGCAGACTATTATTATGATTACACATAACCGTAATATAGCTCAGACTGCTGATAGGGTACTGCAGGTGGCTGACGGTGTTTTAACAGATTTTGGGAGGTGCAGAGAATGAAAAGTTATCTTAGTTTAATCCCAATTTCAGCAAAAGTGCACAGACGTCAAAATAGTATGACATTGTTATGTATAATCATTTCTGTTTTTCTTGTAACAGTAGTGTTTAGCATGGCAGAATTTGGAATAAGATTGGAAAGGTCTATTTTAATTGAGGATGGCGGCAATTGGCATATTATACTTAATAATGTGAATAAAGAAGATGCTGTAAAAGTGTTGTCAGATTCAAATGTTGCCGCGTCGGCATGTTTTATTCGTGAAGTTAGTAAACAAAATGACAGTATTTCAGAAGGTTCTGCTGCAGGCGATTATTTATTAAATGGTAAAAAGGTAGTTTTATCAGGCGCTGACAGCGTGTTTGTCACTGAAATAATGAATTGTCTTACCGAGGGTGAATATCCGAATAATGATAATGAGATAATAGTCAGCTCTAATATAAAGACTCTTTTAGGTTTTAAAATAGGAGATACTATTGCAATTGATACTCCGTCAGATAAGTTTAATTATAAAATATCAGGTTTTACTGACTATAATATGCCGGTTGATAAGCAGAGTGATCAAATAAGCATATTGATGGGGATTAACTCTTTTAATGAGATTAATAATGATAAAAATATTGCAGATACGTTATATTATGTACAGTTTAAAAAGTATACGAACATAAGTAATGTTATTCAACAATTAAAAAAACAATATGGTTGGACTGATAAAAATATAATTGAAAATTCTGCTCTTATCGGATTGACCTCTTTAAGCAGCAGTTCGCAGATGCAATCACTTTATATTATTGCTGTGGTACTTGGTATTTTGATAATGATCGCAGGCGTACTTATGATATCAGGGAGTATTAACAGTAATGTTGCTCAGAGAACAAAGTTTTTTGGTATGATGAGATGCATTGGTATGAGTAAGCGGCAGATTGTCCGTTTTGTTCGATTTGAGGCGTTAAATTGGTGTAAAACGGCGATTCCGTCAGGAGTTGTATTAGGAATTTTAACAACTTGGGGTGTTTGTGCTGTAATTAAATATAGTATTGGCGGGGAGTTTTCACAAATAACAGTTTTGGGATTTAGTTTTATAGGAATTGGTTGTGGAATTATTGTTGGATTAGTAACCGTACTGCTGGCGGCTCGCTCACCTGCAAAGCGCGCTGCTAAAGTTTCTCCGGCTGCGGCAATATCAGGAAATACTAATAATATAAAATATGTGTATCATCCGTATAGTGTAAGATTTATAAAAATTGAGACAGCGTTAGGTATACACCATGCGTTAGCTGCGAAGAAGAATTTTATCCTAATGATGTGTTCATTTTCTCTAAGTATTATTTTGTTTCTAAGCTTTTCATCAGGTTCTTACTTTGTTAGATCGCTGCTTCCTTCTCTAAAGAAGTGGTCGCCGGATTGTCAGGTTATTAGCAGTGATTATTCATGTACCATCGACAGGGAGTTAGCTGCTGAAATTGAAAGTATCGAAGGTGTGGAACGTGTATTTGGCAATATGTATGCAAGCGGGCTTTCGGTGTTAAATAACAAAAAAATAGATAAAATTAATTTACTTTCATATGAGCAATATATGTTGAAATTTGCTGAGGAGGATTTACAAAAAGGCGATTTTACAAAGATAAATGAGGACGGCCGTTATGTATTTTCAGTTTATGATAAAGATAATCCGTTAAAGGTTGGGGATAAAATCAGCGTTGAAGGTAAGGAAGTAGAAGTTGCCGGGATTTTAGAGGAAGGGCTGTTTTCTGAAAATGTAACGCTTATTTGTTCTGAAGAAACATTTATCCAGCTTACAGGTGAAAAAAATTATTCAATGTTAAATATACATTTAAGGAAAAACGCAGAT
Source organism: uncultured Lachnospiraceae bacterium (assembly GCA_949743325.1). Lineage (GTDB taxonomy): Bacteria > Bacillota > Clostridia > Lachnospirales > Lachnospiraceae > CAJJNI01. Next base: position 28,152 of record CATJTQ010000057.1, read on the forward strand.
GGTAAGGATATAGCCGTAATCCGCAATTTAACAGGAGATATTTATAAATTTAATGATTTGCGAAGTGTGAATAAAGAAAATAACAATACTTATTTGGCGTTCAGTGTTTTGTCATATAGTTTCTTAGGAATAATTGCGATGATTACAGTGCTTAATATTATAAACAGCATATCTATGAGTGTGTCCGCTAACATAAAACAGTATGGAGCAATGAGAGCTGTAGGTATGGATGGATATCAGATTACAAAAATGATCGCCGCAGAAGTATTTACCTATTCATTATATGGCTGTGTATCAGGCTGTGCAATTGGTCTTGCGCTTAACTGGCTGTTATTTGATAAACTTGTAACAGCGTATTTTGGAGAAAATTGGAGCTTCCCGCTTAAAGAGATGGCTGTTATTTTGTTAGTTGTCGCTGCAGCAGTTGTGGCGGCGGTATATATACCTGCTAAGAGAATTAGAAATATGGCTGTAACTGAAACGATAAATGAATTGTAAATACAATCTTATATTAACCACTTATATTATTATATTGACCGTTTGTGCAGATTCAATTGCATACAAAATGTTTTCTTTTTATAATGCTGTTATGGAGGTGAAAACGTAATGCAGATTGAAATTAAAATTGACAGTTCATGTACTGAAACTAAAGTGATTATCGTTACTGATGCGATGACAGATAATATTAATTCTCTTATTAATAAGTTAAGCGAAGATACGCCGCAATTAATATCTGGTTTACGGGATTCTAAATTAGAAGTGCTGGAGCAGAGCGATTTAGTTAGAATATATGCAAATTCGGGAAAAGTTTTTGCGGTAACTTCAAAGGGTGAATATTGTGTCAGACTTAGATTATATGAGTTAGAAAAGCGGCTTGATAAAAAGCGGTTTGTGCGAATCTCTAACTCTGAAATTATTAATTTAAATAAAGTTGAAAATTTTGACTTGAGTTTTACCGGTACAATATGTGTTAAGCTGTCAAATAATACGATAACATATGTCTCAAGACGTTATGTAGCCAAAATTAAAAAAATATTAGGAATATGAGGTGGTTAATATGCTGAGAAAAATATTATTGCGCGGTAGTTTAGGTACTCTGATTGGAGTTTCGGTTGGTTATTTAATTACAATTATATTATCACTGTGCTGGGGGCATGGACATTATTCAGCCTGCGTACCTCAGCTTATTGATATAATGGACAGTGAAATAAGCGCTGTTATATTACAGACTTTTCTTTGTGCACTGCTTGGAGCATCATTTGCTGCAAGTTCTGTTATTTGGGAAATTGAAAGCTGGAGTATTTTAAAACAGAGCGGTCTTTATTTTTTAATTTCGTCTGTTGTAATGATGCCTATAGCGTATTTTTTATATTGGATGGAACACAGTGTTATAGGATTCATTAAATATTTCGGAGTATTCACATTAATTTTTATAATTGTATGGCTTATTCAATATATTATAATGTTAATTAATATAAAAAATATTAATCAAAAGTTATAAAGCAGTTCGTTATAAAGAGCAGCAATGAAAAGATTAAAGCATTAGGTATGCTTATAAGACATACCTAAACTTTTGTTTAAAGTATTTGCTATTTTCTTAAAACCTCCTTACAATATGTTTAATATAATAAAATTAACGGAGGATTATATAATGGAAGAGAAATTAAATTTAACTGGACAATGGGATAAAACTTTTAACAAAAGTGATAAAGTTAATCATCGCAAGGCAACATTTCACAATCGTTATGGCATAACGCTTGCGGCAGATATATATAAACCAAAAAATTCGCAAGGAAAACTTGCGGCAATTGCAGTATGCGGACCGTTTGGTGCGGTAAAGGAGCAGGCTGCAGGACTATATGCTCAGACAATGGCTGAAAAAGGCTTTTTGACTATCGCTTTTGATCCTTCTTTTACTGGAGAGAGCGGCGGTACTCCAAGATATGTGGCTTCGCCTGATATTAATACTGAAGATTTTCAGGCTGCAGTTGATTTTTTATCAGTTCAGGAAGATGTCGATTGTGATAAAATCGGTATTATCGGTATATGCGGCTGGGGAGGTATGGCTTTAAATGCTGCGGCTATAGATACAAGAATCAGGGCGACAGTAGCATCTACAATGTATGATATGACTCGTGTTACTGCCAATGGATATTTTGATTCCGAAGATAGTGAGGAAGCGCGTTATGAAAAGCGAAAGGCATTGAATCAGCAGAGAATTGATGATTATAAAAGTGGTGAGTACGCGCTTGCGGGCGGAGTTGCAGATCCAATGCCGGAAGATGCGCCGTTTTACTTTAAGGATTATTATAAATATTATAAGACAGACCGCGGTTATCATAAGAGATCATTAAATTCCAACGGCGGCTGGAATGTTACCTCTTCTCTTTCATTTATGAATATGCCGATTTTGCAGTATGCTGATGAAATTCGCAGCGCAGTTTTGCTTATACATGGGGAGAAAGCGCATTCATGTTATTTTAGTAAGGAAGCATTTAAGTTATTAAAGGGTGAAAATAAAGAACTATGTATTATCGAAGGAGCGGTTCATACAGATTTATATGACAATATGAAAGTTATACCTTTTGATAAAATGACTTCATTTTTTCAGCAGAATTTTAACTAAATGTTATACAAATAATTAATAATATGGTGCTGTCGGGAAATATGATTTGCAAACAATATATTGTGATATTCTCAAATGTTTAAACTGTATATTGAGCAACTGCTGCCACTTCCCGGCAGCACCTTTAAATGAAAAAAGTTGGAATTTTATTATTTTGATTTTTTTATTCTTTAATCATAGTCTGTTTCATATTCTATAATTGTTCCTGTTGAAGCGTTTATTTTATATTCATAATCTATTCCTTCTCTAAAGAATTCTATTTCATAGACTTTTATACCATTATCATATTCTATATCTGCTTTTGAAAAAGTTAATTCATTGGCAGAAAAACCTGCATGTTCTGCGGCTGCTTCCTTGGCATCTTCTAATGTAAATTGTGTAGTTTTTTCTTCATTGACGTCCGGCTGTACTGCAGAAGGTTTATTTGACTTTAATTCCTTGCTTATTATTTCACCTGTTTCTGCATTTATTTCATATTCATATCTGTTCGCAGATGAGTAAAATTCTAACTCATAAACAGCAATTCCGTCTTCATAATCAAGTTTTTCTTTGGTGAAAGTAACTTCAGCGTCTGTTAAGCCTGCATCTGATATGGCAATGCTTTTGGCTGTGTCCATATTTTGTGCAAACTCTGTGTTGTTTACAGCGTCTGTATTGTTTGTTGCTTCAACTTTGTTTTTTGTTTCTGTTGATGTTTTAATTATATTGGCAGAGATAGCTGTGCCAATTGCTAAAACTGAAAATACGGCAACGATGCATATAACAGATATTGTTATTTTTGCAGGTGATTTAAAAAAAGTTTTTTTGTTTCTCATAAATCAATAATCTCCTTTCCGGTATTTAAATATTATATATATCTATATGACATACATACTTAAAATAAATTAGCTTTTTTATAATATTTAAATTATACAAAATTTAAAGCAATATTCTTTTTTTTACATATATTGATAGTAAAATAAAGGAAAGGCTTAATTTTTATGTATATTTTTTTCAGTATATTTTTTATAATTGTGCTGTTGTGTTTCTTTTTTAATTATTGGCGCAGGTCATGTATAATAAAAAAAGTATGTTGTATGTGCAACCACGAAAAATGTGAATTGTTAAATGAGATGATTGATCCTTTAGGATATAAATATATTGCTGATCAGGATGTTTTTATAACTAATGTTGACGCATGGCAGAAAGAATTTGGATACACTAGAAGTTATGATTACTTTGCTCCGTTTTTTAATATGGTTTTTGACAGTGAAAGAATATTTTTTGACTATGATAACAGATCTTGGCTTATAGAACTGTGGAAGGGTCAATATGGAATAAATACTGGCGGAGAAATTGGCGTCTATTGTGCAGATGGCATAGTTCCTCATCATAAGAGAAATATTGAGTTGTTTCATGCTGTTTCTGAGGAGGAAATGCCGCATCTGCATTTAAGCTTAAAACGTAAGTGTGGAAGAAAAAATGAAAGAATTGCTAATGTTTCTATGAGACACTGGTGGTTAGCTGTATTTCGTATGGGCTGTTTTTCAAAACCATGCTGGCTGACGGAAAATTTTTGTATAAATTTTTCAGATTGCGGTATGTTAAGGGCATTTGCAGATGCACTTGTTGAACTTGGATATGATGAATCTTCGATGCATATATGTGGTTCTTATATTTGTTTTTCATTTAAAAAACCTAAGAAACCTTTTAAATATTGCATTATTAGTAAATTAGTCCGCGCTATTGCACAGTGTGAAAACCGTCTATTTTGTAAATTGTTTATTTTTATTACCAGACCATTTAAATGTACGGTAGACCGTCTGGTTTATCTGTATTATTATTTGCCGCCTATTTTCAGACATTGTCTGAAAAGATATAAAAAACGTTCATGCAGAGGAAAAAGAATATGAGCGCTGAGAGACGACTAGAACGTTCTTTTCAGTCAGCTCCGGTTCTTCCTCTTAATAGAAATTCAAGATATGTGTTGTTCAGTGATTGCCATAGAGGATGCGCTACTTCTAATGATAATTTTTTGAAAAATCAGCATCTTTATTTTTCTGCACTTAGACATTATTATTGCAGCGGATTTACCTATATTGAACTGGGTGATGGTGATGAGTTGTGGGAAAATAGAAAGATGGAGCAGATAATTGAAGTCCACAATGATGTTTTTTGGCTGTTATCAAGATTTTTTCAGGAAAATAGACTTTATCTTCTCTATGGTAATCATGATATGGTAAAAAAGAAAAATTCTTATTCCATCTCACATTGTTCTTCTTATTTTTGTATAGACAACCAAAAGATACAGTCGCTTTTTCCTAAGATGAAATATTATGAGGGCATAATTTTGGAAGATATAAGCGGATTAAGAATTAATTTAACACATGGTCATCAGGCAGATTTGCTTAATTCAGTATTTTGGCGTCTGTCACGTTTTTTGGTAAGGTATGTCTGGAAACCGTTAGAGCATATAGGATTTTTGGATCCAACGAGTGCGGCAAAAAATAACCATAGAAAAAATAAAACTGAAAAGAAACTTGCTTCGTGGGCAGAGGATAACTCACAGATTTTGATCACTGGTCATACGCATCGTCCAAGGTTGGGTACGGCAGAATCATATTATTTTAACACCGGAAGTTGTGTTCATCCAAGCTGTATCACGTGTATTGAAATAGAAAACCGTACTTTGACGCTGTGTAAATGGACGGTGAGTACACATCCTGACAGTACGCTGTATGTAGCGAAAGAGATAATTGCCGAGCCGCTGTCGCTGGCGGATTATAAAAAAAATATCCAGTATATATAGTTGACTATATATAAAAAATTGTTGTAACAATTTTTTATATATGTTAAAATAATGCAATAAAGTAATATGTATTATTGATAAGCAAGTTTTAAGAAAAAAATATTGTAGAAAAACAAAAGAAATAAGGGGTATAGATAATGTTTAAATTTAAAAGAATAGCAATTGTTGTGCTTGTCGTTTTAATTGTAACTACTTTAAGCGCATGTGGAAAAAAAGATTCTGATAAGGATAAAAAAGGCGGTACGCAGACTACATTGCCGACCCAGACGGCGGAAGTCGCGGATAATAATGATATTTCTCAAGGTAGTGTTGACGTATCATCTGAAGCGGTTTCAGCCGGATCTGTGCAGCCTGAAGGAGAAGGCAATGTAACAATTATGCGCACATCTAAAAAGGTGAATTTAAGAACAGAGCCTTCAGTTGAATCACAGATTGTAGCAACATTAGAGGAAAATACAGAGGTTCAGGTTGCCTCATATGAGGATGAGTGGAGCAAGATCATTTATAATAATGAAGTTTGCTATATGTCCAGCGAATTTCTGATTAAAGATGAAAGCCCGGAGGGTACTGCTGAAGGTGATGGCAATTTAGAGAATAATATTACTGGAGAAGGAAATGCGGATACTGCCAGCCAGGGCGACAATAGTGTGCAAAATGAAAATCCCAGTGATAACAGTGAAGAGAATAATCATTTGATTGTTATTGATGCAGGACATCAGAAGAAAGGAAACAATGAGAAAGAGCCGATAGGCCCGGGATCTTCAGAGTCTAAGGCAAAGGTTTCAAGCGGAACAAGCGGTTGTGTAACCGGTTTAAATGAATATGAATTGACTTTGCAGGTATCTTTGAAACTGCAGGCTGAGCTTGAAGCGCGCGGTTACAAGGTTATAATGGTTAGAACTAAGAATGATGTCAATATAAGCAATTCTGAGAGGGCATCGATAGCAAACAATGCTAATGCGGACGCATTTATTAGAATTCACGCTAATGGTTCAGATGATCCGTCAGTTAATGGAGCGATGACTATTTGTCAGACACCAAGAAATATATATAACAGCAGTCTGCATGATGCCAGCAGAGAACTTTCTTCAAATGTACTGGATTGTCTTGCAGAATCGACAGGCTGTAATAAAGAACGTATATGGGAAACTGATACAATGAGCGGAATTAATTGGGCGCGGGTGCCAGTTACTATTGTTGAGATGGGCTATATGAGCAATCCAGAAGAAGATCAGCGTATGGCTACTGATGATTACCAGAATAAGATTGCTGCTGGTATTGCTAACGGCGTTGACCGTTACTTTGGCAGGAGCTAATGTAAAAAGGAGAGGCAGTGTTTTTTTGCCGCTCCTTTTTACATAGTGTTATCAGACGGATTTGAAACTTAATACTTGTTGTATTATTTATCAACATCTTTATTTTGGTTTTGAGTTCAATGCTGCCCTAATATTGTTATAATATAAATGATATTGTTAGTTTTCATAAAATGTTAAAACGATTTTCAAGGAGAGTAACTGTATGACTACGAGAGAAGAGGCATTAAATTATGGGATGACTTTTAATGATGTATATTTAGATACGCCTTTTCATGATCCTAACTGGGTACTGGTTAGGTATAAGAAAAATAAAAAAGCTTTTTTATGGACATATGAATATGACGGAAAGATGAGAATAAATATAAAAGTTGATCCGCAGTGGAGGGACTTTTTCAGGAATACATACGACTCTGTGCTTCCTGGTTATCATCAGAATAAAGAGCATTGGAATACTGTAATATTGGATGGGAGCGTTCCTGATAAGGAAATAAAGAGGATGATTGCTGAAAGTTATGATTTAATTATAAAATGATATTTCTTTCCTGTTTTGTTTACAAATTGAAAAAAAACATATATAATTATAGATAGTGTAAATTTTGAACGGATTATGAATATAAGTTCGTTTTTTTGATGGTGTACTTTAAAATGTTGTGAATTATTTTTTTCAATAATGTACCGAATACAGGAGGAAATTAAATGAAGATTGTCAGAATGAAGGTGGAATACCAGACTAATCCGCTAGGAATTGATGATAAAGAGCCAGGATTTAGCTGGAATGTAGAGACGGATAAGAAAAATTGGTATCAGCAAAGTTATCGTATTATTGTATCAGACAGTGAAGAGTTAATTGCGCAAAATACCGGAAATATGTGGGACAGCGGGGAAGTAATTGATAAGACTATGGTAAACGTAGTTTATAAAGGTAAAGAACTGTCTTCTGCCTCCGTATATTATTGGAAAGTATTTGTGTCTGATGGTTCGGGCGTTATTGAGAGTGATACGGCATATTTTGAGACAGCTTTTTTTGAAGCTTCGTGCTTTTGCGGTAAATGGATTGGGGAAATAAATGACGGTGAGCATCATATATTTAGAAAAACATTTTCCCTTAACAGAAAAATTGCTAAAGCCAGAGCTTATATAAGCGGTCTTGGACATTATGAGCTGCAGATAAACGGCGGTAAAGTTTCTGAATATGTGCTGCAGCCAGGGTGGACAAACTATGATAAGACATGTCTTTACAATGTTTATGATATTACAAACATGCTTAGAATTGGAGAAAATGCAGTTGGAATTATATTGGCGGACGGCATGTATAATATACCAGGTCATAAAGGCAGGTATGCATATTTTCCGAGAAGCTATGGTCTGGCAAAATTTTTATTGCAGTTAGAAGTAACGTATGATGATGGAACAGTTGAGAAAATAGTGTCAGATGAAAATTTTAAGAAAAAACACGGACCTCTTAAATACTGCTGTATATATGGGGGCGAGGAATATAATGCAGTAATATATAACGCTAAATTTTCCACGCCGGAATTTAAGGAAGATGATATGTGGGAGTCGGCTGACGTTGTTGAGCCGCCTAAGGGAAAGTTATCTGTTCAGAAGAACCTTCCGCTTAAAGTGATGCAGACTTTTGAGCCAGTCTCAGTAAAAGAAGTTAAACCAGGATTTTATCTATATGATTTCGGCAAAAATTTCTCAGGCTGGGTAAGAATAAAAATACGTTCTAATAATTCAGGCATGGGCAACAGAATTAAAATGAAACCAGGAGAAATTTTAAAAGAGGACTGTACACCGAATCAAAAAGTTACTGGTAAGAACTATAGCTGGGATTACTATATGAATAAAGATATAGTACAAGAATACGCTCCTAAATTTACTTATACAGGATTTAGGTATGTTCAGGTGGAAGGCGCTGTTCCTAAAGAGCTTGCAGGTAAGAATGAACAGGGACCTGTAATAGAGAGTTTTACAGGTGAGTTTGTTTATCCTGATATGGAGCTTATGGGTGAATTTTCATGCTCGAATGATTTGTACAACAAAATTCATGGTATTATAACACAGGCTGTTCTCAGCAATATGAAAAGCGTGCTGACAGATTGTCCGCACCGTGAGAAGCTTGGCTGGCTTGAGCAGAGCCATTTAATTGGTCCTGCAATAATGTATAATTATGATGTTCATAATTTATATGAAAAGATAGAAAAAGATATTGCTGATGCACAGCATGAGGATGGTCTTGTGCCTGATATCTGTCCAGAATATATAACAGAATTTGTAAAGTGGCATTACGGATATTTAGATTCTCCTGAGTGGGGAAGTGCATGTGTTATAAATCCTTGGTATATGTATAAAAAATACGGCGACACGGCAATATTTGAGAGAAATTATGATACGATGAAGGCTTATACATCATATCTTACTGGTAAGACGCATCATCATGTGCTTCACCATGGTCTCGGCGACTGGCTTGATATAGGACCTATGGTTCCTTATTCACAGAATACGCCGGTTCCGGTTATTGCCACAACTATTTATTATTATGATCTTACAATTATGGCAGAGGTTGCTCGTATTCTTGGCAAGACAGATGATGAGAGAGAGTACAGAGAACTTATGAGAGAAGTTTATGAGGAGTATAATTTACAGTTTTTTGATGATCAGACAAACAGATATGCTAACGGAAGCCAGGCAGCACAGGCGTTAAGTCTTATTGTTGGTCTTGTCCCGCAGGAGAGAGAAGAAAAAGTTGTAGACATGCTTGTAAAGGATATAAAGATGAGAGGAAATGCCACGACTGCCGGAGATGTAGGACATCCTTTTGTCACAGCTGCATTGACAAAATATAATAAGTCGGACGTAATGAATGATATGATGAAAGTTACTGATAAACCAGGCTATGGTTATCAGGTTAAATGCGGCGCTACAACGCTTACTGAAGAATGGGACGGTCCTGATCCTAAAAGACCTCATGCATCCCAGAATCATTTTATGCTTGGAAGCGGTGAGGAATGGTTTTACAGCGGTCTTGGAGGAATACAATGTATCAGGCATAATCTTCCGTTTGATGAATTCGTAATTGCACCGCATATTGCAGATAACGTTGATAATGTCAAGGTGTGGCATATGCATCCGTACGGCAGGATTGAAGTGAACTGGGTTAAGACTGAAGATGGTAATGTGGTTATTAATGTTACCATCCCTCCTAACGCTACAGCTTATTTTGTTAATCCATTTAGCAAAAAGCAAACGGCGCTTGGCAGCGGACAATATAGTTTTGAGTGTAAATTAGAAGCATAAGATTAGATATTTTTAATAAAGATTGTAAGTTAATAGCACAAGGAAAAAGTTAAAAAATTTAGCAAATAGAGAGGTTTTAGAAATGAAAGAATTATCAAGTTTAATGGAGTACAGAAAAGGAGTAAAAGTTGTTGATGCTACACTGCGCGACGGAGGTCTTGTAAATGATTTCTTTTTTACAGATGAGTTTGTAAAGGATTTGTATAAGGCAAATATTAAGGCCGGCGTTGATTACATGGAGTTTGGTTACAAGGCAGATAAAGAGATGTTTGATGTTAACAAATTCGGTAAGTGGAAGTTTTGTAATGATGAAGATATCCGTGATATTGTCGGCGATAATAATACTGATTTAAAATTGGCGATAATGGCTGATGTAGGAAGATGCAATTACAAAAATGATATTGCTCCGAAAAATGAGAGTCCTGTAGATTTAATACGTGTTGCAACTTATCTTAATACAATACCTTCAGCGATTGATATGATTGAGGATGCCGTAAATAAAGGCTATGAGACAACATGCAACATTATGGCAATATCTGCGGGCCAGGAGAGCGATATTAAAGTTGCGCTTGATATGCTTGGCAAATCTCCGGCAAAAGTTTTCTATATTGTTGATAGCTATGGTGCAATCTATCCAGAAGAGCTGGCAAGGGTTATCGACTTATATGCAGAGTTTGCTGTAAAGTATGATAAAAAGATAGGAATCCATGCCCATAACAATCAGCAGTTAGCTTTTGCTAATACTATTGAGGCAGTAGGTGACGGGGTTGACTGGCTGGACGCTACTTATGCAAGTATGGGAAGAGGCGCAGGAAACTGCGCTATGGAACTGCTTTTAGGTTTTCTCTGTAATCCAAAATACAATGTATATCCGGTTATTAGCTTTATTGAAAAGCATATGAATAAGCTGCGTGAAGACGGAGTAGTTTGGGGTTATGACTTACAGTATTTGATGACTGGTCTGTTAAATCAGCATCCTAGAACTGCCATTGCCTTTACAAAAGAAGGAAGAAAGGATTATGCTGAATTTTACAAGGAAGTAGTCGCACAGGATTAAATCATTAAATATAAAAAATAATCGCAGTGTATATAAATTTATTGCCGTGGGCAGCTAGTTAGGTGACTGTCTGCGGTGTAAGCTTTGACAATTATATAATTTATTGTATTTACCTATATAGATAATATAAGGAGACTGAATATGATTAAAAATAATGATCCGAGAATTCAGAAATATTTAACTCCATTTAAATATGAAGAGCCAGTTCTTATAGCGTCTGGTACGCCGGGGGCATTTGATGAACAGTCCGTAGATATACCTTTTGTTTTTGAGCATAATAATTGTTTTTATATGCTTTATACGGGGTATGATGGAAAAGGTTATCAGTCGGCGCTTGCTACAAGCGATGATTTACTTCACTGGGAGCATAAAGGGATAATAATGGCGCGCGGTGACGAGGAGAGTGAACGTTGGGATAAAGTTGGAGCCGCCGCAACATGGATAATTAAGGACAGCAATAACCTTTATGATACACCAAGGCTTCGCAAGGTGGACGGAAAGTACTGGTTAGTATATCACTCCTATCCGGCTGTAGGTTATGAAGCTGGTCCTGCGGAGATTGGTTTGGCATGGTGTGAAGATGAAGAGTTGATGGAGTGGCACAGATTAGATAAACCTGTATTCTCATGGAAGGACGGAGCGGACTGGGAAAAGGGAGGGCTTTATAAAGCTTGTATTATTGAGAATGAAGGTACATGGTACATGTTTTACAATGCCAAGGATACACAAAAGCGATGGATAGAACAGACAGGAGTTGCATTTTCAAAAGATTTGTTAAATTGGGAGAGATGCGATAAGAATCCTATTGTTCCGATTACACCTGCGCCATACTGGAACAGCAGATTTTTATCTGACCCTTATATTGTAAAAGACGGCGATTTATGGCTTAATTTCTTTTTTGGCTATGATGGAAAAGAATTTAAACATGCTATGGAAGGATTGGCATTGTCTGACAATCTTATCGATTGGGAGAAAGTTGAACAGCCTATTATAACTAACGGTGAGGAAGGCGCAATTGATTCTGGGCATGC
>CATJTQ010000058.1 GCA_949743325.1 uncultured Lachnospiraceae bacterium
GCTACACATGCGTCGTTAGCAGAGGCAACAGAAATACATTTAATCATAGTTTCTACCGTCTGCTGCTCCATCGCTTCAAGAAAAACTTGTGAACCTCCCATGCTTGCAGCATATTCACTTGTAGTTACAACTTCATCTAATGTTATTTTCTTTGATTCCAGCGCATCAAAAATCAAGAGCAGAGTCATAATTTTAGTAATACTTGCCGGAACAAGCTGTTTATCTGCATCCTTCTCAAAAATTATCGTTCCTGTAGAAGCCTCAAGAAGAATACCAGCTTCTGCTTGGATAGTAATCGAAGAAGCTGTGACCCCTGTATCTTGATTTTCTGATACAGTATTTTCTTCCGAATATGTACTTAATACATTCTGAAATGTAAAACTTAATAATACTGCAATACTTATACAAAACTTTGCATATTTTTTGCCTTTAATAATTAACATAGTATTCACCTACTATAACTGCATATATATTATTATAAGCCAATTAACAAAAAAATAGAACAACTACTAAAATATTATTTAAGTTTATTTATATGGCAGCTATACTATCAGCATCTTTATAATATTAAAAGAGGTCTGCTTCAAATGAAACAGACCTCTAATTTTTAATTAAATATTAAAATACGTTCTATTGAATATTTAGTGCAGCCTTAAGTGCAGCTGTAGCATCACCTAATTCAATCTGACCATTTCCATCCATATCAGCAGCATTTTTCTGCTCATCAGTTGGAGTTTCTATATTAAGAGCAAACTTAAGAATTAAAGTAGCATCGCTTAAATCAACTGTTCCATTACCATCTACGTCACCTTTAACTCCACCAGTCTTACCTGAATAAATTGCCTGAACCTGCTCATCAGTCAATATAGTTGAATAGAAATCAAGATTTGCTAAACAAACTTTTGATGTTGTTTTTGCCTGAGCATATTCGTTAGCATAATTACCAATACCACCTAAGCAGAGTTTGGAATTCTCATCACTAATCCAATCCATTAAGAGACGACATACATAGTTACCATAAGAAATATTACCCATGTTCTTCTCAGAACCGGCACTGTTTCTCATACCTGCACCTTTATTAAATCTCTTAAATGATTTCTTAGTATCAAGTGAAGTAGCTCCACGGCTGCTGTATGCATCTTCAATACTTACATAATTTCCATCAACATAGAACTCAACCCAGTCATTCTGAAGAACGATAGCAACATGATGCCATTTTCCTGCATTACTATTTTTCTCATTATCAACACTTACTGGAGAATCAGCTACATATAATGCAGAAGCATATGTTCCATTTTCTTTTTCATCTTTACCTCTTGACTCTGACCATGAATTCATAAAGAAAACATCTGCATTCTGCATACCAGCTTTAATACCAAATGAAGCGCTTACATTACTATTTTCATTGATACCTAAGTTGTTATCTGGAACCCAGAAAATTGAATTATCAGCATCAATCTGAAGTTCACCATCTTCTAATGCATATCTGATATTAGAATTACCTGGTGTAACAGTAGAATCTGCATCATCCAACTTAAAATAAGATGTAGATGGGCTTGTAACATTACCCTCACCATCTTTTAATTCAGGCAAAGAGTTATATGCTTGATATGTCGCTTCATCCCAACTTGTAAATGTACTACCATCTGTTGCTACATAGAAACCAGACTTGTAATTAGGATTTGCAAAGATAAATCTTGCAGAACCTGTAAATTCAGTCTTTCCTTTCAATGCTGCCTTCATCAAAGAAGCTAACGCATAATCATAAACAGGACCTGTCTTACCAGTCTTAGAATCAGTTACTTCTACAGGCTTATAATAACCATTCTCATCCTTTTCATAAAAACCTTCCTGATAATCAAAATAAAAATCTAATAATCCTTCTGGATCGTTATAAGTGCCGTCTGCTGCCTGACCATACATGCAAACACCAGAAGGACTATACTTTAATCCCTCTTCCTTTTTCTCGTCACTTAATTTAGCATACTGACGATCCCACAATTTTGTAGGCAAATATTTTGAATAGTCATCTGCCTGCATATAATACTCGTTGTCATTTTCCCAACGCAGAACTGATGAGTTCTGATATACTCCGTCCTCATCTACAGGAACTTTAATCCAATAGGAAAGCGTAACACCTTTCTCCCACAAAGGAACATATTTTGTTCCAACTTTCTGAGCAACCACATCATCTAACTCGTCACATTCTTTCAATTCATCTGCAAGACCAGCAAACGGATTGTCCAATTTAAGCTGAGGTGATATACTCTGTGTCTTAATAGGATTTGCAGATACAGAACCTGACTCTACATAATAGTAATCATTCTTTGGCATCTGGAAATCAAGATACTTGGCTGTCTCTTCTGACATATCTTCTGTCTTAGCCGAAGCTTTTTTCTGATACTCATCTACTTCAATAGTTGTATCATCAAACTGCAGTGCTTTGTTAACTTTATCACTGTCTTCAGCATCTACAACTGTTGGAGCGCCAATAGGGGCTTTTGTAACATACTTAGCATCCTTGCCTTCACCAGTATAAACAAGACCATTAGCGTCAAGTTTCTCACCTTCTGCAAGATCTGCTTCTGCTTTTACAAAATAGATTGTCTCTGAGTTAGTAACTTCTGCACCTTCAATTCCTTCAATCCCATTATCGAAATTATAAGATGCAACCGGCTCAGGTACCGATGCAGCCGCAACACTTGAAACATTAACAGTCAAAGCTGTTGGAGCTGCTAATGCTGTTGCTAATGCAACTGCAAAAATCTTTTTTGCATTTTTGGCAATAAATTCTTTCCTCATCCTTAATCCTTCCTTTATGTATTAAATTTTTTTGGGGTATACCCATTGACATAATTATAAACTACAATACATTTTTTTGCAAGTATTATCTTATAATTTGTTTTAATTTTTTTTTGAAAATTTATATTTATTTTATAACTATTCATCCCAGTTATGGTATACCTGCTGTACATCATCATCTTCATCCAATAAATCTAATGTCTTCTGTAATTTTTTGATATCTTCTTCATCTGTTAGTTCAACCCATGTCTGTGGAATCATTGTCACTTCAGCACTGGCCATAGGCACACCTGCATCTTCCAACTGTTGACGAACTTCACTAAATATATCAGGCTCAGTAATTATCTCATAACTATCTTCTTCTTCATTAAAATCATCAGCTCCGGCGTCTAATGCAGTCATCATCAGCTCATCTGCTTCTTTATCATAGTCTTCTTTAGCTACTATAATCTGTCCTTTTTTATCAAACATAAAAGAAACACAGCCCTGTGTACCTACATTACCGCCGCCTTTAGTAAAAGCATTACGAACATTGGCTGCCGTCCGGTTCTTATTATCTGTTAATGCATCTACAATAATGGCCGTGCCGTTCGGTCCATATCCTTCATATGAAACATACTCATAATTAACAGAATTTGCATCGCCGGCTGCTTTCTTAATACCACGTTCAATTGTGTCATTAGGCATATTATTTGCCTTAGCTTTCGCTATAACATCACGAAGCTTACTGTTATTTGCGGGATCTGGTCCCCCCTCTTTAACTGCCACCGCTATTTCACGGCCAATTATTGTAAATACTTTACCTTTAGCTGCGTCATTTTTTTCTTTCTTATGTTTAATATTTGCAAATTTTGAATGTCCTGACATTTCTTATCTCTCCTTGTTCCTTAATATTTGCATATACAATATTTTATCACAGACTAACATTGCAGGCAAGCATTTTATCCCAACAGTTTTAGTACATTGATAGTTCCCCATCCTTGTAATTTCTTATTAAGCCCCATATCCTGAGCTCTTTCGTATAAACGTATTTTAACGTCTATCGGTTCTAACCATGGCTCTTTCTGCAGCAGTAAAGCAATGACTCCGCTCACTACAGGAGTAGCCATTGAACTTCCGCTTTTTATTGTATAACTGCCAAAATCATTTTTACAGGATACTATTTTCTGTCCGGGTGCAAGTATTTCTGGTTTCATAATACACTCTTTTGTTGGTCCAATACCTGAATAATATCGCTGAACCCTTCTCTCCCGTATAGCTCCTACAGTTATTACCTTTGGGCTTATACCTGGGTTTGTAATACTCATTTGCTCAGGACCATTATTGCCAGCAGCAACTACAACTACAAGCCCTGCATCCCATGCTTTTTCAACTGTTTCTAAAAGTTCGAACTGTTCTTTTGTCTTTGCATCTGGAAACATACCTATAGAAATATTAAGTATTCTGATATTTAAGCGTTTTTTTTCTCCTATAACCCAATCTACAGCATTTTTAACATCTTCCACTGAACCCTTTCCATTTTCATCCAAAACTTTACCTACTATAAAATGACATTTTGGAGCTATACCTCTGTACTTTCCACCAGAATTTCTTCCATCTCCTCCTATAATTCCAGCTATATGTGTTCCATGTCCGTTATCGTCATAGCATGTTTCTCTATCATTTATAAAATCAAAAAAGGCAGCAACTCTGCCGCCCACATCTTCATTGTCCAAGCAAAGCCCTGTGTCCAAAATCGCAACCCCGACACCGGAACCATCGTACATTTTAATTCCTGACTTTTCCATATTCTCCAGTCCAATTAGTCTTCTGACTCTATCCATAAATTGCACCTGCCAAATACTTTTATATATAATATTCATTTGACTTAAAATATGTTCGTCTACTTTTTCATAAGTTCAAGTATACACAAAAAACTCCACAGATATGTACGCCTTGTCTCTAAATCTAAATCTGTAACAGGCTTCACTCCTTTACCATAACACTGTTTGGACAAATATTTTCCATCCTCATACCAACAATCAATTCTATTACCTACAAAATTATACGCATCATAATTTTTAAACAATACTTTGGGTTTTAAACCGCTTCCAGCAATTTCCCTAGACATAAAAGCATAGCTATATGCGCTGTCTATAGGATGAACCATAAAGCCAACTGGCTTTTCCTGACATAATAAAATAGCATAATCCCCCTCTTTAGTTCCATTTCTCGCAAACCTCATCCAATTTACAAACTCCAAAACTATCAAATCAGGATTACCTTTTATATGCATATGGTCAAAAAAAGTACCTACACTGCTTACTTTGACATACACACAATCCGTTTCCACACGAAATCGGCATGCATAGACATTCTGCTCATATCCTAATGTAAACTTAATAATAACTTTAGTCTCCTCTGGAGACTGCTTAACTTGAATTGCAGGCTGGTACAAAAGTTCATATTCCCTATTTTTCCTTGTTATCTTAAACAGTCTCTCCCTTATTTCATTGGCAAAATCTAATTTTATTTCATGTTCATCCATAACCTCACCACTTTACTGCATATATTTTTTAATCAACTTATGATGATAAAATATCATTATTATTATTGGAATAATAAGACCACCACAAAATGGTACTATACACCAAACTGAATCACCTACAAAAAAACCTACTATAAAAGAAAAAATAATTATAAATCCATAAATAATCCACATTACTCCATGTCTAAAATTCCAGCCATGAACATCTGTTAGTTTTTCTTCTGTAAGCGGCTTTTCTCCTGAATAAAAACCTACAGGCTTTTTACTTCTAATCTGAGAAAAACCAATTGCAAACATAATACATGCACAAATTAGATAAATAATAAAACAAATTATATTTTCAGCAAACATAAAATCCTCCAAATTACAAGATATGTATTCTTCGCCTTCGGCTCGAATTCGTTAAGTGTTCACATTTCACTTTCAGTATATGTTCTCACTAAACTCATTTTTCGCCTTCGGCTCGAATTCGTTAAGTGTTCACATTATACCATAATGGTTAGTAATAAACAATGTTTTATAAAAATATTATAATTTAATATATAATATATAACAAAATCCGCAATACTTCATATTAATATATAAGATTTATATTTTAAATCTATTTTTAATATTTGCATATCAATACATCTCTCAAATGCAAATATGATATAACTTTAATAAGGGAGAACTAATTATGAATTCCAAAATCATTCGAAATGGAAATGCTTTTTACGAGACTGATGATGAATGTATGGAAAAAAAAGAAAAGACTTCTTCCGAAATCATATCACAGACATATAGAAAAAACAATGTAAATATAAATAAAAACAATTTATTTTCATATAAAACATCAAGAAAATAGAGCGCCTAATGGCGCTTTATTTTTTTAATTATTAAACTTTTTTAGACTGATATAAGGTGTTTGAATATAATATGAGACATAAATATAGGCAGCTATCCAAAACCACACAAAATGATTTTAGAAGCTGCCCATATTATTTAAAACTTATTTGCCACTGTTAAGTTTAACAACTTATATAAACTTAATTATATTAGAAACAGCCGCATCCGCCGCCACAGCAAAGCAAGAGTAAGATTAAAAGCATGCAGTTGTTGTCTCCGCCTGATGAGAAGCAGCTACCTGAACCGCTACCACCACAGCACATTAAGAGAATTATCCAAAGAAGACAGTTATTTCCTCCTCCTTCACATCCACATCCGCAGTTTGTTGCTGTTAAATCACTCATATTTTTTACCTCCAAATTTTATCTACACTTCATACTATGTAATACTGCTTGCCAATGTTTCTATTTAATTTAAATTTTTCTTAGAATAATTTTTTTAATGTCTCATATTATTAAAAAAAACAATGGAATTAAAATTATGGAAAATAATGATACAAACCTTACTTCTTTTGACACAATGACATTTTCAAACAGACTGCAAATTTTAAAAACTTTTTTTCCGTATATGCCTGCCGGATCGCAAAAATTTATATCTTCTTATATTAAGATATCTGAACTTTCCAATGCATTAAAAATGTGCAGTGACAATTCAAATGCAGAACTTTCCGCTTGCAGCAGTGATACGCAGAAATCTCCTTTTGAACTATTAAGTGAAATAAAACCGTTCTGCTCAAAAAATGAGAAAGACAATATTGATATGGCACTTAATTTTGTCAATGCATTTCAAATGTATAGAAGTTTTATGGAGGTAGAAAAAGAATCTGAAGGAAATGAAAAAACTTCCTTCTTTGACACAATAAAAAATATGCTGACACCTGAACAGCAGACAATGTTTGACAACTATCAAACTGTACTTAATAACGCAGCAAATTAAAGGAGAATAGTATGGAAAATAATTGGATGAATAACCCCAAATTAAAAAATCTTGACCCGGCCAAACTCGCTTTGCTTTCTTCTCTGGCAACCGAGGGAGCCAGTAAGAGCCAGTCTGAAATGCTGCCTTTCCTTTTATCAGCAATGCAAACTGCCGATAAAAAAGGCATTAATTTTGAAGGAGAAGAAAAAAATCTTCTGCTTGAAGTACTAATGCAGCAGTTATCCCCTGATGACAAAAAGAAAGCAGAAACCATTATACAAATGACTTCTGCTTTCAAAAAATAAATATTTAAATATACTTAAAAGACATTTATTACAATATACCTTTTAAGCATATTTTTACAAACAATACCTGTACAGTGAAAATTATAAATTATTTTTCACTGTACTTTTTTTACATTCTATCCTCCAATCTGCACATGCAGCCCTGTTGACTTTGCAACCTCTGCAAGATCCTGCATCAGCTCATTTTCAGGAGGCTCTATTCCTTCCAGATAATACTCTCGGTCTAGACCATTGTATTTATCTGCACCCAATCTGTGATATGGAAGCAAGTGAATCTGCTCAACGCCTTTTAAACTGCGCGCAAACACAGCAATCTCAAGTATTTCCTCTGGAGTAGCATTAAATGTAGGTATAACTGGAACTCTAACAATAACCTTCTGTCCGCTGTCTGTTATCTTACGGGCATTTTCAAGCACTCTCTCATTCGGCTGCCCTACAAATAACTTATGTTTTGCACTGTTCATATGTTTAATATCCAATAAAAACAAATCCAAATGAGGTAAAATCTTGTCGCGTATTTTATTAAAATCAGCAAAAGCTGTAGACTCTAACGCAGTGTTATAACCTTCCATATGTGCCGCAAGTAATAAATCTGAAGCAAAATCCATCTGAAGAAGTGATTCTCCTCCTGATAGAGTCAAACCGCCGCCAGAACGCCTGTAGTGTATTGCATCTTTCCTAACTTCCTCCATAACTTCAGCCACTGTGACGTCTTGTCCTACAACTTTCTCCTTACCTGCGGTCACCATCGTCTGTATCTCATAACTTTGCGATTCCGGATTACAGCACCATCTGCATCTGAAAGCACATCCTTTTAGAAATACAATCGTCCTTATTCCCGGACCATCATGGATTGAATATTTTTGAATATCAAAAATACGACCTTTTGTATTTAAATAATCCTGATCTACAATCATAGCATCCCTCCAGATAAAATATACAAATTAAAATGCCTGTGTTGTACGATTGATAATATCATCCTGCAATGACTTTGACAATGTAGTAAACAAAGCACTATATCCTGCAACCCTTACTACAAGACCTTTATAATTTTCAGGATGAGCCTGTGCGTCCAGAAGCGTCTCCCTGCTAACGACATTAAACTGTACATGCATACCTTTTTGGTCAAAATAAGCTCTAATCATTGCAGCAAACTTCTGTAATCCCTCTATTCCGCTAAGTGCAGAAGGATGAAATTTTTGGTTCAGCAATGTACCATTAGAAGCAATACCATGATCGATTTTCGCAACTGAATTAAGCGTTGCCGTAGGTCCATCTATATCACGCCCTGCAGCTGGTCCAATACCATCCGCAATAGGTGTTCCTGCAAGCCTTCCGTCAGGAGTTGCTCCTGTCTGAGCTCCAAGCGGCACATTTGCTGACACCGGATAAAGTCCCGCCTGGAATCTTCCGCCTCTTGGATTTGTATATTTTAACAAAGGTTTAGTATATGTGTATGCTACATCTTTAGCAAACATATCTATATCATCATCATCATTTCCATACTTAGGCAAGGATGCGATATCTTTCAGCATACTGTCATAAAAATTCGCTTCCTCTGCTGAAACAGATGTATTTTTAACAGTCTCAAAAATTTGAGTAATTTCATTTTCTCCCACTTGTTTTCCTGCTGCGACAAGATTCTTAGCAACTTCTGATGTCAATTGTGTAACTTTATCAAGTGTAAGACCTTTTCCAAAGTTATTATCCATAGCTTTCTTAAAATCTGAGAGCGTATATTTCTTTTGCTCAAAGACAAGAAGTTTAATAGCGTATAAAGCATCTGTCATATTTGCAATACCAAATCCCTGTGGTCCGGTAAAGTTATAGTGGGCGCCGCCCTCCTGCATTGCCTTACCAGCCTTTATACAATCCGCTACCATCGCAGACTGGAACGGCAGAGGACATCTCTCTCTATGAGCCATATCTATTGCATTATCAGAGTTTACTAATAATTTTATAAAATATTCCATCTGGGCTTTATATGCGTCATAAACTTCGTCAAATGTAGTCATATCTTCTATTCTGCCAGTCTTAAGGCCTACCTGAACTCCCTTATCCATACCATTGCTGAATACAAGCTCCAATGGACGGCACATATTAAAGAAAGCAGCATCATGCCAGCCATCAGTTTTACCTGGAGCCTGCGGCTCAACACAACCGATAATACAATAATTTCTGGCATCCTCCAAAGTTACTCCCATACTGAGCATTGACGGAATAATTACTTCATCATTGTAATAAGCAGGAAGACCAATACCTGTTCTTGTAAGCGCTGCAGCCTTAATCATTAACGCATCAGGAGTCTTATTCCACACACGTATTGACAGAGAAGGTGCCGGCAACATAACATGCATTGAAGCCTCAATACACATACAAGACAAATCATTTGTCACATCGACTCCTGCTTCATTCTGTCCACCTACTATAAGATTTTGGAACAAACTGTACCCTGCAAATCCTTCGGCAGAAGCAGCATCCCTGACTTTATTTAAATCATTTAATTTAACCCAAATACAATCAATTAATTCCTGTGCAAATTCCCTTGTAATATTTCCTTCCCGCATATCTTTCTCATAATATGGATACATATATTGATCAAAACGTCCCGGAGAAATGGAGTGTCCGCTTGATTCTGTCTGTAAGAGCATCTGTATAAACCAAAAACTCTGACATGCTTCGTAGAAACTTTGTGCCGGCTTAGCCGGAACTTTAGCACATATCCTTGCAATTTCAAGAAGCTCCTTTTTACGTGTTATATCACTGCATTTCTCAGCTTCTTCAAGCGCAAGAACAGCATATCTTCCAGCATATGTAATGGCAGCATTACACGAAATTATTACAGATTCCAGAAAATGATAACGCTTAGCATAATCAGCATCAGAAACCTGGCATTTTTCAAGCTCTTCCTCCGCCTCTTTTCTTATTCCCTCATAACCAAGACGCAGAACTTTTTCATAATCAACACAAAAATGTCCAATTCCATTGTAAAAATAATTGCCTGTTGTAAACATATTATGCTCAATAGCTGTCAAAGCCTCAGGAGCCATGTATGAAGTAGCCAAATCACTTGTCGTCTTGCCGCCCCAGTATTTATACGCCTCATGAAGTGCCTTTTTGGTCTCTTCAGAAATATAAAAAGGATCTGCACTTCTAGTCTCAACTGTATCAAATTCATCTTCTAACCATGAAAATGAATATTCAGGAAAAACCTGGCACCCCCTTGGCGCAATAGAGTTACTGCCAACAATAAGCTCTTCTGGTCTTATAATTATAGGCAATTCCTTACATATTTTCTCAAATGCCTTAGCACGTCGGATAATTACCGGCTCACATTCAGTCTCCTTATATGACTCTGTAACAATTAAAGCACGGTCTGCCTCTATAACTGGCATTTTGGCATATAAATGCTCCACTAAGCGAGGTATTCTAGGACTTTTTTCAATATCACCATAAAAAACATCTTTCACTATGATCGCTCTCCTTTTTTATTCTATTTTTGTACTATATTTACAATCCTTCCCGGAACATAAATTTCTTTTACAATATTACCTGTAAGCTTAGCAGATATTGCCTCTTTAGCCTTTGCAATCACAGAGACTTTATCCTCATCCTTATCAATCATTATTGTTGTCTTTGTCTTGCCATTAATCTGAACCGCTATCTCAACTGCAGACTCAACTGTCTTAGCCTCATCAAATTCAGGCCATTTATTTTGATAAATATAACCTTCATAACCACAAATCTGCCATAATTCCTCTGTTATATGAGGCGCTACCGGATTTAACAGCATCAACAACGTTCTAAATTCGCCTTTTGTCACACTGTTCCTTTTGTAAAAATCATTGATAAGCGCCATCATAGCTGCAATAGCAGTATTATATTTTAACACTTCAAAATCGCTGCTTACTTTCTTAATTGTCTGATGCATCTTAACTTCCATATCTTTAGAGTAACCCATATCATCAACAAGCATATCCTGTAATTTCCAAACTCTGTCCAAGAAACGCCTGCACCCCTTAACACCGTCATCCGACCATGACGCACTTAAATCAAAAGCTCCGATAAACATTTCATATGTTCTAAGAGTATCTGCTCCATATTCATTGACGATATCATCAGGATTAACTACATTTCCGCGTGATTTTGACATTTTCTCGCCATTTTCACCTAAAATCATTCCATGCGAAGTTCTCTTTTGGTATGGTTCTGATGTTGGCACAACTCCGTTATCATACAAAAATTTATGCCAAAAACGAGAATATAGTAAATGCAGTGTTGTATGTTCCATACCACCATTATACCAATCTATCGGAAGCCAATATTTTAATGCCTCAGGACTTGCCAACGCCTCCTTATTATGAGGATCTGTATAACGCAGGAAGTACCATGAAGACCCTGCCCACTGTGGCATTGTATCGGTCTCACGTTTTGCAGTCTTGCCACAACACGGACATTTTGTATTAACCCAACTGTCAATTGCGGCAAGCGGAGACTCACCGTTATCTGTAGGCATATAACTTTCTACTTCAGGAAGCATTAAAGGCAGTTCGCTTTCGTCTACTGGAACAAAACCACAGTCATCACAAATAACAATAGGTATCGGCTCTCCCCAATAACGCTGACGTGAAAATACCCAATCCCTTAATTTATAGTTAGTCTTTGATGTACCAATCTTCTTTTCTTCCAGAAAAGAAATCATCTTCGCCTGGGCATCTTTAACTTCCAAACCATTGATAAAATCTGAGTTGATAAGAATACCTGTGGCAACATCTGTAAACGCTGAAGCATTTATATCTACTTCTTCACCATCTTTAGCAACCACCTGAATAAGAGGAAGATTGAATTTCTTCGCAAATTCCCAGTCTCTCTCATCATGCGCTGGAACTGCCATAATAGCACCTGTACCATATGACATCAGCACATAATCAGATATCCAAATTGGTATTTCTTTTCCATTTACAGGATTAATCGCTGTTAGTCCGTCAATACAAACTCCCGTTTTCTCCTTCGCAAGCTCGGCCCTCTCAAAATCAGATTTCTTAGCAGCCTGTTCTCTATAGGCGTCAATCTCTTCAAAATTTTTTAACTCATTCTTATATTTATCTATTATTGGATGTTCAGGAGAAACTACCATATAAGTAACTCCAAAAAGCGTATCACAACGCGTAGTATAAATTCTCAGCTTATCCTCTTTGTCTTTTATTGAGAAATCCACTTCCGCCCCATATGAACGTCCAATCCAGTTTTTCTGTGAAACCTTAACTCTCTCAATATAATCAACATCATTCAAGCCATCAATCAGTTTATCCGCATATTCAGTTATCTTTAACATCCACTCACTTTTTACTTTTCGGACAACTTCAGAGCCGCACCTCTCGCATACGCCATTTACAACCTCTTCATTTGCAAGACCAACTTTACATGAAGTACACCAGTTTATCGGCATTTCCTTTTTATATGCAAGACCTTTCTTAAACAATTGTAAAAATATCCACTGTGTCCATTTATAATATTCCGGATCTGTTGTATTTACTTCTCTGTCCCAGTCAAATGAATACCCCAATGAATGTAACTGGTCTTTAAATCTAATAACATTATTTTTTGTAACTTCTTTTGGGTGCACTTTATTCTTAATAGCATAATTTTCTGTAGGAAGACCAAATGCATCCCACCCCATCGGATATAAGACATTGTATCCCTGCATTCTTCTCTTTCTAGCCACTATATCTAATGCAGTATAAGGTCTTGGATGACCTACATGCAGACCCTGTCCTGATGGATAAGGAAACTCTACTAACGCATAATATTTAGGTTTGGAATAATCGTCTGTTGCCGCAAAAGCTTTGTTGTCATCCCATAATTTCTGCCATTTCTTCTCAACTACTTCGTGATTATATGTCACTGCCATTTTTAATCCTCCTTAAAATGTATGCCTCAAAGTATTACACTTTGTTATAATTTTTATGGTTTATTTGTAATTGCAGGCGGCGCACTGCTTACCTGCGGTCTGTACGAATTAGCCGGCGTCATTTCCGGAGTTTCACTTTCATCCGGAGTAGGTGTCGGCGTAACAACACTCTTTATAGTAAATGTATCTGTCGCAGTAATAGTCTTTGAGCCTAATGGACAAGAAAAACTATATGAATAAGTAATCTGATACTTACCGCCTGCCTGCTCAACAACTGTATATTTTATATCATCAACAGCTTCCGTGTTTCCATCACTTGTCTTTAAAACTACACCTTCCAAAAGCTGCGAACGGTCTGTTATGTCTGTTACATTCAAATTTCCAGACGGAATAATTGCATAATCAATATAGTTAACTTCATCCTGAAATGCTGCAACATTACCTTGTTTATCATAAACTTTGTAATGTAAAGTATAACCCCATAGTTTTGGACGAATAGAAACATTTATCTGAGATTCCTCAACAGGTATACCCTCGTCAGAAGCTTCAATTCGTGATATTGCGTATGCTTTATCAACTACCTGCTTAAGCGGAATAGTCTTTTTCATTCCATCCTTAAGCTTAACTGTCGGCGGCTTAGAATCTACGATAACTGTTATTGTTTTTGTCGTCACATTCTGATAACTGTCAGCCGCTGTTATCGTAACCTGATTAGGTCCCTCCGCTATAGGGGGCAACACAACCTGTACTGTATCAAGCGGTATTATCTGATTATTATCTAACATAGTGACACCTTTTAGAACACTTTCCTTAGTAACACTTGCGGCAGATGAAAAATAAATAGTATCCATAAGACCGCATAATTTTGGAGGTGTTGTATCCTGAACCTGAAAAGTAACGTCTTTCTGCGCTGTCTTTCCAGTCGCATCCATAACTTCATATCTAGCATTATAAGTGCCTGGATTAAACACATCCATCTCTGTAGTAACTTTTACTTGAGAAGAAATATCATTTCCGCATGTATCTAATATTGTGACGCCTTCCATATAATCAAATTGTGTTCCTCTTTCAATATTCTTTATATTTTCCAGTCCATTAAATTCAAGCACGATACTTTTCCATGGGTTAGCATCATCTGAATCAGTAGGATCCCAAGCAGCATTATCTGGAACTTTTATAGACGCCGGAAAATTTACAGGAATCTCATCTGACTCATATATCTCAACTACAGTCCCCCTTGGACAGTTTTTAAGAATCCACTCTGAATCACCTGCCGACACTCTAACACATCCAGCTGACAATGTCCTTCCAAGCTGATTGTAATAGTTTGGCAGCAATGTTCCCTTATCCTTTGACTGATACGGCATTGAATGTATAAGAACATTTCCCTCCACTCTTGTAGCATACTGAGCCCATACATTTCCATTAACTATTTTCCATGTATACTTATCAGAAGTGGAGAAGGTTCCTGTAGGTGTATCAAATCCCGCTGAACACACCATATATTTGATCACTTTCGTATATTTATTTTCTCTATCTTTTCCTAAAATTGTTATATAATTTTGTGTCTTATTAATTGAAATTTTATATTTCTTTTCTTTATCTGATGATGGATCTTTGTACACTTCATCTAACTCTGATACAGGTTCTTCTTCTAAATCGGCAATGAGGTTGTCCCAATCTTTAAAAGAAACCTCATCTTCATTCTTCTTATCCTTACTGCTGTCATTTTCCATAAAAAACATTGCAAAACAAACTAGAGAAATGGACAGCAATACAGCAGCACTTATACCGATTGACGTTTTTTTATGAGTAAAGATAAACTCTTTAAGTTTCGCCATCAAATAACCCTCCATTCAATCAGCCTATACTAAATACATTGTATAATTATACAACTAAAGAAAAAAAAAATCAATTAAAAGAAGTTCATAATTGAAATATTTACAAAATTATGATAAAATATATTTAATATTTTTACTGAGGAGGATTCGTATGTCTAGTTTTATTGAAAATAGAAAGGCTGCAAGACTTGAGATAGATATGACCATAGCTCTATATGATATAACTAAAAATCAATCTATAAAAGATGCAGAGAAATTTCCTGTTGAGGTAATGAACATTTCCAAATCAGGAATAGGCTTTACAACTGAATGTTCAATTGAAATTAGTTCTTTTTACAAGGCTCGCCTTAATTTCCCTACCAAAGATACAATGGATGTTATCATAAGGGTTGTACGTTCTCAGACACTAGAAGACGGCCGAGTTATGTTTGGAGGAACATTTGTTGGAATAAGCGAAACTGATAAATTTAAAATTGAGGTTTTTCGTCTATTTAATGAAAAAAATACAAAGGAAAGTTAATGTATAAATTAAGATATTTATATATCAACTTTTCTTTGTATATTAAAAAACGGACAAGTTATTTTTATTTTTTACGCCTGTTTTACTGAATAACCTTTTTCTTCTAACAACTCAAAGGCCTTGTTAAACTCATGAAGATTATAAAACTCAACATGTAAAACTCCCTGTTCAAATTCCCTGTTATGAACAATTCCGATATTTTTTATACTTATTTGATTTGCAGCAAGAAGCGTTGCAAAAATTGCAATTGCTCCAGTCTCATCTGCAATATCACAATACAATGCATATGAATCTTGATAATTTTTCTTTTGTCTGCCTATTTTGCTTCTATACTCTCTGGCCTCATCAAAAAAGTTGTATATTTTATCTGAATCCTTTTCTTCAAATATCTTTTTCACATTATTTAAAACATCAATATATTTACCCAATACTTTACATACATTTTCAGAGTTACTCATACAAATCTGCTGCCACATTATTGGAGAACCGGCGGAGATTCTTGTTGTATCTTTAAATCCTCCTGCAGCAATAGTTTTCATTGTCTGGTTTTCATCATCACTTTCCTTTACTACATGCACAAGACTTGCAGCAATTACATGAGGTGCATGGCTTATGGCAGACACATAATAATCATGTTCTCTATAATCAAGCACAAGAGGAATCGCGCCTATCGACTTTACAAAATTACTAAACTTACGAACAGCGGCATCATCTACTCGCGAAGATGGAGTTATAAGATAATAGGCATTTTCTATAAGCCTGTCAGTTGCCGCTTCATATCCGGTCTTCTCTGAACCTGCCATAGGATGTCCTCCAATAAAACGCTCTTCAAGACCTAATTTAATTATTGTCTCATGAATCTGTGTCTTAACACTGCCCACATCAGTTATAATACAATCTTTTTTTATATGCTGCGAAATTATTTCAAGATATTCGGCATTATAATTTACAGGCATACACATAAAAACGTAATCACACTCGTTAAAACTGTCATCAATCTCATGACATATAACATCAATACAGCCCTCTTCCTTGGCAGATTCTAACACTGAATATGTTCGGTTATATGCAACAATCTTAACAGTAGGATTAATTCGCTTAACAGTCTTTGCTATTGAGCCCCCAATCAACCCCAAACCTACAAATCCGATACATAATCCATCAAAATTCATAATATGTCCTCATTTCTATATTAGTTCTTTATCATGTTATAAACATAGCGTCCCCAAATGAAAAAAATCTATATTTTTCTTTTACCGCCTCCTCATATGCCCTTAAAATATTCTCCCTTCCGGCAAGAGCGCTTACCAACATAAGCAGCGTTGATTCAGGAAGATGAAAATTAGTCACAAGCGCATCTACAATATTAAACTGATAGCCAGGATAAATAAAAATATCAGTCCAGCCGCTGCATTCTCTAATCTCTCCATTATCAGCATAAGCAGCCTCAAGTGTACGGCAGCTCGTTGTGCCTACACTAATTACTCTCCGACCTTCATTTTTGGCTTTTCTTATCTTCTGTGAATTATATTTGTCAATCATATAAAATTCAGAATGCATTGAATGTTCTAATATATTTTCAACTTTTACAGGACGAAAAGTACCCAATCCAACATGCAATGTTACATAAGCAATATCAATACCATTTTTCTCAATTTTATCAAGCAGTTCTTGTGTAAAATGCAGACCAGCCGTAGGCGCTGCTGCCGAACCATTATATTTTGCATACACAGTCTGATAACGGTTTTTGTCTTCTAACTTATGCTTAATATATGGGGGCAGCGGCATCTGCCCCAACTCATCAAGCACTTCCTCAAAAATCCCGTCGTATTCAAATTTTACAAGCCTATTTCCATCTTCGACAATATCTGTTATCTCACCTTTTAAAATTCCATCTCCAAAAGATACCCTAACACCTGGTTTTAACTTTTTGCCAGGCCTTACAAGAGTCTCCCACACATCATTCTCTCTGCGTTTTAACAATAAAAGCTCAATATTATCTTCTTTTCCATCACGACTGCCAAGAAGACGTGCAGGAATAACTTTTGTATTATTAAGAACAAGACAATCCCCAGGTCTTAAATATTCCGGCAAATCATGGAATATTTTATGTTCATAATGTCCTGTATTTTTATTTAAAATAAGCATTCTTGAAGAGTCCCTCTGCAAAAGAGGATCCTGCGCAATTAATTCTTCCGGAAGATAATAATTAAAATCTGATAATTTCATATCCATAATAATTTTCTCCAATTAAATCATTACATAAATAACCGCTATTTTTCTATGCTTTCCTGATTTGTCCCAGTACCTTCATTCATACTGTTCTGTAATGTATTATTTGAAGGAACTGCCGCATCATTATTTGAACCATTGTGCGATGGCACTGATATATTTCCATTACCCTGCTGTGATATTTCCGACGGCATCGGCCTATTTACCAATCCGTCCTGCGGTCCATTATATGGGGAAGGCGATGCATTAACCGGTCCTCCATACGGATGATGCGGCGCATTCGCTGGTCCGCTATATGGAGGATTTACATACTGAGGCTGTACAAACTGTTTTCTTATATACACCGTCTTTTTAACATTACATGCATATATAACTCTAGAATCACAGAACATATCGTGAAGCGCCGCTTTTTCTTTATCTATAAATATTAAAATATAACCGACACACAGAAATGAACTTATAAATCTAGCTATTGTCTCTCTGTAAATAATGTTAAATAATGAAAGTTTTCCACCATCTTTTCTGACAACTTTTAGCTTCATAATATATTTGCCTAATGTCGTCTCTGTACAATATATACATATAATAAAATATGAAAGGGTCAAAATACAAGAAAGTATATCAACAATCGAGTAAGTAAAAACAATTGATTTATTAAAATATTCAACTGTCATAATTTCACCAAAAAATATATATTTAATCATAAAAGAGGCTATCCCAACTATAAAACCATCAATCAAAAATGCTATAAATCTTGGCATAAATCCAGCATAGGTAAGTTCTTCCTTACTAACTGCAGAATTATTTTCATTAGATGACATCTGCATAATACATTAGCCCCCCATTCTTGTATTCATTCATCAGTTCTATATTTGTCTGTACATCTGACTTTGGAATTATATTCTCAATTTTTTCAAACATCAGCGAATAAAATGTTTTTTTATCCTGTCCAAAAGTATAATAATCCGAAAAACTAAAACAATCTGACAGATAATTACTGAAATCATCATAAGACAGTACTCCATCTATAAGTCCTGCTTCTTTTGCCTGTCTAGCTGTATAAATCCTGCCGTCAGCAACTTTATAAACTTGATCTCTTTTCATACCTCTGCCATGTTCAACAGCATCTATAAAACTTTCATATGATTCATCAACTATAGATTGATATATATTGAGCTGTTCTTCTGTAAGCGGTGTTCCCGCTGAACCCATAGCCTTATTTTTTCCGCTGGCTATATTTACCTCTTTAATTCCAAGTTTTTCATACAGTCCTGAACAATCGTAACTGGACATAATACATCCTATTGAACCTACAATTGATTCCTGGTTAGCATAAATCTCATCTGCTGTGGCTGCAAGATAATATCCACCTGAACAACAGTATGAATTGCAATATGCATATATTGGACGTCCGGTAATTTCTTTATATTTCACAAGCTTATCATACAGCTCAACAATCTCATAAGTATAACCGCCGGGACTGTCTATATTTAAAAACAGTCCCACATTATTTGAATTATATATCATATCATCAACAAAATCCAAAATGCCTTGATGATCATACTCAACTATTGAAAAAAGATCAGAAGAACCTACATCCTGTATTGTACCGCTTATATTTATTACACCTACAAAATCATTTACAGGATAATTTTTAACAGTCTGCGTCAAACTGCTAAAGCTTGCATTCCAATAATCTTGGAAATTATTTTGAATATTATCCTGCACTGCCTTTGAGGCAAATCCTGAAATTACAAATAAAACTAAAGCAATAACCGCACCAAATATCTGTTTTATCTTCATTAATATCCCCTTCACTTTCCAGACTACTGCCTAAGCTCAATACCAATCTTCTCAAGATTTTTTAATATTCTGTCCATTGGTTCCCTGACATCAGACTCCTCAAGTGTTTTATCATTTGCACGGAACGTAATGGAATAGGCAACAGATTTATAGCCATCTTTTATCTGTTCACCCTCATATATATCAAACAACTCATAATTCTCCAAATACTGTCCGCCTTTTGACTCTATTATCTCTTCAATCTGACCTACTAAAACTTCTTTTTTCATTACCATACTTAAATCACGACTAACAGCAGGATATTTAGCTATACCTGTATATTTTATATCAAAAGTTGCCCTCTCAACAATTTCAGGCATATCAATAACAGCAATATACACTCGTTGTCCAATATTATAATTATCTGCAACAGTCGGATGAAGTTCACCAATATAACCAATCACAGTTTCATCATAAATCATATCAGCCTGTCTTCCAGGATGAAGAAATGGTCTTCCAGCTTCAGGATTGTAGACAATTTTATCTTTAAGACCAACCGCATATAAAAAGTCTTCTGCTACACCCTTCATAGTAAAGAAATCACCATCACCATACATACCAAATGTAAGCTGTATTCTCTCATTAGGAAGTTCAGTCAAAGGCATCTGTTTAGGAATATAAATATTTGCCAGCTCATACAGACGAACATTTTTATTTCTATGATTGTAATTTGCAGCTAGAGATGTCAGTATTCCATTTAGCGGTGTTGTCCTCATAATGCTATAATCCTCACCTAGCGGATTGGAAATTACAACCGCATCTCTCAGTTTTGAATCTTGAGAAATCAAAAGCTTATCAAACACTTTCGGACTCTCAAATGAAAATGACATTGCCTCACTAAAACCATATATTTGAGCAGTATTTTTTGCAATTTCCTCTATACGAAGCTTAAATGACAACTGCCCGGTTGTAGCCTCACCGCTTGGGAGTGTTGTTGGAATATTATCATAACCATAAAACCTTGCAACCTCCTCCGCAATATCTGCAAAACACTCTAAATCCTGACGGAAAGATGGAATAATAATTTCTTTTGTATCACTGTCATAAGATAACTCAAGTCTCTCAAAATAGGAAAGCATATCATTTACAGCTATATCAGTTCCCAAAAATTTATTTATTTTCTCAGGCTCAAACTTTATTCTAATATTTTTATTTTTAAAATGGGATATATCTACAACTCCCCCTACAACTTCTCCTGCACCAAGTTCCTCTACTAACTGACAGGCACGGTTAATTGCCTCAATTGCATTGTTTGGATCAAGTCCTTTCTCAAATTTACCTGATGCATCTGTACGAAGACCAACTTTCTTTGATGAAAGACGAATATTTGTTCCATCAAAACACGCTGCCTCAAAAAGCATTGTATTTACATCATCAGTAATCATAGAGTTTTCGCCGCCCATAATCCCTGCAATTCCAACTGCCTTCTGAGCGTCGCATATCATAAGAATATTTTCATCCAAGTTCCTTTCCTGCCCGTCAAGCGTAACAAAAGTTTCACCAGCTTTCGCACGGCGGACAATTATCTCTTTACCCTCAATTGTATCTAAATCATATGCATGCATTGGCTGTCCGTACTCTTCCATTACATAGTTCGTAATATCTACAATATTATTGATTGGACGAATACCATGAGCTGCAAGTCTTCTCTGCATCCACTGCGGTGACGGCTGTATCTTTATATTTTTTACTACTCTCGCACAATAACGACTGCATAAGTCTTTATCTTCAATTGTAACTCCATTAAAATAATCATTTATATTTTCTGAATTTTCTTTAACCTGAACCACAGGCGGAATAAATTTCTTATTAAATGTAGCGGCAGCTTCCCTTGCCAGACCAAGTACGCTATAACATTCTACTCTGTTAGAAGTAATTTCATATTCAAACACAACATCGTGCAGACCAAGCACATCGATTGCATCCGCCCCAACTTCAACATCATCTGAAAACTGATACAAACCTTCTTCAGGTGCTTCAGGATAAAAGTTTCTGTCTGAACCCAGTTCCTCTATTGAGCACATCATTCCATTAGAAACAACACCGCGAAGCTTTCCCTTTTTAATTTTAATTCCGCCTGGCGTTTTCTTTCCATCATGTCCCCCAGCAACTCGGCCTCCATCAAGAACAACTGGTGTTTTCATACCTTCAGCAACATTTGGAGCTCCTGTTACAATCTGCAGCAGTTCATCCTCACCTATATCAACCTGACAGACAACCAACTTCTCTGCATCTGGGTGCTTCTCAATCTTTTTAACCTGACCTACAACAATATTTTCAATATCTGCATCTAATCTATTAAAGCATTCTACTTTTGAACCTGAAAGCGTCATAGCATCCATAAATTCTTTATCACTGACTTCTAAATCAGGAACATAATCTTTTAACCATTTATATGAAGTATTCATCTATTTTCTCCTTTCACTTATTAAAACTGTTTCAGAAAACGTATATCATTTTCATACAACAGCCGCATATCATCTATTTCATATTTTAACAGCGCTATTCTCTCCAATCCTACGCCAAATGCAAAACCAGAATATTCATCAGGATCTATTCCGCTCATTTTTAAAACTCGTGGATGTATCATACCACAACCTAATATTTCAATCCAACCTTCACCTTTACAAAAACGGCAGCCCTCTCCTTTGCATTTAAAACAAGTCACATCCATCTCGGCACTCGGCTCTGTAAACGGAAAGTGATGAGGACGGAACTTAACTTTAGTATCAGCTCCAAACAGCTGCTTTGCAAATTCTGCAAGAGTTCCTTTTAAATCAGCAAATGTTATATTTTTATCAATAACCATTCCTTCAATCTGATGAAAACAAGGTGAATGAGTTGCATCTACTTCATCCGAACGAAAAACACGTCCAGGCGCTATCATTCTTATCGGCAGTTTTCCTCTTTCCATCTCGTGAACCTGAACTCCTGACGTCTGTGTTCGAAGTAGTATATCTGGTGTTATATAAAATGTATCCTGTTCATCTTTCGCTGGATGATTGGCCGGAATATTTAACGCCTCAAAATTATAATAATCATATTCTATTTCAGGTCCCTCAACTACTTCGTAACCCATACCAGTAAAAATCCTCTCAACTTCTTCAAGGGCAACTGTATTAGGATGACGATGACCTAAATTTACTTTCCTTGCCGGAAGCGTCACATCAATAACTTCTGCTCTTAATTTAGCTTCCCTGGCTGCGTTTTCAAGCTTTGATTTAGTCTCTTCCAAAACTTTCTCTATTGCCTGACGAGTTTCATTTACTTTCTGCCCAAAAGCAGGTCTCTCCTCTGGTGCAACATCCTTCATACTTTTTAAAAGCGCTGTCAGTTCTCCCTTTTTTCCAAGAAAACCTACTCTTACATCATTAAGTTTTTCAAGCTTTTCAGATGTTTGTATCTGCTTTAACGCTTCCTCTCGAATCTCTTTTAATTTCTTTTCGATATCCATCTTTTTACCTCCTTAAAAATCAACATAAGTATGTGCTTAGTTAATTAACTACACAAATGCAACTATCCAACTCACTACTTGCACAATAAAAAACGCAGATACTTTAACATCCCTTAGGGACGAAATAGTATCCGCGGTACCACCCTGTTTTCCATATCATTTTATATTGATACAGACTCTCTAAGCATTTAACGCATGCCAACGTCTTTTTCTACTTTTTTTCAAAAAAGAAACTCCTGTGGGAAATTCAACTTTTAACTGAACCTGAGGAAGCTTACAGCCGATGACTTCCTTTCTCTGTAGGAAACTAAAAGTCTACTTACACATTCATAGCCTTTAACATTTATACTTGTCTACAATAACACAATATTATAAATTTTGTCAAGTAATATTATCTATCTAAATCATCTGCTTTGCACTATATATCTTCCGTCATTATAATTAATATTCACGGCGCCGCACTTCATCGTAATAAAAATTTTACTGTAAACATTTTCAAGCCTTTCTATAAGCTCCGCATGAGGATGCCCATACTTATTCTGTTCACCACACGAAATAAGGGTAACTTTTGGTTTGATTTTATCTAAAAATTCTTCACTTGTTGTATATCCTGAACCATGATGAGCAGCAACAAGCACTTCTGTATCCAATAATCTTCTATTGTGCAGTATCCTGCTCTGAGCGGCCTGTTCCATATCACCGCAAAACAACATTGAGAAACTATTTTCAGAACCACCGCCATTATATTCCAATCTCATTATAATTGATGTATCATTTCTATTTACAGTAATAAAATCTTTAGATGGATGTATTCCATCAATTTTCAACTTTCCGCAGACAAGTCTATTTCCATCTCCAAAAACAGCTACTTTTACCCCATTATTTTTTGCAAAATCTTCTAGTTTCTTATACTCTTTATCAACAAATGACGTTTTAGGAAGATAAAGTGTTTTTATTTTAACACTTTTATCTGAAATAATCTCAACAATACCTGATATATGATCTCTGTCAAGATGAGAAACAAATACTGCGTCTAGCACAATACTGCCATCAGCTTTTAAAAATGGAATAATACGATATTTGCCTACCTCTGATAAATCTGTACTGCCACCATCATATAATATTCTTGCACCATCTTCTGTCTTGACAAAAACACATAACCCCTGCCCTACATCAAGCATTTCTATACTTAACGGAACTTTTCTATGTATAAAAAACAACGATGGAAGGGCTAAAAAAAACACAATCCAATATTTTTTTCTAACCTCTTTCCTGTTATAAATAAATATTATTAAAATAAGCAGAAAATAATATAATATACAGACAGAAAATGAAGGTTTTCCGGGAAAAATATTATAAAAAGGCAAGCTTTGCATATATAAACACAAACCATTGATATATTTTAAAATAAGGCTTCCTGGCATAATTAATATTTTAGAAACGCCCAATAGAAAGAAACTGAACATTCCTGATATAATGCCGCACACAAGAACAACTGGCATCAACGGCAATACAGCCGCATTTAAAATAAGTGAATAGGGATTGAAATTAAAGAAATAAAACAAAGAAACAGGGAGGGTAAATATTTGAATCCCAAGACTGGTATACATTGCTTTTAACAATTTTGATTTTGACTTTACCAGTAGAGAAAAAACAGGAACCACTGTAATTATTCCCATAACTGCAGAGACAGACAAAATAAACCCCGGCAAAAACAATGTGTATGGATTGCTTAACAATATATAAATAACTGCAGCTGCAAGAGATGTCGGCAAATCATAATCCCTCCCTTTAACAGATGCACCAATAAATACAGCAAACATTAAAAAAGCTCTTATCGAACTTGTAGAAAAACCGCATAAAATTCCAAATAAAAATAATAAAAAGATACTTATTATACCAGATGATAAATAACTTAGAAATTTCCTTGACAATGAAAAGACCGCCATACCGGCAACAGAAAAATGAAGACCTGAAACAACAAGAATATGACCTATTGACCCATCCATAAATAATTTTTTTGTCTCCCCGTCAACGCTATTCTTTTCTCCCAAAAGCATAGCCTGAAAAACTCCTGAACTTACTTTGTCAGTAATTTTATTATAATTTTTATGAAGACAATCTCTTATATTTCTTATTGATTGCAAACAGATGTCATCACCGCATCTGATGTGCAGTATATTATCTGCAAAGAGGCTAAAATGTATATCCAATCCATAATAATACGTTTTCTCATCAAACTGACCTTTATTTGTCGGAGAAGACCATCTGCTAACTTCACCGGTAACAGTTATATTATCTCCAATTTTTACACGATCATCTTTATTTATGTAAACTAAGCATTTCAGATTTTTCCCACTTGAAATAAGATCATCTGAGACAATGTTTTGCAATGACAAATTTTTGTTTGATAAATCTGATATATTTACAGATATTTTGTTTTTATCTATGTAAAAGCAGTCTTTTAAAAAAACTTTAATATAATTTTCAGCAACCTCATAATCACAAATAATACCGTTTAACACAATCTCCTGCCTGTCATCAGGCAGCATATTTTCAAGAAAACTATTTTTTCTGTCAGTTACAAAACATCCTGTTAAAAAAAACAATGCTGCACATATTATATATATTCTTCTCAAACGCCATATAAAGCAACATACAAAAGCCAATATTATAGTAAATACTATAATGTAAAATATATTGATCCGCGGCATTTGATGCATAAAAAATATTGCGCTGCAAAACAACAGTACCATCACACACAACGGACGGTTCTGCAAATAAATCCCCCCTTATTTTCTATTTTATTAAATCTAAATTTCTTTCTAATGTTTCATCTAAATTCGTATTCTTTACTGAAGATCCATTAGTCTCCCCATAAATTGATATATGAACTTTACTTACAGTAGATAATTCAGCAAGTGAATTTACTATCGAATAAATCTGTACTTCTTTTGAAACATCATTTATCATATTTAAAAACTCCGCACTTAAATTAACATAACACACTGTATCTTTGGTATATATACTAATTAGTTTAGTGCCTTCCGGAACAGTGGCCTTTAAATCAGTGTTCGAGGACGGTCCTGAAATCAGCTGCTCCATAACTACTTTTTCCAATGACATATTAACACTGTGTGTTACTCTTCTTGTAGATTGCATTAAATTCTTACCATCATCACTGGCAAAATACAGTACTAATTCTGTTGCTTCATACTCATTAATTTCACTTCCGTCATTTTGAACAAAAGATGTCTCATTCATTGCACCGACAGCTTCGTTATCTGAATTCATCAATGGTTCTTCATTGATATAAAATTCAACCGATGATACTCCAGATATCTGAACAAGTGTGTCCACATACGCCATTCTCATCAAAACTTCCGTCGATTTTTCCATCTGCAGATAACCTTCATCAAAAGATAGTGAAAGCATGTCGCCTTCAAGTGTATAATCAAGCAACTTCACGTTTTTAGGTTTAGCGCAAATATAATCAATTGAACCTGTAGAAGTTTCAAGCTTATTCAGTATTTCAGCAACCAGTTTCTCTGTCTTTGTACTTTTTGGTTTAAATTTTTGATAGACTAAAGAAGTTTGGCTATTATTTACATAATATATTTGATAACCGCCGGCAACCCCATCATTTGACACCGAACTTCCACACCCTGAAAAAAACAGCATAAGGCATACAAGTATAGATAATATTATTCTTTGTCTCATATAAATCTTCCTCTTATCACACAGACTCTAAAGCAAGCACCCAAATTTACTTAGCTGCACATTTGACATTACCCCTAACTTGCCGCAGAGTTTAAACACATTGAGCAATGCATCGCTAAGAAGCTATATAACTGAGCGGAATTCTTACAGTAAAAGTAGTCCCCTTATTCTCCTCACTGGACACTTTAATTGTTCCTCTGTGAAGAAGTACAGCATTTCTTGTAATAGCAAGTCCAAGTCCTGTACCTCCAATCTCTCTTGAATGAGACTTATCAACACGATAAAATCTTTCAAAAATATATTCCTGTGACTTTTTAGGAATACCAATTCCTGAATCTTCAACAGTTACATAGAAAAACTTATGGTCAGCATTTAGAGAAACATGTACCCATCCATTATCAACATTATATTTTATTGCATTTTCAACAAGATTTGATATTACAAGAGTTATTTTAACATCATCAATCTCAGCAGTAACAGGCCTAAAGCTCTCAAATAAAAGCTCTATATTTCTCTTGGCAGCTATAGGCTGCAGCCTCTTTAATATAAGCTCCAGCAATTCATTTAAATTAACAGGCATTATATTAAGATTCTGCGAAGTTTTGTCCATCTTAACTAAAGAAAGCAAATCTTCTATAATCTTACTTTCTCTGTCAATTTCTTCCACAATATCTGTCATAAACTCTTTATACAATTCAACCGGCGCTTCCTCCTGCATAAGCAATGAATCGGCAAGAACTTTCATTGATGTAATAGGAGTTTTCAACTCATGAGAGACATTAGAAACAAATTCCTGTCTTGAATTATCCAAAACTTTCATTCTATTAATCATTTTATTAATAGATTTAACAATAAGCTCCATCTCTCGATAACTTTTAACCGATATCTCTTCATTTAGAAAGCCTTCTGACATTTCAGCAATATCATCGCTTATCTTAGCAAACGGTCTGCTTAGACGCCTTGAAACATAAAACGCCACAACTACAATAGCTAAACTGAGGGCAAGCTGCAAAATATATGCCTTGGTCATCAAAATATCAATACTGTCAACGATTGAATCTGTTGATACACTAATAAGCATAACACCTATTATCTTTTTCGTCACTGAATGCTCAATACATACTGCCTGCTCTATATAATTATTAACTTTATCATATCTACTGTTTTCAATTCCTTTAAAACAATTGATCACCTCTTCTGACACAATTGTTTTACCTGTATTCATTGAAAATGTATCCTTAACAATATTGTAGTCTTTATCAATAACCATAATTCTGCCGTCATAAAAATTGGCAAGCTGAGTAAGCTGAGCATTAATTACTTCCGATGATGGTTCATCTAAATACTCTGACATACCCATCTGATTTATTATAATTTCACATTGTGTCTTAATATTGACTATTCTCTGTTCAATAGCTCTTGACTCATAATTTGCAACTATACCTCTGCTCAAAATAAAGCAAGGAAGAACTCCTACTGCAAAGATTACAAAAAATACAATGATATGAAAGCTTTTGAATCTGTGAAAAAAGTCTTTTATCTTATCCTTGGAAATAATAGCCCACACCCCATTTCGTGTGAACATACTTCGGCTCACTTGGATTAGACTCAATCTTCTCCCTTAAGCGGCGGATATGTACATCCACTGTTCTAGCATCTCCCGGATAGTCATAACCCCAAACTAAATTGAGAAGCTTGTCACGACTGTAGACTTTATTAGGATTTAGAATCAGTATCTCAAGCAAATCAAATTCTTTAGCTGTAAGATTTATCTCTTTTTCACTTATAAATACTCTTCTTCCCTCACAATCAAGACGCATATCTGAAACTTCTATTATCTGCGGCTTCTCATCTTTCTCAACTGGTGTGTCTTTGGAAGAACTTCTTCTCATTATCGCTTTAATTCTAGCCTTTAATTCCAATATATTAAATGGTTTTGTCATATAGTCGTCTGCACCATACTCCAAGCCTAAAATCTTATCCATATCATCACTTTTGGCAGTAAGCATTATAATTGGCATATCTGAAAATTCTCTGACCTGCTGACAAACTTGAGTACCATCAATCTTAGGAAGCATTAAATCAAGAAGCATAATATCATATGTATTTTCTTTTAGTTTCTCTAAAGCTTCCTCGCCATCATAAGCACAATCCACCTCCATGCCATCCTGTTCCAGACTAAATCTTATGCCCTTAACAATTAACTTTTCATCATCTACTACTAAAACTTTCCTCGCCATTTCCTGCCTCCAATGCTCTATTACAACAAACCTTAACAATGCAATGAAAATTATGCCGACTTTATAACTTGATATACTTCTAAATATTTATTTTACAAATATATCATCCTTAATCTTATTAAATACGCCCTCTTTAATACCTTCAATATTCATTATATCTTCCACTGATTTAAAAGGACCGTTACTATCTCTATATTTAATAATCGCATCAGCTTTTGATTCTCCCACACCGCTGAGAGTCATCAATTGTTCTTTTGTAGCTTTATTTATATTTATCTTCCCAGCATCTGTACCAGAAGATATTTCACTTGTATTATCTGACGGACTGCTGGCTTCACCCTTATATGGTATTCTTATCTTAACGCCATCTTCAATAACTGCTGCAAGATTAACACTTTCCGTGTCTGCCTCAGAAACAAAACCTCCGGCAGCAGCTACAGCATCTGATACACGACTGTTCTCACATATTTCATATACACCTGGATAACTAACTGCACCACAAACATAAACTACTGCAATTTCTTCTAAATCACCATTATTACTTTCAGTTTTTCTATCATTATTAGAGTCTTTTTCATTACATATATCTTCCTCAGATGAAAATTCAACTTTTTCACCACTTTTACATCCTACTAAAAAAAGACAAAATAATAACAACATTATTCTTATAAACTTTATGATACTCATAATATTATGCCAAACTTTCCCCGACAGAAATCTGACTCTCTATATTCTATCGAAAAAATTCTGTAATTACAATAGTTTTTTTCATTTCCATTTAAAAATTATTATTCCTACTGCTGAAATCACAACACCCAAAAGCTTGCGCCACTCAAATGGTTGTTTCTCCATTCCCCAAAGTCCCAAAAGCTCTATAATATAAGACATTGTAATCTGTGCAACCACAATTAAAAGCGCTGCCCTCGCAGGTCCCAAACTTCCAGTACTTTTAATAACTGTCATTGTTATAAATGCTCCAAGCACACCAGTAAACAAAAGCATCTTATCGGATACCGCAAACAACTTGCCAAAACTTTCTCTTCCTGTAAAAAACCAAGCAATAAGACATACGACAAGCGCACT
The DNA here is from genome assembly GCA_949743325.1 of uncultured Lachnospiraceae bacterium. GTDB lineage: Bacteria > Bacillota > Clostridia > Lachnospirales > Lachnospiraceae > CAJJNI01. Next base: position 30,281 of record CATJTQ010000058.1, read on the forward strand.
TGCCTGGACAAAACTATTTGTAACCCACTGACTGCTCTCCTCTGTCAGACGTGTATTCCATACACCCTGTATGCTCATTAACGCCCCTGATATAAGTGCAATAATAATTCCCATAAAAATACTCCTTTTTAGCATATAATTTACTATTATGTAAGTATTGCTAAAAAAGAGTATTTTTATTCATTTATGTCTATTCTTTGCCTTAGCAGCTGAACAAATTCATTTACAATAACTACCGGATCTTCTCCATTTGCAGTACGCTCAAATACTTCTTTTAATCTGACTGAGAAATCCTCTGTTGTTAAAAGCTTTGGCAAATGTTCGCTCGCACTGTATATCTCATATAAAACCTCAAAATTTTCAATCGATTTTGCGGCATTGTAATTTGCCGGATATAAATTTGTCTTATCATAAAAGTTATCGGCAAACTCACATGTTAAAAATTCTGCAAACTCCGCAGCCGCTTTTTGATTCTCAGACATGCCGTTAACTACAACTGCATCTGTATAAGAACCCGTACAGCTCTCAATTGAATCTGTCAGCTTTGGAATATTTATTATTCTAAAATTGACATTATGCTCTGCAGCACTCTCATTAAGCAGTGCAATATAATCCGAACTTAAAATAATACTTAGATTTTTTCCTTCTGAATAACCAAGAATCATTACATCCTCTGACGCATTAGGTGAAATTCCCGCCCCAGTCAACAGAGACTGAAAAAAAGCAACTGACTGTACGGCCATATTCTCATCTGCATATAAAATCTGCCGTCCATCTTCTGATTTATTAGCTAGATTAACATATTTTCCAATAAAAGCATAGTCAGTCAATACACTGCCTGTATTTAAATCAATACTATGTTCCATGCCGCTCTCAGCAAATCCAGAGATATCATAATCTTTTAACTGTTGCAAAGAATATGGTTCCTCCATCAAATCTGCCCGATAAACTAAACACGGAACATGAAAGCTTAGAGGATAACCTATCTTTTTACCACGATATTCAACTGCATTAAGCGCAGTTTTTGCAAAATTATCTTCTGTTAATACAGCAGATGTATTCTCTCTTGCAATTCCCAGTACAAAAGCATTTTCAAGATATTCCTCTCTAACTATATATAAATCAGGAGTTACAGCCTCCTCGGAAACACTGTCTGCTGCTATCTGCTGCAGATAATCTGAAGCTGATATATACTTTATATCAATTTCAATTCCATTCATTTTCTTATATTCAACTGCTGCTGCGCTTAAATATTCAGAAAATCTATGATCAGAATAACATATACTTAGTCCAGACTCTTTAACTTTTTCTTCTTCCAGCTTAATAATTTGCTTACTTTTTGCCAAACCTCCAAACTCCAAAGCAATGTACACCAATAAAAACAAAATACAAGCGCATAATATTGTCTTCCATAACTTTTTCATACTTAATCCTTATCTTAACTTAACAAAATGCTGCGTTATAAATTATAGACAAGTTTTAAGTATTTCAATCATCTCATCTACATTCTCTTTTGTAATAATAAGAGGAGGCACAATTCTCAGCACATTCTGACCTGCTGAAATTACAATAAGCCCTTTATCCATGGCCTTTTCAACAACTTTCGACACTGGTGTATCCTCCGAAAGCACAAGTCCCTGCATCAAGCCCATACCTCGTCTCATAATTACATTTTCAAATTTCTTGACAACCTCGTCCAGCCTCTGTGTAATATAGTCTGAAAGCTCCCTGACATAAGCTGTTAGATTCAGCTTTTCATACTGCTCAAAAACAGCCGCTACTGCTGCTCCCACAAAAGGATTACCTCCATATGTAGTCCCGTGGTCTCCCGGAGCAAGGGAAAACTCCGCAACCTGTTCAGTCATCGCAAACGCCCCTACGGGAACACCGCATCCTAATGCTTTGGCAGATGTCATAATATCAGGTTTAATATTATAATTCTGATATGCAAACATACTGCCGCAGCGACCCATTCCACACTGTATTTCATCTAAAATCAGTAAAATATCATTCTGACTGCAAAATTCTCTTAATTTACATAAAAACTCCTTATCAGCAGGTAAAATTCCGCCTTCACCCTGCACCGTTTCCAGTATAACAGCACAAGTTTTATCAGTTATGGCAGACTTAACACTCTCAAAATTATTGTAATCTGCAAATTTTACACCGCCGATAAGTGGATCAAACGGCTCTCTGTAATGGACATTTCCCGTTACTGATAAAGCTCCCATACTTCTTCCATGAAAAGAATGATTCATCGCAACTATCTCATATCTATTGTTGCCATACTTTGCATATGAATATTTTCTTGCTGATTTGAGCGCCCCCTCAATAGCCTCTGTTCCGCTGTTTGTATAAAACACTCTGTCCATTCCGCTATATTTTGCAAAATACTCTCCTGCTTTCACAATTGGTTTATTATAAAACAAGTTTGACGTATGTAAAAGTGTATCAACCTGATTCTTCAGGGCATCTTTGTAATCATTATTACTGTACCCAAGCGCGCTCACTGCAATACCAGCAGCAAAATCAAGATACTTCTTTCCTTCACTGTCATATAAATAAACGCCTTCACCCTTTTCAAGAACAATTTTATAACGGTTATATGTATGTAAAAGTACCTTTTCGGCATTATCAATGTAAATGTTGTTCATCTTCTAATCCCTCTTTCATGTCATCTCCATAAATCAATGTTCCTATTCCTTTGTTAGTAAATATTTCCAAAAGAAGACAGTGAGCAATTCTTCCGTCCAAAATATGTACGCGGTTTACTCCATTATTTACGGCATCAATACAATTTCTAATCTTTGGAAGCATACCTCCGCCCGCATTTCCTGACTTAAGGAATTCCTCGGCCTCAGTTGTAGACATTCTTGAAATAAGTGTTTCCGGGTTTAATGGATCTTCATAAACTCCTTCAATATCTGTAAGAAAAGCCAGTTTTTCAGCGAACATAGCTGATGCAACCGCACATGCGGCGTCATCCGCATTTATGTTGTAACTGTTACTATCGTTTAATCCAAGACCAATCGGGCAGAGCACAGGAACAAAATTATTTTCTAGCAATGTATGAAGCAGTGAAGTGTCAACAGTGTGAACTTCACCTACAAAACCTATGTCCTTTCCTGCACTTAGCCTTTTAGTAACCCTTAACATACCGCCGTCTTTTCCGCTCACACCTACAGCATTTACTCCTAAATTCTGCATAAGCTGTACTAATGACTTATTTACTTTGCCTAAAACCATCTCTGCTATTTCCATTGTAGCCTCATCTGTAACACGCAGACCATTTATAAACTGCGGCGTCATTCCTGATTTCTTCACCCATTTGCTAATCTCCTTACCACCGCCATGAACGATAATAGGCTTAAATCCAACAAGTTTAAGAAGCGCAACATCCTTAATTACATTTTTTTTCAGCTCCTCGTCTACCATTGCACTTCCGCCATATTTAACTACAATTACTTTGCCATTATATTTTTGAATATATGGCAGCGCCTCAATAAGCACATTGGCCTTTTCAAGCCACAAATCCATCTCCATCTTTCTATCTCCTTATGTTATCTATTTTCACCGTTCAATTTACTAATCTTTACAATATAGTTTGTTTGCACAATAGCTTTTATTTTACAAAAGTTGTCTTATTATTTTCATTTAAATTGTACTCATATAAATTCACATCATCACGCAAATTCCAACCTAAATCTTGCCAAAATTTATTTCCGGTCTCATTTTCTTTAAACGCCATTAAATTAACTTTATTTATTCCTTCAGATTTTAAAGCTTCTAAAGCCTTATTTGTCATTTTAGTAGCAATCCTCTGCTTTCTAAAGCGCTCTGCCACACATACATGATAAAAACATGCCCTTCTGCCGTCATGACCGCACATTAGACTTCCGATAAGCTCTCTGTCAGTCTCTGCCACAAAACTTGTAGTAGGATTTCGTTTTATAAATTTTATTACATTTTCTTCACTGTCATCAATACTTCTAAGCCCAAGCCCCTTTACTGAAGACCACAATTTATACAGCATAACATAGTCCTCTGGTTTCATTACCCTTATAATGACTTCACTCATATTACAAGCAATCCCCTTTCTATGGGAACATCGGCACAAGCTCCAAACCTTCGCTCTCGTTAAGTCCAAACATAATATTCATATTTTGAACTGCCTGTCCTGCTGCGCCTTTGACTAGATTATCCATTGCGCCCATCATAATAATACGATTTGTCCGTGAATCAATCTTAAAATTAACGTCTACATAGTTGCTGCCCTCAACCCACTTTGTCTGAGGACATACATCCTTATTGAGAACACGGACAAATTTCTCATCTGCATAATATTTATCATATACCATTTTCACTTCACTGTATGTCACGGACTTCTTTAGCGAAGCATAAGCTGTAACTAAAATTCCTCTGTTCATCGGAACAAGATGCGGGGTGAAATTTATAATAACATTCTCATCTGCAGCATAACTCAACTGCTCTTCTATCTCAGGAGTATGTCGATGAACTGCTACACCATAAGCTTTTATATTTTCGTTGACTTCGCAATACAGATTATCAACTTTTGCACCGCGCCCTGCTCCTGACGTCCCGCTCTTTGCATCAATAATAATTGTTGACGGATCAATCAATCTTTCTTTTAAGAGCGGATAAATTGATAGAAATGAACATGTAGGATAGCATCCTGGATTAGCAATAAGCCTAGCCTCTTTAACTTTATCTCTGTTTATCTCACACAGTCCATAGACAGCTTCCTCTATAAATTTCGGACTTTTATGTTCAATTTTATACCATTCTTCATATGTTTTTACGTCCTTAATTCTAAAATCCGCACTTAAATCAATTACTTTCGTTTTACTTAACACATCCTCATTTACAAGCGATGCACAAAGTCCCTGAGGTGTAGCTGTAAAAATCACATCAACCTCGGCAGCCAGCTGATTTATATCCTCGCCTTTACATATTTCATCTGTAAGCTGAAACATATTTTGATATACTTCTGCATATTTTTTGTCTATGTAGCTTCTGGATCCATACCATTTTATTTCAGCTTCTCTATGAGCTAACAGAATTCTTACAAGTTCAGCCCCTGCATACCCTGTTGAGCCTATAATTCCAACTTTAATCATTGAATTTTCCTCCAACTAAATCAAATAGTAAATGAACAACCCATTGCAAACACTGGGAAGTCAACACGATTGCATAATTATACAACAAGTATGCATATAATGCAAGACCTATTTCTTGTTTACCGAATTGTATTATGCATATTTTATGAATTGATTGCATATTTTTATGCGAATCTGCTGAATTATGGCGATTTTAAAAGTTATACTTGAAATGAGCTTCCTATTGTTGTATATTGGTTACAGATGTGGAAAAAATTTGCTACCTATATAATGTATGCAGCAATTAAATTTTCCTCATAAACAAACTATATCAGGAGGAATTAAGATGAAAGAGAAAGTTATTTTAGCTTACTCAGGAGGACTTGATACTACAGCTATCATTCCATGGTTAAAAGAAAATTATGATTATGATGTTGTCTGCGTATGTGCAGATGTTGGACAAGGAAATGAACTTGACGGACTTGAAGAGAGAGCAAAGCTTTCTGGTGCAACTAAACTCTATATTGAAGATTTAACAGACGAATTTGTTGACGACTATGTAGTTCCAACAGTTCAGGCTAACGCTGTTTATGAATATAAATATTTACTAGGCACATCATTTGCAAGACCAGTTATCGCTAAACGACTTGTTGAGATTGCAAGAAAAGAAGGTGCCGTTGCCATATGTCATGGCGCAACAGGCAAAGGTAATGATCAGGTACGTTTTGAACTTACGATTAAAGCATTGGCTCCGGACCTTAAAATTATAGCGCCTTGGAGATGCAACGATACATGGAATATGCAGTCACGTGAAGATGAAATTGAATACTGCAAAAAACATGGTATAGACTTGCCGTTTTCCGCTGACAACAGCTACAGTCGTGACAGAAATCTCTGGCATATAAGCCATGAAGGACTAGAGCTTGAAGACCCAGCAAACGAACCAAATTATGACCATCTTCTTGTACTGGGAACAACACCTGAAAAAGCGCCTGAAGAGGGTGAATATGTTACTATCACTTTCGAAAAAGGCGTTCCGAAAAAAATTAACGGAGAAGCAATGAAAGCATCAGATATTATCCGTAAACTAAATGAACTCGGCGGAAAACATGGTATCGGAATTATTGATATTGTAGAAAACCGTGTTGTAGGCATGAAATCACGCGGAGTATATGAAACTCCCGGCGGCACTATTCTTTTAGAAGCTCACAAACAATTAGAAGAGCTTATTCTTGACCGTGATACATTAACTTACAAACAGGTTATCTCTCATAAATTTGCTGACCTTGTATATGAAGGCAAATGGTTTACTCCGCTGCGCGAAGCTCTGCAGGCATTTGTTGAATCTACTCAGGAACGCGTGACAGGCGAAGTTAAATTTAAGCTGTACAAAGGAAATATTATTAAAGCGGGCACTACATCTTCAAACTCGCTGTACAGTGAAACACTAGCAAGCTTTACTACCGGTGAATTATACGACCACCATGATGCCGAAGGTTTTATAAACCTGTTTGGTCTTTCAATGAAAGTCCGTGCTTTGCTTGATGCAGATAAGTAAATAACCCCGCTGCAAGCAACGGGACATTGAATTTGATGCGCCCCAAGGAGTGGGGTATTGACCCTCGCGGCATTCGTCAACTGTCCGTGCAAGCACGGCCGCTTGACTCATTGCTCGCGGGAATAAAACAGAAAGGTAAAAAAACGTGATTAGTGCAAATAATGTAACTTTAAGAATAGGAAAAAAAGCTTTATTTGAGGATGTAAATATTAAATTTACAGAAGGCAACTGCTATGGCCTTATCGGAGCTAATGGTGCTGGAAAATCTACTTTCCTTAAAATCTTATCAGGCAAACTTGAGCCAAGCAAAGGTGATGTTTCAATTGGTCCTGGTGAAAGACTCTCTTTTTTACAGCAGGATCATTTTAAATATGATGCATACCCAGTTCTTGATACCGTAATAATGGGAAATGCGCGTCTCTATGATATAATGAAAGAAAAAGAGGCTCTTTATGCCAAAGAAGATTTTACTGATGAAGACGGAATTAAAGCGAGTGAACTTGAAGCAGATTTTGCTGCAATGGACGGATGGGACGCTGAAACTAACGCCGCAATGCTATTAAACGGTCTTGGTATTGAAACATCACTCCACTATTCAATAATGTCGGATCTAAACGGTAATGAGAAGGTAAAAGTTCTTCTGGCACAAGCACTTTTTGGCAACCCTGATATTTTACTTTTAGATGAGCCAACTAACCACTTAGATTTAGACGCTATCGCATGGCTTGAAGAATTTCTAATTAATTTTGAAAACACTGTTATTGTAGTTTCGCATGACCGTTATTTTCTTAATAAAGTCTGTACACATATAGCAGATATTGACTATGCTAAAATACAGCTCTACACAGGAAACTATGATTTCTGGTACGAGTCAAGCCAGCTTCTTATTAAGCAGATGAAAGAAGCTAATAAAAAGAAAGAAGAGAAAATTAAGGAACTTCAGGACTTTATCTCAAGATTCAGCGCTAATGCATCTAAGTCAAAACAGGCTACATCACGTAAACGTGCACTTGAAAAAATCCAGCTTGATGATATTAAACCGTCAAGCCGTAAATATCCTTATATTGACTTTAAGCCAAACCGTGAAATTGGAAATGAAGTTTTGACTGTTGAAAACCTTTCCAAAACAATAGACGGCATCAAAGTATTAGACAATATCTCTTTTATATTAGGACGTGAAGACAAAGTAGCTTTTGTCGGCAGCAATGAACTTGCCAAAACGACATTATTTAAAATATTGGCTGGTGAAATGGAACCTGATGAAGGAAATTATAAATGGGGTGTTACAACCAGTCAGTCATATTTTCCTAAAGACAACACCGAAATATTTGACTGTGACGATACGATTGTCGATTGGCTTATGCCTTTTTCACCAGAAAAAGATGCAACTTATGTACGTGGTTTTCTTGGACGAATGTTATTTGCAGGTGATGATGGTGTCAAAAAGGTTAAAGTTTTATCTGGTGGCGAGAAAGTAAGAGTTTTATTATCAAAAATGATGATTTTAGGTTCTAATATACTTATGTTGGATGAACCTACAAACCATCTTGATATGGAATCAATTACAGCCTTAAACAATGGATTAATCAAATTTCCAGGAGTAGTTTTATTTTCTTCACATGACCATCAGTTTGTACAGACAACAGCAAACCGTATAATGGAAATTGTTCCCGGCGGACAATTGATTGATAAGATGACGACCTATGACGAATACCTTGAGAGTGACGAGATGGCAAGGAAACGTCAGTCACTCTATGAAGCCGCAAAAGAAGATGAACTTGGAGAAGAGTAAAGATTTATAAAATAAACTTATTTAATAATATATTACCTGCTCTTAAAGATTTATGTTCAAAAGTATTGGAGGACTTTACATGAATGGAATACTTGTATATGCAAATAAGCGAGGTCATGCAAAAAAAACTGCCTCTACACTTGCAAAAATGCTTAATCTTCCGGTATACTCCGTTGAAGAAAACCCCGATTTAACAGAGGTAGATTGTCTTTGTCTTGTCGGGGAACTTCAAAATGGCGAAGCTATGCCGCAGATGGTCACTTATGTGAGCAAACTAAAATCCTCTGCAGTTAAAATGGCCGCCATAATCACATGCAGCGCCCACACAGATTCAAGTCAGACAATGGTTAAAACCCTTCTGACACAAAAAAATATTGAGGTAAACGGCGAGAGCGTATGTATGTGCCAAGAGATGCTTATTTTCGGACTTGGACATCCTAACAGATCAGATTTTGACAGATGTGAAAGATATTTAAAAGGTGTTCTTGGAATCCCATTATACTGATAATTTATCATCAATACTCAAGGTGTATTTATAACGTATTCTCTCTTGTGTATTGACCCTCGCAGCATTCATTTATCAACTATCAGTGTAAATTTAGCTTTGTTATTCATTCCCACAGAAATAAACAAAAGCGGATATTATCAGACCTAAAAGGTTGATATAATATCCGCTTTTATTTTAATTTGTATTATTCTAAAGGTAAGCCCTGTCTACCTCTATTATTGTATAATAGTTTTCTCCAAGCAAATGCTTTACACCACTATCAATCTGTTTTTCAAGCTCCTCGTTTGTCAATCTAAATTTACACGGAACCACAATGTCAAAAATTAGATTTGTGTGAGTAGGTCCGTCCACCATCCTAAAGTCATGTATAGTCAGCTCTTTGTCGATAAGCCTTATTATCGCGACAACATCCTGCCTCACTTTATTGACATTTTCATCTTCTGTTACAATCGGATCCATATGAATAGTCGCCACACAGCCAAGCTCTCTGTGAAGATCATGTTCTATATTATCTATTACATCATGTATTTCCAATATATCCGCCTCAGAGGATACCTCTGCATGAAGTGATATCATTTTCCTTCCCGGTCCATAATCATGCACTACAAGGTCATGTATACCGCATACTTCATCATGAATCAGGACAATGTCATATATCTGCTTTACAAACTGTTTATCAGGCTGCTCACCAAGCAGCGGTCCCATTGTATTTCGTATTGAATCTATCCCTGCATACACAATAAACAGACCTACAAGTACACCGCAGTAACCATCAATCTGAATATTTGTAAAATAAGCAATAAGTGTTGAGATAAGCACAACTGTAGTCGCAACCATATCGCCAAGACTATCTATAGCTGTGGCGCGCATCGCAGCAGAATCTATTTGTTTTCCAATCCTACTATTATAAAATGCTATATATGCCTTAACACATATTGACGCCGCCAAAATAGCTACTGCCAGCAATGAAAATACTGTTTTCTCAGGATTTATTATTTTCAACACAGAATTTCTAATAAGCTCATATGCCATTAAAAGAATTATTACAGAAACTGCAAGACTGGATATATATTCTATCCTTCCATGTCCAAACGGATGCTCTGTATCTGCTTTCTGTCCTGCAAGC
>CATJTQ010000059.1 GCA_949743325.1 uncultured Lachnospiraceae bacterium
GGCTGGGGTAATTTTGAATCTGACCGCATTAATATTTGGCGCTTACGGTTAGTCTGTTATTTTTAGAAGTGTTATTGCCTTTTATGCGTTTATCTCATTGCTTACGCGCAGATTACTCAATAATCGTAGCCACACGGCCAGAACCTACTGTTCTACCACCCTCACGGATAGCGAATGTAAGACCCTGCTCCATAGCAATTGGATGAATCAATTCGATTGTCATCTCTACGTTATCACCAGGCATGCACATTTCTGTACCATCTGGTAAGTTACATACACCTGTTACGTCTGTTGTTCTGAAGTAGAACTGTGGACGATAGTTGTTGAAGAATGGAGTATGACGTCCACCTTCATCTTTTGTTAATACATAAACCTGAGCTGTGAACTTTGTATGGCATGTTACTGTGCCTGGTTTACAAAGTACCTGTCCTCTTTCGATATCTTCTCTCTTAATACCACGAAGAAGTGCACCGATATTGTCACCAGCCTGAGCTTCGTCGAGGAGTTTACGGAACATCTCGATACCTGTTACTGTTGTTTTCTGAACTTCTTCCTTTACACCAACGATTTCAACTTCCTCGTTAAGGTGAAGAACACCACGCTCTACTCTACCTGTAGCAACAGTACCACGACCTGTAATTGTGAATACGTCCTCTACTGGCATAAGGAATGGCTGATCTGTAGCACGCTGAGGATCTGGAATATTGTCATCAACTGCTGCCATAAGTTCCATGATTTTGTCGCCCCATTCACCGTTTGGATCTTCAAGAGCTTTTAAAGCAGAACCTTTGATAATTGGGCAATCTGTAAACTCATACTCTTCTAATTGCTCTGTAATTTCCATTTCTACTAACTCTAAGAGCTCTTCGTCATCTACCATATCACATTTATTCATAAATACAACGATATATGGCACACCTACCTGACGTGACAATAAGATATGCTCTTTTGTCTGAGCCATAACACCATCAGTAGCGGCTACAACAAGGATAGCTCCGTCCATCTGTGCAGCGCCTGTGATCATGTTCTTTACATAATCGGCATGTCCTGGGCAGTCAACGTGTGCATAGTGACGTTTATCAGTCTCATATTCAACGTGTGCTGTTGAGATTGTGATACCACGCTCTCTCTCTTCTGGTGCTTTATCAATATTTTCAAAATCTACTGCTGCGTTACCTGCAACTCTTTCAGAAAGAGTCTTTGTAATTGCTGCTGTCAAAGTTGTTTTACCATGGTCAACGTGTCCAATTGTACCAATATTACAATGTGGTTTGGATCTGTTAAACTTTTCTTTAGCCATTTTTAAATCCTCCTTATAATTACCCACTGGGTTTTTTTTACATTTTAACTCGGCTATATACGATTATAATTTAAAATTGCCTTATTTTCAAGCTTTTTTTTACTATATTACCTTGATTTTCAAGCTTTTTTATTATTTTGCTTTATTAGCAATAATTTTTTCCTGAACAGACTTTGGAACCTGCTCATATTTTTCGAAGAACATTGAATAGTTACCACGACCTTGTGTTTTTGAACGCAAATCCGTTGAATAACCAAACATTTCTGCCAATGGAACGAAACCACGTACTATTTTACCGCCGCCGATATCATCCATTCCTTCAATACGTCCACGTCTTGAATTAATATCACCAATTACATCACCCATATATTCCTCAGGCATTGTAACTTCAACTCTCATAATTGGCTCCAAAAGAACTGAACCAGCTTTACTCATAGCATCCTTAAATGCCATTGAACCAGCAATGTGGAAAGCCATTTCACTAGAATCGACTTCATGATATGAACCATCATATACTGTCGCATGAACACCAAGAACTGGGAAACCTGCAAGAATACCAGCCTGGGCAGCCTCTTGAATACCTTCACCTACAGCAGGAATATATTCTTTAGGAATAGCACCACCTACTACAGTTGACTCAAATAATAAGAATGGAGGCTCATTAATTAAGATATTAGCCTTTGGATCATAATCAAATTTCTCACAGTTAGCCTCCAATGGCTCAAACTTAACTTTACAGTGTCCATACTGACCACGACCACCAGACTGTTTTGCATATTTACTGTCAACCTCAACAGTTTTAGTAAATGTCTCTTTATATGCAACCTGAGGAGCACCTACATTTGCTTCAACTTTAAACTCACGCAGCAAACGGTCTACGATAATCTCCAAATGGAGCTCACCCATACCTGCAATTATTGTCTGTCCAGTTTCTTGGTCTGTATGAGCACGGAAAGTAGGATCCTCTTCTGCAAGTTTTGCAAGAGCCTCACCCATTTTGCCTTGTCCTGCTTTAGTTTTTGGCTCAATAGCAAGCTCAATAACTGGTTCTGGGAATTCCATTGATTCCAATATAACAGGATGCTGTTCATCACAGATAGTATCGCCTGTAGCAGTCATCTTAAAACCAACTGCTGCTGCAATATCACCTGAATAAACTTTATCTAATTCTTCTCTTTTATTTGCATGCATCTGCAGAATACGGCCTACACGCTCTTTCTTTCCTTTTGTTGCGTTAAGAACATATGAACCTGAGTTCAATGTTCCTGAGTACACACGGAAGAAAGCAAGTTTTCCAACGAATGGATCAGCCATAATCTTAAATGCAAGAGCTGAGAAAGGTTCGTCATCTGATGAATGCCTCTCAACTTCATTACCATCCATGTCAATACCTTTGATATCAGCGATATCTGTAGGTGCTGGCATAAACTCTAATATAGCATCAAGAAGTTTCTGTACACCTTTATTTCTGTAAGCTGAACCACAACATACAGGAACCGCTGTACATTCACAAGTAGCTTTTCTGAGAACTGCTTTCATCTCTTCAGCAGATGGCTCTTCTCCCTCAAGATACATCATCATCAAATCATCATCTAATTCACTGATCTTCTCAACCAATTCAGCATGATACAGCTCTGCATCATCTTTCATATCATCAGGAATATCAGTAACAGTAATATCTTCGCCCTTGTCATCATTATAGATATAAGCCTGCATTTCAAACAAGTCGATAATACCCTGAAAATCATTTTCTTTTCCGATAGGCAGCTGCAGACAAATTGCATTTTTTCCCAATCTTGTCTTAATCTGTTCTACTGCCCCATAAAAATCTGCACCTAAAATATCCATTTTATTAATAAAAGCCATTCTAGGTACATTATATGTGTCTGCCTGACGCCATACGTTTTCTGACTGTGGTTCAACACCACCCTTTGCACAGAATACACCTACAGCACCATCCAATACACGAAGTGAACGTTCTACTTCTACTGTGAAGTCAACGTGTCCGGGAGTATCAATAATATTGATACGATGTTCTTCAGCACCCGGTTTAACCTTTGTCTTCTCCTCTAAAGTCCAATGACAAGTTGTAGCTGCTGAAGTAATTGTGATACCTCTCTCCTGCTCCTGTTCCATCCAGTCCATTGTAGCAGTACCCTCATGAGTATCACCAATTTTATAATTAACACCGGTATAGTAAAGAATACGCTCAGTCAATGTTGTCTTACCTGCATCAATATGAGCCATAATACCAATGTTGCGAGTTCTCTCTAATGGATATTCTCTTCCAGCCAAGGGATTTTCCTCCTTATTTTAATAAATAACTCCTGAAAATTAGAAGCGATAATGAGCGAAAGCCTTGTTAGCTTCTGCCATTTTATGCATATCTTCTTTCTTCTTTACAGATGCTCCTGTGTTATTTGCAGCATCCATAATCTCATTAGCCAAACGGTCAATCATTGTCTTCTCGCCTCTTGAACGTGAATATGCTGTAAGCCAACGAAGAGCTAACGCCTGTCTCCTGTCAGGTCTTACCTCGATAGGCACCTGATATGTCGCTCCACCAATTCTTCTTGCTTTAACTTCCAACACAGGCATTACATTATTCATAGCCTCTTCAAACACGTCTAAAGCTGGCTTTTCAGTTTTCTCTGCAACCTTTGCAAAAGCACCATATACAATTTTCTGAGCTACACCTTTCTTACCATCTAACATAATGTTGTTGATAAGTTTTGTTACTACCTTACTATTGTACATTGGATCTGCTAATACTTCTCTTTTTTGAGTATGTCCTTTACGTGGCACGATACTTCCCTCCTTAATTATTAATTAAATCATCGGTACTCACATGTGTCGTTCTACTGTGTCCGTGCACGGTCTATCTATTGCATAAGGCAATTTAGAATACCGGCACTTACAATTAGTTCTGTTAGTGGTACTTACTCCTATAATTATTTAGCGTCCTTTGGTTTCTTAGCACCATATTTAGAACGAGCCTGTCTTCTCTTAGCAACACCTGCTGTATCAAGTGTACCACGAATAATATGATATCTTGTACCAGGTAAGTCTTTAACCCTTCCGCCACGGATTAAAACAACGCTATGTTCCTGTAAGTTATGTCCCTCACCAGGAATGTAGCTTGTAACCTCAATACCGTTTGATAAACGAACTCTGGCAATCTTACGGAGAGCTGAGTTAGGCTTCTTAGGAGTTGCAGTTTTAACTGCTGTACAAACACCTCTCTTCTGAGGAGAAGCTGTGTCTGTTGGCTTTTTCTTCAAAGAATTAAATCCCTTCTGAAGAGCTGGCGCTGTAGACTTCTTTACAGATGTCTGTCTTCCCTGTTTTACTAATTGATTAAATGTTGGCATTCTTTTCACCTCCTGATATTTTTAAGCAATGCAATTTCTTGCACGTCAAATAATTATAAATGTTTCCAATATTTTTGTCAATATGCAAATATACTGTTTTACTAAAAATTTTATCCCTCTGGCAGCGTATTATCATAAATGTATAATCCTAGCGCTGCATCTAAAATATCTGTAACTTCTATTAAACTTACATTCGAAAATCCTACTGAATATAAATCAATCTGCTCACGCTGTTCCTCCGACAATTCTTCTATTCCAAGCATTCCTTTAAGAGCTATAGATACATCTTCAATATTTATTTCACCATCATTATTCAAATCTCCACGATCAAACTCATCTAATATCTCACTCCATCTGTAACTGCTGATTTCTCTGCTGCTTGTACATATTATTTTAATTTCCGGATTTTTTTCTTTCTCTGTTTCTATCATATCAAACTTTCCGCTTGAATCATATATAATAATAAACTTATCATTATAATTTAAAATATTAATTTCGTTCTGCTTTTCAGCAGCTGAAGCAGCAGATGACATTAGACATATTACAGACGACATTAAAACAACTATTGACTTTCTTAATAATTTCCTCATAAAATCCTCCCTTTCAACAATAGCTAACATAGCGAAAACATAAACTAAATAATTATATAATTTTAATAAAACAAATCAATTACTTATAAACAAGCACACTGAACTGTCAATAAAACATTTAAATCTATGTTCTCTATATATAAAGTACACTTTCTTCTATCTATTCAATTATCAAATAAATAACATTTTTTGTCAATAATATTTTCCTATAAAAATAATGTAAAATTATTTTTTCTTATAAAATTTCAGGTCAGTTTACAATGAACTAAACTCAGCTAATAAAACAAGCTGAATATCCTGCACTTTCCCGCTTTAATTGCCTATAAAGGCCGGTGTGAATGTCAACGGCGGCTCATGAAATGCGCAGTTCATCTTAACCGTTGACTGGCTCTACTGGTTTTACTATCTCCCCATTAAATGGAAACTGTGTCATATTTATCTTTACTCAATGTTTTCAACATGAGTTCTTAAATAATCGAAATATTTTTTTCCATCATCATTACCATCCTCATCAGGCTCAAATATCTCCCTTCCTTCAAACATATAGGCTCTAAGCAAATATTCTGTGGCATTTTTTTCGTCCCCTATTTCTAAACAACATTCACCTAATCGAAGCATAATAAACGGATTTCCATATCCCTCGCCGCTCAAATTTCCCCTTGCTTTGTCAAAGCATTCATGTGCTTTTTCGTATTGTTTCTTTTGATAATAAATATCGCCAATGGCAGCTAAAAACCATATGGTTTCACTGTAAAATTGCTGTGGCTCGGGGATTAGACTAAGAGCTTCTTTCCATGCTTGTATAGCTTCCTCATATTGTTCTTCTTCCTCAAACTGATTGCCTTTTTCTGCTAAATCATTTAACTTAGCTTTTATTTGTGGCGTTAGTTCATCAATAGCCATCTCTTCATTTTTCTTCTTTGAAAACAGTCCCATAATATACCTCCTACAAATTTCATTTTGTCGTTCTCTTACTTACTCCCCCGCTGTGGGTTTAGATTTTTCAACAAGTTCTACCTCTGTGCAATCTTTTTCAGCCACCTCCAACCAAAATATTCTTTATTATCATCAATGTATCGTGCAACTAACTGATTTCCTTTGCGAAGAATGCCGCTGCTTTTTTAAGAACTCATTCTCTTTATCTTTTTCCCTTAACATTTGGTTAAGCCGCCTTATTTCCTGTGCCGCATCAATTTCGATTTTTATAATGCGCTAGTTTTATATAGACATTCTTCATCATATTTCTTAGAGCCCTCCCATCAAATACCAACCCTATGTAGTCCCTTGTAAACTGTACTTTACTAAACAATAAATAACTATTTTACACATCTATAATAACAAAATATCTCTTTAGAGTAAAATAAAAAAATTAATCTTATGAATAACTTGAAAACATAAATTAATCAGTCTATACTTCTATATTGAAATATTAACTTTATGATTGGATATAATAATTTAAAGGAGGATATTAGAAAAATGGAGATAGAAAGAAAATTTTTAATAAAGAAACTGCCTGATAATCTGGAAACGTACCAATTTCATTTAATTGAACAAGGCTACTTAAATGTCAACCCTGTTGTCAGGGTTCGCAGAGAAGACAATAATTATTATCTTACTTATAAAGGAAGCGGCATGATGGCAAGAGAAGAATACAATCTGCCGCTAAACGCCGAAGCTTATTCTCACCTAATAAAAAAAACAGATGGAAATATTATCACAAAAAAACGTTACCTAATTCCTCTTAATGATAACTTAACTATAGAACTAGATATTTTTGAAGAGCCATTCGCCCCGCTGATTATGGCAGAAGTTGAATTTACTTCAATTGAAGAGGCGAATAACTTTACTCCTCCAGACTGGTTTGGTGATGACGTCACATTAAACCCTGAATACCATAACAGTCATATGAGTAAAAAAAGTCCCCGCAGCAAGCTGACGGGGTATTAGATCCTCACAGTATTCGTCAATAGAATTATTATCGGTTGTCAACTCTTTCAGGGTACATATCATGGTGGGTAAGCCGGTCAAATGCAACCTGCTCCCATTTAGTACCCTTCTTTCCATAGTTACAA
>CATJTQ010000060.1 GCA_949743325.1 uncultured Lachnospiraceae bacterium
CGCAGGAAATAAAAAATCCACTGGTGAAGCTGCCGCAAATCAGGCCGGGTGCGGATTCGACCTGGCATCAGTATGTTATTCACGTACACAATGGCAAACGGAACGTTTTAATGCAGTATTTGCAGGATATGGGTATTGGTACAATTATCCATTACCCAATTCCGCCGCATTTAAGTGAAGCTTATCAGTATTTGGGCTATAAGGTTGGTGATTTGCCGATTGCTGAGGGGTTTGCTGATGAGGTTTTGAGTATACCAATGTATAATGGTATGACTGCGGAAGAACAAAGCTATGTTATCGCAGCAATAAATGGTTTTGAGGGATAGATTATGAAAAAAATCTTTTTAAGAAAATTGAAGTTGGAGGACGCGCCCAGAATGTTGGAGTGGCAGCATGACGAAAATGTTATGCGTTATCTGCAATTTGACGGTGCTAATAAAACTTTGGTTGATGTGCAGAAATTTATTGAGCAGGCTCAGGATTGTTGTGAAAATTTGCATTTAGCGGTGACCGCAGACAACGATAAATATTATGGTACTGTTAGTTTAAAAAATATTGATAAAGCCAAAGGTGAAGCAGAATATGCAATAGCTTTACACCCAGATTTCTGGGGGGGGGGTACATTTGTTTCCCTTGAACTTTTGCATATTGCCTTTGTTGATTTAGGATTGCACAGGGTATATTTGAATGTTATAGAGGATAACCAGCGGGCTGTCAGGCTGTATGAAAAGCTGGGGTTTCGTTATATGTATGCGGATAAGATCAACTTCAAGGGGCAGGTGGATACGGTTTTGCGTTGGTATGAAATCCGTCCGGAATATCTGACCAATCAGGTAAATCTGCATATAAAAAATGAAACGGAGGGTCAGGATACGCGAGGAGGTTAGCAATGGATTTAATTCCATTTGAGGAAAGATGGGCTGAAAAGTGGGACAAGTTTGTAATGTCAGATAGTGTTAACGGTACGTTTTTGCAGACCAGGAATTTTTTGAATTATCATCCGCTGGGGCGTTTTGCGGATAAATCCTTGTTGTTTGTTAAAGGAAACAATATTGTGGCAGTTTTGCCGGCCAATATTTGTGAAGAGGATAATGGAAAAATTTTATATTCACATCAGGGGAGTACCTTTGGCGGTTTGGTTTTGGGCAAAGCATTTAAAAAGATTTCTAATTTAGAACCGATAATGCAGCTTTTAGATGATTATTTATTGTCTAATAGGATTGACGAAATTGAGCTGAAAATGACCAGCCTGCTTTATTCACCTGAAGAAACAGCGTTGTTGGATTACTTTTTACAACTATATAATTATAGTGTTACCTATGAAATGGGCTATTATATTGATTTTGGAAGTTATGCTGATGATATAGAAAGTAATTTTACAGCCTCAATACGCAGAGATTATAGAAGCTCTTTGAAAACAGAGTTTACGTTCAGGGAATTACAAACAAATGCTGAGATTGGCGAGTTTTATGATGTTCTTTGCGAAAATTATCAGAAGTTTGGTAAACTGCCGGTACATACGCTTGATGAGTTACTTTATTTTAAGAATATGTGCTTAAAAGATGTTGTTAGGTTTTATGGAGTATTTCAAGATGATATTATGGCCGCTGGCAGTATGGTTTTCTGTTTTGCTAAAAAAGTTTTCCATACGCAGTATTTGGCTTGTCGGCACGATATGTTGCAGCTTTTTGCTAACAACTTTTTATATCGGAATTTAATTGTAGTGGCTAAAGAGTTGGGATTTTCTAAAATATCCTTTGGTACATCAACGTTGTATCAAGGCAAGGTGCTTAATAAATCTTTGGCTCAGTTTAAAGAAGGTTTTGGAACAAAAGAGTATATTAACAGCACTTTTAAGAAAATTCTGAGGAATGGTGGGTGTTAATTTATGAAAGAATACGGAGGTTATCTGCCTTTGGAGTTGCTCCAAGGTAGTGAATATTATCAAAATAATGTGGAATATGGAGTTCTTTCGGTAAACTGTGGACGTACAGCATTTTATTGTGCATTGCTTGACGCCAAACCTGAAAAAATATATTTACCACATTTTAATTGTAAAATGAGTCTGGATCCTATTTTAGATTTGGGCATTGATTATGAATTTTATTATCTTGACGATGATTTAACACCCAAGGATATTTGTCCAAAAGAAAATGAAATGGTTATGTGGATAAATTATTATGGTAATGCTTCAAGCGAGCAAATTCAAAAAGTAGTTCATCAGTATTCCAATTTATTGATTGATAATTGTCACGCCTTTTTTAATAAACCAATACCTGGCGTTTATAATGCTTATTCTTGCCGCAAATTCTTTGGAGTCAATGATGGTGCTTATTTGATTAAGAACAAGCTAAAGGATATTGACTTACCTGATGAAACCTCTTATGAGAATGCAATTCATTTGTTAAAATCGCTTGATTGTAGCACTAATGCTGCTTATGCAGAGAATTTAGCAAATGAAACTAGATTAGAGCATAATTATCGTTCTATGTCAAAGCTTACGCATAGAATTTTACAATC
>CATJTQ010000061.1 GCA_949743325.1 uncultured Lachnospiraceae bacterium
AATAGTCTGTGATATAGTTACCAAAAAGATTTAAGCGGTGCGAAAGACAAAAAACTAAGCTCGACCGAAGCCGAGCTTAGTTAGGTGCGGCGCTTCGCCGCTGTAGCAACGTTCCTAAAAAGATTTCTCAAGAGCAAATAATACCGTAGGAGCAGCACGTGTCCAAAATCGTGGTTTTTGCATAGCAAAAATGGCGGTCTGTGACCGCCAAGCGATTTTGGACGAAAATTGAGGGGCGAGATGTTCCTCGCACCGAAATTTTCTTGTGTTATTGTGACCAAAAAGTTTTTTGGGAAGTAGTCAAAAAAATATGCTCCCTGTTCGTTGGGAGCATATTAGGAGTCGCCTTGCGACTGTGATACAGTTACCAAAAAGATTTTTGCAGCTCGTTTCAAGTTTCGGAATGAAAGGGGTCTTAGGGGGAAACCATCAGGGTTTCCCCCTAAATTGTAAACAAAAAACCTCCGATTTTGCGGCAGCAAAATAAGAGGTTTGCCTGTGATTGACTGACAAAAAAGATTTTTTTCATCACGCTAAAAAGCTCCCAACTTTTACTATTCATATTATAATATATTGTCACACGAATGTCAATAATTTTTTAAACAACTACAAAGTTTATCTGCAAAATATGGAAATTCAGATTTAAGTCGAAGACTCACATTAACATTCCCATATCTTCAGATTCATCCTGTTCCTCAAACTCATTTTCGCATTGTTTTTCGAACTCGCCAAATTCCTCATTCTCATCAAGATAGGGCTACGCAGGAGTGCGACCCGAGCGGCTTGGCAGATGCGCAACACCGATTTGGAAAAACTGCCGCCCGCATTTGTTGATACGACTCATAGCCACCTTATATCAACTTGGGAGCGGTTTTTCCTTTGCTCAAAATCGGGATGTGCCGTAATGCAATAAACTCCGACGCGAAGCGTCACTTTTGCGATTTTGCTCCGAGTCTGATTTGTTGTGACTGTTTTTCACCCTTCTTATCATCCATAATTTTCCTGTTTCTTTTTTCATTTTAGGTATTGACTTTTATTAGCAGGTTTCACACGAAAAATCCAAGCAGATCAAACCGCTTGGATAAAGGATTTATAAATAATCCCCACCAAATTCCAAAATCAAAGGGTTCAGATTTTGAGGGGGGATTCAAAAACTACCAGATTCTACTATTTATATTATAATATATTGCCACACGACTGTAAATACCTTTTTAAACAACTACAAAGTTCATATGCAAAAATATAGAAATTCAGATTTAATAAGAGACTGCATTTGCCAATAAATAAACGCTTTAAATAACTTCAAATTTTATACAAGGAGTTCAAATTTTGAAACCTTAAATTTTTACTTGACGGTTTTAACATTTTTACGATTTCGTCTCCAATTTTACATAAAAAACCAAGAAGATCAAACCGCTTGGATAAAGGATTAATAAGTTACACCCCTAAAAATTCAAAGCCATTAGGTTCGGATTTTGAGGGGGTGTTCAACGTAACACGCTAAAAATAGACTTATTTTAAACATCTTCTTTACGCTTCGACTTTTGTTTTATTATCATCTATAGTTTTTTCTTCAGACTGTTTTCTTAGTGAAGCGTAACTAGGTCTTTCTATTGTTCTAAAGGATGGTTTAGTCATATGTGATAATAAATCATCTTTTTCGAACTCTTCTCCAAAAGAAAAGCCCATTTTTTTCAGGTATTGTTCACGCTCGTCATAAGACATTTTACTAAATTTTTCTTTAAACGCTTGAACAGCTTCATTAGGATCAATCATCTAAATCCCTCCTTTTTATTAGTTGTGTGCATTTTATGTATTCATTATTCCGTACACAAAATTCTTTTCGGATAGGTCGCCTATCTAATAATGTTTTAAAAATGGTTCTTGTTTTAGGAAAACTGGCAGAAATAACCTTTATTTTTGGATACGATTCCCATAGCATTTTCATTACAGCATATTGGTTTTTTTGAACATTGTTTGCATCCATCTTGATGGTTTTTTCTTGTAAGGAGGAGATGCATTCAAGCATTTCATTAAATACAATTGTACCGTTTGAAGAGTCAATATCAAGATATTCACTATCATCAATCTTTATTACAGAATGTAGGATTGCATCCGCATTTTTCCATTCATATGCGTCAGATATATTGACATAGTAGTAAATGCCTTCCCCAAGCCATTCAGTATCTTTATTGGAAATATTGAATTTCTCTTCTTTTAATATTCTATTCGCATTATCTAAAGTTGTTCCATGATAACCAGTTAATAACATTTTCATCTTAGCTTGTCCTTCTTTAAGTTTATTATATCATATTATTGCTCAAAAGGCAATATATTATTTAATTTAAATTTCCCCAAAATTCAACCTGGAGATCTCGTAATGACAAAAAAACAATTGCCCATATGTTACGGCAAAGAAAAGAACTTTTCTATACCCGATTTAACAACCTATAAAATTGCAAAAATAACATCAGTAACAGCATAATAGACAAAATCAGATACAACGAATAACCGCTTGGAAATTTCAATAATTTACATACGTAATTTGGATGTATATGATTTACCCGATATTCCGGCAATATAACCAATCGTCATCGTAAACATAAAATCAAGATTTCTAATAGATTTTAAGGATTGTACTCTGAGATTTTTAAAATCAAAGCTTTGCTTATTGAATTTAAAATATTCTTCAATTCTCCATCCCATCAAATATACTTTTCAAAGGTAGTACAAAGTCTTTTATCGTTGTTGTGCAGATTAGTGATCAGCATCATAGGAGCTGTTCCAAAAACATGAGGTAACCTCTAAAAACCTCATTTTTCGTTAAATGCACACTCGAAAAATGGCTTTTATGCGGTTGTGAATTTGAGTTGATAGGGTTTTTAGAGGTTACCTTAAGATTTAACTAAAGTTTTTAAATATGCGACATATCAAGTATCTTTATTAAGTTATATTGATTTAACCTAAACAATAAACATATTTATATATCCAATTTTATTACATATGTATGAATATCTTATATGATTAAAGTCAGATAAAATTACATAAATTGCAAATAGAAAATAGTATGAATACTTTAAAATATTATATTGCCATGTCGTTTCTTTTATGGAGTCAAAAAATAACAAAAAAATTATTCCTAAAGCAGATATTGTAATACCTATGAACAAAAATATCCAAAAATCTTTTTTTATATTTTTTCGAGATTCCTCTACTAATTGACTAACCATTGATATACGAATGCAAAAAGAAAAAACTATTATTTCGGATCCAAAAAAAATTCCCCACAAATTAGGAAAAATATACGAGAGAACAATTACAGAGACACCAACTAAGCCACTTATAACTGCTCCAATGCGTCCTTTTGCATACATAATTTTATCACAATAGTTATATATGTAAAATATAGAAAAAAAGCTTACTGGGGTAATAAATATTCTATGAAGTATTGAATCAATAGAATTTGTATTAACAAACATATTACGTACATTAATAACTAAAACAATTACCAACATTAAACAAAGAAAGATATTAATCGATGTGTGTTTTTTGGTGTGATTATCATAGTATTTTTGAACTTTATTCACATAATTTTGATACTGAGAATTTTCTCTATAATGTTCCACATGACATTTTACACCTGCAGGAATTCCCTTAGATGCCAAATATATTTGTATCGCCTTAGATACATACTCATGTTGAGGTGTAAATTTATAATCCACTGGTTTGGCATAATTTTTGCTACCACGTTTGCTTTCTAAGAATGAACTGTTAAGCAAGATTTGCAACATTTCTCCATCCTCATCTTTATTATATTTTTTACCATCTTCGAATGTAATTAATTTTATATCGGATAAACTACACTCTTCAAATCTAGAAAAAAAGGTTAAAATTGCATATGCAGTTTCTTTCCTTTCGAATTTATTCACCCATTTTTCAAAATAGTAATTTATGAAATTCCCATCAGTAATTATAATATCACTTCCAGTATAGCTTTCAACCATTTCTCCAAGAAACTCCATTTCAATCAGTGGCGCATTACCTTTTTTGACATTATATAACTCACGTTCCAACAAACAGGTCATAGCGGTAGTATGTTCATCCACACACTTGTCATTTTTATTAAACTCCTTCTTATCCCACATATTTTTCACTACACTTTCATCAAGTCCAGAAATTGCCGTTATTTTTTCCAAATAATCCTTTTCATCATCCTCATTAAGATATAACACATATGTTTGTAAATAAAATTCTCTGTTTTTTTGATAAATTTTGTTATATATACCTGTAAGAAATTTTTGAGGGAAAGAAAATAAAAAAACACAGTTTTTTAAATCATCATAGTGTTCATCTATCCAACGTCCTATAGTATCAAACTTAAGCGATTCCTCAAATTGATCAAAAATAAATATATTTTTTTTATGTTTGTTAAATTGTTCAGGAAATCCTTTTGAACTATTATATATGCTATTAAATATAACATTATATCCTAAAATTTTAAGTTGTACAGCCAAAAAACGGAGCAATATAGATTTTCCTGCGCCACTTTCTCCTGTTAGAACTAAACCTTTAGCTTTACAGCGAACCTTAAAAATTTCTTCAATTTTTTTAACAATATTTTCTCTATGTTGCTTTCGTTTTAATAAAATTTGCTTATTTTTTTTTATTTCCCCACAATTAATAAGTCCAACAAAATGTGTATTAGTTTGAGGAGCGTAATAATTTTTTTCTTTATTGGTTTTTTTTAAGTATGGAAAAAATGACAATAATAAAGAAAGAGGAATACTCAAAATTGTAAATACAGTAACTACTATGTTAGTTACATAATTATGCAATAGAAGTAATGATATTAAATTACACACAAAAACAAGTATAAAACTAGCAAGCATTATTCTATTATAAATAGATTCTCGAAGTATTTTTATCATAACATATAATCCTCTCATGATACAGTAAATATTATATCGTTTCTTCATAAAACTACAATTTTAAAAATTTTTTCATAAAATAACATTTAAGAATATAGCTACATATAACCAAAAAATATGATTTTTATTATAAAATTTTAAACGTTTTTAAAACAGAATTTTTTATTTAAAACCTCTACTTTATAACTTTCTGCTTTATATTATCATACCAATTAACTTGTTTAACTATTTAAATATTCAAGCATTCTTTTAAAATTTGTTTCAGCATCTTCCAAGCCTTGAAAGTACAATTCCACTAATTTTCGTGTTCTTTTTTCCATACGTCTTATGCAGACTTCTTTTTGAGGTCTTATCACAAAAATATCTCCTTTTTTTTCCAATATATCAACAGTTTCTTTTAAATCATTATAAGTTGAATTCATTTTTTCTAGCGAGTCTAACAAATTAGGATATTTTTTGTATTTAACTTTAATAACAGATTGAATAAAACTATTTTTGGATTTTTTATAATTTATGTCTCTTGTTAAAATTACAACAATTTTTTTATATTTTTCTTGTAGAGCTTTTCTTATACCAATTGGTTCACATATTCCTCCATCCAAATAAGCTGTACCATTAATATTAATCATCTTCGCTAACAGCGGTATACTACTTGAAGCTCGTAAATAATTAGTCATCATTTCATAATTTGATTTATCTTCAAAATAAACAGGACTTCCCGCAATGCAGTCTGTAGCGCAAATTAGAAATCTTTGTTTTGACGTTAATGTTGCATTAATATCATAAGGATAAATATTATTTATGGGACTATTAAATAAGTAATCAAAATTGAAAGCATTTCCTTTTGTTAAGAGTTGATAAATGCCGAAGTATTTATTACTATTTGAATGTAATATATTTATTTTTGCCGATCTATATTTTTGTTTAGAAATATAATTTGCGCCTGTTAATGATCCAGCCGAAACTCCAATTACACATGAAAATTCAATGTTTTTTTCTATGAAATAATCAAGAACCCCAGAAGTATATAGTCCTCTTAAAGAACCGCCTTCTAAAACTAATGCTGCATCTACCATTAAACTTCCTCTTTAAAAAATTTGTTACTTTTAACAGTATTCCTTATTGCTCATAGCAATCTTTTTATATCATTACAATTTTGTAATAAGGGATAATATACAATTATCCTATGTTGACTTTTCCAGTCTATCCCAATTAAAGATACCACACAGTCATTCATAAGACAAGAGAAAACCAACCAAACGGTCATAATTCGACAATAACCCGCACATTTGTTTATAATTTTAACAATTTAAGTCAAAAAACTAAGCAACTTAACCAAAGAGCACTATGAAATGTACTAGGAATTATACAATTTCACGAAACCTGCCTTATGCAAATACTTACCCAATATATATTCTTACATCATTTTTTCAAAATGTAAAAATTGGACTGTTTTGGATTTGCCAAAATGATTTTTCTTATATTAAAATTATACATATTTAGGAAAAAATTTCAATACCTTTTGCACAACATGTCGAAATATTGCACAAC
>CATJTQ010000062.1 GCA_949743325.1 uncultured Lachnospiraceae bacterium
AAAAAAATTATATAAAAATGTCTTTGAATTGAATTGTATATGAAGGATGGGGGATGTTTCAAATGTACATTTTGGCAGATATATTCATTAAGACAAACTGGGATAAAATTATTGATATAATTGTAGGTGTAATTATAGTAGCAATATTAACAGGCATAAAAGTAATTAAGTTTTTGATTACATGGATTATGAAAAGAAAACTTAAAAAGAATTGGTATAAGGAGCTAGAATTTCCAATTAACAAAAAGACGAAAAAATCATTTAAATGTTATATTTCAACAAGAGGACAAGATATGGATCCTTGTAATAGTGAAGAGATGATTGATAATAGGCATTGTTTTTCACAAGAATTGATTCCTTTTTTTATGCAAAATAATTTTGAAAAAAATAAAAATAGGTATTATATTGTTTTGGCAGATTCTGGGATGGGGAAAACTACTTTTTTATTTAATTTATTTTTCTCATATTATAAAAAATTAATAAGAAAACATGAAATAAAATTTATTCCATTATTTATTGATAGTGTTTTTGAGGAAATTGAAAAGATAGAGAATAAACAAAATACAATTCTTCTTTTAGATGGTTTAGATGAAAATAGAGAAGCAATGAATGATCATAAAAAATATATGGAAAAGATAGTTAATAAAACTATAAAATTTCATACAATTATTATGACGTGTAGGACACAATTTTTTCCAGATAGTGATAGTGAACCAAAAGATATAGATAAAATTAAATTTGGTGTTGGAAAGAAGAGTGTAGAATTTGAGAAATATTATATTTCACCTTTTAATGAAAAAGAAATAAATATGTATCTAAAAAAAAGATATAATCCTATTATAAAAAGAAGTAAGTATAAGCGTTCAAAGAAATTGATCGCTAATTGTCCAAAATTAATGCCTAGACCAATGTTATTGTCATTTATGGGTGATTTACTTGCAGATAAAACAAAAAAATATGATTATGGTTATGAAATTTATCAAGAATTGATATCCAAGTGGATAGAAAGGGAATCTGTAAACAATTTATATGAATTTTTTGAAAAAGTTGCAGAATTTATGTATTTAAATAAAACTTTATATATAACGGAATTTCAAATCAAAGATTTATGCAAAGAATGTAATATTCAATTAAAAGAAGATGAGGTTCTAACTAGATCTTTATTTAATCGAAATGTTAATGGTATATATAAGTTTGCACATAAGAGTATTTTAGAATTATTTTTAGCTAACAAGGCATATCATGAAATAGAATTTCGCAAAAATATAACTTTAGACAATTTTAATGGTTATGATATGGTAAAATCTTTTCTAAATGAAATGGATGTATGTGATTTTAATAAATTATTTTCCCAAAAATATTCAAAGGTAAGTTTTCAGTTTTTTAAATATTTACAACTATATGATTTGCATCTTTCTGATCACGAGATACTTAATAGTAATTTTGTAGGGTGTAATTTATGTAATGCAATATTAAAAGACATAAATGTTAATATGTCTAAGTTTATTATGTCTGATCTTAGCAAAGTTAATTTTTGTTCTGCACAGCTAATAGGTGCGGAATTAGAAGATGTAAATTTAACAAGTGCAAATTTACAGTTTGCTGATTTATATAATGCAACTTTTTCCTTTGTAAATTTAAGTCAAGCAGATTTGACAGATGCAAATTTGGTAGGTGCAAATTTAATAGATACTAATTTGAGTCAAGCAATATTAGAATTTGCAGACTTAACAGGGGCAACGTTAAATAGAGTAGATTTGACAAATGCGAATTTAATGGAGGCAATATTAACAGAAACAGTATTAATAGAAACAAATTTAGAGGCTTCTAGATGGTACAAAGATAATGTATTAAAAGTTCTTCCACAATTAAAATATGCTAAATTCACATATATTATTATAGAAGATCAGGAGCCAAAGAAAGTATATAGAAGCGAATTATTTCCTGATGAAAGATAATTTTTAAATACTTATACTTTATATATCAGGTATATTATTCACAAAGTAAATATATTACAACTATTATGTTACCTAATAAAAAAATACCCTAAATTTCAATTTTGCCTTATTAGCCATTACAGATAAATATATGACGCATAAACTCAATATTTGCTCAAAAATCATTTACATACAAAGGGATTAGAGATAAGCATATAAAAGCTGACTGTTTTTACAGGGAGTGTATGGTATATGGGGAATTTTATATATTGAAAACGGAAATATACCCCCCCTGTTAGTGTTTATTCGTTTGGTAGGACAAAAATCAAACAAAATGTGCGAATTTTTTACGCCTTAATATGGTAGACCAATCCATTTTTATATAGTTTATACTCATTTATTAGGTACTTAATTCCTACAGAATTGAAATGTACCCCTACTCTGTGGTACATTTATCATGCCCTGTAGTCAATGGTGTATCTTTAATTTCTGGATAAAAGCAGCATAGGTGATAAGTTGATAGGAGAGTGGGTTTGTGATTTGAGATTCTAAGGTATGCTTGATTTTTGGGATATGCAGAAAATTGTGGAAGATGGTGTATTTGTGATGTATAATAAAGAAAAATATATTTTACCAAGAACTTAAAATATAAAGGAGATGATTAATATGAGAAAAGTACAAAATAAATGCCCAGTGTATGAGAAAAGGATTACTCATAAATTAGGTGATACTTCTAAAAAATGGGGCAGTGTAGGGAAAGTAGTAGTATTATTATGTGTAATAATTATAACAATGTGTACATTTACCGCTTGTGGTGAAGAAGATCATGATGATGGTAAATGTGATATATGTGGGAAAACTGCTACATATTCGGGGAGTAGGGAGGAATATTGTGATAAACATTTAGAGGATGCGATTAATTGGTATATTGAACAAGGACAAGAATAAATATTATCATTATTAAAGGGACACGATAAAATTGGCGAATCCCTATTTTTTGGCTAATTTTTTTATAGAGCATACCGTTATATATGCGATTCCAGATTTTTGATTGAAACCTACCCCCCTACATACAATATATTGTTCGTTTCGGTGTTAAAAAATTAAGGTGACGTGTATGTTGAATAGATACACCCTTTCCCAGATCAACATCACTTTTTTATAATGTAAACCTACCCGACCTACCCTAAACCCTGCTACCTATCCAAACAAAATATAACCACTCTACAACGCCCAAAACCGCCCTTGTTTGCCTCTAAAACCAATAACACTAACAAACTACCACAAGCACACTTAAAAGCCTAATTTAAGCCGTTTAAAGTCTTAATAGCACATGAATAGAATCATAATAAAATCAAAAATGAGGACTATGAGAGAATCAATCCCATAGCCCTTATTTTTTACCCATAAATCACAAAATTAATCTATCTATCTTTCAATAAAATATCCAGTACCATCATAAAAATATAATTGTAAACCATATTCAGTAACATCAAATCCAACAACTTTCTGCATATCAACATATAAATCATTATTATACTTACTATAATTACAATTGTTACAATTATTAAAAATAATATCTATATTGTCATCTATATTATCTATTATCTTATTAACTGCTGCATTACTTACTATATCTTTATTTATTGTTCTTGTATATCTATCTCCTAATAAATAACCACATAAAAATATTATCATAATAATCATAGAAGCTTTAAATATTCTAATTCCATTTTTCATATTCATTCCATCTCCTTTAAATAGTAGAGTATAGCCACAATAAAGCAACTACACCCATATTTCTAAACTTGCTGAAGCAGCACTCGTTGATCCACATAAATTTTTGTACTTCCATATTTATTTTGTATCTCTGAATAGCTTAGTTTCTTTTTTCCATATCTTTTATATTCTCCATAATGCCAATGCCATTTTTTATGCTGCTTACTCCATTTAAAGCCAATAATCTTTAATGTATCTTTATGTGCATATGTATTCCCATCTAACCAAATCCAGTTCCCAATTATAGTTATATCTATACCATCAAAGTTAATTATCTGCTGCAATATCTCACGCAATGCAACATCATTTTCCCAGTCATACATATTAGTATTATAAGATGTTTCTTTATTACTAGCATTATCTGTATATTCTGATTTATGTATGTTTTTTAATCTTTCAAACAATTGTTCATACTCAACATTGATTGCCTGCGTTGCTTCTGTACTACCATCCTTGTTATCGGGGTGATATTTCTTTAACAGTTCTTTGTATTCTTGTCTTAGTTCTTCTAATGAAGATACATCTTTAAAATAGTTTTTCATAAGTCATAACCTCCTAAATAAAAAAGTGCAAAGTCATTGATAATTTAACAAAGACCTTACACTTTTTAGTGGTTATTATTTAGTTGTTATTCTTTGATATAGTCAATTTCTGTAAGATTTATTCCTGAAGCTGTCAATATAACTTTCAATGCTGTGTATCGTTTTTTCATCTTTTTATAAACTTCTGAGTCTTTATCGCAAGACATCATATAATCTTGTATTCTGTCAAACTCTTCAACTGAAACTTTTAACATTTCTTTTTCGGTCATATAATCACCACCTTTATATCTTTTTGTTATTTGATACTATAATCATTATAGCGGATTAAAAGAAAAGTGTAAAGCCTTTATTAAATTATCAATGTACTTTTGTTT
>CATJTQ010000063.1 GCA_949743325.1 uncultured Lachnospiraceae bacterium
TGTTTAAGGCATGTTGATGCGTCTAAGAGACATGTATTTATAAACAGCTTAAAGTGAGATATGAAAATTATCTAAAGTTGAGCAAAATATTTAAGAAAGGGATGAAATGAATGCTGATGACGTTGGCAGCTCAAGTAAAAGAGTTTAAGAAGGATTCTTTTTTAACACCATTTTTTATGATTTTGGAAGTTATAATGGAGATGATAATACCTCTTTTAATGGGTTCTATTATCGATGATGGTGTTGAAAAGGGCGATATCCGCCATATTTACATAGTTGGAGCTACTATGGTTGTTATGGCAGGAATAGGTTTGTTTGCCGGAATTATGGGCGGAAAGTATGGTGCAAGGGCATCTACCGGATTTGCGCGGAATCTGCGCGAATCTATGTTTAAAAATATTCAGACATTTTCTTTTGCAAACATTGATAAGTTTAGTACAGCCGGACTTGTAACTCGTCTTACAACTGATGTAACTAATATACAGATGGCGTATCAAATGCTTCTTCGGATGTGCGTTAGGGCGCCAATAAGCCTTATTGTGGCAATGGTAATGGCGTTTACGATAAGTGTGCGTCTGACAAGTATTTATCTTATAGCTGTAATTTTGCTTGGCTCAGCGTTAGCTGTAATTGTCTGGAGAGCTATGAAATATTTTAATGAAGCGTTTCCAAAATATGATGATTTAAATGCAAGCGTTCAGGAGAATGTATCTGCTATTCGTGTTGTAAAAGCCTATGTGCGTGAGGATTATGAGATAAGCAAATTTAAGAGGGCAAGTGAAAATATTTATAAGATTTTTGTTAAGGCGGAGGGAATTACAACCTTTAACGCACCATTAATGATGTTTACAGTTTACTCTTGCATAATGTTAATAAGCTGGATTGCAGCTAAAATGATTGTGTCAAATGAATTAAGAACAGGACAATTGATGAGTTTACTTACATACTGCATGAATATTTTGATGAGTCTTATGATACTGTCAATGATATTTGTAATGATTACTATGAGTCTTGCCAGTGCCAAAAGAATATGTGAGGTGCTTAATGAGAAAAGTGATTTAAATAATAATGATAATCCTGACTACAATGTTGACGATGGAAGTATTGTTTTCGAGAATGTTGATTTTGCATATAAGAATGACAGCAAAGAAATGGTACTTAAAGATATCAATCTTAATATTAGATCTGGAGAGACAATTGGGATTATCGGTGGAACAGGAAGCGCCAAGACTAGCCTTGTAAATTTGATAAGCCGCCTTTATGACGTGACTGACGGTTCAGTTAAAGTTGGAGGAAAGGATGTCAGAGTATATGATTTAGATACTCTTAGAAATGAAGTTTCTGTAGTACTGCAGAAGAATATGCTGTTTTCAGGTACTATTTTAGAAAATCTGCGTTGGGGTGATAAAGAGGCGACTTTTGATGATTGTAAACATGCATGTCAACTTGCGTGTGCAGATGAATTTATAGAAAAGATGCCTGATAAATATGATACATATATAGAACAGGGCGGAACGAATGTTTCTGGAGGACAAAGACAGAGACTTTGTATTGCCAGAGCTCTTCTTAAAAAACCTAAGATACTGATTTTAGATGATAGTACAAGTGCAGTAGATACTGCAACCGATGCTAAAATTCGCAGGGCTTTTAAAGAGGAAATTGCAAATACAACTAAAATTATTATTGCACAGAGAATTTCTAGCGTACAAGATGCGGACAGAATAATTGTCTTGGATAATGGAAGAGTGGCAGGTTTTGGAACTCATGATGAATTGTGTGAGACAAATGAGATTTATCGTGAAGTATATGAATCACAGACGCAGGGCGGTGGTGATTTTGATGAAAATAAAGACCCCGATAGTGATGGAAGGGCAGGTGAGCAGTAATGTCAGAAGAAAGGAATGTTAAACCGGTAGGCGGACCAATGAAAGGTCCAGGACCGCGAGGAGTTAAAACCGGAGTTAAAAATCCGGGCAAGATTTTTACGCGGTTGATGAAATATATTTTTAAAAGTTATGCCCCACATTTTGTTTTTGTTATCATATGTATTTTTGTGAGCGTTCTATCAAATGTTCAGGGAACAATGTTTATGCAGAGACTTATAGATGACTATATTAAGCCGCTGCTGCTTTCAGCTGATCCAGATTTTGCTCCGCTGGCAAAAGCGATATTTAAGGTTGGATGCTTTTATATGGTTGGCGTTTTGGCATCGTTTGTTCAGGCAAGGCTGATGATGTATGTTACACAAGGTATTCTCCGTAATATCAGGAATGATTTGTTTACCCATATGGAAACATTGCCGATAAAATATTTTGACACTCATGCACATGGGGATATTATGTCTGTATATACAAATGACGCTGATACATTGAGACAGATGATAAGTCAAAGTATTCCACAGATTTTTAACAGCGTTATTACAATTGTCAGTGTATTAGTAAGTATGATTATATTAAATATTCCTTTGACACTGCTGACATTGATTATGGTTGGACTTATGCTTTTTGTGAGTAAAAAACTTGCTGGAAACAGCGGAAAATATTTTATGAAACAGCAGAAAGCATTAGGTTTGACGAACGGTTATATAGAAGAGATGATGGAGGGACAGAAAGTTGTAAAAGTTTTCTGTCATGAAGAAGAAGCGATTGAACGTTTTAAGAAGCTAAATGATGAATTGTGTGACAGTTCGTATAAAGCAAATAAATATGCTAATATTTTGATGCCGATAAATGCTCAGATTGGAAATATAAGCTATGTTCTTTGTGCTATAGCTGGAGGTGCGCTTGCACTTGGAAATGTAGGGGGATTTACAATAGGTGGATTGGCAAGCTTTCTATCATTTAATAAAAGTTTTAATATGCCTATAAATCAGATTAGCCAGCAGCTTAATTCAATAGTTATGGCGCTTGCAGGAGCTGAAAGAATATTTAACATGATGGATGAACAGCCGGAAATTGATGAAGGTTATGTCACATTAGTAAATGCTAAGGAAGAAAATGGAAACATTGTTCCTACTGAGGAAAGAACAGGACTTTGGGCTTGGAAACATACACATCAGGCTGATGGAAGCACTGATTATGTAAAACTTGAAGGGGATGTTGTATTTAATGGCGTTGATTTTGGCTATGATGATAAGAAGATTGTTCTTCATGATGTAAAATTGTTTGCAACTCCTGGTCAGAAGATTGCATTCGTAGGTTCAACAGGTGCCGGAAAGACGACAATAACTAATCTAATTAATCGATTTTATGATATTCAGGATGGTAAGATTCGCTATGATGGAATAAATATAAATAAAATTAAGAAGTCGGATTTAAGGCATTCTCTGGGAATTGTTTTACAGGATACACATTTGTTTACTGGAACTGTAAGAGAAAATATTTCGTATGGTAAGTTGGATGCGACAGAGGAAGAAGTTATAGCAGCGGCAAAACTGGCAAATGCAGATGGATTTATCAGGAGACTGCCGCAGGGATATGACACAATGCTTAGAGGCGATGGGGGAAATCTAAGTCAGGGTCAGAGACAGCTTCTGGCAATAGCAAGAGCGGCAATTGCAGATCCTCCCGTTCTGATTCTTGACGAGGCTACAAGCTCTATTGATACAAGAACTGAGAAAATAGTACAGTCGGGTATGGATAGGCTGATGAAAGGCAGGACTACATTTGTAATTGCACACAGACTGTCAACTGTTAGAAACAGCGATTGTATAATGGTGTTGGAACAAGGGCGAATTATAGAGCGAGGCAGTCATGATGATTTAATCAAAGAGAAGGGAAAGTATTATCAGCTTTATACAGGAAACAGTGCGCTTTGATTATTTAAATAATTTTCAGACCTTGGGAAGTCAATTTATTAAAATTGATTTCCCAAGGTCATTTTTATTTAGATATAATGTCGTACAAAATAAATAAAACTTAACGTTAATTATAAATTATTTATGACAAAAATGTATCTATATGTTATTATATAGAAGTATATAATTATTAATCTTATTTTTGATAGAATATGATTGGATATGATTTAGAATGAATAAAACAGATTATCAAATTCGTTACGCAGCCGGAATGTGGTGGCTGATTGATGTTAATCAGGATGGATTCAATTATAAAGCCCCGCAGTCTCTCAATGAGACAGGAATGTATATTTACAGAAGGCTTTGTGATGGGAAGAGTGTGCACAAAATTGCAGAAGAAATGAGTAATGATTTTGGAATCAATGTTGAAGTTGCTATGAATGATATTGAAGAGTTTGTTGGCAGTATGGATGAAAAATTAATTCGAAGAGAGGGCTAGGTTGAAAATATGGATATTTTGTTAGCTGGCGGAAGTGGCCGCTTTATCGATGAATTGATTGATAAATTAAAAAAAGAAGGTCATCGAGTATATGTTTTAACAGGCAGCAGATATCGTCATGCTTCATATAAAAAGGTATTTGAAAAATATTATTTTCCATATGACAGTGATGTTCTTAAAGAAATATTAGAGAGTGTCAATCCTGATGTAGTTCTGTTTATGGGGGCATATGATACAGGATTTGATTGGAAGAGACAGTGTGATAAGGAAGCTGTCCGTTATCAGGCGGGACTTGCTAATATGCTTATTGCTTTTTCAGGTTTTGGAAAAGGAAGATTTATATATTTGTCATCGGAAGAAGTTTATTCTGGAAATTATGATAAAAATATTTTAGAAGATGAGAAGACAACACCAAGTACAATAAAAGCTATGGCCATTGCAGCTGGAGAGCAATTGTGTCTTAATTACAAAAATAATATTGGTATTGATGTTGTAGTAGCTCGTATAGAGAATATGTTTTTGACTCCAAATAACAGGAAGGAAGTAAATAATATTTGCAGCAGGATGTGCATGGAGGCAGCACTGACTGGAAAAATTACTGTTAAAGAAGAGCGGTATTTCGCTATGATTCATCAGTCAGATGTTGTGCAGTTTATTTTTCAGATTGCAACCTCCAAGAAACATATGTCAGATATATATAATATTTCTTCTTCTGAACCAATAAGCGAAAAGAGAATAGCAGAAAAAATAATTGAAAAGATGGAAGACGCAATAACTATTGAATATGCTGGTGTGCAGGATGAGAATAGAAGAGTATTGTCTAATAAACGATATGACGGGGAGTTTGGTATACGCATTTTTCACAAACTTGACAATACTATTACAGATACGATTGACATAATGAGACTTCGCAGAAATGATTTTCTGCCAGAGGGAAGCGGCCGCAAAAGCTTGTTTCAGAAATTTAAGAATAAATCGTTGGTTACTGTTAGAGCGCTTATACCATTCTTGGAAAATATGGTTGCTTTTATACCCTTTTTCATGTTAAATAACAGGGCAGTAGGCAGTGATTATTTTGCAAATTTAGATTTTTATCTGTTGTATGTTCTTCTTTTTGCTATTGTATATGGACAGCAGCAGGCTGTGTTTTCTAGTGTTCTCGCAGTTGCAGGTTACTGTTTTAGACAGATGTATGACCGTTCTGGATTTGATGTAATGCTTGATTATAATACATATGTATGGATTGCACAATTATTTATATTAGGCTTACTTGTTGGTTATATGCGTGATCAGATTAATATTATCAGGGGAGAAGACGAGCAGGAGATGGACTATTTGTCCGGCCTGCTTGATGATATTGAAGATATAAATAATAGTAATGTCCGTATGAAAAATGTTTTGGAGACACAAATTGTTAATCAAAATGATAGTTTTGGTAAATTGTATGAGATAACATCAAGTTTAGAGCAGTACAGTCCGGAAGAAGTACTTTTCTATGCAGCAGAAGTGCTGTCAAGAGTAATTAATAGTAAGGATGTCGCTATATATACTGTTGCCAACAGGTCTTACGCCAGACTTTTTTCAGCAACATCAAATAAGGCCAGAGAGCTTGGAAACTCTGTGAATTACACTAGTCTGGGTCCTCTTTATGACGCTTTGATGGAGAAGAAAGTATATGTAAATAGGGAAATGGATGAGAAGTATCCGCTTATGGCAAATGCTATTTATTCAGAGGAAGAGATGCAGCTTATAGTTATGATTTGGGGTATTCCATGGGAGCGTATGACACTTAGTCAGGCAAACATGATTACTGTAATCAGTTATCTTATACAGAATGCGGTTGTACGTGCCAACAGATATTTGGAGGCATTAGAGTATAAACGATATGTTGAAGGCACTAATATTTTGGAGGCAAGCGCGTTTTCTTCTCTTGTAAGCGCGTATTTGGGAGCTAAGACAAAAGGGCTTACAGAGTGTACATTTCTTTGTATCAACTGTGAAAACTCAGATTTGGAAAGCACTGGGGAAGCGTTATCTAAGAAGCTTCGTCAGTCAGATTTTCTTGGAGATTTAAATGATGGCAACCTATACGCTTTGTTGGCCAACACGAATGAAAATGATGCTCGGCTTGTAATGGAAAGGTTTGCAGAGAGTGGATTTGAGAGTGAGATAATGGAGGAGTTAGAAGTATGAGCATGGAACATACAGCAATACTGACATTATTTATCTTAAATACTCTTATTGTTATTGCATACATTATTCCTAATTTGATTGAAAAGGAAGATAGGAGTAGGGGTTATATTATAAAGGCATTAATTATGTTTATTTGTCCTGTTGTAGGTCCAGCCTTTTTCTTTATAAGTCAGATTTTTTATATAATTTTTTATAAATCGGAAGCTGATTTGGCTGATGTGGTTTTTAGCAAAGAGAGGATAGAGGCTCATCTTCATGCAGATGAAGAACAAGGACTTAATGTAGTACCGTTGGAGGAAGCGATTGCGGTAAGCGATACCGGAAGTTTAAGACTGCTTGTTATGAACGTTGTAAAAGGTGATATACAGAAATCTTTGTCGTCAATTGCACTCGCTCTTAACAGTGAGGATTCAGAGACTTCTCATTATGCAGCCTCCGTTTTGCAGGATAAACTGAATGAATTCCGCGTTAATGTTCAGAAAATATATATAGAAATAAAAAGAGCAGGCAAAGATCAGGCTGAATATGCAGCAATGCTTCTTGATTATATGAATCATGTGCTTGAGCAAAAAGTTTTTACTGATATGGAGCAGTTGTCATTTGTAAAAATGATGGAAGAAGTTGGTGATATTTTGTATGCTAAAGAAAAAGAACGTATGACAAGCAGTATGTTTGAGAACTTGTGTATGAGGCTTCTGGAAACTGATGATTTTTCATATTGTCAGAAATGGTGTGAGAGAGGCAAAAAAGAATTTCCAAATACATTGTCCTCCTTTACATGTATGCTTAAACTGTATTTTATGAGCGGACAGAAGGAAAAATTTTTTATGGTATTAGATGAGCTGAAAAATACCAATATTGTATTAGATAATGAGACTCTGGAATTGATTAGAACATTTGGATAAACAAAAAGGAGGTGTCAGAAATGTCCATGTCGTTATTGTCAGCATTGCAATGTTTTGAGGCATTTTTGACATACTTTTTTATGTCAGTAATTGTTCCATCAGTAGTGTTTGGAAAAAGGTTTAAACATTTAGATTTAAATCAACGATTTATTGCTTATTTTACAATAGGAAATTTCTATATGATTAATGTTGTATTTGTATTGCAATTGATTCATATTTCTAATAAGTTTACATTGTTTTTGGCTACGTTTATTCCGGCGGCAGCAATGTATGCACGTAATAACCGCATAAATGTTGCTGATAAAATCAAGAGCAATGCTGATACGTTTAACCGTTTGATTATAGGCAGACTTGGTGTTAAGACTGCACTTAGCAGATTGTTAAATCAATTATACAAATTAATATTAAAATTTTTATGGAAATTAAAAGAAATATTTTTTGATAACTGTGTTGATTGGTTTTTACTTGTAGGTTTTACTATATTATTTCTTAAGATTTTTGGTTCTAATATGGTGACAAATTTTGGTTATGCTGCCTCAGATATTCCAGTGCATAATTATTGGATCAATTATCTTAGTAAGAATCAAATTTTTGTTGCAGGAATTTATCCATTTGGGTTTCATTGCATTATATATTATTTGCATGAAATGTTTAATATAGATACATATGTGCTTTTAAGAGTTTTTTGTGTCGTACAGACTTTTTTTGTGGATTTAATGATTTTAAATTTGCTTAAATATTGTTGTAAGACCAAATATACTCCATATTTGGGAATATTTATTTATATGGCTGTAAATATATTTTCATTTAATACATATGGTCGTTTTTATTCTACGCTTCCTCAGGAGTTTGGTATGCTTTTTATCTATCCAAGCGTTTATTTTGCGTTTGCCTTTTTTAAGGAGCGTAAAAAAGAAATTAAACTGGAGAGAGATATTTTTCCGAAAGTTAAGTCTGGAATAAATTGTGATAAAAAGATTAAGAGAAGACACCGAAAGCTTAGAGTAAGAGAGTGTTTTTCTACATGGTATCTTGCTGGATTTGCAATGAGTTTTTCTATGACGCTGGCAGTTCATTTTTATGGAACAATGATTGCGGGGCTGTTTTGTGTAGGTATTGCGGCAGGGTTTTTATTCCGTTTTATAAGACCTAAATACTTTTGGAGAGTGTTGGCTACATTCCTTATAAGTGTCTTTATAGCTGTGCTGCCAATGGGTATTGCATATCTTCAGGGAACTCCGCTTCAGGGCTCTCTTGGTTGGGGAATGAATGTTCTTAAAGGAAAGAGCAGTGATGATGAGGCGGACGAGGAAAATTCAGACGAACAGCAGAACAATGAAATCTTTATAAGCAATAGCGCGTTAAATGTCAGCGGAACAGCATTAGAGGCAAGCGGAGATGCATTTAATGTCAGCGGTGTGGCGCTAGGTGTAAGCAAAGATGCATTCAATGTAAACGGTGCAGTTTCAGAGGTAAGCAGAGAGGCATTTAATATAAGCGGTGCGGGCTTAGAAGTGAGTGCCGGCGTAATAAATGTCAGCGGTGAATCTGCACAGATAAGCGGCGGTTCAGTTTTGGCAGGAGGCGGAAACAGTAACAGAAAGAAGAATACTTTCAGCAGAGATGCTTTTGTGGAAAAAGGTGCTTTTAGAGTGGATGGGATAATAAATTTAGTAGCTTCTGACACTCAGAGTTTGTTTGATCTAGAAAAATTAGAGTATAGAAGACCTGTTGCTTTTTATGTAAACTTGCTTAAAAAAAATCCTCATAGATTTGCTGAAAAAATAAAATATGTTACCAATATTACAATTAGTAAAATTTTAGATGCAACACAAGAGTATGTGTTTAGAAATTTTGATAGGCAGCAGACTATTTGGTTTTATATTGCTGCGTTTGTTCTGCTGCTGATTGGTTTATTGTTGTTTGTTATCAGGCAGTATGACTATGGAGCGGTTATTATTTCAACAGTAGTATTTTTAATATGTATGGCGCTTTTGCTGGCGGCGGGAAGAATTGGGCTTCCTACACTTATGGATGCGGCAAGATGCAGTATTTATTTTGCGTATATGGTTCCTCTTTTGGCAGCTTTCGCTGTTGATTTTATAGTTTTTACTGTGTTTGGATGGCTTAGATGGAAGTGGATAAAATGGATCCGTCATTTGGCTTCTCTTGGAGTCCTCATTGCGATAGTAATATTTTGTTTTGATAATGATCTGATAAAAAATCCTCATTATACCCATTGTTTTGAGACAAATGAAGCAGTTACATGTCTTACAAATATTATCAGAGAGGAAGAGGATTTTACATGGACTATCTGTTCCGCAAATGATGAGACGAGGATGGGTGAAGATCATGGTTATCATTATGAGATAATTCAGTTTCTAAGAGAGATGGAAGTAACAGCTGGCAGAGAGATGCTGACTATTCCTACAAAAACAGTTTACTTCTTTATAGAGAAGATACCTATAGATTATCCTCAAAGTTATGAAGGAAGCGGACAGAAAGTATCAAAAGAAGGTGCGTCGCGTTATCTTCCTATGGGAGCCGGTCTGTCTGTTTACCAGAAAGAAAATAGATGGATTGTTATGTCAAGGATGTACTACTGGGCGCAGGAATTTAAAAAGTTATACCCAAATGAGATGAAAGTATATATGGAGACAGATAATTTCGTATGTTATAAAATAGAGCAGAATACATACAGATTATACAATTTTGCTATTGATTATAAGTATAATACACAGCCTTATATTGGCGATGTCAAATTAGACGGCGGCAGTGGAGATAATAAGAAATAAAAAGGAGGAGCAAAATGGTATCACGCAGAACTTTATTTGTAATTACAATGATGATGGCAGTATTGTTCTTCTTATTTATATTTTCAGGAGTAATGAAAGAGAGTCTAAACGATTATGAAATTAATCAGTATGCTGAAGAACCTGTGCTTTCCAAAACAAGCCAGTGGAAATATGGGCAGAGTGACAGTTCAAATATAGTGTTGGTTGGAAGTAAGAAAGACAGTGGTATTTATAATGTTGCCAGTCAGTGGAGTATCTATAATAAGAGAAAATTTGAGGCATATAATACTGTTGATTTGTATAAATTATCTGATGATAATTTGCCAAAACTTATTTTAATTGATTCAGAAGGCATTAACTTTGATAAAGATTTAGCGGTTATAGAAAAGTGGATAGGCAAAGGTATAAATATTGTTTTCTGCAATCTGCCTGAACCTGAAGTTATTAAGAAGAATGATAAATTATCAGCATTTCTTGGTATTCAGAATGTATATGAGGATAGTGCTGAGATTGAGGGTGTTGAGCTTTTTGGAGGTTTTTTATTGGGAGGAGATACATTTTATATTGCAGAAGATGATGAAGAAGATAAATTGCAGGACTTTGAGTTAAATATTCCATGGTATCAGACAACAAGCGGAACTAAGACTTATATTGTAGGGCTTATGGATAAAAGCAAGGTTGAAAATGAATATATGCCAAGTATTTTATGGAGAAACAGTGTCGGAGAGGCAAAAGTTTTTGCAGTAAACGGTGATTTTATGTCTGAGCTTACTGGTCTTGGGTTTCTTAGCGGTATTGTAAGTGAATGTTCAGAGTATTATTTGTATCCGGTTGTAAATGCTCAAAATATGTCTATAGTCAATTTTCCAAGTTTTTCAGAGGAGAATAATGATAAGATGATGGAGATTTACAGTCGTTCTCAGCCGGCGGTTTTTAAGGAGATAGTATGGCCGAATCTGTTGGCAACAGTTGAAAAAAATAGAAGTAAAATAACATGCTTTCTAAGTCCGCAGTATGATTATGAAGATGCGAATGAGCCTATTGATACAGAGCTGATTTTCTATTTAAAACTTATCAGGGAACAGAATTCTGAGGCAGGGCTCAGCGTTGCCAGAAAAAATTCAATAGATGTCAAAGATAAGCTGGCAAGGGACAGGCAGTATTTTATAACCCAGACCAACCAGTATAAGTTTAGTTCCTTTTATGCACAGAGAGATGATATTGAAAGAACAGTTAAATTGGCAGGCTCAATTGATGCAGAAGATATGACAACCATTACTACAGACTATCATAATAATGGCATAGTGTTGTCATATGCTGGTGATAATGTTACGCTTCAGATGTCCACTATAGATGGATTTGATCATACATATCGGCAGGATATGAGAGTTAAAGCTTTGGAAACAGCATTGGGATATTCTAATATAATGATTGATATGCATAGGGTAAGCTGGCCTAAAAATGAAGAAGATTATTTTGAAAAATTATCAGAAAAATTTTCAAAATATACTAATACATTTTGGCAGCCGTTTAAAAAGTTTGAGCAGACTACACTGTCTGAGAGTGATAAACGTGTTAGAAATTTTCTGGTGATGGATTTTGATGAGTCAAGAAATGAAGATACTATTAGTATAGATGTTAAGAATATAGAAGAGACAGCATGGTTTATTTTAAGGACACATGGGGAGGCGGTTAAGGATATAACCGGCGGAAACTTTACAGAACTGGAAAAAGATATATACCTTATAAAGGCTGATGCATCTCATGTAGAAATAGAACTTAAAGATACATACAATGAGATATATTATTATATTGGAAAAGATGAAGATACTGATATAGTAGAAAATAATGAGACAGAATCTACTGAGGAAAGTGTTAGTGACAGTGAAGACAACAGCCAGAAATAGAAAGATTAATTTCAGAATGTGAGGTGAGTATAGTTGAGAATATGTGTTGTGGCAGAAGGGTGTTATCCATATGTTGTCGGAGGTGTGTCAGGTTGGATAAACAGCCTTACTAAATCCTTTTCTAATTTGGAATTTATACTGCTCACTATTGTGGCTGACCGCTCTTTAAGAGGAAAGTTTGCCTATGAGC
The DNA here is from genome assembly GCA_949743325.1 of uncultured Lachnospiraceae bacterium. Classification (GTDB taxonomy): domain Bacteria; phylum Bacillota; class Clostridia; order Lachnospirales; family Lachnospiraceae; genus CAJJNI01. The sequence goes on from CATJTQ010000063.1 coordinate 12,286, forward strand.
TTCCTGATAATGTAACAGAGGTTCATGAAGTGTATCTAACTGATTGTGACTGGTACAGTCATAAGAGAAAAAGGACTGGACTTAAATTAAATAGAAATGAATTTGCTGCGCTTAGAAGTTTGGTGTTTAATAATGATACAGATTGGAGAACTTTGTTTAAGCTGTTTCAGCATAAAAAGTTTTCTATAGATGATCTGCTTATGGGAAGAGATTTTTATAAAGTTGTGTTAGAATGTTACAATGAGCAGTATCCGCAAATAGTTTTTTCTGATTTTTTGTGGACTATGAGGTCTATCTATCTTCCATTATTTTTAGTAATGCAGACAGATTTGCCGAAAGCTGATATTTTTCATTGTGTTGCCACTGGTTACGCAGGAATTCTTGGCAGTATGGGTAAAGAACTTTTCGGCAGTAAGCTGCTTATTTCAGAACATGGTATTTATACACGAGAGAGGGAAGAGGAAATAATTAAGGCTGAATGGGTGGAAGGTATCTATAAAAATGTATGGATTGAACAGTTTAAGAAAATGTCAAGAATCGCTTATGATAAAGCAGACCTTGTTACAAGTCTTTATGGTCATGCAAGAGAACTGCAGATTGAGCTAGGTTGTCCTGCAGAGAAAATTATAATAACTCCTAACGGGATAGATGTGTACCGGCTGAAGGATATTCCTGGAAAACTGCCTGAAGATGAAGATAAAGTTAATATAGGGGCAGTTCTGCGTGTTACTCCTATAAAAGATGTCAAAACTATGATACAGGCTTTCAATTTTGCCAAAAAGAAGCAGCCTAATTTGAAATTATGGATTATGGGACCATGTGATGAAGACGAAGAGTATGCTAATGAATGTTATGACTTGGTTGAGGCGTTGAATGTTAATGATATTGTATTTACAGGAAGGGTTGACATAAGAGAATATTTGGGAAGAATGGATTTGACTATACTTACAAGTATAAGTGAAGGTCAGCCGTTGACTATTTTGGAGAGCTATGCCGCGCATAAGCCTGTAATTGCTACGGATGTAGGCAACTGTCGGGAGCTGATATATGGTGAAGCAGGTGATTCGCTTGGCTCTGCAGGCATTCTTACTCATATAATGAATATAGAGGAAATTTCAAACGCTATGGTGGAGATGGCTAAAAAACCAGCAATGAGAGAGAATATGGGTGAAGTTGGATATAAGAGAGTTATGTCAAGATACAAACTTGAAGATATGAAGTTAGCTTATAAACAGATTTATAAAGATTTTTCTGACAGTTTAAATATTGACTGGAGCGAAGAGAAATTTACAATATCAAATATTTTTAACGGATAATATATGTTGAAAATATATATTAAGGAGGATGACAGATGGCTGGAGTAGGCGTTAAGCTGCACCGTATTTATGGCAAAAATTCCATTCTGTCCAAAATGTTTGGTTTTATATATAGTACAATACTTTCTATAGCCCCAATGATTCTTATTATTTTATCAGTATTTATTATGGGGGTTTTGCTTGGGTTTTCAAAAGTTGGTTATGCGAGCAGAGAATTATTTTCAAGTACAATATTGTATATATTTATATTTTCATTATTGGCTGCAGCGCCGTTTAATACTGTATTGTCAAGATATATGTCGGATATTATATATAATGAGACATTTGAAGACATTATGCCCTGTTTTATTTTGGGCCTTTTTATGAATATTGTTTTTGGATGTGCAGCTGCTATCCCGTTTTGTGTAAGAGAGTATTTAGTTGGCGGTGTTAATTTTATTTATACATTTACAGGTTTTTGCGGATTTGTTGCATTGGTTATCGTATTTTATGCGATGATCTATTTAAATATATTTAAAGATTATAAGAAAACATCATTGTTCTTTCTAATAGGTTCTATATTTAGTGTGCTTTTCTCCCTGCTTTTAGTAAAGGTGTTTAAGAGAAGTGTTACATATTCGATGCTTTTATCCCTGGTGCTGGGATTTTTGCTTATCGCTTGTCTTGAGTATGGAACTATAAAGAGATATTTTAAGACAAACAGTGGAAATTATATAGCTGTGCTCAAATATTTTAAAAGATATTGGCTGCTTGTAGTTTCTAATACGCTGTATACGGCGGGTTTGTTTGTTCATAATTTTGTTTTCTGGAATACAGATATGCAGATGAAGGTTGCTGAAGTGTTTGTATGTGCTCCATCTTATGATATGGCGACATGTATAGCAATGTTTACTAATATTTCTACTACAGTAATTTTTATTACTCGTGTAGAAATGTACTTTCATGAAAGGTATAGAGGGTATTCAGAGGCGGTAATTGGAGGAAGGGGAATGGATATAGAGAATACAAAGCGAAGAATGTTCAGACAGCTTTCTATGGAACTGATGAACTTGGCTAGAGTACAGTTTATTATATCGGTAGTAGTATTTTTTGTATGTATTGTAGTTCTTCCGCAGATAGGTTTTTCGGGCATGATAATGAAAATATATCCATGTCTTGCAGCGGGGTATTTTATTCTGTTTATAATGTATGCATGTATCGTATTCTTATATTACTTTAATGATATGATAGGAGCTTTACTTACATCAGCTTGTTTCTTTGCCGGGGTCCTTATTTTCAGTTTAATTTCTGTACACTTGACAGAGATATGGTATGGAATGGGTGTTGTCACAGGGTCTTTTATTGGCTGGGTAGTTTCTTATTATCGTATCAGGTGGGTTGAAAGGCATATGGATGAACATATATTCTGTGATGGTAATATTTTAGAAAAAGGAAAAGGTGTTAAGCCAACAGCAAAGGTGTATGACCGCTATGCTGTTTGGAAGGTTTCAAATGATAATAGGAGGTGAATTTATTGATTACAGAAATAATTTTTAGAACTGCCGTAATTATTGCGGGAACTCTGCTGCTGCTGTTATCTTTTTTGTCTCTTGTTAAAAAGAGAATGACAGAAGGTTTTTCTCTTGGCTGGGCGGTAGGTTCTGTGTTAATGATAATTATAGGCATTGTTCCATGTTTAAATGACTGGACAACCAAATTAAGCACAACACATATTATTGCGCTGCTTTTGTTCTCTGCATTTGTTGTTGGTTTTATTTTTAGGATGAGCAAAAGTATTTCGCAGCTTACAATGAAAAATCAGGAGCTTGCTATGCAAGTAAGCCTTCTTAATCAGGAAAATGAGAGAATTTTGTACGAATTGGAAAAGTTGACAGGTAAGACGAAAGTAGATATATAAAAGGAAACCGGTTATGAAAAAGAAAATTCTGTTTGTAATCAACACATTGGGACATGCGGGGGCAGAAGTTGCTTTGCTTGAGCTTTTAAAAGCATTGGATAAAACTAAATATGAAATTTCTCTTTTTGTACTTTTAGGGCAAGGCGAGCTTATATCACGTGTTCCTGATGATGTTAAATTGTTAAATAATAGATATAAAGAGCTTTCTGTGCTGTCCGGTGAGGGCAAGAGAAATATGATGAAAACGGTAATTAAGTCATTATTTCACAGAGGGACAATTATTAGCAGACTTCCTTATCTTATTAAGAATATTATAGTAATGATTAAAAAGAAGGAAATTCTAATTGAAAAGCTTTTGTGGAGAGTTATTGCAGATGGAGCAGACAGATTTGAGCAGGAGTATGATTTGGCAGTAGCTTATCTGGAGGGCGGTTCAGCTTACTATACTGCCGAGTATGTGAAAGCTGATAGGAAGGCTGCGTTTATTCATGTTGATTATACTAAAGCGGGCTACAGCAGAGAATTAGATTTAAATAGTTATATGTTTTTTGACAGATTGTTTGTTGTGTCCAATGAAGTAAAAGAAAGTTTTTTAAAAGTATACCCTGAATATTTGGCTAAAACATTTATTTTTCATAATTTGTTAGACTTAGAAGAAATAAGGAGAATGTCTAAGAAGGATGGCGGGTTTTCAGATAATTATGAAGGAATAAGGCTTCTAACAGTAGGGAGGCTTACATGGCAAAAGGCGTATGAGGTGGCTATTGATACAATGGAGCTGCTAAAAAAAGAATATTCTGATGTCAGATGGTATGTTCTGGGCGAGGGATCCCAAAGAGAATTTTTGGTAAAGAGAATCGCCAAACTAAAGCTTGAAAAGGACTTTATTTTGATGGGTGCTGTTGAAAACCCTTACCCTTTTTATGCACAGACAGATATATATGTTCATGCAACTAGGTTTGAAGGTAAAAGTATTGCCATTCAGGAAGCACAGGCGCTGGGCTGTGCTATAGTTGCCTCTGATTGCAGCGGCAACAGAGAGCAGATAACCAATGGAGAAGATGGTATTTTATGCCAGTTTGATGCAGTTTCAATTAAAAATGCTATATTGCAGCTTATAAAAGATAATGAAAAGAGAAGACAATTTGGAGAGGCAGCGGCGAATAGAAAGCTAATATATGAAGAAGATTTAGGTATGTTATATGAATTGATAGAGCGTTGATACGAAAGTAAAAGGGAGATTGTGTTATGGAAGAGAAAAGACAAAAGGAACTTCTTATAATAATACCTGCTTATAATGAGGCGGGAAATATAGAGAAACTTTTTGATAAGCTGGAACAGCCTGAAATTGCTAATATAGCAGATGTGCTTGTTATGAACGACGCCTCCTCAGATTCTACTAATTGGATTGTGAAAAAGAGAGGTCATACTCTAGTAACCCATGTATTTAATCTTGGCTATGGCAGCGGAATACAGTTAGGCTATAAATATGCAATAAGAAGAAATTATAGATATTTAATACAGATGGATGCAGACGGACAGCATGATGTGTGTAATATTCCAGTTATATATGAGAAATTAAAATCAAAATGTGCAGACGGACAGTTCCCTGATATTGTACTTGGTTCTAGGTTTATGAAAGGCTCTCCTGAATATAAATCAGGAATTGCAAAAAAAATTGCCTACAGATTATTTAGACGTATGATAAAGATAGGTACCGGCAGGACATTTACTGATCCTACAACAGGGCTTCAGGGACTTAGCAGAAGAGCTGTTTTGTATTACTCAAAATATAATAATTTTGATGACAGATACCCAGATGCAAATATGATAATGCAGATGACTCTGCTTGGTTTTAACTTAATAGAGATACCTGCTGTTATGCATTTTCGTACAGAGGGCGTAAGTATGCACTCCGGGCTAAAGCCTTTTTTCTATATGTTTCGTATGACAGTATCCATAATTGCTGTTTGGTTCAGGATTAAAGTATTTAAGATAGATGCAGATATAGTTGGAGATGAGAAATGAGACAGTTTCATATTTTAAAAAATGAGGCGGTTAAGGGAAAAAAAGCTTATTTTACTCCATCTTTAATTAAGGAGACAACTGAAGATGTCTTTAATCCATCAAGAGGCTGGTATGAAATATATAGTTTTAATATAAGGGAGGATATAGATTTTAATGAACTGAAATGGAGTATAAGAGAAAATCAGTCTCTCGCTTTAATTCGTATTAATTTAAAAGAGGTTAGGGACAGCTCTCTTTCTGATTATCATTTGGCAAATTTGGAAAATATACTAAAATTTTTTTGTGAAGCTGGGAAAGAAATAATTTTAAGACCTGCTTATGATATAGAGGGTAATGGCAGGCAAAATGAGCCAGAGACGTTTATTTTAATTTTATCCCATATAAGACAGATGGCACCAATAATAAAAAAGTACAACAATAATATTTTTGTATTTCAGGGACTTTTAATTGGAAGCTGGGGAGAAATGCATACTTCTTCCTATGACTCACCAGAGAATATTAAACGATTGGCAGCAGCATGTCGTGATTATATAGGAAACGATATTTGTATGGCGGTGAGAAGACCTGTTCAGTTAAGGTATATTATTTCAAAGGATTGTGAAGTTGATATATTAAATAACGGCAGGTTTGCAGATAAAAGAATGTCAAATATAGGATTGTTTGATGATGCTATTTTTGCTTCCAATAGTCATCTTGGAACGTTTGGCACGAAAAGAAGAGTAGATTGTGATTGGCAAAATACATGGTGCATTGAAGATGAACTGTCGTTTGAAGAGGTTATATGTCGGACTGTTCCAAATGGCGGAGAGGTGATATATGGAAATATGGGATGCGATGCGTCATATGTAATTAATTTGCTGCAAAAAATGCATATTTCTTATTTAAATTGTGCTTATGATAAAAAGTTATTGGATATTTGGAAAAATACATTGATCGATAATTATGGAATATGGAATGGTATAAGTCTGTATAATTATGTTGGAATGCATATCGGTTATCGAATTGTTGTCAGAAAAGTTGATGTAAAAGTTAAATCAAGAACTTGTGCGTATGTAAAAGTTAAGTTGGAAAATGTTGGGTTTGCGCCAATGTACGAGAGCACTGAACTTGCGTTAATTTTGCAGCCGAATAATATTGAGAAAAATGCTGAAAAAGCTAAAGAAAATATTAAAGACAATAAAATGCATCAGATTGTAATCGGTGAATATACAGTAAAATTCAAGTCAGCAGAGGCATCTTTGAAAATACAAATTCCAATAAAAGAAGGAAAGCTTTATCTTGGTATGAGAAGAAAAAAAGATGGCAAATGGATTAAATTTGCCACCAAAAGCATTGCTGATAACAATTTGATTAAAGATAATGATATAATTGATTCAATAAGCAATAATAAAGAAACAGATATTGATTATGAGAGACTGTTATATATTGGCTGTTTTACTTAACGTTCAGTTCACCAAGAAATATAGCAGAATAATTTTCAGATAATTGTTCATTTGCAAAATTAATTTTGACAGCTGGGATTGAAGAGTTATCTTCCATCTCAAAATATATTTTATAAGTTGTACCTTTTGTGAGATCTGCAGTATTAATTTTTGCTGATATAGTAACTTTGCTGTCACTTTTAAGAAGGCGGTTGTCAAAGTCAATATTATACTCTTTATTATCAGTTCCGTTGACTAGAGTAAGCTTTGATTTGAATTTTTTATATGCCGGTGCAAATCCACTGTTATTTATAGTTATATTTAAAGCGGCGGTTGTATCTTTAGAACGGTTATATGTTAAATTGCTCGCACTTACAAAGTAGCGATAGCCCAGATGAGAGGCTATATAGTCATATCCGTTAGTATTTTTAAACGCCCCTTCTTCTGTAAACAAATCTTGCCGCCATTTATTTAACACAGCAGAATCATAGTCGCAGTTTAGATAAGAAATATGCATGTTTTTCAGGTCGTTCACTGCATTGTTAAAATCATTAAATTGATTGTCTACAACACATTCACCGCCGTTAGGAACAAAGCTGCACAGTTTATTTTGAAATTCAATTTCTTCTGAACGAGTTCCCTTATCAGACGGTTTGTCAGTGCCTTTAAAAGAAGATGTTCCATATGTTCCTAAGTCGGTGTCAGAACCTAACATACCATCATTAAAAAGACCAAGCCGGGTTCGAAGTTCGCCGCTGAAAGCTTCTGTATTATCAGGCGGTACAAGTAGGTCAGTGATAGTACGGTAATGTGCAGGTGTTCTGACTGCAAGAAAAATGTCCTTGTCAATATTTTTATCAATATTATTTATCAGTGTAAGCATATTATCTTTGCTCATATAGACAGTTCCGTTCATTTCACCGCAGTTTCCGACAAAGATGCCCTGCATAATATAGACAGCGTTTTTATGATTGTTAATTATAGGAGACACTTGCTCTATATGAGTTATTATTTGAGATAAATTGTCTGGTTCAGTAGTTTTTGCTTTGCCGTCCCAATCATATAGAAAACGTAGTATAAGTTTTTTATTGCTGTTTTCACAGCGTATCAGTAACGTTTCCAGCTGAGAGAGGGCATTTTCACTTAAAATTTTGGTTCTGAAATTTTTTAGGTTAATCTCAAGAAGTGCCAGTGAGTTAGTTTTATTTTGAGTGATTTTTTCGGCAAGTTTCTCTGCTTCTGAGCAGCTTTCATCGGAGAGGGAAAATCCGTATAAATGATAAAAACCTATATAAGGATTTGGCAGCAAGGCTGAACTCTCATTTTGAGTTTGAGAAGAGTAGGTTAATTTTAAATGAGATTGATTTACATAAAATAATGCCAATAGAACTGCGGCGGCAATAGTTATAATTATTGATATAAAAATAAATATTTTCTTTATTTTCATAGCAACCTCCAATTAAGTGTGGGTAAAAGAATTTTGTCTATTATAACAGATATATTGAAAGGTGGGAAGTGTAATGGGCAACAAATTATCAGATAATACTGGTATTGATTTTGTAGTTACATGGGTTGATGGTTCGGATAAGGCATGGCAGGCTGACAAGGCAAAGTATTCGGGCAGCGCTGCAGACGATGACAGACCAGAGCGGTACAGAGACTGGGAGTTGCTTAAGTATTGGTTTAGGGGAGTAGAAAAATACGCTCCATGGGTAAATAAAATACACTTTGTAACATACGGACATTTGCCAAAATGGCTTAATATTTCTAATCCAAAGATAAATATAGTTAGGCATAAAGATTATATTCCTGATGAATATCTTCCAACATTTAACAGCCATGTAATTGAATTTCATATGCATCGTATAAAAGGTCTCAGTGAGAGATTTGTATATTTTAATGATGATATGTTTGTTGTAGGTAAAATTTTTGAAAGTGATTTTTTCTGCGGTGATTATCCCAATGATATGCTTGCCTTTCAGCCTGTTGTTGCTAACCCTGCTAATCCTGTAATGTCACATCTTTATTTGAATAATGCGCTTGTTCTTTCCAAGTACTTTGATAAGAGGAATAATGTTAAAAAGCAGCCGGGGAAATATTTTAAAATAGGGTATCCACCAATGTATTTTTTATATAATATATTGGAGCTTGCTTTTCCAAAATTTACTGGTTTTTACACTGTTCATGGACCGTTCCCATTTAATAAATCGACATTTGAACTTGTGTGGGAAAAGGAAAAAGAATTGTTGGAAGAGACGTCAAGGCACAGATTTAGAAGCAGTGAGGATGTGTCGCCTTATTTAATCAGAGAGTGGAAAAAGCTTTTGGGAGAATTTAATCCTGTTAATATACAGAGAAAATTCCGTTATTTTGATGTTAAAGATAACAATACATCACTTGTAAGTACTCTCGAAAAGCATAAAACAAAAATTGTATGTATAAATGACGCCAATGCGGCTATTGATTTTGAAAGAGCAAAAAGAGAGATAACGTGTGCATTTAATAAAATATTGCCGCATAAGTCCAGTTTTGAATACTAATTTCCGTGAGCAATGATATAGACGGCTGCAACGCAGACGTTTTGAAAATGTAGTGAGGTGCTGCTTTCTGTGATGTATTGCAGTATTACAGCATGATGTTTCAATGTTTGCATTGAGATTGTCATAATTTACAGTTGTTTTTGTAAGGGAGGAATTATTGTGGCAGAAAAGAGCAGAACAGAATATTCAGCACGAAATACTACTGTGGCGGTCGTATCACGTATGGCGGCAATACTTATGGGATTTATAACAAGAGTAGTATTTACGCGTACATTAAGTGAGAGTTATGTCGGTGTAAATGGTCTGTTTACGGATATTTTAAATGTGCTGGCTCTATCAGAGCTTGGAGTGGGCACTGCAATAACATATGCACTGTATGGACCTATAGCAGAAGGCAATATTGAGAAACAAAAGTCAATAATGCGTATGTATTGCTGGTTTTATCGAATTGTCGCTGCATTTGTGCTCTGTGCAGGGTTATTAGTAATTCCTTTTATGAATGTGCTGATAAAAAATCAGCCGGATGTTGAGCATATAATAATAATTTACCTTATGTATTTAACAAACTCTGTATTGTCATATTTATTAATATATAAAAGAACATTAGTTGACGCACATCAGCTTATTTATATTGGAACGCTTTATCAAACAATATTTCTAATCGTGCAGGATATTCTGCAAATAATAATTCTTCTTGTAACTGGAAATTTTATTTTGTTTCTGTGTATATATTTGTTATGTACAGTTGCAACTAATATAAGTATATCAAAAAAGGCTGACAGTCTTTATCCATTTTTAAAAGATAAAAATGTTGAGAGGATAGATAAAAAAGAAAGACAGCAAATATTTAAAAATATTAAAGCTATGCTTATGCATAAAATTGGCGGTGTAGCTGTCAACAACACTGATAATTTACTGTTATCTTCTATTGTCGGTATTGTCAGTGTGGGAAAATATTCTAATTATTATCTTTTAATTGGTTCGATACGCCAGATATTAGATCAGATATTTCAAGGGATTACTGCCAGTGTGGGCAATCTTGGCGTTACTGAGGATTCAGGAAGAGTTAAAAAAATATTTGAGGCGTCGTTTTTTATAGGCCAGTGGCTTTATGGATTTGCGGCAATTTGCCTATATGAGTTATTAAGTGAATTTGTTGCCATAAGTTTTGGTGAAAATTATATATTCAGCCGTCCTATAGTATTAGTGTTATGCATTAACTTTTATGTGACAGGAATGAGAAAGGCATCGCTTGTATTTAGAGATTCACTGGGACTGTTTTGGTATGATCGTTATAAATCAGTTATTGAGGCATTAATTAATCTTGTTGTCTCAGTTGCACTAGCTATAAGATGGGGCGCTGTCGGTGTGTTTTTAGGTACATTGGTCAGTACTGTTACAACTTCGTTGTGGGTAGAACCATTTGTATTGTATAAATACAGATTAAAGTCATCAGTATGGAAATATTTCTTAATGTATGCGGTATATGCTTGTGTGCTTGCTGTAATATGGTTTTTTACAGATCGTCTATGTATGAATGTCAGCGGCGGATATTTGAAAGTGTTTATAGTAAAACTTATTATAAGTATTATTGTTCCTAATCTTCTAATGTTAGCAGTATATAATCAAAAAAGTGAATTTAAGTTTTTATTAAATAAGTGTATCCAATTAATTAGAAAAAGAAGAGGGGGAGTATAGATGACTAAAAAATTTAGTAATGAACAAACTCTTCTTCTTAATCTGCTGTCATTACTTTTTACTATTGATATAGATATGAATAATGTCGATAGTGTCAGAAAAATATTTGATGCAGCCCAAGAATCAGGGGCGATAGATTGGCATAAATTTATTGATATTGCTGATAAGCATTGTGTGCTATCCCTGTTATATGATATTTTGGATAGATGTTCTTATCTTGAAAAGAATTTACAGATTAAGCTTAAATCTGTAAGCAGATCAATTGCACTACAAAATTATCATCTTCTCTTTTTAGGAAAATCTATTATAGAGTTGTTGGATAGAGAAAATATAGAAACAGTATTGTTAAAAGGAAGTATATGTGCAGAGTATTATCCTATTCCAGAACTTAGAAAATCAGGAGATATTGATTTGCTGCTATTAGATTCAAATGATTATAAGAGAGTAGAAAGTCTTTTTCAGCAGATTGGTATGGTTAAAGAATTAAAACGTCAGGCTAATCATCATGTTGTATTTTATACTAAAGAAGGCATAGAAGTAGAAGTTCATGTAATGCTGACAGAACCGTTAGACAATAGTAAAAGCAACCATTATTTTGAGTCTGTATATAAGAAATGTAAAAATCATAAAACTTATATAGAGACTATTGGGATTAAATTTCCGGTATTGGAAGAAGGATATAATGGGTTTTATCTGCTTACGCATATGCTACAGCATTTTCTGCGTTCTGGTTTCGGTATAAAGTTATTATGTGATTGGACAGCATTTTGGAGATCAGGTATTGATGAGAAAAATTGTAAAATGTTTGTGGATTTAGTCAGTGAATGTGGTCTTTTAAAATTTTCTAAGGTTATTACGGCGGCTTGTATAGGATATATAGGTCTTGATTCTCATAATATGGAATTTATGTTTGGCAAAAAATTGTCGGTTATGGAGGCTAGGCAGATTAGTGAAAAGTTAATGTTTGAAGTGTTGGAAGCGGAGGAATTCGGACGATCAAGCACTGACAGAATGGTTATGCTAAGAGGCAATTCGTTTGCACATTATATTAGAGAGTTTCATCATCAGATGCGTCTTAATTTTCCGCTTTGTGGGAAATTGATTATTCTATGGCCTGCTTTATGGGTTATTACATTTATTAAGTTTGCTGATAATAATAGAAGATTAAGGAAGATTTCCGGGAGGGCTGTAATTAAAAAGGCAGGTGAGAGGAGCAGGCTTATGAAGGAATTGGGAATTTTTAAATAGTGTGCAGAAAAAGGTGAATTGCAGTAAAATTTGTATTGGAAGTTGTGGTGAATAAAGTGAATATAAATAAAAATTTCAAACTAATATATTTCGACGGGGTACCTTATTTGATGCCTTTTGGTCAGGCTGCAGCAAAACTTATGCGTCCTCTTAGACTGAACAGTACCGGTGTATTTATATGGAATCTGCTTATAAATGGGGATTCACAGGAAGTTATTCTTATTAAAATGATTGATGAATATGAAATAGAAGAAGATGAAATTGACAAAGTAGAAGAAGATTTAAAAAACTTTTTAGACAAGCTTATTAATTTAAAGATTATTATTTCAAATGATGAAAAATTGTTTGACTTTGAAGACAATGTTTTCAGGACATTGTTAATTGCAGGAGTAAAAATATTCTATATTGGACCAGAATATCTTTTGTCAAAAAAATTTGAATTATATTATACACAATTTGGTGTTAATGAGGCTGATATTAAAATTAATATGAAGATAGGAATTCCTGATTCGGTATTGCCGCAAAAATTGTTAATAAGAAATAGTGAGTTATCGTTGTCGGAGACTGACAATTATTATATATGCCTTTTTCCTGAGAGTTCGCATTTACGTGAATGGCGATATAGTAAGACGGACGGAAATGTCTATTTTTACTGTAAGAATCTGATTTGGGACAATGACGCTGATGATATTTTTCAGGCAATAAGAATGATTTTTCTTATTTTTGCTCAACAAAGAGGTCTTTTTGCAGTACATTCTGCCTCAGTCTTATATAGAGGAAAAGCGTGGCTGTTTTGCGGACACTCAGGGGCCGGGAAATCAACACATGTAAATTTATGGTCCGAGAAATATAATACCCCAATGTTAAATGGTGATATAAATTTACTTAAACTTACTGAGAATGGCTTTTCTGTTTACGGTATTCCCTGGTGCGGTACTTCAGGTATAAGTACAAGCGATGATTTTCCTCTGGGAGGTATTGTATTTGTAAAAAAGCATAAAATTGATAAGGTGTTTGAATTGTCCAAAGAGGAACGTGAATTTAATTTGCTGTTAAGAATAATTTCGCCGGCGTGGACTGATAAGATGCTTAATAAAAATATAGAATTTGTTAAGTCCTTTTCGGATTCTACTCCTATGTTTCAGTTGTTGTGTACTAAGGAGCATTCAGCGGCTGATGTTATGAAAAGTGCTATTGATAATTATGGCAGATAAGGGTATGGTAAAATAATGAAAGGATTTATTAAACAAATTAAGAGTATAATAAAGCGTATAAAGAGCGGCGAACTGCGTAAATTTGTCAAGGAGATGCGCTGGGTATTTCGGTATGCGAATCAATATAAATTATCTATTATTACATACACACTGCTTGGTTTATCTACAATTGTTACGGGACTGCTGTCAAGTTTTGTCTCTGCTGATATGGTTGATATTATTACAGGGCAGCAGACAGGAGAAATTGTGCGCACGTTTAGTATATTGATTGGTGTGGCATTACTGCAGTTTTTTATCGGACAGGTTTCAAGTTTTTTTTCAAGTAAAATTTCACTGCGGATGAGCCAGTCTATGAAGGCGGATGTTTTTGGAAAGATATTGGAGACAGATCTTGAGTCTCTGCAGAGTTATCATACTGGGGATTTGCTCACAAGATGGTCATCTGATGTGGGAACTATATCTTCAAATCTGTTGGGATGGATTCCTAACCTGATTATTTATCCGGTACGCTTTTTGAGTACGCTTGTTGTTGTTCTGTGTTATGATCCAATATTTGCACTGCTTGCCCTTGCAGGCGTACCGGTGTCAGCATTACTGTCAAAGACATTAATTGGCAGAATGAGGCGCAATAATAAGAGAAGTGCAGCTCTCAGTGCAAAGATCAGCGGATTCAATCAGGAGACATTCTCAAATATCCAGACAATAAAAGCTTTTAACTTACTGGAAGTATATAAGAACCGGCTTAAACAGAATCAAAAAGATTATTTTGATATGCAGATGGACTTTCAGAAAATGTCTATCGGAACATCGTTTATACTTACTATTACGGGAATGGTTGTATCATATGGATGTTATGCGTTTGGTATTTATCGTGTATGGTCAGGTGCGATAAGTTATGGAACGATGACGTTGTTTTTGTCTATGGCAAGTTCACTTCGAGGAACTATGGGTAATCTTACGTCTCTTGTACCTACGGCAATAACGATGTCTATTTCTGCCGAGCGTCTTATGGATATACTTGAGATGCCGAGAGAAACTTTTGAGTATGCAAAGGAGGCTGATTTATTAAAAGAGCAGGCGGTAGAAAGCGGATTAAATGTTATTTTTAATAATTTCACTTACAGATATCACACAGGAACACAAGTGTTTAACAGAGCGCAGTTTGAGGCTCATCCAAATGAGATTGTTGCCTTAGTCGGTCCTTCTGGTGAGGGAAAGACAACAATGCTCAGGCTGATACTGGCTCTGCTGTCATTGCAGGAAGGAGAGGCTTATGTTTATGCAAATAATTATAAAGACAGGCTAAATATATCTCCGTCGACTAGACGTCTGTTTTCATATGTTCCTCAAGGCAATAGTATGTTTTCGGGTACAATTGCAGAAAATATGAGAAATGTAAAAGAAGATGCGTCTGATTTGGAAATTATAGAAGCGCTGAAAGCCGCCTGTGCATGGGATTTTGTAAATAAACTCCCCAAAGGAATTAATAGCAGTGTACAGGAGCGCGGCGGCGGTTTTTCAGAAGGTCAGGCACAGCGCTTATCCATTGCTCGTGCACTTATATGTCATGCGCCGGTATTGCTATTAGATGAGGCCACATCTGCGCTTGACATTGCTACTGAGAGAAAAGTTCTGAAAGGTATTATGTCGGATAAGTATATGAGAACAGTAATTGTGACGACTCATCGCCCAACAGTGCTTGAAATGTGTGACCGTGTATATGCAATTCACGATAGGCGTTGTAATGTAATGACTGACAAGGAAATTGAGAAAATAAAGCATGATTTTTAGAGTAAAAACACTGTAAGCAGAAACAATATTATTGTTCTGATTACAGTGTTTTTATTAAATTTATTATTATAGGTTCTTAATAAAAATCTTTCATTGTTTTATAATCATGAGCAAATCGTTAGTCTTTAATTATACTGTTTAGTCTTATTAAATAGACTTAGAAATCGCTGTGATCTGCCTTATGGTTTGCCATCTCATAACATACAGAAGTAGGCTCTGAAGGTTTTACACCCCATGGAACATCAGAGAATTTAGCTCCAAAATTAAAGCTTGTGTTGTCATAAGTATTCTGATGACGCGTTGCATTGATAACAAGAGTGTTACCATCTTTCTTATAGCTTTCAACCTCACCGCCTTCAACAAATGTAACTTCGTTGAGAGTGTTAGGGAAAGAAACTACAATTGTTTGTCCGTTTGAGTGATGTGTATCGTCAGCATGATGACTAATAGTTACATGAAAACGTTTTTCGTCTGTATCCCATTGGTCAACAGTTACATTAGTAGAAAAACATGTACTGCCTGCTTCACTTACGCCGCTTGCGAGATAAACGCCTTCAGCATAGTCATCAGCTTTAACAATCATAGGCTTTTCATATTTTTTCATAGATTTTTTCCTCCTTTTTCTGGGTTTTGCACCAATACTACTTTTTTCACAGTATCTGTTATAATGTTGACTTGTTTTTATAATTATTATACGTTTACATTGTTCTTAGTTCAAGTGAAAATTAAGGATTTATTAAAATCTTGCAACATTGTAAGATTTAGACAGTACTTTATATACACAACTACAGTTCTTCTTCAATGCAGGGAAGTTCAATTGAAAAACGGCTCCATTGACCTTCTTTGCTTTCACACCATAT
Source organism: uncultured Lachnospiraceae bacterium (assembly GCA_949743325.1). Taxonomy (GTDB): domain Bacteria; phylum Bacillota; class Clostridia; order Lachnospirales; family Lachnospiraceae; genus CAJJNI01. Next base: position 28,299 of record CATJTQ010000063.1, read on the forward strand.
TTTGCCGTCATGCTGTTCTACAATTCCTTTTGCAATTGCAAGTCCCAGCCCGGTTCTGCCTTCTGACGGAGAGCGGGCAATATCTGCACAGAAGGAACGTTCAAAAATATGTGTAAGATTTTCTTGTGCAATACCTATTCCTGTATCTTCAACATAGATGATAATTTTTTTGTTATCATAATATTTGGAGCCGATTGTTATATTGTCATTATCTTCTGAGTAGCGTAAAGCGTTAGTCATAAGATTGTCTAATACTCTTAACATTTGAGGGACATTAATTTGAATTGTAAATGGAAAATTTTGAGGGACATCTATTTTCAGGAAGCGTTTGTTAAATTTGTAATCCACCTCGCATGAGTAGAAATATTCTTCAATAAATATTCCTGCATTTATAGATTCTCGCTCTGGTATATCAGTATGATTTTCTACACAAGCAAGCAGAAATAAGTCATTTATCATTTTTTCTAACATTATGAGTCTCTGGTCTATAATGTCAAGCATGTTTCTTTGCTCATCTAATGATGAGTCAGGCTTAGCTTTCATAAGTTCAACAATACTTCTAAGTGCAGATAGGGGGGCGCGAAGGTCATGTGACATATTTGTTATCAGCTCTGTCTGTGATTGTTTTTCTGTCTCCAACAGGCAATTTGTCTCCCACAGTGCTTTATTTGCATCTATTAATTGCTGTTCCAGTTCTTCTAATGTAACTTGCGGTTTATTGTAAACTTTTTTTGACATTATTTTTTATCCTCTAAAGCAATAGCCCTTTCCCCATTTAGTTTCAAGAATATACTCAAGGCCTGCGTAACTTTCCAGTTTTTTTCTAAGCCTGCTTGCAACCACCATAATATTTTTACGGTCTGCATCAATATATCCCCCAAATATTTCATTTCCTATCTGAGAAAATGTCATAACTTCACCACAATGTCTGGCAAGACATGCTAATAGATCAAATTCACGGTTGGACAAAACAATCTCTTCTTTATTGTAGTAAACGTGCCGTGTAATCAAATTTATTCTCAGAGGAGAAAAATCTAGAACCTCCGATAACTGTTGTATATTACCATGTCTGCGTATATGAATCATAATACGGAGTGACAATTCTTCAAGGCTGCATGGTTTTACAATGTAATCATCGGCTCCGATTGACAGACCTTTTATTCTGTCTTCAGGTGAAGTGCGTCCTGTTAAAAACAGCACAGGGACATCACATATTTCACGAATTTGACGAAGTCCTTCAAAGCCGTCAGTGTTTGGCATCATTACATCCATGACAATACAATCAGGCGGCTCCTGCCATATGCATTTTACTGCCTCTGATACAGAATCTGCCAAAGTTATATTAAATCCTTTTTCAATTAAAAAAGCACCGTTGATCTGTAGTACTTCTTTATCGTCGTCGATAAGTAACACACGGTGCATACAATCACTCTCCATCTAATACATTCATACTGCGCAGAGTTTCAATAAATTCTTCAATATCGTTTTTTAACTCGGTACTGTCGGCATCATATTCACTTTGCAACAAAGCAAGCAGTTTCGATTGGTCCGTTCCTTTGAGCAATTCGTTCCACAATAATGCCCCTGTTTCGTTAATTGCAAATATCTTTGGAGACTTTACAGATTCTGGCAGAGAGGATATAATTAAATATGTATTGGCTGTTTGATGTAAAGTAAATCCTTTTTGTATTTTAAGCACTTAAATTTCCCTCCCTTTAAATATAAGACAGCTAGAAGTGAAAATAATCTGTAATTCGTAAGTTCCAAAGCTTTAAAATACTGCACCAATGATTTGCAGCGGGGGGTTGCGGGTGACGAAGCATCAAAATATTTAATTTAATTATAATCTATAGCAGTTTAAATTGCAAGTTTTACTTTTTTACTTGAAATAGATAAAATTAGAATGTTATAATGAAGCTGATTTCATATATTTACGGAGGTATTTCATTTGAAAGATATTGAAAAAATTCTTATTGATGGTAATTCTGTTCAAATAAAACCTCAAGGATACAGTATGTATCCAATGTTTTTTCCCGGTAGAGACGAGGCTATAATTGATCCTGTCAGCATTGACAATATAAAAAAAGGCGATGTTATACTTTACCGAAGAAAGGGAAGTATATTAGTGATGCACAGAGTAATGAAAATACGAACAGAAGGAATTTATTTTGTAGGAGATAATCAGGAAAAAATAGAAGGTCCGCTGCCATTAACTTGTGTCAGGGGAAAATTATCTGCATTTATAAGGAATGGAAAATATATTTCTGTAAGTAATCCCATATATCGTTTTACAGCATCTATCTGGCTGTTTTTGAGACCTGTCAGAGGATATATAAAGAGAACAACAGTTTACATTAAACGGATATTTATAAAAAATAATTAAATATTATTTTATAAGTCAAACGAATATATTAAAGTATTAGAGAGGATGGTGTATAGGTTGAAACAATATTGTGTCACAGGCATGAGCTGTGCCGCTTGCAGCAGTCATGTGGAAAAGGCAGTAAAAGCGGTTGACGGAGTAACAGATGTCTCTGTTAATTTGCTAACTAACTCTATGACAGTTGACGGCGATGTATTAAGCAGTGATGTTATTGAGGCTGTTGAAGCTGCGGGATATGGCGCTTATGTTCATGGAGATGAAAACTCAATGTCAGATGAAAAAGATAGATTTGAGGATAAAGAAACACCAAAGATTTTTCGAAGATTTATAGTTTCTGTTATATTTCTTATTCCGCTTATGTATTTGTCAATGGGGTATTCTATGTGGGGATTTCCGCTTCCAAAAGTTTTGAGTGAAAATCATCTTGCACTCGGGCTTGCCCAGCTTCTAATAACTATAGTTATTATGATAGTAAACCAAAAGTTTTTTGTAAGCGGGTTTAAGGGTGCGTTAAATAGAAGTCCTAATATGGATACATTAGTTGCTCTTGGGGCAGGCGCATCATTTATTTACAGTACCTATGTATTGTTTGCAATGACTTCTGCTGTAAATAATGGCAATCACAGTCAGGCTATGGAGTTTATGCATGAGTTTTATTTTGAGTCTGCAGCAATGATTTTGACTCTTATAACTTTAGGCAAAATGCTTGAGGCATATTCAAAGGGTAAGACTACCAATGCATTAAAAGGGCTGATGGAGCTTGCGCCTAAAATGGCAACGATTTTATCTGATGGTAAAGAGCTTACAGTGCCCGTTTCAAATGTTAAAGTTGGTGACATATTTGTTGTCAGACCGGGAGAGAGTATACCAGTTGATGGTGTAGTGCTGGAGGGAAACAGTGCAGTAGATGAGTCATCACTTACAGGAGAGAGTATACCAGTTGATAAGACTGTCGGCGATAATGTATCTTCTGCTACTATCAATTCATCGGGTTTTCTTAAATGTAAGGCGAATAGAGTTGGGGAGGATACAACTTTATCAAAAATTATAAAAATGGTAAGTGATGCGTCGGCTACGAAAGCGCCGATTGCAAAAATTGCTGATAAAGTTTCAGGAGTTTTTGTGCCAATTGTTATTGTAATAGCTGCGGTGACAATAATTGTATGGCTTATTTTTGGCAAGAGCTTTGGGTTTGCTTTGTCAAGGGGAATTGCAGTACTTGTTATCAGCTGCCCATGTGCACTGGGATTGGCTACTCCCGTCGCTATTATGGTTGGCAATGGCGTAGGTGCAAAATTCGGAATTCTTTTTAAAAATGCCGTATCTCTTGAAAATGCGGGAAAGATTAGCATTGCTGCGCTTGATAAAACTGGTACAATCACATCAGGGAAACCAGTTGTAACCGATATTTTTCCTGCAAATGGTACAGATGAAAAAGAACTGTTGCAAATTGCAGCAGCTTTGGAGAGTAAGAGCGAGCATCCGTTATCAATTGCAATAATGGATTATGTAAACCAGCAGCATATTGAATTTGCACAGGCAAAAGAATTTCAGGCTGTTGCCGGTAATGGTTTAAGAGGTATTTGTGAAGGCAAGAAAGCCTTTGCTGGAAATTTAAAATTTATTCAAGAGAACTGTAACGTATCGGATGAACTTAGATTAAAAGCAGAGAAATTGGCTGAGGAAGGCAAGACGCCGCTGTTTTTTGCGTATGATGATAGAAGTCTTGGGATAATATGCGTAGCTGACGCTATTAAGGATGACAGTGTTGAGGCTGTGCAACAGTTAAAAGACATGGGTATTAGAGTTGTAATGCTTACCGGGGATAATAAGATTACAGCATCCGCAGTAGGAAAGTTGGCCGGCGTTGATGAAGTGGTTGCCGGTGTATTGCCTGATGGAAAAGAAAAAGTTATTCAGGAATTGTCTAAGAATGGAAAAGTTTTGATGGTTGGAGATGGTATTAACGACGCTCCTGCTCTTACAAGAGCAGATGTTGGTATTGCTATAGGCGCAGGAACAGATATTGCCATTGATGCAGCTGACGTAGTTCTAATGAAGAGCAGTTTAAAAGATGCAGCTGCGGCAATACGGTTAAGCCGGAGAGTATTAAGAAATATACACGAAAATCTGTTCTGGGCATTTTTCTACAATGTAATTGGAATACCACTAGCAGCCGGATGTTATTATCCTGTTTTTGGTCTTAGTTTAAGTCCAATGTTTGGCGCGGCAGCGATGAGCCTCTCTAGCTTTTGTGTTGTAACAAATGCTTTGAGGCTGAATTTTGCTGATATTTATAGTACAAAGAGGGATCATAAAGTTAAATCGGATAATGTTAGTATACAATCAGTGTATAACAGCAAGGGGGATTCTATAGATTATATCCCTTCTGGGCAGAAAGATAACTTAGTCATTTCACTTAAAAATAATGAAAGAGAGGATTTAAAAATGAAAAAGACTATTTCTATTAAAGGTATGATGTGCGGGCATTGTGAGGCTACTGTAAAAAAAGCGTTAGAGGGTCTTGTTCAAGTTGATACGGCTGTTGTAAGTTATGAAGAGGGAACAGCAGTAGTGACGTTAAATGCTGATATATCTGATGATATGCTTAAAGAGACAGTAGAAGCGAAAGATTATGAAGTTATAAGTATAAACTAATGATTTGTAGACTTTTTTTAAGCGATATGCTATTATAAATAGAACAGTTGATATACAAATGGAGGATTTTATAAATGAGAGAATTTAAGCCGGTAAAAGAAGGAAAAGTAAGAGAAGTATATGATAATGGGGATAGTATGATTATTGTCGCAACAGACAGAATTTCAGCCTTTGATGTTATTCTGAAAAATCAGGTAGTAAAAAAGGGTAAGATTCTTACACAGATGTCTAAATTTTGGTTTGACTTTACTAAAGATATTGTTCCAAATCATATGTTGTCTGTTGATGTAAATGATATGCCGGAATATTTTCGTAGTGATAAATATAATGGAAACAGCATGTTGTGTAAAAAGCTGGAGATGCTTCCTATTGAGTGTATTGTCCGCGGTTATATTACCGGAAGCGGTTGGGAGAGCTATAAGAAGAATGGAACTGTATGCGGCATAGAACTTCCTGATGGCTTGAAGGAATCTGATAAGCTTCCTGAACCGATTTATACTCCTACCACAAAGGCTGATTTGGGTGATCACGATGAGCATATTACTTTTGAGGACAGTGTTGAAATTTTGGAGAAACTTTATCCGTCAAAAGGTGAAGAGTATGCAGTTAAAATTAGAGACTGTACAGTTTCTCTGTATAAAAAATGTGCAGAGTATGCTTTGGAAAAAGGCATTATTATTGCCGATACTAAGTTTGAGTTTGGTCTTGACGAAAATGGAAATGTAGTTTTAGGAGATGAGATGCTGACACCAGACAGTTCAAGATTCTGGCCGAAAGAGGGGTATGAGCCAGGTAAGGGACAGCCTTCATTTGATAAACAGTTTGTAAGAGACTGGCTTAAGGCAAATCCAGAAAGTGATTATAAACTTCCCCAAGATATCGTAGATAAGACGGTTGGTAAATATGAAGAAGCATATCAGATGCTGACAGGTAAAGCTTTGACATAGTACATTCCTTTCAAAGGAGATAGAGAATGAAGAGACAGATTTTAGTTGTGGACGATTACGAGCCTAACCGAATAATTCTTACAGAAATTTTAGAAGATGAGTATGAGGTTCTGACAGCGAATACTGGTTCGGAAGCATTGCAGCTTCTTCATATTTGCGGCAACAGAATTGCAGCTGTTTTTATTGAGCTTAATTTGTCCTTAAAGGATGCATATGAGTTTCTTAGAAATGTACGGTTGGAAAACAGATATTCACAACTGCCTGTTATTGCAATAACGCCGTATGATGAGTCTGACAAGGAGGTTAAGGCGTTTTTGGCGGGAGCCAGCGATTATGTGGCAAGGCCGTATAAGGCGCATGTTATAATGCAGCGGCTGAGAAATCTTATAACTATGCATGAGGCAGTAGAGAATCTAAAGGAGGCTGAGAAGGACAGTCTGACAGGCCTCTACAATAAGAAGGCTTTTTATCGTATGGTTCAGGAGAAGCTTGATCATATTGATAAAGGCGAGTATATAATTGCTGCGGTTGATGTTGAAAAGTTTAAAATATTAAATGATACTTTTGGTTGGGAGGCTGGAGATCATCTTCTTATGGTAACTGCCCAGAGCTTAAGAAGTCATTATGATGATTCAGATGTTGTTTTAGGTTATGGTGACAGAGATGTATTTTTTATATTTATGAGAAAGAAGGATCTTACAGAGGAGAGTCTGTTGAGTTTTGAGAAAGAAGTAGTTGACAGATTCGGAACATCAAAGGTTACTTTTAAGGTTGGTATCTATATTATTGAAGATAAGGAGCGTAAAGTCCGTTCAATGTGTGATTATGCTCTTTTGGCTATAGACAACATTAAGGGACAATTTGAAAAGAAATATTGTGTATTTGAGTCTTCATTTCTGGAAGGTATTTTGCTTGAAAAGAAAATTACAGATGGTATGCAGGATTCTCTTGACAATCAAAATTTTCAAGTTTACATTCAGCCTAAATATGATATAGGCTGTAATCTTATGATAGGTGCGGAAGCGTTGGTAAGATGGAATCATCCGCAGTTAGGTGCCGTGTCCCCAGCAGATTTCATTCCTATTTTTGAAAAAAACGGGTTTATAACGAGACTTGACAGATATGTATGGGAGAGAGTTTGTCAGTATCTTGCAGATTGGAAAGCAAAATATAAAAAAATAGTTCCTGTGTCTGTAAATGTCTCCAGAGAAGATATACAGACAGATGATTTTCCGGAGGAAATTTATAATCTTGTCAATAAATATGGATTAGAGCCGCCATGTCTGCATCTGGAAATAACAGAGACGGCATATACTGAAAATACTGCTCAGTTAGTTCAAGTGTTAAAACGTTTAAAGGAATATGGTTTTATAATAGAGATGGACGATTTTGGCAGTGGGTATTCATCACTAAATATTTTGGCAGAACTTCCGGTTGACATAATTAAATTGGATATTAAGTTTATTCAGAATGAAATTCAAAATAAGAACAGCAGTAATATAATGAAATTTATTATCAATATGGCTAAGTGGATGAATCTGCTGGTAATTGCAGAGGGTGTCGAGACACAGAAACAGCTTGATTATCTGAAACAATTAAACTGTAACTTTGTTCAGGGATATTTCTATGCAACTCCTATGCGTGCTGAGGAATTTGAGCGAAAACTTATTACTGAAGAGCTTCTGCCTATTTTCGATATGAAATCATATTTAAGTCATCTTGTATCACAGAAAAGAGTTGACGACAGCGACAGAGAAGAGATACTTGTTGTGGATGATCTGGAGATGAATCGTGCTATTATCGTCGATTTTCTTAAGGACAGTTATAAGATGGTTCAGGCAGAGAATGGGCTGGTTGCCTTGGAATATGCCAAAGCTAATTATGAAAATATTGTCGCTGTTATTTCTGATATTTATATGCCTGTTATGGATGGTTTTGAGCTTCTCAGTATGATGAAAAATTCAGAAGAATTAAAACATATTTGTTTTATAGTAACTTCTTCTGATGAAGAACTTTTAAGGGTAAATAAACGTCTCGCAGCTGCAGATGATTATATACTGAAACCTTATGAAAAAGAAGAGATGATACAGATAGTAAAAGGCGTACTTGAGAAGCAGAATAAGGAAGAGTTAAAAGTTCTTCGCCGTACTGAAAATATGTCGAA
>CATJTQ010000064.1 GCA_949743325.1 uncultured Lachnospiraceae bacterium
AAATAAATCATCATTATCAAAAGACAAATCCATTTCATATCTCTTTGGCTGTGTGTCATCCGCCGATGCCGGAACAAGCGACATTCCTAACAGCATAGTTCCTAAAAGCGCTATCGCAGCTTTTTTCAATCCTTTTCTTTTCATAGTATTACCTCCTTTACTTAACTAACTCCCCACATTTTACTATGGTTCATATTTTACTTCAGGGTATATAAAGCAACAAATTTAATCTATAATTTAAACAAGCTGTCGCATTATTACCATATAAAAGTTTTCTATATAAATATAATATGAAAAAATACTTATTTGATTACTTTATTACACTACGCAATGTTTATTTTTTTATATGAAACCCATCTATATTACAGAACATTCCGTAGTAATAAATTTTACTGAACGTTATATATTTTACTTGAAACTTGTGGATTATAACCTGAACCGTCAACTGCATATGTATCAACACGAATTCTCTTCGCACCCCACTGTTTCCAATTTACAGATAAAGAAAATCCGTGATATCCATTTCCTCTTCCATCATTTTCCAAATCGGAGCGATGTATATTTGCGGATACTGGTTTGCCATACAATAACTTTCCTGTATCTTCATCATAAAAGTAAATATGCGCCTCAATACTATCATTAGGGGCATCTGGTTTCCATACCCAACCGCCTACGCCTGAAGCATTGACATAATCTACTGTTCCTGTACTCTGTCTTACATTATATGATTTAGGCGAATTTTTAAGCAGTGGATTCCCTCCCCATACGCCTATCGTATAAACGTGAACTTTATACTCTCCCGGCTGATATTTTAACCAGCTGATATTAAAGTGAAATCCATGATATCCAACATCAGAACGATATTCATTAGCTATTTTAGAACCTGAATCATGCAGTTTACCATTACAGTCATATATATAAAAATCAGCTCTCTGTTCATTATATTTAGCATCAGGATTAAATGCCCATCCTTTAATTGTGCTTGTACCAACGGAATCTAAATAGCCTTGTTCTGATATACTATATTGCACTTTTGAAGAACAAAATTGCTGAAATACAGGCAAAGAAACCTTAGTTGCATAATTCATATTAGCATTCTCGCCTTTATGTATTCCCACAACTCTCAAATCTGATGTGTATAAAGGCGAACCGCTTGAACCGGCTACACTGTCACAATTATGCCATAATGTATTATTTTCTATAGAATCAATTTTTCCATTGCATGTAGTCATCACACTTCTATCACCCGGAAAACCTGTCATTGAAACAGAATCCCCCTTATTACAAGATGTTGTATAACCAAAGTAACCAAAAGTTTCTCCCAGCGGTTTATTTAATTCAATTATTGCCCAATCGTTATTTTTATCATTAACATCTGCAGCAAACCCATGCAAATAAGTGGCATAAGCGGTTTTTCCACTGTCTGTTTGGTTCTTACTCTCAAAAGACACCTTTACATTTGACAGATAACCACCAAATTTATCTTTATCATATATTACATGCGAAGAAGTTGCAACTGTATTCGGTCCTATAAGAAATCCTGTTCCGCAATACGATTTATTACCTGCTGTTCCTGTAATATAACAGACCTTATGATATACTTCAGCAAATTGAGAGGTCTCAAATCTATTATCCGGACCTATAATAGAATACGTTCCAGAACTATCAGGCGTATATGGTTCTTCAGAAACACACCCTGTATCATCACCAACTAAATATGTCCTTTCCCATTCTTCTCCAGTAATACAATTTTTTGTGCGTACAGTATATTCTATTTCATCTGTATTATCTTCCGAATCAATTATACTACCATCAATATTTTGACTATCATCTTCAAAAACCTCAGCAGCCGTACTACTACAAACAGAAAATACCATAAACGCCATTATACACGCGCTTAATATTCTTTTTGCCGCACCTTTCTTCATAAAATAATTTTTTCTTCTCATTCATTTCTCCCCCACATCCTCACATTTATTTATATTTTACAGTATGCTAATCTGATATTTAATTTACACACTGTTAAAATCTTTAATTCCTCAAATTCATTATAATATTGTATAATATTAATGTCAATGTTGTTCACAATAAACATTGAGCTTTTAATAATCTAAAATAAATATATTTAGCTTTACTCATCATATAGCTCTCACTTTATTCACTATCTCGTCTCTCTCCTCCTGTGTATTTTCGCCCGGAGTCCACTTGAGTCCGACATCATCCCCTTTATACCTTGGAATTAAATGCATATGAAAATGATAAACTGTCTGTCCGGCACATTCATTATTATTTTGCAGAACATTAAACCCATCGCATTTAAGTGCCTCTGTCATTTTAGAAATCGTCTTTTTTGCCAACACAAGTGCTTTTGACGCTTTTTCATCCGAAAGCTCATATAAATTGTCAAAATGCTCTTTCGGTACGATTAAGGCATGTCCTTTTGAGGCAGGTGCCAAATCTAAAAAAATACGAAAATCGTCATCCTCATAAAGAGTTGATGACGGAATCTCTCCATTAGCAATTTTGCAAAATATACAATCATCTTTTTTCATAATAAAAACCCCTTCCATTTATTAAATTTAAAATATTTACTATGTATTATATTTTAATATTTTTAGACTACCAATTTTGTAAATTTACAGAAGGACTGTTCAAAAAATCAACAGTCCCGCAAAATCACAAACCTTAATCAGTTTTAAACACAAACAACTGATCTAACATTCTTAATATTTTAAAATCGCCTCTTGATGTCATTTCTCCAGTCATAAACGCCCTCTGAAAACTCATTCTCCCTGAGGTTATATCAGATAATACTGACATAGAAATTTTAATTGTAATATCAGAGCTTTCATTTGGACCATAGTAGCACTTAACATCCGTTTTACTAACAATGATATGAAAAGGTTCGCTTTTTTCTGCAATATTAAATTCATAAACCGCCTCAAATTCACCGTTAGGTGTAAAAGCATCATTAAAACTTTGCTCAAGTTCATCAACATTCCTTTGATCCGACTTCTTGTTAAGCATTCCTTTGAACATACTTGACAGCTCTTCAATATCTTCCTTTTGCTTCTTCATGTAGCTGTCGTCTGCAACGTGTTTTGATAATAACTCGCTCTCCTTTGGAGTTAAATCGATATGGTGCGCTTTGCCTACAGTACTTGTTACCGCACCATTGCTTGAAGGAAGATTTATCATCTTTTGTGAAATTGTTCGATAGAGATTTTCTGCTTTTTTCTCAATAATTGCCTGATAAGACTTATTCATTTCAAAATCTACCACATTATCCACATATCCGCATACGCCGTCACAAATCTTTCCGCCTAGAATCTCCCAGGCGCTGATAAGCGTAAGTTCAGCGTCCTTTTCGCCATATGTTGTTGACATAACAACCGGCTGCATATACATAGTTTTTATCTTATCTTTGTTTCCAAAAAGCCAGCACGCATCAAGAAACTGCTGCATATATCCGCCTATTCCAAACCATTCTACACTTGCCGCCAATATAATTCCATCTGCATCCTTTAATGTCTGCGGAAGAGTTGCAATTGAACTCTTCTGTTCAAAGAGATTAATCTTTTCTACAGAAACACGCAGTTCATCAAGTACTTCTATCATCTTATTAATTACATATATTGTCGGGTCATCAATAAGCCCTCTGCCGCCATAGTATACATTAACTTTCATTTACATATCTGTCCTTTCTTGTAAGCTCGCACACAGCGGCAACTAAAATACCACACAGGAAGCCGCCTACATGAGCCGCATTATCAATTCCCTGACTTGCAAAGCCTTGATAAAGAGACAAAGCGGCAAAGATAAGCAGTTTATTTGCCGTCATATCATCAATACGTCCTTTGTTAAGAATTAAGACCGCCAAAAAACCTCCAACAATTCCAAAAACAGCCCCTGACGCCCCCGCCGATAAAACTATGTTGTTCCGCTGCATATGCCAAAATGCTGATACTATATTACCGCCTATTCCACTTGCAACATAAATAATGGTAAATCTCACACTGCCTGTATGCTTTTCAAGCATAGCTCCAACTGCAAGCAGAAGCAGCATATTATTGCCCAAATGCTGTATGGAGAAATGCACAAAGAAAGATGTAAAAAGCTGTAAATAATTACCTTTCTCAACAGCATCTGACATCATAGCGCCATGGGCCAGTAATCCTTCATTAGTATACGCTGCCCCGCTGATTTCCATGTATAAAAACCATACAACATTAACTAATACAAAAAACACTGCGCTATAGCATTTATACTTATTAAAGAAATTCTTTATTTCCTCCAAAACTTAAACCTCTTCCTTTGAAATTATGTCAACTATAAAATCTTTATCCATACAAATATTATTTACCCATTTAGGCATCCCATATAATATAACTTTTAACGTTATAAAACTAAGGTCTAATATTTTTATCGGCATACAACTCACCAGCATAATATTAAGAACGATAATCACCATTAATTTTTACATATTCATATGTCAAATCACAGCCCCACGCTTTAGCAGAAGCATTGCCCTGATTTAAGTTAATATTTATATTTATTTCATCCTTATGCAAAATTTCAGCCGCCAATTCTTCTGAAAAATCTACTCCAGAACCATTTTTGCAAACCTCAATTATTCCTGACGCCGATTTTAAACTTACATCAACTTTATTTATATCAAAATCTGCCTCTGCATATCCAATAGCACATAAAATTCGTCCCCAATTTGCATCCTCACCAAACATTGCACATTTTAACAAAGGAGACCGAATAACACTCTTGGCAACAATAATTGCGCTGTCCAAATTAGGAGCTCCGCTCACAGAACATTCCAAAAGCTTTGTTGCACCCTCGCCATCTTTTGCAAGCATTTTCGTCATCCGCTCCATAACATTATATAAAGCAGCCTTAAATATATTATATTCTTCATTTTCTACTGTAATTTCAATATTTCCCGCCATTCCATTAGCCATAACGCTAACCATATCATTTGTCGAAGTATCACCGTCAATGCTCAGACAATTATATGTAACTTTAACAATTTCATCCAGTGCCTTTTTTAACAGGCATGTGCTTATTGACACATCAGTAGTTATAAAATTAAGAGTTGTAGCCATATTAGGATGAATCATACCGCTGCCTTTAGCCATTCCTCCAAGGTGACACTCCTTACCTCCAATTACGAAAGAAACTGCCGCCTCTTTTTTTATTGTATCAGTCGTCATAATGGCTTTTGCTGCCTCTTCATTATTATCATACCCAAGACCACAAACTAATTGCTTAATATTTTGCTCAAATGGCTCAAGCGGCAATACCTGCCCAATTACACCAGTTGATGCAGGTATAATCAAATCTACATCAATCCCCAGCTCATCTGCCGCCAATTTGCAGACCGCCTCCGCTTTCTGCTCACCGTCAGCATTGCATGTATTGGCATTTTTAGAATTGACAATAACTGCCTGAGCTTGATAATTTGAATTCTCTAAATGCCTCTTTGTTACTAAAATCGGCGCGCCTTTCACCTTATTCGTCGTATAAACTGCCGCGACATTACAGACAACATCACTTGCAACCATTCCCAAATCATTTTTATTTTTATCAGGATATAATCCACAATGCAATCCATTTGCCTTAAATCCTTTTGCTGCACAGACACCGCCCGCAATCTCATTAATGTTAAAATTCTCCATCTTTATTTCCTCCTATTATATACACATTAAAAAAATCTGTTCTCAAACAATCATTATGGAAAAAATCCTTCACCAGATGGCGAAGGACTGAACTTATGACCCAACCACTTATAAATGCAGGTTGGTCAGTGATAACTATCTTTATTTATGCATTGTAACAATCACCTTAATGAAAGTCAATAGGAGCTATTATATTTTTCTGCGTGCATATTGAACATCTGTGCACACTGACCGTCTGACTTCATAAGCTCATATATTTATATTGAATTTTTTATTTTCATTTGATATAATTAGCAGAAAATTTAGCAAAATAACGCTCTGCAGGCAGCATATCTAATTATTAATTCTAAACTTGCTGCAAACACAATTTTAATTGACAGGAGAAAACAGAACATGAGACTTGAAAAATTAATCGGCGAACGTTTCAAAGAAAAACCTGCTGACTGTGTTATTGACAGCCATGCACTAATGGTTAAAGGCGGGTATATTAAATATATGTCTAATGGAATTTATTCTTCCTATATGCCGCTGAAACGTATTACCAGAAAAATTGAACAAATTATACGAGAAGAGATGGATAATATAGACGGACAAGAAGTTCAATTTCCAGTAGTTATGCCCGCTGCTTTGTGGGATGAATCGGGCAGGTATGAAGGAATCGGTGATGAACTTCTCCGTTTTACTGACAGAAATAATACAAAAATGGTTTTAGGTATGACTCATGAGGAAGCTGCTGTTCACATGGTACGTGAGTATGCTCAAAGCTACAATAAATATCCTTTTATGATTTATCAGTTTCAGACAAAATTCAGAGATGAGGCAAGACCAAGGGCCGGATTAATCCGTGTAAGGGAATTCACTATGAAGGATGCTTACTCATTCCATACGAACCAAGAAGATCTTGAACAGTATTACGACAGATGCTTTAAAGCGTATAAGCGTATATTTGAAAGAACAGGAATACCAGAAGTTGTCTCTGTTGCATCAGATTCAGGAATGATGGGCGGCAGCATATCACATGAATTTATGCTTCTCACATCTGCAGGAGAAGACTCAATTGCAATATGCCAAGAATGTGATTTTAGAGCTAATATGGAGGCGGCAGAATTTATTTCTAATATAAAAAACAACTCTGAATCCAGCTTATTAGAAAAAATTTTCACTCCAAATATACACACTATTGAAGATATATGTGAATTTCTTGGAGATAAAACATGTAATTCCTGCAAAGCTGTTGTATACCAAAAGAATTCTGATGACAGTTATGTAGTAGTTTTTATACGCGGTGATTTAGACATAAATGAGACAAAACTTGTAAACTTCCTCGGCGAGCAGATACATCCAGCGGTCATCACTGATGAATCCGGGTTAAATGCTGGATATATCGGACCAATAGGTTTGCATATCAATAACAAGGCAATTGTTTTGTATGATAAGTCATTAGAAAATAGAAATAATCTTTCATGCGGCGCCAACGAAGAAGAGTATCATTATAAAGGTTTGGATATGAGCCGGGACGTACCTCATGCGCAATTCCATGATTTTGCCAAAATACAGGAAGGCGGCATTTGTCCTCATTGTCAAAAAAAGGCGATTCATATTTCAAGAGGTATAGAAGTAGGCAATATTTTTCAGCTAGGCGACAAATATACTAAAAGCATGAACATGAAATATGCTGATAAAAACGGAGAACAACAAACTCCTATTATGGGATGTTATGGAATAGGAATCGGACGTTTGGCTGCTTCAGTATGTGAAGCTCACCATGACGAATATGGTCCAATCTGGCCAAAAGCTATAGCACCTTGGCATATTCATATATGCGCAGTAAGAGCGGATGATGAAGAAATTAAACTCTTTGCTGATAAACTTTACAACAAATTACAGGAAGAAAATATTGAAGTTATTTATGACGACAGACATGTAAGCGCCGGCGTAATGTTTGCAGATGCAGATTTACTGGGAGTACCGCTGCGTGTTATTGTCAGTCCAAGAAATATGAAACAGGGCATTGTCGAACTTGTCTCACGTGACAAAACTCTAAATAAGCAAGTAAAGCTAGACGAAGCTTTTGACTCAATTATAAAATCTTTAGATCAGATATAGTAAGCCAAATAACTATTGAAAACAATTTTTGGGAGGAAGTTTTATGTGCGAAATAAAAATTGAACACCTTACACGCAATTATGGCGGCGGCAAAGGTGTATTTAATTTATCGTTTGATGTAAAACACGGAGAAGTATTTGGCTTTTTAGGCCCTAACGGCGCAGGAAAAACAACAACAATCCGACATTTAATGGGCTTTATAAAAGCCCAGGAAGGTAGTTGTACAATTAATGATTTAGACTGTTGGAAGGATAGCGAAAAAATACAATTAAAACTTGGCTACATACCTGGCGAAATAAGTTATTTTGACGATATGTCAGGTACAGAATTTTTAAAATTCACTGCAAATTACCGCAAGATTCATCATAACCTCCAAAAGGATTTACTTGAGCGTTTTGAATTTGACCCTAAAATAAAAATCAAAAAAATGAGTAAAGGAATGAAACAAAAACTTGGTATAGTAGCCGCATTTATGCATAATCCTGACATTTTTATTTTTGATGAACCTACAAGCGGACTCGACCCATTAATGCAAAACAGATTTATAGACTTGGTAATTGAAGAGAAAAAAAACGGCAAGACAATTTTAATGTCAAGCCACATATTTGAAGAAGTGGAAAAAACATGTGACAGAATCGGAATTATACGGCAAGGGAAAATGGCAGCCATTGATTCCGCTGCTGCTTTAAAGGAACGCCATGTTCGCCATTACAATGTAAAACTTGAAAATGAAACTTTAGCTGAATCCTTTGCAAAAGATTTCAATGGTATTAGTAATGGATTAAATGTAACTGTCTCAGCACGTCAAAGTCTTGAAGAAATTTTCATGAATTATTACGGAGATGATAGAAAATGATAAATTTGACATTATATAAGCGCGAATTTAAAAGAAGTATAAAAATACTGATAATTTTCGCTGCAATTATTACAATGTATGTTTCAATTATTATAAGTATGTATGATCCTGAACTAATGAAAACCTTAGATGATTTTGTTAAAGCTATGCCGCAATTAATGTCCGCTGTTGGTATGAAAGCAAATACAACAAGTTTACTTGGCTTTATGGTGTCTTACCTTTATGGATTCATATTACTGATTTTTCCAATGATATTTTGCATATTGCGAGGAAATGGACTAATTGCCAAATATACAGAAAACGGAGCTATTGTTTCACTAATAGCTGCTCCTGTAAAACGCCGCACTGTAGCCTGTACCCAAATAGCTGTACTTGTAAGCGGAATTACTATTCTTAATCTATACACTACAATACTTGAACTGGTCTGTGCAGCGGTAAATTTTCCTGGGGCCCTTGATATATCAAAACTTCTTATAATTAATTTAGGTCTGTTTTGCCTTCATTTATTTATTGGAAGTATATGTTTTATTTTCTCTTGTTTTTTTTCTGACACAAAATACAGCATTGGATTTGGCGCAGGCATCCCGGCATTTATGTATATATTACAAATGCTTGCCAATGCAGGCGGCCGCGCAGAGAATGCCAAATATTTTACATTCTTTACACTTTTCAATCCTGATAATATAATTTCCAGCAGCAATAATTCATATATTAACATATTTATACTGCTTGTCAGCGCTATTGCTTTGTATATTTCATCTATTACAATTTTCTGCAGAAAAGATTTGTATATTTAACGAAATAAATTATTAACTGACACAATATTTATCCTGATAGTTTTTATTTAATATATACAATAATTATGGCTATTTTTCTCATTGCCCGCGGAAATAAATAATGATATACTAAATATAAATGTACCCCTCACACTTACTTATCATATTTTTAAATGAAAGGAGCTTTTTATGAAAATTAATTTTTTCAGACGAACCGAAGCCCTGTTTTTGGCTTCAACTATGGTTATCACTGCTTTTGCCGGAATTCAACTGACAAAACAAGACAAGACAGAAGCCGCTGCAAACAGTGACTTAGTTTTATGGTATGATGAATCCGCAACAGCAGATTTCTACGAAGTATATGCTAAGAAATTTAAATGGCTTAACGGAAACGGCGATGGCTTCCTTGAATTCGGACGCAATGATCCCCCAAACTATGCTGATGGAACAAATCACGGAGGCGACAGTCAATACACTGAAGCCGGAAGTGTATCTCAAGCTGTATATGACCATGTCTCTTGGGCGAAACATGCTCTGCCTATAGGTAATGGGCACATGGGAGCCATGTCATTCGGCTATACTGATACAGAACGCGTACAGATGAATGAAGATACGCTTTGGACAGGCGGTCCTAATTGTAAAACATTATCATCAAAAAACAACGCCGATCCATATGGAAATGTTAATATTAATGACCCTAAAGGGCTTATGGATTCATTAGTAGACAACGCATTTACTAATTTCTATGAGAGTATGGAAAGCGGTGTTATGCCGGATGATAAAAATGTTTCCCCTTATCTTAACGGTCTGACTCCTAATTCAAAGGAACAGGAGGGCTCTTATCAGAGCTTCTGCGATATGTTAATTGACTTTGGAATCGATGAGAGCAAAGTTGACAATTACATAAGAGGCCTTAACTTAAATAACGCCGTTTCATATGTAAATTACGATTTTAACGGAGTAAGTTACAGCAGAGATATGTTTGCCAGTTATCCTGATGATGTTATTGTATATAAAATAAGCGCTTCCGAAAAAGGTAAAGTCAATTTCACTCTTCATCCTGAAATACCTCATATGGAAGCCTGGACAGGAAGTTACTTCTCCACACACAACGACGGGGCGATCAACTACGGAAAGGACGGAAGTGTAATTGCTGACGGAGATACAATTACATTGAGCGGAACACTCAAACACAATGGAATGAAGTTTGCCGGAACTTTCAAAGTTGTAACTTCAGGCGGTACATCAGAAGCTTCAAATGACACTAACAATGCTCTTGCCGTAAACAAAAACAACGGAAAAATAACCGTTAAAGATGCAGATGAGGCATATATCGTTGTATCCCTTACTACAGATTATTGCTCTGATTTTGATAAAAATTATACTACAGGTGAAACATTAGAACAGTTATCTGCCAATGTAAAAGAAAAAACCGATGCAGCGGCGGCAAAAGGCTATGAAACTCTGCTTACAAATCATCTAAATGATTATCAGACACTTTTCAACAGGGTTTCACTTGATATAGGAGGTATATTTACCAACATACCTACAGATGAACTTTTAGATACATATAAAACTAACTATACTAATGAATTAGCAGATAAAAATCAAACTGCTGACTATGACCATTACTTAGAAACATTATATTATCAATATGGAAGATATATGTTAATTGCCAGCTCAAGACCAGGTTCACTTCCAGCAAATCTGCAGGGCGTATGGAATGATATGGATGCTCCGCCATGGTCATCCGATTACCATACAAACATAAATATACAAATGAATTACTGGCTTGCAGAGGAAACCAACCTTGCGGAAAGCGCTCAGCCTCTTGTAGACTTTGCAAACAATTTAAGAAAACCTGGCCGTCTCTCTCTTGCCAAACTTTATGGTATAGGTTATGAGGCAGATGCAAAAAATATTGACCTCAATACAGAAGACGGTTTTATATTCTTCTGTAATACAACCCCTCTTGGCTTTACAGGAAATATATCATCAAATGCATCATTTACTGCAACAGCCACTGCATTCTTAGCGCAAAACCTATATGATTACTATTCATTTACAAAAGATATAGACTATCTTAGAGAGAACATTTATCCGTTTTTGCGTGAATCATGTATTACTTATCTGCAGACACTTCAGGCAGGAAGATCAGAAACAGATAAAGATAAACTGTACGTTGTACCAAGCTGGTCCTCAGAACAGACTTCTTCGCCTTGGACAGTTGGAACATATTTTGACCAGCAACTTGTTTGGCAGTTATTTAATGACACTCTTCAGGCTATGGAAGACTTAAATATTACTCCTGCTGAAAATATGAACGATGATGGTGAAATAACCTATAAGAATGATGATTCTAAACTGATGGCAAGACTACAGGATGCAATCGATCGTTTAAACCCGGTAGAATTAGGCACTGACGGACAAATTAAAGAGTGGCAGCAAGAAGCCGCATACAATAAAACTGCGAAAGGCAACACTATCGGTGAAAATGCACACCGTCATATTTCACAGCTGATTGCACTTTATCCTGGAAACTATATAACCAAAGATGATAAAGAATTAATTGAAGGTGCAAAAACTGTATTAACAAACAGAACTGACTCCTCAACAGGCTGGGGATTAGCTGACAGACTTAACTTATGGGCAAGAACAGGCGATGGAAACCATTCATATAAGCTAGTTAAAGCACTGCTCGCCACTGCAACTTATGATAACCTCTTTGATACACATGCGCCGTTCCAGATTGACGGAAACTTTGGCGGAACCGCTGGTATTACAGAGATGCTACTGCAAAGCAACAATAATAAAGTTGAACTTCTGGCAGCACTGCCAGATGATTGGTCTAAAGGATCTTACGAAGGACTTGTTGCTAGAGGAAACTTTGAAGTTGACTGTGAATGGTCAAATAAATCCGCTGATTATGCGAGAATTGTTTCCAAAAGCGGCGGTCAGCTTATTTTGGACGGAATAGATATTTCCAAAATCACTGATGACAATGGAAACAATGTTGCTTATTCACAAAATGAAAATGGTGATTATGTGATAGAGACAACCAAAGGCGACGTTTTGAATATATATGCTTCGTCATACACCGGTCCTGATAAAACTGCAAAACCTATCCCAACATCAGGAACTCTCTCAACACCAAATCCTACATTTGTGACAGATACTCCAACAGCTATTCCTACTGAACCAGCAGAATCGACACCTACACCTACTGCTACTTCAAATAATAATATTATACTTGGTGATGTAACTGGTGATGATCAGGTTGGTTTGGATGATGCAACACTTATTTTAAAAGCAGCACTGGCAATTGAAACATTAACTCCTGCTCAAAATACAGCTGCAGATGTGAACAAAGATAATAAAGTTGACTTAACCGATGCAACATTAGTACTGAAATATGCTCTGGCAATTATTGATAATTTTGATTAGTAATTAAATAACCGTTTGTTATAGTTTATATAGGGACTGTTTTAACAACAGTCCCACAACAACTAATAACAAACGGTCTTTTGATATTTCTATTTAATTTCTTAACTTTATTCAAGATTTAGTCTTTTATTCAGCATATACACAGATATCATATTATAAATAACACACATTATAATAGATATTACAAGCGCACTGCCCATCACCATCCAGAAATATTCTACAGGGAAGGTTTGTGCTTTTGTAATAGCTGAAAAACTTTCAAAGTTAAATGCAAATATAATAAACATTTCAATTACACCGATGACCTGATTTATTAAATATATTACTACATAAGATACAAAAGACATTAAATCTTTGTCTTTGGACATTGAATAACCTATATTAAGACATAAATAAAACATACTGTAAGATGTAAGTAGTGAAACAGCCATTGCCAAAACAAACATCACTATCATTCCCGACGACAGACCAGCGGAAGACAAATCCATTGTTGTTAAACTTAAAATATCTATATCCCTTACTTCCAAAGCTATGGACAGATATACAATAATTATATTTAAAACAGTCCATACATATGGAGTAATAAGCTTACTCACAAGGAGCTGCCACTTTTTCACCGGAAGCGTATGCATCAAATAACCTTCATCCTTTAGTATATTTTTCCGATAACGCAATATCGCCATTACAAAAGTTACAACTAAAACGGCAACCCTAACTATAATAGCCATTAACTTTGACAGCGAAGTTGTAACAATCAATGCTCCATTCCCCGGATTAGCCTCTAATGCAACGCTTAAAACTAAGGCAATAATTGACACAATAAACAGCACTATATACATTCCGCACTGATATCTATAAGTAGCCTTAAATTCATGTTTTAATAATTTTGCTAACATGCGAACACCGCCCTAAACAATCCATCTATTGATTTTCCATTTTCCTCTCTAATCTCATCCGCTGATTTAAACATAGCCAGTCGCCCTTCCTTGATAAACGCAACCTCATCAAGTACCTGCTCAACATCTTGGATTAAATGAGTTGAAATTATAACACACGCATCCTTACTATAGTTGGTGAGTATTGTCTTTAATATAAAATCTCTTGCCGCTGGGTCAACTCCCCCCATAGGCTCATCAAGAAGATACAATTTAGCACTGCGGCTCATAACAAGCACAAGCTGAACCTTTTCTCTAGTTCCCTTTGATAATGCCTTAATCTTATCTTTTGGCGAAATTTTAAGCGTTTCCAGCATCTCATATGCTGTCTGAGGATTAAAAT
This sequence comes from uncultured Lachnospiraceae bacterium, assembly GCA_949743325.1. Classification (GTDB taxonomy): domain Bacteria; phylum Bacillota; class Clostridia; order Lachnospirales; family Lachnospiraceae; genus CAJJNI01. Next base: position 14,148 of record CATJTQ010000064.1, read on the forward strand.
CAGTATAAAAATCATTAAAAAAATCTATCATATCTTTCACTCTCATACTGCTTGGAAAATAAGGTCTCTCCGGCAGATAAGATACTATACTTTTAGTAGCTGTTCCCAATTTTTCACCGGCAATAGTTACATTTCCCGCTGATTTTGTTATTAACCCACTTAACGTCTTAATAAAAGTTGTCTTTCCGCTTCCGTTTGGACCAAGCAAACCGACTATTCTGCCCTCCTCAAACTCCACGGAAAAATTATTAAGAGCCACCTTCTTTCCATATTTAACAGTTAAATCCTTACATTCAACAATTACGCTCATAAATATTCCTCCTTAATATACTTTTCATAAATTTCAACAAGTTCTGAATTATCATATCCTATTGTCAGCATTTTTTCAGTAAATTCTTTCATAAATTGCTGCGCCTGCTCTTCTCTCAGTTTTCTCTGAGAAATATCTTCTTTAACAAACCTGCCTGATGTCCTCTGTGTATATAAAAAACCTTGTCTTTCAAGTTCAACAAGCGCCTTCTGCATTGTATTGGGATTAACCCCTGCCTGAAGTGCAAGTTCTCTCACCGCAGGCATTTTATCTCCGCCCTTCAGTTCACCTGATGCAATCTGTCTCTTAATCTCTTCAACAATTTGTATATATATAGGGCTGTCATCTTCAAACTTCCATGGCATAAAATTCTCCTTTCTTAATTGTATTATTGTATTACTTAGTTCATACAATAATACATTATTAAGCAAATGTCAAGTATTTACATAAAAAAATTATCTTCTGCCAATAATAAACAATGTTACTATATTTTTGGTAAAGTATGGAGGAATTTACGTGTATTACGATATTAAACAAAACTGTAAAATCTGTGACCCCAACTCGCCGCCAACTAAAAATTTTATCGCCCACCTTCCAATGTCTGACAAAGCAATACTTAAAAAAGCTGACGAAAGACTTGCACGAATAGTAGATATATATCAAGATCTTCCCTACACAAGAGCTGAATTTTTTGAAGGAGTTATTTATGGAAGCATTTATATCCCAACACTGTTAAATCATGAGGAAATTCATATGATTTTCCTGTTAGAAAATGATAAGATTTTTTTAATATCAGATTCATCTCTTATTCATAAAGAACTTACAGACACAATACGACTGCGGAGAAAGAATCTAACAGACCCGGCGTCAATACTATATTATTTTTTTGAACAATTGATAGATGATGATTTAGAGAAAATAAATGTTATTCAAGACCATTTATCACAATTAGAATCCCAGATTTTTAAAGAACCTGACGACAACTACAGCAAAAGGCTTACCGATTTCCGCAGCAAAACGCTGCAAATCTCACACTATTACATGCAATTTTCAGCTCTGACTACAATGTTTTCAGAAAATACATTTAATTATTTTAACAAAAAACAGCTGCAGCTCTTTTCCTCTCTATCTAATCGTATTATGCTGCTGAAAAACGAAGCCGATCAGCTTTGGGATTATATTCTTCAGGTAAGAGAAATATATCAGGAACAAATGGATGTAAGGTTAAATGAAATAATGAAATTTTTTACAATGGTGACAACATTATTTCTGCCTCTCTCTCTTATTGCCGCATGGTATGGCATGAACTTTGAAAATATGCCCGAACTTACAGGAAAATACAGTTATTATATATTAATTGGTTTTATGATAATTATTGTTATTATTATGTGCATATGGTTTAAAAAAAAGAAATATTGGTAAAACTTACAAATCCTTCCTTCCCATTTTCCAAACTTTTGGTATTTATCACAAAAAACACTATAGACTTTTAATAAAAATTATAGTATAATAGTAAACACTCTAAAATACTCTTCATATTTTAATACCTTTTATCCTCAAAATTAAAACAAGAAGGAGGAGCAATACAATGGGAACCAAGGAAAACAACAAAAAAGCGAACACACATAACAAAAAAAGCTCTGCTAAAATGGGACTAATGATTAAAATTCTTGGTGTAGTAGCAATTCCGCTGCTGCTTATCATAGTCATTTCCAGTCTTTCTTTGAAAAGTGTCTCTACAAAAATCAGTGACAGACTTTCACAACATGAACTAAATACCGCTACATTTTCACTCTCATCAATTTTAAATACGATTAGTGATGGTGATTATTCTTATAAGAACGGCAATCTTTACAAAGGAGATACTAACGTATCTAATATTGATGACGCATTTGATGAATTTCTTGAACAGACTGATTTAGATGCTACTATTATAGTTGGTAAAACAAGAATTATCACAACTATAATCAATGAAGATGGTAACAGAGCCATAAATACAGATATTGACGATAAAGTATATAACGCCATTTTAAATGACGGCTCATATTTTGCAAATGATCTTGTAATTCAGGGTATAAAATATAAAGGGTATTATGCGTTAGTTGACGACTCAAATTCTGGAGCGGAAGTAATTATATTCTCAGGAATAAAAGCTTCAGTAGCACATGAGATTTATTACCGTTACATGATAATCTCAATTATTATTGTTATATCAATTGCAGTATTAAGCGCGATCGTAATTTCATTGCTTATATTTACAATTGTAAAAGACATAAACGTCGCTGTACATAATTTGGATAAAGTTTCCAGCGGTGAACTGAATTTTATAGTCAGCGATAAAATACTAAAACGAACAGACGAAGTTGGTAATATTGCCAGATCGATACATTCTCTTCTTGTCAGCCTTGCAACTATAATTACTAACATAACCAACTCTTCAGCTTCTTTAAATGATTTTTCATCTAAATTTAAAGATAACTTTGAATCTATTAACAACTCAATTTCAAATGTTAATATTGCAGTTGAAGAAATTGCCAATGGAGCTACCAATCAGGCAAATGAAACTCAGAATGTTAATACTCAGATTAACGATATGGGTGATGCAATAGATTCAACAACAAAAAATATTTCATCGCTTACGTCAAGTACAGATACTATGAAAAGTCAAAATTCACAAGTTAATTCGACGCTTGAAGCACTTATTGCAATTAGCGACAGAACTAAAGAATCAATCAATGAAGTACACAAACAGACTAACAACACTAACCAGTCGGCATCTGAAATTGGCGAAGCAATTAACATTATCACAGATATTGCAAGCCAAACTAACTTACTTTCACTTAATGCAAGTATTGAAGCTGCAAGAGCAGGTGAACATGGTCGTGGATTTGCTGTTGTAGCTGATGAAATTAGACAGCTTGCTGATCAGTCAAGCGAATCAGCTGATAAGATAAGTCATATTGTTTCAGAGCTGATACGAAATTCAAATACTAGCGTTGAGACAATGGAACAAGTTTTAACAGATATAAATGATCAGTTTGATAAATTAAATACAACTAAACAAGCATTTAATAAGTTAAATACAGAAGTTAACAATGTAGCTGCAGCAATTGTAAATATTTCAGATGAAATAGACTCTATTAACACAGTTAAGAATGAAGTTCTTGGAAGTGTTGAGAGCCTTGCCGCTATTGCTGAACAAAATGCTGCCAGCACACAAGAGACATCAGCTGCTATGTTTGAACTTGGTCAGATTGTAAATGACTGCAACGAATCAACTTCCGAGCTTGTAACTTTATCTGATGAAATGAATGAAAATGCAAGTAAATTTAGGTTATAATATTTACAACTAATATTTTTAAATAATTGTAATTATCTATAATTATTTTAAATAATCATGTTATAAACTAAGGGCTTGTCGGAAAATAATTATATTTCCCAACAAGCCCTTACTGATTTAGTTATACAAGCTGTAAACCAATATTTAACTTGATTGACCATTTACATTTATCATAAAATCATTTTATCTATACTGTAATACTGTCTAACACATCAAAATAATTTTCAAACGTTTTCGCACAGCAATCAGGATTAATTATATCAATACCCTCACACCTTGTCCCCACTACAGCGAACGCCATTGCAAGTCTGTGATCTTCAAATGTCTCAATTTCTGCAGGTTTTATTTCCCCAGGATTAATTCTGATGCTTTCATTTGCATTCTCTTGAAAAACACTGCTCTCGATACCCATTTTTTTCAGATTATATATAATCGCATTAATCCTGTCACACTCCTGTCCTCTTATATGAGTTATATTTCTAATCTCTGTAACTCCTTTGGCAAACGGCGCTATCGCCGCTAACGTCATAGTCTGATCTGAAAAATCTTTCATATCAACAGATATTCCTTTTAATCTGTCAGTACCGCTAACCCACACTCCCTCGGGTGACTCTCCTACGGAACACCCCATCTGTTTAAGAACTTCAAGAAATTTCAAATCACCCTGCATACCTTTAAATGAGACTCTTCTTACTAATATTTTTCGTGCATTAACCGCAGCCATTGCCCAAAAATAACAGGCTGCCGATACATCAGGCTCAATTATATAATGCGATGGCACATTGATAGAACCCTCTTTCAATATGTATGCAGCCCCTTGTTTATCAAAAACTATACCAAACTGCTCCAGCATCCTCCTTGTTATCTGGATATATGAACCTTCAATGCGGCTTCCAGTCAGATTTAATTTAACTCCGCCTTTTACAATATTTCCGGCCATCATAACAGCACTTGCAAATTGACTGCTCACCTCAGTATCAACAGTAAGCTCATTTACATTGATACCTGAAGACTTTATTTTAAAAGGAAAGTGACCCTCTGCTTCTAAACAAATTATGTCAACTCCAGCATCTCTTAACAGAGATATAAGAGGTTCCATAGGACGTTTTTTCATCTGAGCAGAAGATTCTAAGTAATATTCACCCCCGGCAAATGATAACATAACAGTCAAAAATCTTGCGGCTGTACCAGCGCTGCGCACATTTATAGAAGCACTTCTGTTTGGTATATCTCCTCCTGCTCCAACTATTGTAACCATCTGATCATGCTCATTAATATCAAGCTCAAATCCAAGCTGAGTAAGACAATCTAGAAAAGCTCTCGAATCATCTGAAAAAAGGACTCCTTCGAGAACACATTTGCCCTTAGCAAGAGCAGCCAACATCAATGCACGGTTAGTTACACTCTTTGAACCGGGCACTGTAACTTTAAATCCCGGCTCATCCTTTAATTTCTTAACTCTATATAGTTTCTCCATATAAGCCTCCATATGTCAAAACACAATTTTCAAGTAAATACTTTATTAAATCAATTGCCGCTTATTAAATAAATATGATTATGTCATTCATAATTCATACTGACAGTCAGCTTTCCTTGTTCAGCTTTTACACTTGCATTACTGCCGCACACTATAGGCATCATCGGCGCAAGATGTCCTATATCGGCATCCATAATAATAGGTACATTATATTTTTGAAGAAGGTCAGTGACTGCACTGTAATGGTTTAATCCAAATAATTCCTGTCCAAATACAAGCGGCCTGCCTATAATAAATCCTTTTGCAGTGTCAAACCATCCAGCATTTGACATATGCCAAATCGCCCTTCTTATTGACATAACATTTAAATCACAAGACTCTAAGAACCATATTATCCCATCTTCTTTATATTTACTGCAGAATTGTTTTACATTATCATACTTTGTGCCAGTAAGATTTACAAGACAATCTATACAGCCGCCTAACAGTCTTCCTTCAATCGACACACTATTATCATGAAAACATTTAATCACAGTTTTCTCTGTAACATTGTATGGAACAAGCGGATTCTCCTCGTCTTTGAGAGATTCTTTCTCCCACAAATCATAGCTTGTCATTATTTTTTTCTCACCTTTAAGACACAAAAAGGCATCTTCAATGGCAGGATGCCATTTATCCATACCAAATGCAGGAGCGCATGGTCCATAAATAGAAGCTGTATCACATAGTGTAGTCAGCAAGAAAGTCATATTTGTATTGTCAGAATAACCCATATACCATTTAGGCTCAGCCTCGGCTATTTTATTAAAGTCAACATAATCTATAGTCTCACACATCAGCTCACCGCCGCCGCATGATAATAATATATCATTTTTATCTGAACAATAGTATTGTGTAAGCTCCTCTCCGCATAGACGCGGTGTATTGCTTATCCCGATCCCTTTTCCCTCGTAACAGTTAGGTCCCAAATCAATACTATATCCCATTAATTTAAATTTCTTCTGAGCATTATCGAATGAAGACTTATAAGGCTCTATATTACAGCCGAACGAAGGCGCCACAAAACCGATTGTTGCCTCGTCTTTTAAAAATTGTCCATATCTCATAATTTCCCTCTAATAATTTTCCTCTTCTTCATGTTCACTTATATCTGAAACAGGAGGTTCCAACCCTTCAATCTCAATATTATTCTTCTGAGCATAATCCCATAACGCTGCATGAATTGCCTCTTCAGCCAACAATGAACAATGAACCTTTACCGGCGGCAAACCATCAAGAGCCTCCATAACAGCCTTATTAGTAATCTCCAACGCTTCCTGTATCGTCTTGCCTTTTACAAGCTCAGTCGCCATACTGCTGGTAGCAACAGCAGCACCACAGCCAAATGTTTTAAATTTTGCCTCTTTAATAATTCCATTATCATCTATATCAAGATAAATTCTCATAATATCTCCGCATTTTGCATTTCCAACTGTACCAACACCGCTGGCGTCCTCAATCTCTCCTACATTGCGGGGATTATTAAAATGATCCATCACTTTTTCGCTATACATCAAATTACCTCCATTTTCACTATTTTCCCTGTTTTTTTACAAAGTCTTCATAAAGCGGCGACATGCTGCGAAGACGTTCTATTATACCTTTTAATTTATCTACAACAAAATCTGCATTTTCCATCGTTGTATCAGTTGAAAGTGTAAGACGCAGAGAGCCATGTGCAATCTCATGAGGCAAACCGATTGCTAAAAGCACATGCGAAGGGTCTAATGATCCTGATGTGCAAGCTGAACCACTGGAAGCACACACGCCATTCTGATCCAGCAGCATAAGCATTGATTCTCCCTCAATAAATCTAAAACATACATTTACATTATTAGGAAGTCTTTTCTTTGCATCACCATTTAAGCGTACATAAGGAATTTCATCTAAAATTCTAGAAATTATATGATCTCTAATTTTTTCTTCATACTCAGCACGCTCTTTCATTGATACGGCTGCAAGTTCTGCAGCTTTTCCTAATCCAACTATTCCAGGGACATTGTGTGTTCCTGCCCTTCTCCTTCTCTCCTGAGCGCCTCCATGTATAAATGAACCGCTTCTTATACCTTTTCTAATATACAGAAAACCAATTCCCTTTGGCCCATTAATTTTATGTGCGCTTGCACTCAGCATATCAATATTCATACTATCAACATCTAAAGGAATATGTCCAAATGCCTGAACCGCATCGGTATGAAATAAAATTCCATTCTCTCTGGCAACTGCTCCTATATCCTTAATTGGCTCAATAGTTCCAATTTCATTATTCGCCGCCATTATGGATATAAGAATTGTGTCCGGCCTAATCGCAGCCTTTAAATCATCTATTGATATCTCACCGTTCTCCTGCACATCAAGATAAGTAACATCAAATCCCTGTTTCTCAAGATACTGACAAGTATGCAGTATGGCATGATGTTCAATTTTACTTGTGATAATATGTTTTCCCTTATTTGAATAAGCCTCTGCCGTAGCTTTAAGCGCCCAGTTATCGGACTCGCTTCCCCCGGCAGTAAAATATATTTCATTCTTATCGGCACCTATGGTCTTCGCTATCTGATCCCTAGCTTCGTCAACTGCTTTTCCGCACTCATCTGCAAATGAATACACACTTGACGGATTTCCATAATACTCTGTAAAAAAAGGCTTCATCGCCTCAAAAACCTGTTCGGAAACTTTTGTTGTTGCCGCATTATCCAGATAAATTAACTTACTCATAACTATCCTCTTTTCTATATGCTATATCCTACTTAAGCACTATGTTTTTATTTTACCACTATTTTCATTAATGTCAACACATAGTAGATTCTTAAATTACAGTTATATTAGCTAACCAAGGAAATTAAAAAGCTATTTGCCAAAACAGCTCTTTTTTCCAACAATAACTTTCAATATTTCCAATGCCTGTGAAACATTAACCTCATAATTCCAATAAACACCAACACGTGCTTTTTGTATAAAATCCATTTCTGCATCGCCTGTCACCGTTTTCAGTACAAAAAGAGCATCTTCAACATCCACAGTCCCATCATTATTAGCGTCACCATTTGCTTCTGTTACATAAGTAACAATATCATCCTCAAGCGTTTCTGTATCAATCCATCCATATCCATATTTCTCATCCCAACCTTCATCTCCCAGATCAATAGCATTTAATCTAAGTATATTAAATATCTCACTGTTTGTAAAATCGGGATTAGCACAGAGAAGCTTTGCAGCCGCCGCAGATATAAGCGGAGCAGAAAATGAAGTACCGCTGTCCAATCTATATCCTCCCCTAAAATCAATAAGCTCAACTTGCTCACCTGGCGCGCAAAAATCTACCATTTTTCCAAAATTAGAATAATTAGAAAATTTTAAATCCTTGTTAATAGATGTAACTGTAATAACAGAAGAGATGCCTGCCGGAAAGACATTGGCAACATCCTGCCTCTCATTTCCCGCCGCAGCCACTACAATAACCCCCTTCTCTTCCGCTTCAGCCATCACTTCCTCATAAAGAAAAGATTCCCCGTCAGCTCCGCAGCTTAAATTGATAACATCAACATCCTTATCAAGGCCATATATAACTGATGCATAAACAGCCAGTTCACTTCCTTTTCCATCATAATTCAAAGCTTTGATGGGAAGAATTTTAACATTATCAAGTGTTGATTGTGCAATAATACCAGCAACACTTGTTCCATGTCCATTATCATCAATATATGCACTCTCTCCAAAATCAGGTTCCCTTTTAAATATATCTTCGAACGGCATATTCTCATTAATATAAGTAAAGGACACTCCGCTTATAATTCTATTATTAAATACACTATTTGCAGATCTATTTACACCTGTATCAATAACCGAGACAACTATATCATCTTTATTAATTTTATCCATTTCAAGTAAAAATTCATCATATTCTTTCATCTTCATAAGGGATATCCCCCAAGAATTTTTATTTTCAATAATTTTGCTGTCACTGCTTTCTAATGGATAATATCTTTCTTCATCAGAAGCTGAAAAATCATTGTCTAATGATATTATCTCATCAACTTCAACATATATAATATCATCAGAAGCATTAAATTTATCATATGCCTGTTTTGCCTCATATGCACTGCCATACTGAAAAATATATAAATTATTATAGCCGCTTATACATTTTTGTGCATTGACATCCTCTATATATTTTTCAGATTTAACAATAATTCTTCCTGTCTGAAATTTTTCTTTAATTTCTATATCAATATCATTATGTGTCTCATCATAAAATTCCTCATTTGAAGACTTCCATTGTTTTAAATTATCCTCGATAAGCAATTTTTGAATATCCCTTATAAATTCTTCAGCGTTATTATCCTCAGCAGCCTCTACATGATTCCAGAAAATATGCGACTCAACAGCACATGATAATAAATTAAAGAGAAATAGCGCAGATAATACTGATACAATATTTTTTATACTGACTTTTATCATTAGTTCTCCTCTTAATTGTGATGTATCTTCTCCATCTTTGCGTACACTCCATCTAATTTAAGCAGCTCCTGTCGTGTTCCCCGCTCCTCAATACCTTTTTCAGTAAGGACAAGAATTTCTTCAGCATTTTCAATCGTTGTCAGCCTGTGGGCAATAACAAAAGTAGTTCGTCCTTTAGCCAGCCTTTCTAAAGACTCCTGAACCACCTGCTCACTCTCATTATCAAGGGCTGATGTTGCCTCGTCAAAAATAAGTATAGGCGGATTCTTTAAAAATACTCTTGCAATTGACAGTCTTTGCTTCTGACCTCCAGAAAGTTTAATTCCTCTCTGTCCTATATCCGTGTCATACCCTTTCTCAAAAGACATAATAAAATCGTGTGCATTAGCCGCTTTTGCCGCCTCAACTATCTCCTCATCAGTTGCATCTTCTTTTCCGTATCTTATATTGTCCCTTATTGTGCCCATAAAAAGATAAATGTCCTGCTGAACTACACCAATATGGTTTCTCAGGCTTTTCAGAGAAACATCTTTAATATCCACACCGTCAATTTTAATAGCCCCCTCCGTCGCATCATAGAACCGTGGAATAAGTGAACATAATGTTGTCTTACCAACTCCTGACGGCCCAACAAGCGCTACATACCTTCCCGGCTCAACTTTAAGATTTACATTTTCAAAAACATCTGTTATACCATCTGCATACTTAAATGATACATTATCAAACTCAATTTCTCCCCTTACACAATTTAGTTCAAGAGGGTTCTCAGCCTCTACAACATCCGGCTCAATTGATAAAATTTCAAGAAACCTCTCATATCCTGAGTATCCGTTCTGAAACTGCTCTGTAAAATCAATAAGAACCTTAACTGGCTCTGTAAAAACATTTATATATAAAAGAAAAGTTACAAAATCTGTTACATCTACCCAGCCTCTTGTAATTCCAATACCGCCAAAAACAATTACCGCGACATTGATAAGCGTTGTAAATGCAGTAAGACCAGAATGATAAGTACCCATGTAAAAATAACTGTTTTTTTTGGATGCAAGGAATTTATCATTTCCTACACCAAACTTTTTACATTCCAATTCTTCATTTGCAAATGACTTAACTACCCTAATACCCGAAAGGCTGTCTTCAATCTGTGCGTTAATCTCCCCAATTTTCTCACGATTTCTTCTAAATGCACGTTTCATCTTTCGATTCAATTTGTAAGCGTACACTAACATAAAAGGTACAAGAATAAATGCTGCAAGCGTAAGCTTAGGACTTATCGCGCTTAAAATACATAATGCACCTACTATCTTTATCACCGAAATAACTACATTTTCAGGTCCATGATGAAGGAGTTCCGTAATATCAAACAAATCAGATGTAATTCTTGACAATAACTGACCCACCTTCTGGTCGTCATAAAATGAATAGGACAGCCTCTGATAATGACTAAATATTTCTGACCGCATATCATACTCAATCTTTGCCCCCATAACATGTCCATAATTAGAAATATAATAATTGCAGAAAGCCTGAATCAGAACAAGTGCTACAAGCACTGCCGAAATAATAACAATTATCTTTAACGCCTCATTTGATTCCATAAAAGCAACCGATGAAGTAATGTATCTGACTACAAGAGGAATAACTAATGTTACCGCCGCCGAAATCATTGCAAAAACCATATCTAATATAAATGTTTTCAAATATGGTTTGTAATAACCAGCAAGCTTAATTAAATTTTGTTTCATTATTTCTCACCTCATAATATAGTGATTAAATTGTTTCTGTTTTCTTTAAATATAATAAACGATTAAATTAAAATTTACAAGTTTGAACATGAAAAACTATTGAATTTTTACCAATAAAGCAATAAACTGTAAATGATATTATACATTAGAAAGAAGGCATTATATTTATGGAACATAAAAATCCACTGTTAAATAATCCGGCAGTTACGAAGAAATTTATTACAATAGGTGAAATTATGTTGCGCCTTACACCTCCAAATTATGAAAAAATTCGTATGGCAAGTAATTTTGAGGCCAGCTATGGCGGCAGTGAGGCAAACATTGCTCTAGCCCTTGCAAACTTAGGTATAGACAGCACATTCTTCAGCGTTGTACCTGATAACAGTCTTGGAAAAAGCGCTGTTAGATGGCTTCGCTCAAATGATGTACATTGTACTCCTATGATTTTAACAACTCCTTCAGAAACTCCAAGCCACCGTCTGGGAACATATTATCTTGAGACAGGTTATGGAATCCGTCCAAGTAAAGTAACATATGATAGAAAGCACAGTGCTATTACTGAATATGATTTCAGCAATATTGACTTAGACACCCTGCTTGACGACTTTGATTGGCTTCATTTAAGTGGAATAACACTTGCACTTGGTAAAAACTGCTGTGATTTTCTAATGAATTGTCTGATAAAGGCAAAGGAAAAAGGACTTACTGTTAGTTTTGACGGAAATTTCAGAAGTAAACTCTGGAGTTGGGAAGAAGCAAGAAATGTGTGTACAGAATGTCTTCCATATGTTGATGTTCTTCTTGGTATTGAACCTTACCACCTTTATCGTGATGAAGCAAATCCATCAAAAGGCGATTATAAAGATGGCGTACCGCTTCAGCCTAACTACGAGCAGCAGGACGAAATATTTCAAGCTTTTATTTCCCGTTATCCGAACTTAAAATGTATTGCACGTCATGTCCGCTATGCCCACAGCGGCAGTGAAAATAGCCTTAAGGCTTTTATGTGGTATGACGGACATACTTTTGAGAGTAAATTATTTACCTTTAACATATTAGACAGAGTAGGCGGCGGAGATGCATTTGCAAGCGGTTTAATCTATGCAATGATGCATAATTATAAGGCGATGGATATGATAAATTTTGCAGTTGCCAGCAGTGCAATTAAACACACCATACACGGCGACGCCAATATAACAGATGATGTAAAAACAATTAAAAATCTGATGAATATGAATTATGATATAAAAAGATAATAATATTTCAGCAGAAAAAAAGATAAAATGAAATCCCCCGTTTCTATTACGGGGGATAACAAAATATGAGAGAAAAAAATGAGAAAAAATTTATAAAACAAAGGTTTAATGTATTAGTTCATTTCCCTTTGATGTATATAATAATATATTGATATTATGATTAAAATGTGCTGTTTTTTTGAATAAAATGTGAATTATTTCCATCAAAATTATACATCTGATGTTTACTGCATATTAAAAACTTTATTAAAGTGAAAAAACAGCCCGCAAAAACGGACTGTCTTAATTATATTGTAAATATGTACTAAATTTAATCTTAAATGTAATTATGCCTGACTTAAGAATGCTGCTAATTTCTTATCCTCTGTACTGATATGAGAAATGAGAACACTTATATGTCCGTTTAGCTTTCCAAGCTCTACAATCGTCGGTCCTGATAATGATATACCGGATGTAATTTCTTTCAGCTTAGTAGTATACTGTTGATGAAACGCTTTATGTGCTGTGATTCCCGGATAATTACTTTTCTGCTGCAATTGCTCTTCATGTGTAAAATGTTTTTCCACATAATTATTGAGAAATTTTATTGTTGCATCCATGGAAGTACGTCCCTCACCCTTGCTGCAGGCATCCATAAGATTATTTACAGCATCAAGAAGCTCACGATGCTCCTTATCAATAATTGTATTTCCAGTTTCCAATTTTTTTGTAAATTCATATTTTGCCATCTATTTTTCCTCCATTCCCAATTTTTACTAAAATATTATAGACATTTAATTAATAAATTTCAACATACTATAAAAACATTTTAATATTTTTATTTTATTTCATTTAAATAAGAAACAGCCGACAATGCCGCCACATTACCCTGACCTGCAGCTTTTACATACTGATATGGTTTTCCGGCAATATCTCCACATGCAAAAAGCCCTCTAATATTTGTTTCCATCATCAAATTAACCTCAACATGATTATCCGCAATATCAAGACCTGATACAAGCTGGTCTGGTGCAACAGCATCCCTTAAAATAAATACTCCATCAATTTCATATTTATTTTTATCAGTTATTAGACATTCAACCTTATCATTACCAGAAATAGCTTTAGGGAACTCTGTTATTAACTCAATATTTTCATCAAGCTCCAATTTTTTATTTCCAATTGGAAAATAATATACTTTCTTTGCAAACTCAGTTAAAAATTTAGCCTCTTGCTGCGCCTCTTCATTATAGCCGATTACTGCGGTAATTTTTCCCTTATAAAGCGCTGCATCACATGTAGCACAGTAACTAACTCCCTTGCCGAGAAATTCCTTTTCTCCAGAGAAAGGCTTTCCATGTATCACACCAGTAGCAATTATAACACTCTTAGCCTCATACATTTCATCGGACGCCTGTATCCCAAAATAATCACCCATAGGATATACTGCGCTTACCTTCTTCTCAATTGCAGATATTCCCATATCATCCATATGCCCTTTTAATTTCATTGAAAAATCTGTTCCTGACAGTGAAGGCAATCCGGGATAATTAAGAATTTCCTGAGCTTTGCTTACTTTCTCACTCAAATTATTACTTCCAAATAAAATAGTTTTTTTGTTTCTCACCTTTGCAGTTATAGCCGCTGACACTCCAGCAGGACCTGTTCCTATAATTGCAATGTCTGCACGCTCCATAATTCTCCTCCTTGCAAAACAAATAAATGAATCCCTTATGAAAACCAAGGTGTACACATTGACAAAACCCCGTTATACAACGGGGTTTGTCATAAAGAGTGATTGAAAAAAGTGTGAAAAAATTAATTATTCAAATATATCCTGTTACGCATTATTTAATTTAGACAGCAGATCAGCTTTACTGCATGCACCAACATGTTTATCTACTACAACACCATCTTTGAAAATCATCAGGGTTGGAATAGAGAAAATCGAATATTCTTCAGCTAACGCTGATTGTTCATCTGTATTAATCTTACATACTGTAAACTGTGGATTCTCCTCTGCTATCTCAGCAACAACAGGAGCCATCATTTTACATGGACCACACCAGTCTGCATAAAAATCAACCAATGATACGTTAGAATTATCTAACACTTTTTCTTTAAAATTATCTTTAGTCAACTGGATTACTGACATATTTAAATCCTCCTGTTTATTTCTATGTTCGTATTATATCCAATAATAGGAATAAATACAAGTATAAATTTTACTTATTTTAAATTTTTTTCCAGAACACATTTTTTAATATAAAAGTTCAGCCAGAACACAGATAGCAGGAAAATCGTGCTTGCACAGATTTGATTGGTATTCTGTGTTCAAATTTTATTATTTTGTTTATACCTCTTTTTTAGGTTTAAATCCTATACTTGTATTTAAAATAATTTTATCAAAGACTACAAACATTGCCGGAAGTATAAATGCAACTACAAACAAACTGACAATTGCTCCCCTTGCAAGCAGTACGCAAAGAGAACTTATCATATCTATACTCGAATAAACGCCAACACCGAACGTAGCTGCGAAGAAACTTAATGCGCTTACAAAAACTGATTGAATAGATGTATTCAATGCTGTCTCAATAGCATCCCGCTTTCTTGCACCGCGGCTTCTCTCTCTCTTATACCTGTTAGTCATAAGTATCGCATAGTCAACAGTAGCTCCAAGCTGAATTGTACCAATCACTATTGAGGCAATAAATGGAAGCACTGTTCCTGTGTAATGCGGTATACCCATATTTATGAAAATTGCAAATTCTATAACTGATACTAAAATAACTGGCAGTGAAATTGATTTTAATACAATTGCAATAATTATGAATATTAAAATTATTGAGACTGCACTTACCGTCTTAAAATCTATATCAGTAATTTTTATTAAATCTTGTGTACATGGCGCCTCACCGATTAACATTGCTGATTCATCATAATTTTTAACAATATCTCTTATTTCATCACACTGATCATTTACATCATCTGTACCAGTTTTATATTCAGACATAACATAAATCATCTGATATGTTCCGTCATTTAAGACTTCCAACGCTTTATCAGGTATTAAATCTCTTGGAATAGCGGGTCCTATTATAGAATCAATACCGAGCGCCAGCTTTACACCTTCTACCTTTTTTATTTCTTTTATCATATTATATGCTTCTTTTGAAGGCATATTCGCATCTGCCAAAATTACATGCGTAGCACCCATATCAAATTCATCTTCAAGCACTGCTGCCGCCTGAACACTTTCCAAATTATCAGGAAGGGTGCCAACTAAATCATAATACACTTTATTATTATTCTGTCCATAAAATGCCGGACCAATAATAATTAAAAATAATAATATAAATATCCAGAAATTTTTTGTCACAAATTTTCCAATCTTAAAATCAGGAAATAAAGAGCGATGCCTTGTTTTCTCTATTGGTTTATCCATAACAAGTATCATAGACGGAAGAATTGTCACACAGCCAATAACACCAAACACTACGCCTTTAGCCATAACAATACCAAGGTCCATACCAAGAGTAAACGTCATAAAGCACATTGCCAGGAAACCGGCAATTGTCGTTATTGAACTTCCCACTACTGAAGTAATAGTCTGTGAAATTGCATGAGCCATTGCACGGTTTTTATCCCCTGGATATCTTCCTTTATTTTCCTCGTAACTATGCCACAGAAATATTGAATAATCCATTGTAACAGCAAGCTGAAGCACTGCTGCCAAAGCCTGTGTAATAAATGAAATTTCTCCTGTAACAAAGTTGCTTCCAAGATTATAAATAATAGCCATACCAATACTTAACAAAAACAAAACCGGCAGCAGAAAACAATCCATTGTAACAGCGAGCACCAGCGCGGATAGACCGCCGGCAATTGCCACATAAATCGGAACTTCACTCTCACATATAATTTTAATATCTGCCACAACCGCTGACATACCGCTTAGAAGGCACTGTTTATCAGTTAAATCACGGATTTTATCAATAGATTCAAGTGTCTCGTCAGCTGACATTGAAGTATCAAATGTAATAATCATTAACTGACTTCCGGTATCGGGATTTTTCAGTTCACTTCTCATATCTTCAGGAAGAACATCAATAGGAATAGATACATCTCCTGCTGCATAACAGATAACCTCTTTTACATGGCTAATTTCTTTTATCTCTTTCTCTAAATCAGCAACGCCTTTGTCATCCATTCCCTCTATTGCACAAACGGAAAACGCTCCTGTTCCAAATTCCTCCAGCAAAATATCCTGACCTTCCATAGTCTCTATATCACCTGGAAGATAAGAAAGTATATCATAATTTATACGTGTGTTAAAATACCCTATTCCAGCTGGTATTAAAAGCAGAAAACTTATTATTACAATTGGAATTCTAAATTTTACAACTGCCTTTCCAAAATTAATCATATTGCCGCCTCATTTCTTTTATGATTTTATTTAATAAACAACTATCTGCATCTTACATTTTAGTAGATTTATAGATATGCGCTTATATAATTTATTCTAATTTTCTTCAATTCCATCAATCTTAATAATAAATTTCTCCTTACCGCTTTTACCATCTGCAATTCCGCCATACAGCCTATATTCATCATTTATATCTGCAATAGCATTAACACGGTCATTTATATTATTTAAATCATCCTTGACAAGAGACTGAATTTTACTAATACCATCTTTATTAAATTTTATCATACCATCTTTTAATTCAAATGCGCCTGACCTTAATTGCGCTGCCCCGTCATTTAATTTATTAACACCTAATCTCAAGTCAGCAAATCCATTTAAAATACGATTGCTTGCGCTGTCAAGCGTTATACAGCCCTCTGCCAATGTATGTGCTCCGCTTCTTAACGTTGACGTGCCGTTTTTTAATGAATAGGCTCCGTTCTGAAGCTGCCCAATTCCAGTATCTAATGCTGTACTTCCGTCATATAATTTATTTACACCATTATCTAATGTCTTGCTTCCATCATTCAGTTTATCTAATCCAGAATCTAAAGTTTCACTTCCGCTATATAATTGCTGTGCTCCTCCGAGCAGACTTCCCGCACCATCTTTCAATTGTTCCAAACCTTTATCAAGCGCATCACTTCCTCCATATAATGCGTCTATTCCGCCTGGTAGAGCTTTCGCAGAATTATATATGGTATCAATACCATTATCGAGTTGTTTTGTTCCTTCATATAACTGACCAACGCCGTCTGAAACAGCAGCAGAACCATCCGACAACTGTCCAACTGCCTTTTGAAGCTGTGAGATAACTGGGGAATAGTCACTTAACTGCCCTGAAATTTCAGTAAGAACCTGATCCATTCCCATCTCCATACCTGACTCATACGCAGAAATATAAATATTAACAAATGCCTGCTCAAATACTCCCTTAATTACAGCCTGCAAAACAGCGTTTGTCTGCACATCAAGCTGTACGCCGCTCTGTACAAGCATTGCCTCAACATTCTCTATAAAACTCTGTGTTGTCTGCGCTAAAACAGCCTGCCCATTTGGATCATTCTGCAGAAAATCTTTTACCTGCTGCTCAACATATGCTTTCTGCTCTTCTGTCAATTTTGCAGATTGTCCGCTTATATCAGGAAGCGCCAAATTTTTCACCTGCTCATTTAACTGTGCAAGACCTTCTGAAACCGCTTTTGATCCTGCAACAAGACCATTCTCTCCCTCATATCCGCCGATTATCTGTTCTAAACCATCCTGAGCAGACTTAATCCCATCTACAAGCAGCGGCGCGGAAGAATTTAAAGTTCCCAATCCATCTTTAATCTGTGCAGAACCATCTTTGGCATCACTAAGTTTATCTGAAAGAGTCTTCGCTCCATTCATAGCTGTAAGCAATCCTTCCTTAATTTGAGCTGAACCGTCTTTTGCAGAACTAAGACCGTCTTTTAACTGAGCTGATCCATCCTTTGCAGAATTAAGACCGTCTTTCAATTGTACTGCCCCGCCTTTTGCCGAGTTAATACCATCAACAAGAGCCTGTGCTCCATCGTCCAAAATATCAGAACCCGCACTTATCTGTTCTGCGCCGCTTTTTGCTGAAGCAACTCCATCTGTATATGTCTGTACTCCATTATTTAATTCATTTACACCATCTGATAAATCTGATGTTCCGTCAACTAACGTATTAGTTCCATCTGCTAATTTAGTACTTCCGTCTTTTAATTTATCAGCACCGTCTGTAAGCTGAGCAATATCTGAATTGATATCATTTATTTTCTCACTCATATCAAACTCTTTCATATCTATAAGTGTGTTGCTGCAAAGCGTAACTGACATTCCTAAACTGAAATCTGATACATCAGCAGTAACTTCAAAATAATTCGGCAGCTCTAAATCAAGCTCTTCTGTATCATCCAAACCAAGGCTCTCTGACAATCCCGGCATAGCAACACCAAAGGCAATTATATTATTTCCCTCTGATATTATATCACCATTTGAGACAGATACATTTTTGAACGTATCTGTAGGCAGCATTAATCCGGTTGCCATTACAAATGGAGTATATACTTCTATATTTTTATCTGCGATATTTACAGATGATGTACTATTATTAATATAATCGTAACGAATTTTAACATTTCCTGACTTGCCAAGCAGATCTTTCGGCGTTATCTGCTCTCCGTTGAAATAATATGTTACTTTAACAGATATTGGAAGCTCCTCTTCGCTCTTTCCCTGATAATAAATATCAGAACCATTTGACTCCCATACAATACCGTCTGAAGTATTTTCATATTTTTCATTACCTTTAATATTCTTAATTTCCGTTAAATTAGTTCTATCTTCTATTTTACTGCTGCCATCAGCATTTTTTAACCATTCACTCACAATAACTTCTTTCGGTTTACCGTGCGAATCTGCAATTACATACACTGTCTCCTCTTTATCTGCTGAAGATATGTTTTCATTACCTGAATTTGTAATGTTATTCATTGTGTCAAGCAATTTCTCATTATCTTCTTTATTACTCTCAACTGCGATATCCTTTCTCTCATCAGAATCAGTCTGAGTTCCGCAAGCTGTCAATCCACATGCTAAAACTGCTGTCATTCCAAATGCCGCTGCCTTTTTTAAATATAATTTTTTCCTCATTGTCCAGTCCTTCTTTCTTAATAATCAAACCTTTATGACCAAAAGTCATTTTGTTATTAAAGAATATATTCTAAAAATGACTAAAAGTCAATACTTTTTCTTAAATTTCTTGACCAAAAGTCATTTTTATTTATTTTTTATTGATTTTTTATATTTTGTAGTATAAGATAGTATTACTACAAATAATATATTCAAGCCTTGCGGCAGTCGCAAAGTATAATATTTAATTCTGCACGCTATGCTTCATACAGAAATGAAGGTATGTCAAATGGGAAAATTAGAAGAAAATAAAAAGAAAAAAAAACAGCTTTTGCTGGACAGCAGCTTTGAACTATTTATGAAAAAAGGCTGGCTTGAGACAACTATTTCAGATATTGTTAAGCAGGCTAACGTAGCCAAAGGAACTTTTTACTTATATTTTAAGGACAAGTATGATATAAGAAACAACTTAATTTCATATAAGGCAAATCAGCTCCTTTTAAGCGCGCATGATGATCTTGATAAAAATCACCCTGAAATAACTGACTTAAAAGAACAGATTATATATATAATGAAATTTATTATTGACGAGCTGAAAAATAACCGCTCTCTATTAAAATTTATTGCCAAAAATCTGAGCTGGGGAGTTTTTAAATCTGCGTTAAACACAACTGCAGAAGAAGCTGAAGGAATTAATTTCTGGGATATTTTTTGGCAGATGATACCAGAGCAGTCCCTGTCGCAAAAAGATGCCGAAATAATGATTTTTCAAATTATAGAATTAATTGGGGCAACCGTATACAATGTGATACTTTTCGATGAACCAGTTCCTCTTGACGAATACATGCCGCATCTTGAAAAATCTGTTATGCTTATAATGGACGGCTATATTAAAACAAGCAAACCCAAAATCAGCAAAAAAATACTGCTTTAAATATACAACAAGTGAAAAAAACTGCTTTTGTGGCGCCCTCCGCAGGGAAGATGTCACAAAAGCAGTTTTTTACAGAGTATTCAGATAAATATAAATGTATTTCCATTATTATAGTATCATAAAATCATCAAAAATTCAAGTCTGGTATTAGCTTTTTTACGGTGTTATAATCACTATCCAACTATGAAAATGAAGGAGGAATCATATTGAATAACGAATGGATAGTTTTATTACAACAGCAAAATCAACTTGATAAAGTTATTGAGACAAATAGCTCAACAGCACAATACGGACTTGTCTTAAGCGAGCAGGACGCGCAATTGATTATGCAAGAACGAAACAACACACTGCGTACTCAGAAGAGGGTTGAATTCGGAGAAACAATTACAACAAAGATTATATATGAATTTTGCGATTCTGATTTTATTTATCAAGATAATTATGTTGACACAATCATTAGGCTCCAAGAAATATTTTTCTTATACAAAAATGAAATGAGCGATGAAATTACAGATGATGAACTTCTTCATTTTATGAAAGAACAATTTGAACATATATGCTTTGGAGACTTAAATTATCTGGAAGGCACCTGCCTTTCAAATTTTGCCCAAGCAATAAGAGCTGGCTACAGAGGCTATAAAAGTTCAGACGGATATAACGAATATGCTAAATTTGATGAAGTAAAACGCTGGGATTATGAATTATATCTTGAAACTTTAAAAGATTTATGCTGAGGGTAAATATTTATGAAATATAGATTGGAAGAATTATTGCCTATCGTTGCAAAATTAGCTGAAAAGTATACTGCTTATGAAAGTACATCTATAACTTATGAAAAAGCGGAGCAATTTATGGAGGCAGTTATATATTGTATAAATGAAACAGCAATATATAACTGTTATACAATAATTTCAGCAGAAAACATAACAGCACAGCAGGCATATGATACCGGCTTCAAATATGTTGAAGAGAAAACGAAAAAAGCCCTAGAACTATATAATAATATTTCTGCTGATTTTACAGACTATGACAATGACTGTCTGAATGACACTTTTATCAAAGGCCTGCCGGAATTTTTCAAGTGGTATGATGTTAAATTTGAGCCTCAAAATACTATTTTAACATTAGATTACCCAGTCCTTAAAAATATAAATATGTACACAGGAATTGATAAAATTTATGAATTTATAAAATGTATCTATCTGGAACAACAATTTTTAAATAGCTTTCCAAAAGATTATGTGACGAAAGTTTTATTAAAATACAACCCATATCCTCAAAATATAACCGACAACATATGCGAGATTGTTCTTTCAGCTGTTGTAGAACATATTTTAACTGAACAACATCTGACAAAGCATCATTTAAATACTCAAGATTACTTAAAATTACAATACATATTTACACAAAACAGCATTGACGATATAAAAATTCAGATAAAAACCTCCGTCACTGAATTTATACAAAAGTATTGCAGTCACTGCAGAGAATTGTCTGAATACCTGTTCAATTGTGTTGATGGAATTTTGCTTCGCAAAAGATTACAGTACATTTGTTCCTAAATAACTTATTAAAAAAACTATTGCCCTGTTTCTAAAACGAATCAGGGCAATTACATATTCATACTATCTTCCGCAAATAAATAAGCTGTAAGATTTCCTTATAGAAACAACGTACAAATAAAAATTATAATTTCTCCTTCACTTATTGAAAATCTTTAAATTCGTTTAATTTTTCCAGAATCTTTTGTTTAATATTCTTCCACTAATTCTTAAAGCACTTTGCCTATATTCATTTCTTTGGTTATATAGTCCCTTACCTGACTCTCATTTATCTATAATGAAAGTTCTGGCTTTATTTACGATATTTTTTACATCATTCTCAAACCCAGAGAGTAAAAATAAGGTAGTGGATATAGCTTGAATACCATACATTTTTACATCATTCTCAAACTTGTGCTTTTTCAACATTTCCCGAAAATACGCTTGAATACCATACTTTTTTACATCATTCTCAAACAACAAGGACATTATTTTCAACACGAGTATAGCTTGAATACCATACTTTTTTACATCATTCTCAAACTTTAAATGTAAACATACCCCCATCTATTAAGCTTGAATACCATACTTTTTTACATCATTCTCAAACCTCGAATTTAAAAATGAAATGCCATCATAAGCATAAAAGAAGATATTCAAACATTTATTATTATCACATATAGTATATGTGAAAGATTTAAGCGAAATTTATTTGATTATAAATATGCTGTCAATAACATTGCATACAAATTATAAATCATCATAAAATATTTCACATCCATCGACATCAATTATATACCTAAGTAATTGTTTTGAAAAGTCTTTTTGACAATTTTCAATTAATAATATTGGTATATAATTATAAGCAGCTGTCTCTATCAGTTGTTCTAATTGCTTATCACTTATATAACTTCTGATATTTACCAGAACAACTAACTTTTTCTGCATAATTTCCGCTGATAATTTAATATATTGAATCAATCTCTCAAAAAAATCACCATCACACATTACTGATTTAACTCCAATAGCTTTAAATATATCAATAACATTTATCTCCATATCAGTCTCCAACATATATGGGCTTAGCTGTTCAAGTGTCATAAAGTAATTCTGTAAATTTGCCATTGCTTCACGTGTCTGAATATACATCTCTTCCATATATGCCAAGGTTGACAATTCCATATAGAGTTTAGATAAAATTTTCTTATCGTTAATATTAATTGCATAAGGATTGATAATCACCTCCAATTCCTTTACGAGTTTTAATTCTCTGCCGTTATCAGATAATATAAAATCACCTTCATCGCCCTGATACTGTGCATATAACTCCTGAACATACTTAGAGAAAAGCGGCGGTGACTCTATAATCCATTCTATAACACAATTGCTATCAAATGAAAAACAGCTCTCTAATTCAGCATGTACTAATTTCAAAGAATCACCAACCTTTCATCACTGTCTAATATTTCACTCTTTACCTCACCAATAATTAAATCCATCTTGGCATACTGTTTTTCAGTGACAGTCAGAAGCTGTACCAACCCCTCTTTAGGGCTGTTTTTATGCACATTATCAACAATACTTCTGACTGCTGTTCCATTTAATGCCAATTTACAGTAAACAGATTCCTGCAGCATCATAAATCCGCTTTTTAGTAAAAATTTTCGGAATGTAACATATGCATTTCGCTGCTCCCCTGTCATAACTGGCAAATCAAAAAAAACTAATACTCTCATAAATCTATAACTCAATTTTATAAAATTTCATAATAGAGCTGTCATTTTCATTTAGTGAATCAAAGACGCTTTTGCAATATATTTTAATTGCATTGTTGACATATTGAATTTTACCATCTATATATACTTCCTGATTTAGTATATTAACAATATGCATCTTCTCATCATGACAAAACTGTGCTAAACGCATACTTTCCACTTCCCTGTCAACTAACATACGAAATGGTTCCATTAAATCTGATGCAAGATTAAATTGATTAAACATATTATCATGGAACAGTCCAAGCTGAGTAATATAGCCATTTGATGTAATCTCTCTTGTAAATGCAGAGAGAATAATAGAATAACCATAATTTAACGCAGCATTTACAATATTATCTGCTGTTCGTGTAAAATCAAGTCCAAACAGTGCATTAAAATACACTTTAGCTGCATGACCTTCCCTGTTTGTCTCATCATTCCAGCCAATCTCTTTTATATAAGAATCTAACAGCTCCGCTTCCTCCTTCCTCAAATACTTTAGCAATTCACTCTGCTTTCTGATCTTCTCAGTTACAATCTCCGTCCACACAGCCTCTTTAATATTCTTACTCCACTGAATCTGTTTTCTTACCTTATTACTGGTATCATGACTGCCATAATAACTAATTAGTTCTGATGACGGATTCCTCTTTTCATCGCAGAAAATCACTTTTATCTTCTTCTTAGTCAACTCCGCAAGCAGACTTGCCGTAAGCGATACCGCCGTAGATTCAATTAAAACGGTTGATATTTCACCCAGATGAATCTTCGTTATCTCCTCGCTGCGGACAACCATATAACCCAACTGATAATCAAGCTTTGCCCGTCTTGAGATAACTACAATACGCCAGCTCATATTTTCTTTAAATCAATCTCTTGCTCATAAAT
>CATJTQ010000065.1 GCA_949743325.1 uncultured Lachnospiraceae bacterium
CGCTTGTTTTTGGCGTAAACGGAATATGGATGGCGACGCCCGCGGCAGAGTTAATGGCGCTTATGTTGTCTGTAAGTATGTTTATAAAATATAGAAAGAAATATAGATATTGATAAATAATAATATAGGAACTATTGGTAAGATAAATATTACTTATAGTTCCTTTTTCATATTTTAGTAAAACTTGTATGAAAAGAGTTGTTATGATATAATTAATTTATGCTATATATGTTTATTTTTAACTGGCTTCTTAAATTAAGATAGGAGATAAAAAATATGGAAATGAGTATACTATGTCCTAAAAAAATGAAACATTGCAGAAAAGTTGCAGAAGCGCTAGCAGACGCATTTAATATTGAATGTTATGATATAGAAGAAATATTAAATATTCCTATTACTGATTTACTTATTATAGTTTGCGGTGGAGTGAGCAGCGGGGAGGATAAGAGCGGTATAGAAGGCTATATTAAGAAAGTGAGTAAAGATATAGTTAAGAGTGTTGGATTAGTCATATTAGATAGTAACTGGAATAATATTTCTCGTATTGACGGTTGGAAAATAGGCGGCGGAGCTGATATATTGAAAAAAATATTGGATGAAAAAGATATACCTGTTATAGATCAGCATATGTGCGAGAGTCAGTTTTATATGTTTTGCATTGGCCATCCAAATAAGCGGGATATTCAAAAGTCAGTTGATTGGCTGCAAAAATTACAAAAACAGATTTCTTAACTTATGTGATATTAGGAGGATATAATGCAGATACAAAAAGTAAAAGAACTAACAGAACAAATAATTTCTGAGGTGGATAAAATTATTGTAGGAAAAACTGAGATAATCAGATTGATTTTATCTGCAATGCTTTCAGGAGGAAATGTGTTGTTGGAGGATGTTCCGGGTACAGGAAAGACGACAATGGTAAAGACATTGGCTAAAGTTATGAATGGAAGTTTCAGTAGAATTCAGTTTACACCGGATTTACTGCCTTCAGATATTACAGGTATCAATTATTATAATCAGAAGGAGCAGGAATTTGTGTTTAGAGAAGGACCAGTTTTTACAAACCTTTTATTGGCGGATGAGATAAACAGGGCAACGCCGAGAACACAGTCAAGTCTTCTTGAATGTATGGAGGAAAAGCAAGTTACAATAGATGGAAAGACAAGGTTTTTAGACGACTTTTTCAGGGTAATTGCTACAGAAAATCCGATCGAAACAGTTGGAACTTTTCCGCTGCCAGAGGCATTGCTTGACCGTTTTGCAATGAAAATTAAAATGGGATATCCGACTAATGATGAAGAAGTAAATATAGTTGAACGAATGAGCAAAAAGACAGATAAAATTTCTCTGCAGTCAGTATGCGGAATAGATGATTTAATTGAAATGCAGAGCGTGATAGAAGACGTTTTTGTTCATGAGGCGGTAGTTGATTATATTGTGTCAGTCGTTGCCGCTACTAGAAATGAAAATAAGTTTATTTTGGGAGCAAGCCCGAGAGGCAGCATTATATTGACAAAATGTGCAAAGGCGTTTGCTGCGATAGACGGCAGAAATTATGTAATTCCTGAAGATGTAAAATATTTGGCAAAGTATGTTTTAGGACATAGGATTGTTCCGGTTGAAAAATTTGGTGTCAAGGCAAGCCGTGAATGGTTTATTGATGATATTCTTGAAGAAGTGCAGGTTCCGGTGGAAAATTTTAGTGGATATTGAGGTGGCAAAATGCAGTTATTGTTTGTTTTTTTAATCGCCTATATACTTATGATTCTGCAGCGGAAAGTTTACATAAAAAACTGGGATAAAAATTTATATGTAAATGTATCATTTGATAAAAATCATGTAACCGAGGGTGAAGATACGACCATTATAGAGAGCGTTATAAATGATAAATGGCTTCCGCTGCCGTTTTTGTTTTTTAATTTTAAACTTGAGAAAGGTTTAGAGGCAGTTGAAAATGGAAGGATTGCGGCAGATGATAAGTTTTCTAGAAATGATATGATCAATGTTTTAATGAAGCAGTCTATCAAAAAGTATATAAAAATAAAGTGTTGTAAAAGAGGGAAGTACAAAATTGATAACTTTTCTATTCAGGCATATAATCTTTTATTAGACCGTAACTATAGTTCTGATTATTGCGCGGACAGTACACTTACAGTATATCCAGGAACTGTCGATGCAAGAAGATTTGAACAGATGATAAAGAAAATGGAGGGAGATTTAAAAAATAATAGTTCATTACAAGTTGATCCATTTTTAATGAGAGGTTTAAGAGAATATCAAACTTATGATGAGATGAGATTTATCAATTGGAAGGCAACTGCAAAAGCTAATGAATTAAGGGTTAATGTACTTGATAAAATAAACAATAGTGATGTGTACATATATGTGAATCTTGAAGTTCTTCAAGTATTTCCAAATTATGAAATACTTGAAGAAAGTATAAGATTGGGTAAAACTTTTGCCGTGGCATTATCTGAATATGGTATAAAAAGTTGTATTATGACTAATGGGAAAGAAACTAAAAGTGAAAGATTTATTGCAGTAAATAATCCTGATAGCGGGCCAGCGTATTTAAACCGTGTTGACGAGGCTCTTGCAGAGATATGTTTAGAAAAAATTGTACCTCAGAAAATCAGAGAGAAATCAGAGGAAAGTTTTATTGAGTATTATGGAAAAGAAATGAAGAAAAATGCAAGGAAAGGTTTTATTATCTTAATTTCAAATAGCAGAGATAGTGGGTTATGCACGTTTATGAAAAATTTAAAAAGAGAGAGAGATTCTTTTGCATGGATTGTTCCTGTGGCTAAGGGATTAGATTATGAGGCTGTAAATGGATTGGAAGAGTATGAATATATTTGGAGACTTAACTATGATGGAACGGAGATGTAGAATTGATGGGAATTAGTCACTTAAAGTTTCATAAGCTTATGGGGCTGCATTTAGATAAAGATACCAGAGGACAGACATCAAACATATTTTCATATATTATAGATGTGCTAAATGTTCTTATAAGAGGAATTTTTATGTATTTTTTTACAATTATGTATAATTATTTTGGTTATCAGGATGGAAAGGGAGAATTTCAACCTATACTTTGCATGCTGATTTTTTTGTGTGCTTTTGAGTATTTGTTTATAGAAAGTTTATCTGCAAATTACAATAAAAATAATAGAATTTTTTATATTATACAGTTTGCAGTATTTGCATCAGTAAATTTTTTACTCTCAAGATTTATTTCAGCAAGTAAAAGCACTTTCTTTTTAATTAGTTTTTTTCCTTGGCTGGAAAATATAATAGATAGATACATATACAGGGATAGAAAAGAAGAGACAATAGGTGTTGTGTTGAGAAACAAGAGAACTAACAGAGCAAAGATATATGGAATTGTATTATTTATTATTTCTGTACTTACTATTGCGGATGCGGATCTTCCGACAGAGAAACTGCCGATTGCAGTTGATTCGTGTATGAACTATTATTATTTTGGAGGCGTCATATATATTGCTATAGTTATCCTCTTAAAATATGTGTCTATGCAATATAGGCATTCTAGTAAATACGCAGGCTATAATAATCATTTTATAAAAACACAGATTAGAGTGGATTTGATATTAGGAGTGTGTATTGTTTTTTTATTTTTACCTGCTGCTGTTTTGGTCAAAAATACTGTTGTGGTGGGAGTAGGTTTAATTGTTGTTCGTTTTTTTCTGACGTTGTCAAACTTAGGACTCTCTTTTATCTCATCTGAATTGTTAGATAAACTGATGAGCATGTTTTCTATGACTGAAACTAATGTAATTACGACGTCAGAAAGCGGAGGCAGAATGATGATTGCTAATTCGTCGTTTAATTATGTGCTGTTTATATTTCAATTTTTGGTTGTTGTTTTTATATTGATAATATTATTAAGTCTTCTGAAATTATATAAACATAAAGGCGTGCAATATAAAAATGAAGAAGAGGAATCGACCTTTATTGATATTGAACATATCAAAACTCTGCAAGTAAAAGAAGTTATAACCTCTAAGCCTTCTTTTTCTAAAGATAACAGAGGGAAAATTAGAAGATATTATTATAAATATATGAATAATAATATAAATAAAACGCACCTGCATTCTGCATTATGCAATACAACCAAAGAGCTTGCTGACAATTATGCAAATAAGGAAAATAAACATAATGTTGAATTAATAACAGATATTTATAGGAAAGCCAGATATTCAGATGAAGATATTGATTTCAATGAAGTAAAGAAGATGAAAGATACTGTAAAAAAAGCGGATTAAAGTTAATTAATACAGTGTAAATGTCAAATTTACGTCGAGCAATACTGAAGTTCAGTGCTATTCGCGCTGCGCTTAGTATTGCCCGGCGTTTTTTTACAATTAAAGATGTATATTCAAATATTGTTTTTAAGAATATAGAACGACTGATTGCAGTGCAGGTAATCACTTAATTAAGTATATAACTCTTATGCTTACATGTACTATGTACAGATTTGGCAATAAAATTAATAGCCGTATGATTTTAGCCATTTTACGCAGTCATTAAACCACTCTTTTACTTCATCGTTGTCTTTTGCCAGACCAAGTCCATGTGCGCCTGTTTGATAAATATGAAGTTCACAGTCAATCCCTTTTTTTTCGAGAGCTTTGGCAAAGTCCATGCTGTTCTCTACGAGTACTGCTTTATCCGGCGCGCAATGCCATATAAATACAGGGGGAGTATCTTTTGTAACGCCCTCCTCTGCAGAATATTTTTTAATTAAATCCTCATTATGTTCATTATCTGAACCTAAGAAGGTTTTTCTTGTAAGTTCATGCGTCATATTATCTTTTAATGAGATAACAGGGTAGCAAAGTATTCCTAAATTAGGTTTTGCGGAGACTTTGTCAATTTCATCGGCATTCTGCTTATCTTCATCATAATGTTCAAGAGACATAGATGCCAGATGACCTCCGGCGGAAAATCCCATTACGCTTATTTTGTCCGGATCAATTCCAAATTCTTCTGAATTGGCCCTTACATAGCGGATAGCTCTGAAAACGTCTGTCATAACGCCTTCATATGTGTATGAAGTTCGGTATTGGAGAACGAAAGCAGTTATATTATTTTCATTAAAAGCGGCAGCAGGTTCTCTGCCTTCTTTATCAATTGCCAGTTGTACATATCCTCCTCCCGGGCATATAATGACACATCCGCCATTAGTATTATTCTGTGCGATATAAGGAATAATTTTAGGTATTGATGATAACTCATTTAAAAATGGAACATTGTCTTTGCTGTTCCATAGCTCCAGAAATGGATGGGAACTGTATTTTTCAGCGGCAGCAGTTGAATCATATATTTTAGAATTAATAGTAGGCGTTGGTTTTGCGGTTGCTTCTTTTGAAGGAGTAACAGAAGCTGCATTTTCTGATTTACAATGGGAAGACTGACATGCTGATAACATAAGTGAACTGCATAGTAATGCGCTTAATAGAATTTTTTTTCTCATTTAATAAATGTCCTTTCTTATATTTTTTCACTGTGAGCAATTAGATATGTATTATGTTTGGTCAAGCACTTGACAAATACTTAGATGGGTCAAATATACTGCGGTTTTTCATTTTATAATTGATTCCTCTCTGCTTGCGGCAGGTTCTTTAGCTTACTTA
Organism: uncultured Lachnospiraceae bacterium; assembly: GCA_949743325.1. Classification (GTDB taxonomy): domain Bacteria; phylum Bacillota; class Clostridia; order Lachnospirales; family Lachnospiraceae; genus CAJJNI01. Next base: position 5,658 of record CATJTQ010000065.1, read on the forward strand.
AATAACAACCCCGATGTTTTGTCAGGGTTGTTGACATAATATTATTTAGTTAATTTAAAGTTATTTCCTCAACGTTAACTCCCATAGATGATAATTTTGCAATAGTAACTTTAATAAAATAATCAAGCATTTGGTTTTCATGACCGCCGTTTGCTTTTTTAATTTGTTGTAATTCAGTGTATCTGTCAATAGTTGTCGTAATTAATTCTTTTTCTGTCAATTCATTTATCATCCTTTCACCACCTTTTTTACAATCGGTAATATTGTTTAGATGTTATATTTATTATAGCTGATTTAATTATAAGTGTAAAGTATTAATAAAATTTTAGTTATGTTTTTGTTCGTTTTATACTACTATATTAAATTTTATTAAGCTAAAAAAGATAGTTGACAGCTTGTATAAAGCTATGTTATAATAACAACGCTGTTTGTAAAAGAACAAAAAAGTAAATAATTGCTTTTTTTGGATAGAAATATGTTGTAAAGAGGTGAAAATAATGAAAGAGGGAATACATCCAGAATATTATCAGGCAACAGTAACTTGCAACTGTGGCAACACATTTGTAACAGGTTCAACAAAGCCGGAGATTCATGTGGAAATCTGTTCTAAATGTCATTCATTCTACACTGGTCAGCAGAAGAACGCAGCTGCTCGTGGACGAATCGATAAGTTCAATCGTAAATATGGCATTAGCCAGGACAATTAAAATTGTGTAAAATCAGGTTGAGGTTTTTAATCTCAACCTATTTTTAAATTGTGCGTTTAATGATAAAATATAGATATTTGTTGTGCAAAAGAAAGGTTGATATTATTGAAATCATCTAATATTGGCGGACAGGCAGTTATGGAAGGTGTAATGATGAGAAATAACAATCGTTATGCTGTTGCTGTGAGAAAGCCGGATAAGAAGATAGAAGTTGATATACAGGACTGTTCTAGTTCAGATATAATGAATAAGATAAAAAAAATTCCCTTTGTAAGAGGAATTTTTAATTTTATAGATTCTCTTGTAGTAGGAATGAAATCGCTCAGCTTTTCAGCTCAATTTTTTGAGGAAGAAGATGAAGCTCAGGGAAATGATGAGAGTGATAAGAATGAAAAAACGTGGATTGAGAAAACGTTTAAAGATAAAGCTGAAGGGATTGTGATGGCATTTACTGTTATAATTGCTGTAGTGTTAGCTTTGCTCTTGTTTTGTGGTCTACCGTTTGTATTAGCTGAGGTTATTCGTTCATATTTAACTGATAATTATTTTATTGTTGCTACAATAGAAGGAATTATAAGAATTGTTATTTTTATAGCATATGTAGTGCTTATATCATTTATGGAAGATATAAAGAGAGTTTTTATGTATCATGGTGCGGAACATAAATGTATTAATTGTATTGAGAATGGACTTGAACTTAATGTAGAAAATGTCCGCAAGTCTTCAAAGCAGCATAAGAGGTGCGGAACAAGTTTTCTTCTTATTGTAATGGTTATAAGTATTATATTTTTAATGTTTATTAATGTTGAACACAGACTTTTAAGACTGCTTCTCAGATTGGCAGTTATACCTATAATTGCAGGAGTTTCTTATGAATTTATTAAGCTCGCCGGCAATTCAGATAATTTTTTTATCAATGCTTTGAGTAAGCCTGGTATGTGGCTTCAGAATCTTACGACGAAAGAGCCGGATGATGATATGATTGAGGTTGCTATTGTTTCTGTAGAAGCAGTTTTTGACTGGAAAAAGTATTTAAAAGAGAATTCTAACATGTCCGAGGATAGCGGAAACTTGAACTGCAGTGGTGCTGAGAAATGACATTAAAAGAAACGTTAAGTTTTGGAGTGGGGACACTGGTAAATTCAGGTATTGATGAAGCGGAAATTGATGCATGGCTTTTATTAGAATTTGTGAGCGGTATAGGGCGTACAGAATATTATATGTATCCTGACAGAGAGCTTGATTTTAACATTTGTGAAAAATATAAACAGTTAATATTAAAGAGGAGTAATCATTATCCGCTGCAGTATATAACTAATGTTCAACAGTTTATGGGATACGACTTTTATGTAAATGAATCGGTTCTTGTGCCAAGGCCAGAGACAGAACTTCTTGTAGTTAAGACAGAAAAAGTTATTTCAGAAAAGAAGAAGTGTTTACTTAACAATCAGTCTGTTAAGGTTCTTGATATGTGTACAGGTTCCGGCTGTATAGCAATAAGTTTAAAACTCCGAAATTATGAATTGTCAGTCAGTGCAGTTGACATATCAAATTTGGCGCTCGAAGTTGCCAGAAAAAATGCAGAAATTTTGAGTGCGGATGTTTGTTTTATTCAGTCAGATTTATTTGAGAATGTATCTTGTGAAAAATATGATATAATTGTGTCAAATCCTCCATATATTGAGACAGGAGAGTTAGCGGAGCTTATGATTGAAGTGCGTGGTTATGAGCCTGTGATTGCATTGGATGGAAAAAATGACGGATTATATTTTTATAGAAAAATAATAAAAGAGAGTGTCAGTTTTCTTAAACCAGATGGTGTATTAATATTTGAAATCGGGTTTAATCAGGCTGACAGTGTTAGTTTATTGTTAGAAAATGCCGGGTTTAAGACTGTTGAGGTTATACAGGATATGTCAGGTCTTAATCGGATTGTTGTTGGAGGTATATAAGATGTTTGATAAGTTGGAGGATTTAGTAATCCGTTTTGAGGAAATTTTAAGTGAACTAAATGAACCTACGGTTGTAAATAATCAGGACAGATTTCGTAAGCTTATGAAAGAGCAGAATGATTTACAGCCTATTGTAGATGCATATACTGAATATAAAAAATGTAAACAGTCTGTTGATGACAGTCTTGCGATTTTGGAAGAAGAGAATGACGAGGAGATGCGTGAGCTTGCCAAAGAGGAAATGAATGACAGTAAGGCGAGAATTGAGGAGTTGGAGCAGGAGTTAAAAATACTGCTTCTGCCTAAAGATCCCAATGATGATAAAAACGTTATTGTGGAAATTCGTGCAGGCGCAGGCGGGGATGAGGCGGCGCTTTTTGCTGCCGAAATATATCGTATGTATGTTCATTATGCAGAAAGTCAGCGATGGAAAGTTGAGACTATGGAAGTCGAAGAGATTGGCATCGGAGGTATGAAATCGGTCAATTTTATGATAGCCGGTTCAGGCGCTTATTCTAAAATGAAATATGAGTCGGGAGTGCACCGTGTTCAGCGAGTTCCTGAGACAGAATCAGCAGGTCGTATTCATACATCAACAATTACTGTAGCGGTTATGCCAGAAGCAGAGGAAGTTGATGTTCAGATTGATGAGAAAGATATAAGAATAGATGTTATGAGAGCATCGGGAAATGGAGGACAGTGTGTCAATACAACGGACTCTGCAGTTCGTTTAACACATTATCCTACAGGTATTGTAATTTACAGTCAGACTGAAAAGTCACAGCTTCAGAATAAGGCGAAGGCCTTTGCTCTGTTGAGAACAAAACTGTACGATTTAGAACTGCAGAAGAAGCAGGATGCAGAATCAGAGGCTAGAAGAAGTCAGATTGGTACTGGAGACCGCTCAGAAAAGATTAGAACATACAATTTTCCTCAGGGGCGCGTTACAGATCACAGAATTAATCTTACCTTATATAAATTAGATAAAATTATGAATGGCGATATTCAAGAAATTTTGGATGCTTGTATGGTGGCAGATCAAAATGCAAAATTAGCAAATATGGAAGAATAGCAGGCGGCAGTGTTCTTTTTTTGTAAAAGAATACATATATAAAGGATGGTTAGCATGAACGAAAATCTTAAGATGTCAGTTTCTTCAATAGTAGCTAAAGGTAAGGAAAAACGAATCTATATTCAGTTTATGGACGGAGAAAAGAATGCGGAAGCAGTTCTTCCGGGAGGAAAAATTATATATAATAAAGGTTTTTCAGAAGAGGAAGTTGCAGTGCTGGAGACATATATTAAGAGTGAAGAGAAACAAATAGTTAAGATGGCTAAAGAAGTTAATCCGATTAAAGCTATAATGAAATAAAGCAGTTTAATAGTTGGTTTACTAAAGAATATGTTTTAGGAGGATACTATAATGAAAATAAAATCAAATCCTGAATGGGATGAAAAGTCAAATCAGGATAAAAGGCTGTCAATTTTAGGAATAATACTTGCATTTACTGTATTGATTTTAGCAGCGCTTCAAATGTCTGGTGTAGTGAGAAACACTTCGGTAATTTTTGTGCCGCTGATGGGATTGCTTATGTTAGTTCAGTCTATGCAAATGTGGAAGACTCGTAGGGTTGTTGCAATATTATGTATAATTGCAGCAGTATTTTTATTTCTTTGTTCAATGTTGTTTGCGTTAGCATTGTAATTTTGATACCCTGTCGCTTGCTGCGGGGGTTTTGATTTCGGGGAAGGTAAAAGATTTATATGATTTCTATATTGGCAAAATATTTTATTAAATCTGATGATGTGAAAGAGGCTAGAAAATCATATGGAATTTTATGTGGTAGTGTTGGTATATTTCTAAATATATGCCTTTTTGCCGGGAAATTTCTTGCCGGATCAATTAGCAATTCAATTGCTATTGTGGCAGATGCGTTTAACAACTTGTCTGATGCGGGATCATCATTTATCACATTGATTGGATTTAAGCTTGCAGGACAGAAAGCAGATACAGAGCATCCGTTTGGACATGGAAGGATAGAATATATATCCAGTCTTGCAGTTTCTGTAATAATTCTTTTAATGGC
>CATJTQ010000066.1 GCA_949743325.1 uncultured Lachnospiraceae bacterium
CTAATCCATCACTCATTGAAAAAACTCCTTAATAGCTTCCGTTGTAATTTCATTATTTTTGTCAGGAATATACGCGTCTATCCACGGAGACTGCCGATGTGTAAGCGTAACTAAATCTGTAGCCGAATAATCACGAAATTTATCAACTACTTCATTTATCATATTCTTATCGCGATTCTCAATATTACTATCATCAAACTCAATACGGCACGTATTCCATATATCCTTTGGATCAAACTCTAAATAAGACTCAACAGTTGGAATATCTCCGCTGCCATACTGTTTAAATTCATGATACGCCTCAGGAACAACGGGTCCAAAATCCCATGCCTCAATCTTTTCATCAAAACATATTTTATTATTTGTAAGAAAATATGCCTGAATAAAATATAATATTTTCTGCAGTTTCAAATTTGAAATGCCATAATCCTTTTCATTGCTGTAATTGATAACATAGCGTGAAATATCAAGCACATTATAAGCCATAACGCATCCTCCTCCCTATGGATAAACAATAGTCATTCGGCTTTAATATATTACATTATACTACAATTTTCTTGTTCTGTACAGCATTTTTTCGAACTTATATTCGCACATATACCTGAGTATACCTTGTAAAACAGCGAAGCTGTTTCCCCGCCCCGCAGGGGCATGAATTACGGTATGCCCTTGTAAATAAATACTTTAACAAATTTTATTTTTCACTTTTTATACTATACTTATTTTATCTTTAAAACGATTATAGTAATATACATTATACGACAGCCTTTCCTCTAACTCAACCTGAGTGTCGTTTACCATACGAACCATATTTTTAAGTTCATCTGTTTCCTCATCTTCTTTATCTTCAACTGGAAGAAGCAAAACTTCATGTACGCTGCTTGGCAGTATGTAAAAATTCTTATTCATTTGATGTGCAAATTTATTTAATACATTTTTATATAACATCACACAAGCGCCATAATAATTTTCACCATTTGTAAGAACATACAAAATATTTTCTGTCGCAGTTTCATTTATATTATATATTTCTGTGCATTGATCAGTACATTCCTTAATACTAAATTCGCATTCATCTAACATATCAGACATAATATTTTCTATATTTATTATATACTCAGGCAATAATTTTGGTGTGTTATGCAGAGCATATTTGTATAATTGCTCTTCTTTAACATCCCACATAGAAATATGTTCATTATAGACAGTAATATTCCCCTTGCCTATATGGCTGTTTTCTATCTTGCAATAATATATAACTGCAAAATCTAAATATTTTCTGTAAGGAACATTCTGCAAAAATTGTTCATTATCATTATAATTGATAATTCTGTATAAAACACGGTTTTTTACACATTCAAAATCTTTATAAAAATCAACCATGCCTTTTAAATGTGTACAATCCTTTTGATATTGATTAGAAACATCATCAGCTATACTTATAATTGAAGCGCCTTTTATATAACTATCATATAGATTTTCAACATAAAACGCAGGCGATATTGAATCTCCTGCTCTATTTAAAAATATACCTTCAAGTATAACCCCGTTATTTTTTCTAATAACTTTAGTAGTAATACCTCCATAACAGTTAAGACGCTCTTCCAATATATCTAACAACTGTTCTCTAAATTGTATCAATGTAATCTTATTATTATCTTCACCCAATAGCATTTACCATACGGCTTCCCCCATTGTTATCAGGTCGTATCTGCTATTATAAAAAGTTATATCTTCCATGTCAATAAAATACACAAAAAAAACACCAAATGTTACGAATCTGCAACATCTGGTGCTGTAACTATTCAAGAGAAATATGTCTGCTAATACTCAATGCAATTCCCATCTCTCCCATAATAATAACAAGAGCTGTACCTCCATAACTAAAAAATGGAAGCGTGACTCCAGTATTTGGTATTAAATTTGTGGCCACGGCAACATTTAACATTACTTGAACGCCAATATGCCCCATCAGACCAACAGCTATCAGACTTCCAAACAGTTCCTTTGCATTTCGGGCTATAAATAATAACCTCTGCATCAAAATTCCATATAATACAAGCAGAAATGTAGCGCCTACAAATCCGAGTTCTTCGCACACAATAGCAAAAATCATATCATTCATCGCCTCAGGCAATATCATTTTCTGCGTGCTGTTTCCAAGCCCTTTTCCTCCAAGCGAACCTGAACCAATAGCATACAAAGAGTGAAGCGTCTGAAAATTCTTGCCGTCAAAGCTGTATTTTTCCGGCTGCAGCCATCGTAAAATTCTCTTAGTACGAAAATCTAATTTCATAAACTCTTCTTTTGTAAGATCCATTCGTCCATAGTACAACACTACAAACACTAATAAGGCGATCCCTATTGTAACCATAAGTATACATATTTTTTTATTGGGTCCCGCAACAAACATCATACATAATGCCACTGCAATTATAATAACAGCAGAACTAAGATTATCAGTAAGCAATATTACTGCTAATCCTTCTCCTAATGCCATTAAAATAAACCCCAAAGTCATCTTTACCGTCTTTAATTTTTTTCCAATCTTATTTAAAACTGCCGCATTAAATATAATCGTAGCAATTTTAAAGATTTCTGCCGGCTGAAAACCAACGCCTTTTATATAAACCCATCTTGTTGAATTATTGTAAGCTCTCCCCAACGGAGTCAATACAAGCAACATACTTACAAATCCTATAATAAATATGTATGGCGCCAATTTTTTAAAAGTATGATAATTCCACATTGACACAATAAACATTGCTGCAACACCTATTACAGCAAATTTCAACTGTTTTGAAACAAATTTGTCTGTATACAGTGTTGCGCTATACATCATTACCATGCCAAACAGTACCAAAAATATAACCATGAAAACAAGACTGTAATCACAACCTTTGATTTTCAATCTTCCCGAAGACTTTGATCTGCCGGTCACATTAGCTCTGCCAGCCTGGTATACTCCCACGGTTTGTCCTCCTACTTTCATTCCTGCCATATTCTAAAGAGACACCTATACACGAGATAAGTATTCTCCAGTTCTTGTATCAATTTTGATTACGTCATCCTGATTTACAAATAACGGAACATAAACAGTTGCACCTGTCTCAACTACAGCAGGCTTTGTTGCACCTGTTGCTGTATCTCCTTTTACTCCTGGCTCTGTCTCTGTAACTATAAGTTCAACAAATAACGGCGGTTCCACAGCAAAAACATTTCCATTATGTGAACAGATTTTTACAATTTCATTCTCTTTAACAAATTTAAGAGTATCGCCTATAGCATTTGAATCCAACGCAATCTGCTCATATGTCTCCATATCCATAAAATTATATAAATCCCCGTCACTGTAAAGATACTGCATATCTTTACGGTCGATACGTGCTGGCGGAAATTTTTCCGTAGGACGGAAAGTCTTCTCAACTACGCCGCCACTCTTAATATTTTTTAATTTTGTTCTTACAAAAGCCGCACCCTTACCAGGTTTAACATGCTGGAATTCAATTACTTGAAAAATATTATTCTCCAATTCAATTGTCATTCCATTTCTAAAATCTCCTGCTGATACCATAGTATAAATTCCTCCTTAAATATAACCGATTCTATCTCTAATCAGAGCCACACAAAGACCTCGCAGCAGTAGCCATATATAGAAAGAGAGCTTTCTATTGTTTAATGCCTGCAAGCAGTCACTTGGCTCGTTGTCCGCGGGAATAAATTATACGCTCTACAATAATATGTGCAATTATTTTTTATATAAACAGACACATACATTTTCATTTTATAATAAACAACATTATTTTTCAACTATTATTTTTTCTTTATTAGATGAAGTCAAATTATTACATCCATTTTTTGTAACTACAACAAGATCTTCTATTCTAACACCTCCAAAATCAGGAATATATATTCCAGGCTCAACAGTTACTACCATATTTTCTTTCAACTCCTTATTATATTTGGGCGAAAGACGTGGCTCCTCATGAATAAAAAGACCAAGACTATGACCTAAACCGTGTCCAAAATATTCACCAAAACCAGCATCTGCTATAATATCTCTAGCAGTCTTATCTATTTCTGAACAGATTTTACCTTCACATATTTCAGACAAAGCAGCATTCTGTGCTCTAAGCACAATATCATATATTTCGCACTGCCTCTTATTTGGCGCACCGATAAATACTGTTCTTGTCATATCGGAACAATATCCATCAAATATACACCCGTAATCCATCGTAACAAAATCGCCTTTTCTTATCTTTCGATTTCCTGGCGCTGCATGTGGCATTGCAGAATTGGGACCTGATGCGACAATTGTCTCAAAGCTCAGCTTAGACGCTCCATTTTTTCTCATATACATTTCAATCTCTAACGCAATCTCTTCCTCTGTCTGTCCTTCTTTTAAAAATTTCAGTATATGGGTAAAAGCAGCATCCCCTATCTCCTGTGCACATTTAATTTTACTAATTTCATCCGCTGTTTTTATCTGACGAAATTCATCAAGTTTATCATCCAGTTCTATAAATTCAACATTTGGAGCTTTATCCATAAATTTCATTACATCAGAATATAACATCTGTCTATTTTCAAAACCAATTGAAGCAGCGTTATCTTCAGATAAAAAAGCGGCTATAACATCCGAATACGGATTCTCTGCATTTATTTCATACACATCAAAATTTTTTGTCTCTGATTTTGCCCAAGTGGTATATCTTGAATCTGTAAGCAACACCTGTCTTTTTGAAGAAATATACAGATAAGATGTATCCCCAGTAAATCCGCTTATATAACGGCAATTATAAATAGAAGAAACTAAAACTGCATCTAAGTTGATATCTTTTAAAAAATCAATTATTTTTTCAATACACATAATTATACTACCTCACTTAATATCATAGCTGCCACCTCTTCAACTGAAAATCCATCTGTATCAATGATAATATCTGAAGCCTCAATATATGCTCTCTCTCTTAAGTTCATAAGATTAATTATTTTATCCTCTATACTTCCACCAGAAAGCAGCGGTCTTGTATCATCTCCTCTCAGCCTCTCAACAAGACAATCGATTCCTGCCCTTAAATATATTACCGTTCCAATCTGCTTTAACAAATCTCCGTTTCCTTCTGTTACAGCAAGACCACCACCGACAGATAAAACACCAACATCCTTTCCTATCAATGACTTTATCAGTCCCGTCTCAAGTTCTCTGAAATATGGCTCGCCAAATTTCTCAAATATATCACTGATAGACATTTTTTGCTGTCTCTCAATCAATTCATCTGTATCACAAAAATCTCTGCCGCTCAATTTTGCCGCTTCTCTGCCGCATGAAGTTTTTCCGCTTCCCATAAATCCTATCAAAATAATATTATTCATCAGTGCTCAAACTCCTTTTTTAACAGCTCATATACTTGGTTAACTACATTCTCCGGCACATCAATATCATTCCAAAGCTCATAAGCTGAAATACCCTGATATAAAAGCATCTTTAAACCATTTACAGCAATCCCGCCATTGTTCTTGACATTTTTCATAAACATAGTTTCTTCTGGATTGAAAATAATATCAACCGCCATATCAATCATACCATAAATCTTTTTATCATCAAAAACAACCTTGTCTGTATCAGGCCACATTCCAACATTTGTAGTCTGAATAGCAGTATATTTCTGCTCCGGAATATTAGAAAGTTCATCATAATTTAACGCCTTTACTGATAACTTATCAAACAATTTAGAAATATCATTTCCAAGCTCTACTGCTCTGTGCTTTGTTCTGTTTACAATAAATAATTCTTTTGCTCTCAAACTTCCCACTAAATATGCAGCTGCTCTTGCCGCACCCCCAGCTCCAAATAAAATTACAGGCTTGTCCTCTACTTTTATATTATCCTCCAACATAGCTCTTTGCAGACCAATATAATCAGTATTATAACCTTTATACCCTCCCTCTGTACGAACTAATGTATTTACTGCCCCTATAATTTCCGCCGCTTTATCAATAGATACTAATGACTTTATTACTGCACTCTTATATGGAACAGTTACATTCATCCCCAATATATTTAGATCATAAGCGCCTTTTATTGCCAAATCTAAATTATCTTTAACATTAAAAGCAGTGTACACTAAATTCTGACCGCACTTTCCCGCAATAGTATTATGTATTAAAGGAGAAAATGTATGTGCAATCGGATTGCCAATTACACCACACAGCCTTGTAGAACCATCTATTTTTTCTATCATCATATCAGCCTTTCTTTTTAACATATTTTTTATATTCTGACAATACTATTTTTTCAAGATACCTTTTTAAAACTATTTGTATCTCTTCTTTAGGGTGAAGAGGTTTTACCAAAATACTATATATTCCTGCGCGTCTAGCGCCCCACACATCAGTAAAAAGCTGATCTCCTACAAAAAGTGTATTTGTTCTGTCACACCCAATTTTTGCCATAGCATCTACATAACCTTTAATTTTCGGTTTACCAGCTTTAAATATACTCTCAGTATTTATATTCTCTGTAAATAAATCTACCCTTTTTTTATCATTATTTGATATAAGGCATGTTAAAAATCCAATTTCACGCAGCCTCTTAAACAATTCTTCTGCCTCTTTAGTTGCCGGCGCCCCGTGGTGTACAAGAGTATTATCTATATCAAACAGGATTCCCCTGTATCCATTGTTAAAATATTTCCCAAATGGTATTGTATACGCAGAATCGACCCATTCATCGGGATAAAATCTCTGAAACATACATATCTCCTACTTATCTAAAATTTTTTTCAGTTCTTCCATAAAAGTATTCACATCTTTAAATTCTCTGTATACAGATGCAAACCTAACATATGCAACCGCCTCAAGCTCTTTGAGCTTACTCATCACAAGCTCTCCAATCTCACTGCTCTTAATTTCTTTGTCTTCCCGGTTAAAAATCTCTGTCTCCACTTCATCTACAAGTTTTGTCATTTGCTCTGCTGACACAGGTCTTTTATAACATGCACGAACTACTCCTGCCTCAATTTTAGAACGCTCATACTGTTGTCTTGTATCATCTTTTTTTATGACTATTAACGGAATTGTCTCCACTTTTTCATATGTTGTAAACCTCTTCTTACACGCATCACATAACCTTCGACGTCGTATAGAGGAATTATCATCTGCCGGTCTTGAATCAATAACTCTTGTATTTTCACGATTACAATATGGACATTTCATTTGTTCTCCTCCAGTCATTTAGTATAATTTCCCACATTTAAGTATATACGCAGCAAATAATTACGTCAAGAAAATTCTTATTTTAAAGCATCTCTTCTAATACTGACATTTCCTAGATATCTTTTCCAACTCCACTTCAACTAAAATAATATCCTCACCTATCTGTCTAACGCATTTCCATGGTATAACATACTCTATATCTCTTCCTAAAAATCCACATATTCTTGCCGGCCCTGGAATTATAAGTTCTTCTATACAGCCGCTAACACAATTAATTTCGACATCACACACATTTCCTATCCTGCTGCAGTCACACACATTTATAACCTCTTTTTGTTTCAAATCCCACAATCTCATATGAAAATCCCTATACTCCCTTTGTATAAACTATGTCAAACAGCAAAAAACTATACACATATTGTTTTTTTACAATATTATGCTATAATAAGCTGAAAACACCCTCCCGTGTACTAACACAATCAATAAATTTAAGGAGAATCGATTATGGGTTATTTACTAAAGTATTTAAAAAACTATGTAAAAGAGTGTATTATAAGCCCTTTATTCAAACTTCTTGAAGCAAGTTTTGAACTTATTGTACCTCTTATTATGGCACAGATTGTTGACAAAGGTATTATTGCCGAAGACAACTCTTTTATTTTTCAAAGAGGCGGAATACTCGTACTTCTTGCTGCTGTAGGTCTTACATGTTCTCTTATCGCGCAATATTTTGCCGCCAAAGCCGCTGTTGGCTTTGCAACTGATATGAGAAGCCATCTTTTCAGACATATCAATACATTTTCCTACTACGAAATTGATAAAATCGGCACATCTACTTTGATAACTCGTATTACAAATGATGTTAATCAAGTACAGACATGTGTAAATCTTGTGTTACGTCTATTTTTGCGCTCACCGTTTATAGTTTTCGGAGCAATGATTATGGCTTTTACTGTTAACGTCAAAGCCGCTCTCGTCTTCGTAGTAGCTATTCCACTTCTATCTGTCGTAGTATTTGGAATCATGCTCTCAACTGTACCTCTTTATAAAAAAGTTCAGGGAAAATTAGATCTTCTTCTGCTTAAAACTCGTGAAAATCTTACTGGTGTCAGACAAATACGCGCGTTTTGCCGCCAGGATGAAGAAATCAAATCATACAACGATGAATCAGAAACTCTCTTCCATTTACAAACCTTTGCGGGAAAAATCTCCGCAATATTAAACCCTTTAACTTACATTATAGTCAATGTTTCATTGATTATAATTTTATGGATTGGCGGAGAAAAAGTAGACACTGGGATTTTAACTAAAGGTGAAGTTATCGCATTAGTAAATTATATGTCACAGATTCTTGTAGAACTTGTGAAACTTGTCAATCTAATTATCACTTTTACTAAATCAATTGCATGTGCTGACAGAATCAAAGAAATACTCCTTGAAGAACCATCTATAAAAAATTCAGTCAATGCTATAAATGCAGATTTTAACAGCGGCGTATCAATTGAATTTAAAAATGTCAGCTTTTCTTACCCTAAAAGCAATGAACACGCACTGAGCAACTTAAATTTCTGTATCAATGCTAATGAGACAATAGGTATCATCGGAGGAACCGGATCAGGAAAAACTTCTCTTGTACACTTGATTCCTCGTTTTTATGACATATCAGAAGGTGAAATACTTATCAACGGCGCCAATGTAAAAGATTACTCTTTAACAAGTCTAAGACAAAATGTTGGTGTCGTACTGCAGCATGCCAATCTATTCAAAGGATCAATACGAGAAAACTTACAATGGGGTAATGAATTTGCATCTGACGAACAACTTATGGAAGCGCTCACTATCTCTCAGGCGAAAGAAATTGTAGATGGAAAACAAAATGGTCTTGACTTTGAGATAAGCCAGGATGGACAAAATCTTTCAGGCGGGCAAAAACAGCGTTTTACTATCGCAAGAGCACTTGTAAAAAATCCATCAATTCTTATACTTGATGACAGTTCTTCTGCCCTTGATTATGCAACCGACGCCAAACTAAGAAAAGCTTTGTCAGACATTAAAACAAAACGCACTACCATTATTATCTCTCAGAGAGCTGCCTCCGTTGCCGGAGCCGACCGAATTATCGTTTTGGATGACGGTGCCATTGTTGGATTTGACAATCATGATAATTTACTTAAATCATGTGACATATATAGAGAAATTTATGAATCACAAACTAAAAAAAAGGGGGCGTAGAATAATGGCAAAGAAAAATCAAAGAGAAACAATAAGACGAATACTTAACTATGTAAAACCTTACTGGTTTTTTATGTGCCTCTCTGTGCTTTTGGCCCTAATTACAGTTGCGCTCACACTTTATGCACCATTACTTACAGGAAAAGCAATAGATTTAATGATAAGTAAGGGAAAAGTTGACTTTACTGCGTTGATGAGTATTCTGATAAAGTTTGCAATTGTTATAATACTAACTGCAGCCGCACAATGGCTGATGAATATATGCAACAATTCTATCACATATAAAGTTGTCAAAAATATACGAACTGATGCTTTTTTACATCTGACAAAACTTCCAATAAAATACATTGATGGTAATGCTCACGGAGACATCATAAGCCGTATCATTTCCGATGTAGACCAGTTCACTGATGGTCTGCTAATGGGATTTACACAGCTTTTTACAAGCTTTATGACTATTATAGGAACACTTATATTTATGATAAGCATAGATATAAAAATCACTATTTCAGTTGTAGTAATTACACCTCTGTCACTTTTTGTTGCCAGCTTTATCGCCAAACACACATACCATATGTTTCATGCCCAAGCACAAGCTAAAGGAGCTTTAACATCACATATTGAAGAAATGATTGGAAAACAAAAAGTTGTTACAGCTTTTACTTATGAAGAACGATCAATTAGAGAATTTGAACAGCTTAATAAGACATTGCATAATGATGGTTTAAAAGCAACATTTTTCTCATCATTAACAAATCCTTCCACACGTTTTATTAACAGTCTTGTCTATGCAGCAGTTGGAGTATTCGGCGCCATAAGTGCTATCAACGGCAAAATAAGCATAGGAGAATTATCATGCTTTTTAAGTTATGCTAATCAATACACAAAACCTTTTAATGAAATTTCAAGCGTTGCTGCTGAACTTCAAAACGCTATTGCATGTGCTGCAAGAGTATTTGAGTTGATAGATGAACCTGAAGAAACACCTGACAATGCGGACGATTATATTCTCACTAAACCGGCAGGAAATATAGATTTTAATAATATTAGTTTTTCATATAATCCACCTGCTCCTTTTATAACAAATTTTAATCTTAATGTAAAAAACGGACAGAGAATTGCCATTGTAGGTCCTACAGGCTGTGGAAAAAGCACACTTATCAACTTGCTGATGAGGTTTTATGAAATAAATAATGGTTCAATAACTATAGATGGACATCAAACAGCCCGCATAACCAGAAATAGTCTTAGACATAATTTTGGTATGGTACTGCAGGATACATGGCTGAAATCAGGAACTATACGTGAAAATATTGCATACGGCAAGCCTGATGCAGCTGATGATGAAATTATTAAAGCCGCAAAACTTGCACATGCACATAGTTTTATTAAACGAATGCCAAATGGCTATGACACTATTATCTCAGAAGAAGGCGGCAATCTATCTCAGGGTCAGAAACAGCTCCTATGTATTGCAAGAGTAATGCTCAATTTACCACCAATGCTTATACTAGATGAAGCGACCTCATCAATTGATACAAGAACTGAACTTAAAATACAACAGGCATTTGCAGAGATGATGAAAGGAAGAACAAGCTTTATAGTTGCTCATAGATTGTCAACAATTAAAGAAGCAGATTGTATTTTAGTAATGAAACAAGGCAACATTATTGAACAAGGCACCCATGAAGAGCTATTATTAAAAGGAGGTTTTTATTATCAATTATATAACAGTCAATATGCAACACAAACAAATACCCCCTAATATGCTTACAAGATAGTTAAATACAGCACTACTTATCTTTTTCTTTCATTAATAAAATATCTTTACGGGGCTGTCGGATAACGCGAATTGCAAACAATATATTATTACATTCTCAAATGTTTAAACAATATATTGGGCTATTGCTGAATTACGTTTTCAGGACAGTCCCTTCTTAAACTCAATCATAATCACACATTTCCACATATTTCATATAATGTTATAAAGTATTAGTTTCTAATTTTCAGGTTGGGAGGATTATGGCAACATTAAAATTTCTTGTAATCGGCGGCGACCTAAGACAGGTGCATCTGGCCAACTATCTGTGCAGAAAGGGACATTCAGTAATAACTTACGGCATTGAAAATTCTGCACTTTCATGCAACTGTATGCAGGCTTCTACTTTTGCTTCGTTAGTCCACCCTGACATGCATATAGTTCTGCCGCTGCCCGTCACTAAAGACGGAACAAACTTATTTATAACTGGAAATGAAATTCCTGTTACTATTGAAGAATTTAAAGATGAACTTCAACCCTCTAACACGGTATTTGGAGGAGTAATTCCCAAAACTTTAGGGGCAGATTTAAAATATCTTAATATCCCATTTTATGATTTAATGGCAGATTCCGCTGTCGCCATCCGAAACGGTATCGCCACTGCAGAAGGTGCTATAGCCCACGCAATTTTTGAGAGCAATATTACTTTACATGGCTCTAAAGCTTTAGTACTGGGATATGGAAGATGCGGAAAAGTTCTCTGTGATAAATTAAAAGGAATTGGTGCTG
Source organism: uncultured Lachnospiraceae bacterium (assembly GCA_949743325.1). Classification (GTDB taxonomy): domain Bacteria; phylum Bacillota; class Clostridia; order Lachnospirales; family Lachnospiraceae; genus CAJJNI01. Next base: position 12,002 of record CATJTQ010000066.1, read on the forward strand.
CAGTGACAATCTGCACTCGCAACAATATTGATCTTGCTCTGGCAGAAAGCCTTGGATATAGCATTTTACCATTTTCTAAGCTAAAACGTCATGTAGGCAAGTATAAATTTATTTTTAATACTATACCCGCACCTGTGCTTACAAGCGATTATTTAAATAAAATAAGTGAGAAAACAGTTATTATAGATATAGCATCCGTTCCTGGAGGAACAGACTTTAACTATGCCAAGAAAAAAGGAATAAATGCAAAATTATGTCTTGGTATTCCTGGAAAAACTGCTGCATGTTCATCCGGTGAAATTCTTGCCGAGGCAATTTTGAACATTTTAATGTAGTCAACTAACCACAAAATCGCAGCCAATTATCTTGCTGTATGTGGAAATAGCTTTATAAACCCTAATATACAGACTACAAACTATAGCAACGAAAGGAGTTAATTTAATGAAAGATGTGCGTATTGGAATCGGTATGTGCGGTTCCTTTTGTACTTATAATAAAATTTTTTCATGTATGGAACAACTGCTTGAGGAAAACTTTTCCATCAGCACTGTGTTTTCATTTCAATCACAAAAAATTGATTCACGTTTTGGCAAAGCCAAAGACTTTATTGACAGAGCAGAGACACTTACAGGCAAAAGTGCAATAAAAACAATTGAAGACGCAGAACCAATAGGTCCGAAAAAAATGTTTGATTTGTTTATGATTGCACCTTGTACAGGAAATACTTTAGCAAAACTATCGCTAGGAATTACAGACTCACCAGTACTGATGGCGGCTAAATCTCATTTGAGAATCAACCGCCCTGTTCTTATCTTTGTCTCAACAAATGATGCGCTAAGCGGAAACTTTAAAAATATCGGTCAGCTTATGAATACAAAAAATATATACTTTGTACCTTTCTCACAAGATAATTACGCATTAAAACCTCATTCTCTTGTATCAGACATAAAGATGGTTATACCAGCTATTGAATCTGCTCTTAAAGGTGAACAGCTTCAGCCGGTTATATTATAAAAGAAAAGTCCGCAATTCAGAGTGATTAAGCTGAAATTGCGGGCTTATTTTATAATAATATTTTTAACTATAATTCAATTTTAATCTTATACTCCTTAATCCACTGCTCAATCTGTATCAGGTATGCGTACATTTGAGGCACCGCCATCAACTGGCCAAACCAAGGTTTTCCATAGTCAGCAGGTGAATTCATAAGCTTAATTATATTTTCTTTGTCTACTAATTTACATAAAGCAGACTGAGAATTGTCAAGTATTGATTTCAACTGACGTTTTAACAACATTTCATATCCTGGATTATATGTCTTAGGATACGGACTTTTTCTCCTAAACAGCACCTCGTCTGGAAGCAGTCCTCTTGCCGCATCACGAAGAAGTCCTTTAACTGTATTGTTGTGATATTTAAACTGCCACGGAACATTATAAATATACTGTATAAGACGATGGTCTGCAAACGGAACGCGAACTTCAAGGCCACTGGCCATTGTAGTTCTGTCTTTACGATCAAGTAATGTTGTCATAAACCACCTTATATTGAGATAAGAAATCTCACGTCTGCGAGCCTCTGTATCGCTTTCAGCATCAAACTTAGGAACCTGATTTATTGTCCTTGTATATGCATAATTTACATAATCATCAAGCGGCAGCTTTTCAAGTATTTCTTTTCTCAATATAAATTTCCTAAATGATAAATCCTTTGACCACGGAAATACAGGATTTTTAAAAGCTTCCTCATCTCTAAACCACGGATAACCTCCAAAAATTTCATCTGCACACTCTCCAGAAAGACAAACTGTATGATTCTTTTTTATCTGACGGCAGAAAAACAGCATTGAAGAATCTACATCCGCCATTCCCGGCAGATCTTTTGCCCTCATCGCATATGTCAGCGACTCATATAACTGCTTATTGTTACAGTTTAAGTAAGTGTGTTTTGTTCCCAAATAATCTACCATTTTATCTACAAAAGGTCTATCTTGCGAAGGCTGAAAATCAGAGGCTTTAAAATATTCATTGTTTCCCTCATAGTCAAATGAATATGTGTCAAGAACTCTGCCTTTCTGTCTAAGAGCATGGGCTGCAACACTAGACACAATACTTGAATCAATACCACCTGAGAGCAATGTACATAACGGTACATCCCCTACAAGCTGTCTCTCAATTGAATCTACAAGCAAAAACCTTGTTCTCTCGACAGTCTGTGTATAATTTTCTTTATGCTCTCTAGCCTCAAGTTCATAATAGCGATATACTTTCAACCCACTTTCATCCAGTACACCGGCAAACCCTGGAGGAAATTCATGTATACCTTTAAATACACCGTTACCTGGACTCCTCGCAGGTCCCAATCCAAAAATTTCACATAATCCATTCACGTCAATTACTGGCTCAACACCAGGATATTTTAATATCCCTTTTATCTCAGAGGCAAATAATACACAATCATCTCTACAGCTGTAAAACAATGGTTTAACTCCAAATCTATCCCTCACAAAAAATGTACGATTTAATCTTCCATCATATATTACAAATGAATATATTCCGTTTAACATATGAACACATTCTTCACCATAAGTCATATATGTAAGAAGTAGTACTTCTGTATCTGAATTTGTTTCAAATACAACACCCATTTTTCCCAAATGTTCTCTAAGCTCATTAGTATTATATAACTCTCCGTTATAAACTATATTATATGTATAGCCATCACGATGTCGTGTCATAGGCTGCACTCCGCCCTGAATATCTACTACGGCAAGACGTGCATGAGAAAAAGCTGCATGTTCAGTTACCATCAGATTAAAATCATCAGGCCCTCGATGTTCTAACGCACTTCCCATATTCCTTAAAATTTTCTTATTTTCTTCTATCTGCTTTGTGAGATTTCTTGTATAATCACTAAAGCCTGCAAAACCGCACATTTTATTCCCTGCCTATATTTATTTCATCTTAATTTTATGTTGTAAGTTCTAAAATATGCATATATTTTTACTGCTTTATATACTTTATCAAAATAACAATATAAAAAACGGATATCTGCTTTATAAAATTTACACATATGCGGTCGTTTATCTAAAACTAACGCATAAATAAAAAGCATAATATCCGTTTTATTAATTATTGCATTATATATGCTATTCTGTCAAATGTACATGTCTTAGTGCCAAGTTCAGTTGAATAAGTATATATTACATGAACGTTGAAACTTGATGAATCAATTCTGCTTACATATATTTCAGCATCTGACGGCAAATCAATTACTTTTCCTGTATTGTCTCTTAATTGTATTCCATTTGACATATCTCCATTTTCAATGACAGATATAGATTTAGCTCCTATCAATTCATATTGAATATATGAGACAGTGTCTGTGAAATTTGATGTATTTCCATAGGAATCAACTACCGTATAATTAAACTCATATCCCCATTCTAAATTATTTACACTATAAGAGATATTTGTCGGACTCTTATCACTTACACTTATCCTTGATTTAATATTTGAATCTGTCAGTCTCCAATCACACTCTACATATGATGTGGCATTAGATGCTCTGCTTATAACCGGTGCTGTCATATCACATACGACAATTGTAGAGGCTGTTGACTGATTCCCATAATCATCTTTAGCTGTAAATGTAATTTTATTATCACCATCAACTAAACTTGGAATATTTACATCAACATGATCTATTGAAAGTCCATATCCATTGTCTGTCACAGATATTCCCTTTAACAGAAAATCTCTGTTTATCTCTGCAACGCTCTTTCCCTCTATTCTCGAAGCAACACCATTTATAACAGGCGCTTGTGTATCAACAACGGTAACTGCCGCCTCCTCACTCAAACTATTGCCATAAGAATCTCTTACTGTGTAATGAATTCCGTATGTACCTGTACGACTTATATCCATATCTGTTGAGACAACTATATTACCTGTTATATTATTTCCTGAAGTGTCAGAAGCTGTTACTCCTGCCATTGCATCAAAATTACTTCCTCTTTCAACAATTCTATTTCCAACACCATCTATTCTTATTGTATGTCCTATCCATGGATTTGCAGGATCTGGATCTGTAGGGTCCCAGCCGCTGTCTAAAGGAAGTTTCATAGCTGTTGGTTTTCCTAGCGGCCCGGGATTAGTATCATTATAGATTATAACTGTAGTTCCCAGTGGACAATTATCATAAATCCATTTGGCGTCAATTGTTGTTAGTCTTATACATCCGGCAGAAGCCGTGCTGCCCAAATCATTATAATAATCAGCTATAAGATCATTCTTATTATTAGTTCTGTATGGAACAGAATGGAACAATATACTTCCTGTTATCCTTGTTGAAAACTGTCCCCATACATTACCTTTTAATACCTTCCAAATATACTTTGCAGGTGTCTTATATGTACCAAGAGGTGTTGCATAACCTGTAGAACATACAAATGCTTTGTATGGAATACTATATACTCCGCTCTTATCCATAGCATACACAGTAACACAGTTCTTAAGCTTATTTACGCGTATCTCAAACGGAAATTTAGCATTTTGAGCCATATTTGATAAGTCAACATTTGGATTATCTTCAGGTTCAGAACTCTCTTCCGCTGTTTTCTCCTCGTTAGGTGAAGGGGTTTCTACTACATCAAGTTCACTATCTTCAACAACTTCTGCAGCTTCTGATGTAACATCATCAGCTGTTCTCAAATCTTCACTTTCTTTCACAACTGTCTTATCATTGGATTTATCAGATTTTGCTCTACTGTCAGATTTATACTGTTTTTCTTTCCTGACATCATCAGCTGAAACAGACTCTGACACTGAAACTTCTTTTTCTTTTGCTGTTTCCGCAATATGAATAGCAGCAACACATGTAACTGACAAAATTATGATACACAAAATTGTAATAACAGCAATACCAAGCTTTTTATTACTTTCATATAGTTCTTTCATTCACATTATCCTCTCATCTTAAGTCCCAACACATCTATAAAAAGCAAAACAAAATAGTACTCCTAGAAATAATCAACTGCCACGATACTTAAATGGATTTTAGAAATAATTTATCCGCATCGTCAAGATCAGCATCTTTTAAAAGCTCTGGTCTTCTTTCTTTAGTTCGCAATATTGACTGCTGTCTGCGCCATCTTTCAATATTGGCATGATGCCCAGACATAAGCACCTGTGGTACTCTCTTTTCACGCCAAACTTCTGGTCTGCTGTATTGTGGATACTCAAGCAGATTATCCTGAAATGACTCAAACTCCGCTGAATGTTCATTATTTAAAACACCAGGTACCAGTCTTGAAATTGCATCCATCATAACCATCGCCGGAAGCTCGCCTCCAGTAAGCACATAATCACCAATTGATACATTGTCTGTTACTATTTCTTCAATAACTCTCTCATCAATACCTTCATAGTGTCCGCACAAAAAAACTAACTCATCTTCAACTGCAAGTTCTTCTGCCATTTTCTGAGAAAATACACTCCCTTGAGGGGTAAGATATATTACTTTTGGCTTCTTATCCATGTGTTCACTAACAGACTTATACGCAAGATAAACCGGCTCTGCCTGCATAACCATACCTGCACCGCCTCCATATGGATAATCGTCCACCTTGTTATGCTTATTAAAAGCATAATCTCTTATATTCACCGAATCAAGAAAAATTTTTCCCTCTTCTATAGCTCTTCCTGTAATACTTGTCTTCATACCATTTTCTATCATTTCAGGAAATAGGGTCAACACATGATATTTCATATGCAACACCTCCTATATAAGTCCATCCATTAGATGAATTTTCATATAATGTTTATTAATATTTACATCAAGTATACATTCTTTTATGGCCGGAATTAAAATCTCACTATTATCATCTAACATTTTTATTGTATAGACATCATTGGCTCCCGTCTGCATAACATCAACAAGCTCTGCAATAGTTTTATCGTCCTCATCTCTAACTTCAAGACCAATCATATCAGCAATAAAATATTCATCCTCTTTTAACTTAACTGAATGCTCTCTTGTTACATAGAGCTGCTTTCCTTTATAACGCTCTATATCGTTTATATTATCAAAGCCTTTAAACTTTAATATTACAAACTGTTTAAAATATTTAACTGCTTCTATCTCCAAGTCAAGATAATCTTTGCCTGTATCTAATTTTACTTCCTTCAAACTACTAAATCTTTTTGGATCATCGGTAGTTGGAAACACTTTAACTTCCCCTCTTATCCCATGGGTATTAGCTATTCCTCCCACCTTTAATAAATCTTCCATCAATTCCTCCGCATAATATGTTTAAAACCCGGGCAGCTCTGCATGACCGGGTTACATAATTTACTGAATAATTTCAACCATCACTTTTTTATCCTGCTTTGATGCGGCAGCTTTTACCACATTGCGAATTGATTTTGCAATCCGTCCTTGTTTTCCGATAACTTTTCCCATATCTTCCTGAGCTACATGAAGTTCAAGAGTCAATGTATTATCAGTCTCAATCTGTTCAACAACAACTTTATCAGGTTCATCCACTAAAGCTTTCGCAATAACTTCAACTAATTCTTTCATATATTGACCTCCTTGGCATTTGCAGAAAACAAAGCCTAAGAAATATTATTTTTCAATACCTGCTGCCTTGAAAATCTTACCTACAACTTCTGTTGGCTGTGCACCATTATTAAGCCATTTTTTAGCAGCTTCTTCATCAACCTTAAATGTACTTGGATCAGTACTTGGATCATATGTTCCAATCTCATCAATAAATTTTCCATCTCTAGGTGATCTTGAATCAGCTACTATAATTCTGTAAAAAGGTGCTTTCTTCTGTCCCATTCTTCTTAATCTAATTTTTACTGCCATTTCTTTCTTACCTCCATAATGTAAATAAATTATAATTTCACTATATTTTATCAGAAAAATCAATGATTTTCTTGCTGATAACATCTTTAAAATGGTAAATTAAACATTCCCTTACCAAAACGCTTTCCTTTACCTCCCATCATCCCAGGAAGCTGCTTCATCATTTTTCTTGCCTGCTCAAACTGCTTAACAAGCTTATTTACTTCACCAATCTCCACACCGGCACCATTAGCAATACGTCTTTTTCTTGATGGGTTTAATATCTCTGGATTAGAACGTTCTTTCGGGGTCATAGATAATATCATTGCCTCAACTCTAGTGATCATTTTATCATCTACCATATTTTCCAGTTCTTTCATCTGACTTCCTACACCTGGAAGCATAGATAAAATACTGCTAATTCCGCCCATCTTCTTCATTTGCTGCATCTGCTCTAAATAATCGTCAAAACCAAATGTAGCTTTTCTAATCTTCTTCTCTAATTCTGCCGCCTTAACTTCATCAACTTCATCCTGGACTTTCTCAATCAAAGTGAGAACATCACCCATTCCCAGAATCCTAGAAGCCATCCTATCAGGATAAAACTGCTCTAAATCAGAAAGTTTTTCTCCCATACCAATATACAAAACTGGAGTTCCTGTCACTGAACGAATTGATAAAGCCGCACCGCCCCTAGTATCGCCGTCAAGCTTCGTGAGTATAACTCCGTCAATTCCAACTTTGTCATTAAAATTACCGGCAACATTAACTGCATCCTGTCCGGTCATTGCATCAACTACAAGAATTGTCTGATCTACGGTAATGCCCGACTTTATGTCAACCAACTCATTCATCATATCCTCATCTACATGAAGACGGCCTGCCGTATCCAAAATAAGAACATTAAAATTATTATCACAGGCATATTCATATGATTTTTTAGCAATTTCAGCAGGCTTTACTTTATCTCCAAGCGAAAATACATCTATTCCCTGCTTTTCTCCATTTATCTTCAGCTGTTCAATTGCCGCAGGCCGATACACATCGCATGCTGCAAGAAGAGGTTTCCTTCCTTTCTGCTTTAGCTTTCCAGCAATTTTAGCAGATGTTGTCGTCTTTCCAGCACCCTGTAGACCTGCCATCATAATAACAGTTACTTCATTAGATGGTTTTAACGCAATTTCTGTTGTCTCTGAACCCATAAGCGATACAAGCTCTTCATTTACAATCTTAATTACCATTTGACCTGGATTCAGACCATTCATTACATCCTGTCCTACTGCCCGTTCTTCAACAGTTTTTATAAACTGCTTAACAACTTTAAAGCTTACGTCTGCTTCTAACAGTGCCATCTTAACTTCTTTCAATGCAGCCTTTACATCTGCCTCTGTAAGGCGGCCCTTACTTCTTAAATTCTTAAATACATTTTGAAGCTTATCTGACAAATTTTCAAATGCCACGCAACTACCTCCCTACAATTCCAATAAAATCCGTTCACAAATTTCTCTTATTTCATCTAACTCATTTGAAGTCTTTGAATTTAAAGTTATCTGCTGTATTCTCATAATATACTGCTTCATAATCTGAAATTTTTCCACAAGATGAAGCTTAGACTCATATTGTTCTAATATTCCATCACATCTTTTGATTAAATCATGTACACTCTGGCGGCTTACACCATTTTCCTGTGCTATCTCACTTAAAGAAAGATTATCTCCGACAAACGCCTCATACACACTGCGTTGGTGTTCATTTAAAAGTTCGCCGTAAAAATCAAATAAAAATGCTTGTCTAACTATTTTATCAGCCGCATTATCCAACATTAAACTACTATTTTTTTCTTCAGATTTACTCAATTTTTAATTCACTTCCAATGCCTATAATGAAACATCTTTGTTATAATAAAACATAAAACAAGTTTTGTCAAGTATTTTTTCTTGACACAACCAAAATTACCAAAATAAGAACAGCTGATTGATTCTTAAAAAACAATCAGCTGCTTATGTATATTAACATATTATTATGCTATATCAGCACTTTTTTTATTTTTATTTCTATTTGCAAGATCCTCAAATTTAGATCTAACCTTGCCAAAAGCATCTAAAAGCTTCGGTGAAAAAACTCCGCAATCTCCCGAAACAATCATTTTGAAAGCCTCTTCCATAGTAAATGCACCTTTATAAACTCTCTCACTAACTAAGGCATCATATACATCTGCGATACTAACAATTTGAGCGGAAATTGGTATCTCATCACCACACAAACCATCAGGATAGCCTCTGCCATCATACCTCTCATGATGATGGCGACATATTTCATAACTTGCAGCTGCATAGTTTTCATCCCATGCATCCTCTATATCTTCTAAAATTTGACAGCCCCTTGTTGTATGAGATTTCATAATATCAAATTCTTCTTTTGTCAATTTGCCTGGTTTTAACAAGATATTATCAGGAATAGCAATTTTTCCAACATCATGTAATGCACTTGCTGACACTATCAGTTGGATTTTCTCATCTGATAGATTATACTCTGCATAATCATCTTTCATTTGATACGCCAATATTCTAGTAAATTCTTTAACTCTCTGAATGTGTTCTCCACTTTCAAGATTACGGCTCTCAACCACTGTACCCAAGATATCAATAATCTGTTCATTACTTTTCTGCAGTCTCTCCGCCTGCTTCTGAAGCAAATTATTTTGTTTCCTTAACTTCTCTGTCTGCTGCTCAACCTTTTCTTCAAGATTATTCTTATATCTGTACAAATTTACTATATTTTTTACTCGGTTTCTTACTTTCGCATTGTCAAACGGTTTTCGTATAAAATCTGAAACTCCTGCCTCAAAACATTTTGTCTCAACATTTGAAGCTGACTCAGTACTTATAACAAGAACCGGCAGCTTTTCTAAATACCCTCTCCGATTCATAATTTCCAGTACTTCATATCCATCAACTTCAGGCATTAGCAAATCAAGTAAAACAACTGAAAGATCCTCAAAATTCTTTTCTATTATCTCAATTGCGACACGACCATTCTCAGCTTCCATAACACAATAATCTTCTTCCAAAATAGCTGACAGCATCTCCCTATTAATATCTTTGTCATCCACAATCAAAATTTTATCTACCATATATTAAACCTCCACTCTGCATATGAATACTATTGCTCTAATGCTGACAGCATCGCAATAGTCTCCTCATAAGCAGCTGACAACTCTGTAAAATCATTGTCATTTTCAGGTTTACTACCACCTCTTAACTGTTCTGTAAGACTATGAGCTGAATCAACTATCTTTACAAATCCTAAATTACTGGCAACACCTTTCAAAGTATGGCTTGCACGAAAAGCATTCTCATAATCTTCATCTGTAAGCGCATTCTTTAAATCACTATAACTTGTATCTTTTAAAAATTTTAAAGCAAACCTCTGCACAAGCGCCTCTTTACCAGCCATTCTTTGCAGAACACCTTCATAGTCAGCTCCCAACTTTTCATAACATTCCTTTAATGTCATAATATTTTCCTCCTTTAGTTGTGCATTATGAGAAAGAATATTTCCTGCTCCCATAATATATGTACATATCAAATTTATATTTCTTCTCCAAACTTTAACTGCATTTCCTCTTGTGCTTCCTGCTCAAACTCTGCTTTCTGTACCGCATCTGGCACAGGCAGCTCTTCTATTGAACGAATTGCAAAATTTCTAAGAAAATCTTCTGTTGTTCCAAACAAAATAGGTTTTCCTGGAGCGTCCAGCCTTCCAAGCTCCATTATTAAATTATATTCTATCAGTTTATTAACTGAATGATCACTCTTAACACCACGAATTTTCTCAATCTCTGCTTTTGTTATAGGCTGTTTATATGCAACTATTGACAATGTCTCTAACAATACATCTGTCAAAATATGACGTTTAGGCTGCTTGGCAACCCTTATCAAGCTCTCATACATCTCTGGTCTTGTACATAATTGAAATGCACCGTCAAGTTCGATTATTTTCAACCCCCTGAGTTCCCTATTATAGTGATCCATCAATTGATACATTATCTTTTTGGTTGTCTCTTCATCATGCTCAATTGCGGCAGCAAGCCTTTCTACCGAAACTGAATCTCCCATAGTAAATAATACTGCCTCAAGGACTGCTTCTATCTCTTTAATATTATTTAACATCTTTATAAAGGCGCAGATTAAACTTCTGCATCTTCTCCTTTTTTATTACCGCCAATATTTATGCTGCTTTACAAATCAGCGATTCTATAATTATATCATCAAAAATGTCTTCCTGCAATATTCTTATATCTCCCACTTTCATTAACTCTAAAATTGCTAAAAACGTAACTATAACCTGCATCTTTGTCCCACTTCTTTTAAAAAGCTTCCTAAAAGAGAATTTTTTCTTGATTTTAGCATATTCATGTACAAAATCCATTTTATCTGACAAGCTGACTTCCTCTTTTTGTATCTGTCCAAATTTACTTCGTATCGGATCAACCTTATCCTTCTGCCTTTTTATAACAGACTCAAAAATTGCATACATTTTAGTAAGCGTCACATCAGACAAGAGAGATTCTATATCCACTGGCTCTTCATACTTAGAAACTTCATCTGGAATTGTCGGATCTTTATAAAGACTCTGTTCACTCTCAACATGTCTCTCTTTTAATTCAGCAGCCATAAATTTGTACATCTTATACTCAAGTAATCTATTAACCAGCTCTTCTCTAGGATCTTCCTCTTTTCCTTCTTCATTTACTTCTTTTGGAAGCAGCATCTTTGACTTGATCTCCAGAAGCCATGCCGCCATAACTAAAAACTCACTGACAACATCTAAATCATGTTCTTTCATCTGTTTTATATAGACCATATACTGTTCTGTAATTTCTACAATTGGAATATCATAAATATTAACTTTATTTTTTTCTATTAAATGCAGCAAAAGATCAAGCGGCCCTTCGAAAGCCTGCAACTTCACAGATATTGACATAAACTATCCTTCTTTCAATAAATCTACCTTTATTAACTCAGCGCGATTATTTATCCTAATCGGAATCGTATGCATACCAAGACCTCGACTTAAAATCATTCGTTTGCCATCGCTTTCAAATAAACCACAGTCATATTTTGGAAAAAATTGTACTTTAGGTGAAATTACCCCTCCCAAAAAAGGGAGTCTAACCATACCGCCATGAATATGACCTGACAATATTAAGTCAGCTCCCCAATTCACATATGTATCAAAATATTCTGGATTATGTGCAATTAAAATTGTATATTCATCTGTCTTTTCACCTACAAGACTATCTAAATATTCCTTATCCATATATATTTTATGAAATCTTTTATAGTACTCTCTTTCAATTTCCAGACCTGTAATGACAATTTTTTCTCCATTTATGTTAATAGTTTCGGATTTATTATCCAACACCTTTATATTATGCTCAATTAAAAAATTATAAAAACTTTCATACATCCCTGGATATTTTTCTCTGTATAACTTCAAACGGTATTCATGATTCCCCATCCCATAATAAATAGTATATTTTGATGATAATTTTTCTAGAAAATCAAAAACAATATCAAGACTATAACCAGGCTTTGCAATCATCATATCTCCGGCTATTATTATAAACTGTGGTTTAGCTGCATAAATAGCTGACAACAGCCTTTTATTTTCTTTTCCATAAACATGATTATGCAAATCAGAAATCACAATAAAACTAACCACATTTTTCTGTGTATCCAAAATATTATTATTTGACATACTAAGCCTATACACCGTAGTAGTAAATCTACATAACTCTATTTTCTGAATAATAATATACACTAGAAAAAGTAAAATAAGCACAGCAATTATATATAACATCATTCTGACCTTCTTAACATTTCCTTTTTCAATACCCATATACTATTTTACATTAAATAAAGAAATTTAACAACTATTTTTTATAATAATATTTCTTTCCACAACATTCTAAAATAATTACTAATATCTGCTTGCTTAGCAGACTCTTTTGCAATAATATTTACACTACCTATCTTTTCACCATCAATATAATATGCCAATTCCCCAACTATATCTCCCTCTTTAACAGGAGCTTTTATCTTTTTCATCTCTTTCTTCTTCTCTACTGACGATAAATTCTTATCATTGACACTTAAATATGAAAATTCCCCTTCATATTCTACTTTAATTTTATCCTTTAAACTATTCTCTACTTTTTGATCTTTTAATTTTGGCATTTCATTATCTTTGTACACTGAACAATTTGCAAAGCCATAGTCAAGAAGCGCCGCTGCATCAGAAAATCTTACTTTATAATCCGGTGCAGCCATAATAACTGCTATCAGCTCAATACCATCTTTCTCTGCAGTTGCAGACACACAATATTTTGCTTTGCTAGTTGAACCAGTTTTTAATCCTGTTGCATAAGGATATTGCTTTATAAGCTTATTTGTATTTGTTAAACCAAACTCTTTGCTGCCCTTGCTTGTAGTGTGTGTTATATTTTCCATCCAAATCCCTGAATATTGAAAAATTTGTGGATACTTATTTATTAGTTCTCTTGACATAATAGCTACATCCCTTGCACTTGTTACATGCCCATCAATATCAAGCCCGCAACAATTAACAAAATTAGTCTGTGTCATACCAAGAGCTTTTGCCCTCTCATTCATTTTCTCAACAAATGCCGCTTCTGTTCCAGCAATATGCTCTGCCATGGCTACACATGCGTC
>CATJTQ010000067.1 GCA_949743325.1 uncultured Lachnospiraceae bacterium
ATATGAATCTTTAAGCGTGAAAGGAGCGATTTTTATGAAGAAAAGTATCTCTAAAAAAATAATATCAATTGTGTTATGTGGAGTGATGGGAGTTGGAATTAATTCTTCTTTGGCGTATGCGGATATGAAATCAACTGATATACCAACTACGAAAGAAGAATTGGAAGAGTGGATGAAAAATTTAGAAATATATCAAAAAGAATATGAAGAATGGTGTAAGATACCAGTATATGACCGAATAACTGAAAATGTTGCTAAAAATTATGATAATGGCAGGTTGATTGAAGATAATGGCGTAAAGTTAATAATGGATGGCAATATGTTGATGCAAGTGTATACTAAGGAGCCGGTTGCGGAGTTAAGACTTCCTGAGATAGTAGAGGAAATAGATAGAGAGGCTTTTTATGTAACAGATTTTAAGGAAAATGCAAAAATCTATATTCCAGCATCAGTTAAAAAGATTGGTAATGGTATTGTAGAGTATGCGGAAAATGTAGAATCATTTGAAGTTTCAGAGGACAATAATTATTTTTGTGAAGTTGATGGAGTCCTTTTTACAAAAGATATGACAGAGTTAGTGGCTTATCCGGCTATGAAGGAAGTTTTTTCATATAAAATACCTGACAATGTAGAAGTTCTTAGAAGTTGTTGTTTTGGTACAAATATAAATAATTTAAATCGTTTATATTTAGGAAGCGGAATTAAAGAACTTGGACTTGATTCTTTTTCAAGTGCTTTAAATTCATCAATAAAACAGATTACAATTCCATCAACATGTGTTGAAATTTCCGAAGGGTTGTTGAATAATTTGGCATTTAAGAAAGTCAAGGTTGTTTCAAACAGCGATAATATCATTAAGAACTATGCTAAAATAAATGGATTAAATGTTATGGTTAATGATTCGGATAAAGCCTTAAAAGGTGATGTAAATTTAGATGGTGAAGTAACATTGGAAGATGCACAGATTGCTCTTAAGGCTGCTTTGAATATTGAAACATTAACAGAAGAAGAGGAAAATGCTGCCAAAGTAAATGGAGAAGATGATATAGATATTCAAAGTGCAAATAGTGTGCTTCAAGTTGCGTTAGGAATTAAGTAATATGTATTATTTTAATTTCTTTCATTAAGGATAGTGTTCTATATATGTAAGAGCATGATTAGTTTATTTTAATTAAATTGGAATAGTTGTTTTAGGGAAATTTATTTAATTAGAAAATATTTAAAAGTGCCCCGTAGACCAATTTCTAAAGGTTTGCGTGGCGCTTTTTTTATATTTATTGTAAAAAGAATATAAAAACATTTTATTTTACTAGACAAGTCGCTGTTTTTTTTATACAATAAAAGGGACTATAGATAACTATGGATATTTGAAACGGAGGTAGACGAGTATGCAAAATATGGGAGAGTTGCCACAGACGTGCCATATTTATGTAGCATCAGACAAAAGCGGCGATTACTGTACGATAATGGATGCGATAGATGCAGTTCCTGTACATAACAGCACGACAACTATTATCCATGTAAAGCCGGGAATTTATAATGAGAGAGTAGAGATAAGCGGGGATAAGCGATATATTGTTCTTAAAGGCGAGGGCAAAGAACCTGCTGAAACGAAAATAACATTTGATAATTATGGCGGTAAAATTATGGAAGACGGTGATATAATGGGAACATTCAGAAGCGCTTCCATGTTTGTATATGCCAATTACTTTAAAGCAGAGAATTTAACTGTTGAAAACAGTTATGACGGCAGTAAAGGCGGCGGAAGACAGGCGGTTGCCTTGTATGCTTCAGCTGAACATATTGAGTTCTGTAATTGTCGTTTCATTGGCAGACAGGATACACTTTATGCGAAAGATGGTACTCAGTATTATAAAGATTGTTACATCGAAGGTGATGTTGATTATATTTTTGGCGGTGCAAGAGCTGTTTTTGAAGGCTGTGAGCTTTATTCATTTAATATTGATGAGAGTGATGAAGGAAGGCGGGCATATATAACAGCGCCTAGCACGCCTGCTGCGCAAAAATACGGATTTTTATTTTTAAAATGCAGGACTACAGGGAATTTTGGTGAACAGAGCGTATTTCTTGGAAGACCCTGGCATCCCGGTTCAGACCCAATGTCAAATGGAAGTTGTGTATTTAAAAATTGTGAGCTTAGCGATCAAATTCGCACAGAGGGCTGGAAAGAACAGATGGGCGGATTTCTGTCAAAGAATGCAAGGCTGTTTGAATATGGCTGCATAGGTAATGGTGCGGCAGAGCATGAGAGAAGACGTAATTTGACAGATAAAGAGGCAGAAGAATATACGAAAGAAAAAGTTTTAGGCTGGGATTTTTAAATAGAGGAGATTGACATGATTTTTAATTTAGAAAATAAATCGGCAGAGATCACAAGAAATAGTGCCGTCTTTAAATGTAATGGTAAGACACTTTTAACTAAGAATACTTCTTCATTTATAAGTTATTCATTGGATCGTCCGTTTGTGGTGGAAAAATCACAATGGGAATTTGTAAGCGAAGAGGAGAAAGATGAGGTGCTGTACCTTAAATACCGCTCATTTCCGATAGAGGCAGAATTGGCGTTCTGGGGAGGCGGAGATACTATTGAGGCGCAGGTGACTTTTACAAATATAAGTGATGAGGAGATTGCCGATTTTACAGGAGAGATTATTGTCGATTTAGTCGGAACCGGCAAAAATAAAATGACGCTTCCAAATATGATTTATAATGATAATCCTTCAGCTGTTCCGGATAGAATTGTACCTCATATTGGAGAGAAAGTCGGCGGAGGTATAATTGTTGAAGAACACCGTCTTCCGGTTACAGCTGTGAATGGTGAGTGGAAAATAGATGGTATGTCTTATTTTATGACACTTTTTCTTCATCCTGAGGTTGTAACAGGAGATGAGAGAGAGTATTGGTCATTGGGAATTGTTAAAGAAGAGGACGGCGAATCTATGGTAGCCTTAAGTGGTCCGATTATGTTCAACGGACTTAAGGATGTAGTCTATGGCGGACGGAATACTCCAATGTCATGGCTTAAAGGCTACAGATATGTCCGTTCAGATGAAGGTATTACTAAAAGGTTTTCGTTGAGTTTTGGTGAAACAGAAGAGGGCAAAGGTTTTAGAGATATAGTAAGTTTGGGATATAATAAATTAAAACCTAAGACTACAAGGCTGCATTCTTATGAAGAGATGGTAAAATATAAGAAAAATGTGCTGGACAGCCGTTATTATAAGGATGATTCATGCTGTGGATATATGACATTTGGTTCGGCTAATTCATTTGGAAATGTATCAGGAAGACCAGAATATTTTCTTTATGGCTGGACTGGACAGACAATTAAGCTTGCATGGTGTGAGTGCGTTCTGGCGATTAGGAATAATGATGAGCAAAGTTTAGAAAAGGGTATTGAAATAGTAGATTTTTTTGTTAAAAACGGTCAGCATAAGGATATTCCAGGGCTCTTTTATGGATACTATCTTATTGAGAAGAAAGAGTGGCGAGGCGTATGGAAAAATCCTCAGGCAGCTTTAGCATCTCGTATAGAAGGGGAGAGTGTATCTGATTTATTAGATGTTATGATGCTTTTGCGTGAAAATGGAAAAGATGTTCCTGATTATTGGGAGAAAGCTGTACGTGATGCATGTCAATTTTTTATGGATAGTAAGTATCAGACAGATGATAATATATATCCATTAGGATGGGAAGTTGATGGAACAATAGACAATGCTGTGAAAAATGCTGCTGGTATGCCTTGTGTGCTTGCTTTGGCAAAAGCGGCGAAATATTTCGGCGATAATTCATATCTTGAATATGCAAAGGAAAAATATGGGGTTTATGCAAAGTTATATATGGATACATTTGATATTCCATTTGCCGGAGCTACTATGGATGCTAAATGCGAGGATAAAGAGGCTGGTCTTTATTTCTTTGAAGCTGCCGCTGAAATATATTATCAGACAGGTGAGGAGCGTTTTAAGAAATGGGCTGAGATTGCTGGAGATTGGATATTGACATTTGTATTTTTCTGGGATACTGGTTTTGCAAAAGATACGTCCTGTGCAAAAATGAATTTTAATACTACGGGATGGCCGGGCGTTTCAGTTCAGAATCATCATCTTGATGTATTCTTTCCTTCCTATGAAATGTATATTTTCGGAAAACGCAGCGGTATAAAGAAGTTTGAGGAGATGGGTCAAAATATCTGCGCGGCGCTGACTTACGGTGTGTGTACTAAAGAAGGCGAGTGGGGCTTTACTATAATAGGTGAACAGGGCGAGCACTACTATCACACTAATTATTTTCAGGCAAGAAACGATGCAATAGAACATATTCATAATTGGCGCGGAGGAAATCAAATTTGGAATCCGTCATGGATAACCGCACAGGTGATGAGCAGTAATATACATTTTATGCTAGAAGAATAGAATAAGTAAATAGATAAATTTGTTATGTTGCAGTAATTAGCAGACAAAATTTATAGGCATTATAAGAAGACTAAAGTTATAGGCAAATATGTTTCAATAATAAGCAGAATAAAAAGATAGGCAATTATGTTACAGATAATTATAATAAAGAAATATAAATATTGGAATTAGATAAAATATAGTATCATAATTGCCTAAAAAAGAGAAAGAAAGGATATAACTATATGAATATAAATTATCCTCAAGTGGAGATTCCGGAGTTTACTAACAATAAATTTGATATTACAGAATTTGGAGCCGTATCAGGAGGGCAGGTATCCAATACTAAAGCGTTTAATAATGCGGTTAAGGCAGCTAATGAAGCGGGCGGCGGAGTTGTAAATATACCTCCGGGAATATGGCTCACAGGGCCTATTGAACTTTTGTCAAATGTAAATTTACATACAGAGAACGGTGCATTTGTGCTGTTTTCCCATGATGAGAATGAGTATCCTCTAATTAAGACTTCTTATGAAGGAGAGGATCGTATTAGGGCAGTTTCACCTATTCATGCATATGAACAGGAAAATATAGCTATTACAGGAGAAGGAATCTTTGACGGAAACGGACATTTATGGCGTATGGTAAAACGTTCTAAAATGACTGATGGTCAGTGGAATGCCCTGCTTAAAAAGGGAGGAGTCACAAAAGGAGAAGGAAGTAAGTTGGTGTGGTTTCCTTCGCAGTCATCTTATGATGGCCATATGAATAAGGATATAAAACCTGATGAGGAAAATGCACTTGAGAGGGCAAAACAATATTTTGATTATTACAGACCTGTTATGGTAAGTCTTGTTAAGTGTAAGAAAATATTGCTTGACGGAGTAACGTTCCAGAATTCACCTGCATGGAATGTACATCCGCTGTTTTGTGAACATCTAACTCTGAGAAATGCATTTATAAGAAATCCGTGGAATGCACAGAATGGTGATGGATTAGATTTAGAATCTTGCAAATATGTTGATATTATCAATACAAGTTTTGATGTTGGTGATGATGCCATATGTATGAAAGCCGGAAAGAATGCCAAGGCACGCGAGATTGAGATTCCTACAGAATATGTAACTATTAAAGACTGTACTGTTTTTCATGGTCATGGCGGATTTGTAGCTGGCAGTGAGATGTCAAGAGGTCTGAGAAATATAGTTATATCAAACTGTATATTTGTTGGAACTGATATTGGTATAAGATTTAAGAGTACTCTTGGAAGAGGAGGAGTAGTCGAGGATATTCTTCTGGAAAATATACAGATGATTGATATACCAAAACAAGCTATTTTGTTCACAATGGCATACAGCGGAGCATTGGATGAGAAAAAAATTATTCCTGAAGATATACCAGAATTTAAGAATATATATATGAAGAACATTGTTTGTCAGGGATGCGGGCAGGCAATCCAGGTAGATGGATTAAAGCAGCTTCCGATTCATGATTTGTATTTTGAAGATATAGATATTGTAGCAAGGCAGGGGATCAGATGTCAGATGGCGGAAGATATCCATTTAAAGAATGTTACAATCACAAAAGAAGGCGACCCGTCAACAAAGGTACATTTTGATAATGAAACCGTTGGAGAAGGTTATGAAGCAATGATATCAATGTAGATATAGAAAGAAATGGAGGCTTATAGTAATGTATAAGAAACCCTGGGATAATGGTCCGTTAGAGATATCAGAAGATAAACGTTTTATGAAAAATGGGGATATTCCATTTTTTTGGCTTGGTGATACAGCATGGCTGATGTTCTGTACTTTAACAAGAGATGAGATAGACGCCTATCTTCGTAATCGCGCTGAGAAGGGTTATAATGTAATTCAAATAACAATAGCTCATAAATGGCCGACAGAAACTGCTGATGGTATAGATGCATTTTTGGATGAAGATTTTACAAAACCTAATACACAGAGCGGAGGTTTTTGGGATTTAGTTGATTATACTGTGCAGAAGGCAGAGGAGTATGGTCTTTATCTTGGCTTGCTTCCAATATGGAGCGGACAGCTGAAAGCGGGCAGAATAACAGAAGATACAGTTGAGGATTATATAAAATTTCTTACAGATCGTTATGGAAAATATCCGAATATTATTTGGATTACCGGAGGAGACTGTAAAGGTACGGACGGTTTTGAATTCTGGTCTAAGATGGGACGGAAATTAAAAGCTGAGAATCCTGATAAACTGGTGACATTTCATCCGTTTGGAAGAACAGTTACATGTGACTATTTTCCTGATTCAGAATGGATTGACTTCTATATGTTCCAGTCAGGTCATAGGCGCTACGACCAGAAGAGTCTTAAAAAATGGGATGACAGCATGACGATGGGATATTACTATGGAGAAGATACGTACAAATACATTGATAGAGTAGAAAAGTGCGGAAATCCTAAACCTGTATTGGATGGAGAGCCATCGTATGAACATATTCCGCATGGACTTCATGATCCGTCACAGCCATTTTGGCAGGATTATGATGTGAGGAGATTTGCATATTGGTCAGTTCTTGCAGGAGCATGTGGTTTTACATTTGGTCACAGTTCAATAATGCAGTTTTATACAGGTGACGGAACAGAGCCGGGAGCTTATGGCTGTACAATTAATTGGAAAGATGCAGTACATTCACCTGCGTGTGATAATATGTCAAAAATGGCGCAGTTAATGAATTCAGTTCCTTTTGAAAAGGGACGTGCAGCACAGCATCTTCTTGCATATAAAGAAGGTCTTCGTTATAATCGTATATCTGCATTTGCGGGAGAAGATTTTGCAATATTTTATGATTATATTGGCAGAAAAATTGATATAAAACCTAATCCTATAGAGGGTGAGTATTTAGACGCATGGTGGTTTGATCCGGTTAGCGGTACAGAAAGTTATATAGGAAAATTTAGTCAGAATCAAATTTTAACATTCGAACCTCCAAAGGGAACATATTCGCATACAGACTGGGTTTTGAAAATAAAGACTGCAAAATAAAGTTATAGCAGCCTGTAAAGCAGGTATTATATCAATTTAACGTCTGCTTTACAGGAATATATTGGTATGCTATAATGTGAAATACTATAAGTCAAATATGAATACTTAGTTAGTATAAAATATCAAATGATTTTTGGGGTATACTAATTTATTATATAAATTAAAGGAGATAGACAAATGAAAGGAATTATTTTAGCAGGCGGTTCAGGTACACGCTTATATCCGCTGACAATGGTTACTTCAAAACAATTGTTGCCGGTTTATGACAAGCCGATGATTTATTATCCTTTATCAACGCTTATGCTGGCAGGGATAAAAGATATTTTAATTATTTCCACACCGCAGGATCTGCCGAATTTTGAAAGGCTGCTCGGAGATGGTTCCAATTATGGAATAAATCTAAGCTATGAAGTGCAGCCGTCACCTGATGGACTTGCACAGGCATTTATTATAGGTGAGAAATTTATCGACGGGGATTCATGCGCTATGGTACTTGGCGACAATATTTTTTATGGAAGCGGTTTGAAGAAACATTTGAAAGAGGCAGCGTCGCGTGAAAATGGAGCAACGGTTTTCGGATATTATGTTGATGATCCAGAGAGATTTGGTATAGTAGAGTTTGATGAAAATGGAAAGGCTATATCAATTGAGGAAAAACCTTCCAATCCAAAGTCAAATTATTGTGTTACTGGTCTCTACTTCTATGATAACCGTGTATGTGAGTTGGCGAAAAAAGTAAAACCTTCAGCAAGAGGTGAATTAGAAATAACAGATTTGAACAGACTATATTTGGAGGAAGGAAGTCTTAATGTAGTAACATTGGGACGCGGATATGCATGGCTGGATACTGGCACAGTGGATTCACTTTCTGATGCAACAGAGTTTGTTAAAGTTATTGAGAATCGTCAGGGTATAAAAATATCAGCAATAGAAGAGATTGCTTTCAAGAATGGCTGGATTACACAGGAGAAGCTTGTAGAGTCTGCTGAACTTTATGGAAAATCAAGTTACGGTGCACATCTTAAGAAAGTTGCAGAAGGTAAAATTAAGTACTAGGAGGCATTATTATGAATGTTATAAAGACAGATGTATTAGACGTATATATTCTTGAACCTCAGGTCTTTGGAGATCACAGAGGCTGGTTTATGGAGAGCTGGTCACAGAAGGCCATGGAGGAAGCGGGATTATATTATAATTTTGTGCAGGATAATCAGTCATTTTCTGCTAAAAAAGGTACTCTTCGCGGCCTTCATTTTCAAAAAGGGGATGCGGCTCAGGCTAAACTGGTACGATGCAACCGAGGTGCGGTAGTTGATTTTGCAGTTGATATGAGAAAGGGTTCTCCGACATATAAAAAATGGGTGGGTGTTGAACTTTCGGCAGAAAATAAAAAGCAGTTATTGATTCCGCGTGGTTTTTTACATGGTTTTGTTACATTGACTGATGATGTTGAATTCCTTTACAAAGCAGATAATCTTTATAATGCAGAAGCCGACAGAGGTATAAGATGGAATGACCCTGATATTGGCGTAGATTGGAATATTGAAAATCCGATAACATCTGAAAAGGATAACAATGCTCCGTTGTTAAAAGACAGTGATATTGATTTTAAATATGCTAAGTGAAAAACCCAGCTGTAAGCAGTGGTATATAAAATTTGTAAATTTTTAATGGTTGGGGCTTTGACATCTAGGTAATCGTAAATATAAGTGAAAGGAAAGTAATAATATGAAAATTATAGTAACAGGCGGCGCCGGCTTTATTGGCGGAAATTTTGTACACTTAATGGTAAATAAATATCCTGACTATGACATTATATGTTTGGACAAGCTGACTTATGCTGGTAATTTAGAGACTTTAGAGTCAGTGATGGATAAGAAAAATTTTAAATTTGTAAAAGGCGATATTGCAGACAGAGATTTTATTTATAAATTATTTGAGGAAGAAAAGCCAGATGTAATAGTTAATTTTGCAGCTGAAAGTCATGTTGACCGTTCAATTACAGACCCGGGGATTTTCTTGCAGACAAATGTGTTGGGCACGGGTGTTTTGCTTGATGCATGTCGTAAGTATGGAATCGAGAGATATCATCAAGTGTCAACTGATGAGGTGTATGGTGATCTTCCGCTTGACAGACCTGATCTTTTCTTTACTGAAGAAACTCCGCTGCACACGTCAAGTCCTTATTCTGCATCGAAGGCTTCTTCAGATTTATTGGTGCTTGCATATCACAGAACATTTAAGCTTCCGGTAACGATATCGCGATGTTCTAACAATTACGGACCTTATCATTTCCCAGAAAAGCTTATTCCTCTAATTATTGCAAATGCATTAAATGATAAAGAACTTCCGGTGTATGGTAAGGGTGAAAATGTCCGTGACTGGCTGTATGTTGAAGATCACTGCAAAGCTATTGATCTTATAATTCACAAAGGAAAGGTCGGCGAAGTTTATAATATAGGCGGACATAATGAAAAAACAAATCTTGAAGTTGTCAAAACTGTAATTCATGAACTTGGAAAGAGTGAAGATCTTATAACATATGTAACTGATCGTCCAGGACATGATATGAGATATGCCATTGATCCAACTAAGATTCATAATGAGCTTGGCTGGCTGCCGGAGACAAAGTTTGAAGACGGAATTAAGAAAACTGTAAAATGGTATCTTGACAATAAGAAGTGGTGGGAAAATATTATAAGCGGTGAATATCAGAACTATTACGAAAAACAGTATGGTAATCGTTAGGGAGGTATTTTAGTGAAAGTATTAGTTACAGGTGTTAAAGGTCAGCTTGGCTATGATGTTATGAAAGAGTTGAAAAAGCGCGGAATTGAAGGTATTGGCGCTGACTTGGAAGAATTTGACATTACAGATGCAGAGCAGACAAGAAGTTTTATTATGCAGCATAAACCTGACGCAGTCATTCACTGTTCTGCTTACACTGCAGTTGACAGAGCGGAAGAAGATATAGAGGTTTGCAGAAATGTCAATGTAAACGGACCAAAAAATATTGCTGCAGTATGTAGAGAGTTAGACTGCAAGATGATTTATATAAGCACGGATTATGTATTTCCGGGCGATGGGGATAATTATTATGAACCTGATGATCCTACAGGACCTAAAGGTCAATATGGAATTACGAAGCTCGATGGAGAGAAAGAAGTTATTAAAGCTATAGATAAATATTTTATTGTTCGTGTTTCATGGGTTTTTGGCATAAATGGCAATAATTTTATTAAGACGATGCTTCGTCTTGGAAAAGATCATGATACGCTCACTGTTGTAAATGACCAGATTGGTTCGCCAACGTATACTCCCGATTTAGCAGTTTTATTGTGTGATATGGTTGTAACAGAAAAATATGGTATATATCATGCTACTAATGAGGGTATTTGTTCTTGGGATGCGTTTGCAAGAGCTATATTTGATAAGGCGGGATATACAAATGTTACTGTTGTTCCAGTTACAACAGAAGAGTATGGAGCAAAAGCTCCGCGTCCAAAAAATTCAAGAATGTCCAAGGAAAAACTTGTTGAAAATGGATTTAAAAAGCTTCCTACATGGCAGGACGCTCTTGAGAGATATTTAAAAGAATTAGAACAGGCTTAATGCCGAAAAAATTCCCTGCCTTAATAAGGGCAGGGATTTATGAGGTTAAAATATAATTTATGGATTGTTGAAGTAACCGTTTAAAAGAGAGGAAAGACTTATGTCGAAGAAAAAGATTGCGGCTCTGTTTTTTATTATTGCGGCCGCAGTATTAAGTAATTATCTTATTTTTACAAAAATACAGCCGGATATTTCTATGCAGCCTAAGCTGATTATGGATATTAAATGTGACAAAGAAGAGCTTTATCAGATTTATTACAGTATAAGTGAGTACAAGGAGGGTGCATGGGGAGAAGGAGATTCTGTCTATGCAAATTATAGCGATAAAGGGGAAGAGCGGACAATTGAATTTGCGTTTCCGTCGCAGGTTAAGTATTTGCGCTTTGATCTTGGCGCTACTCCGGCTTCTCATGAAATTGAGAATGTCAGTATTACTTGTAAATCTGAAAGTATTGATATAGATTTTTCAGAACATATGATAGATGGATATAAAAATATGATTTCATCTATTAATAATGATAATGGCAGATATAATATAAAAACAAATGGTGACGACGGATATTTAGTATTAGATTTAAGTCAGTATGATTTTGGCAAGTTTGTTGTTGAAGCACAGGAGCAGCCAATATTTATAAATAAAATTATCCTTTGTGTAACTATAGATCTTATGCTGCTTTTTGCATTTTTGTTCTTGGGACGGTTTGCTGGTCTGCCGATTGAAGTTTACCATAACAGGCGTCTTGTAATGAACTTGGCTAAAAATGATTTTAAAACCAAATATGCAGGTTCATATCTTGGCATTATATGGGCGTTTGTTCAACCAGTAGTAACTATTGCTGTATATAGTTTTGTTTTTCAGGTAGGTTTTCGCTCAGGTGCAGTAATGGATTGTCCGTTTGTTTTATGGCTTATGGCTGGTATGGTGCCATGGTTCTTTTTTTCAGATGCATTGAACGGTGGAACTAGCAGTATGCTTGAGTACACATATCTTGTTAAAAAAGTAGTTTTTAAGATAAGTATACTGCCGATAGTAAAAATATTGTCAGCATTATTTGTACATTTATTCTTTGTATTTATAACAATAGTTTTATTTGCAATATTTGGATATTATCCTGATTTATATACAATTCAGGTTATTTATTATACGTTCTGTCTGTTTGTATTTGTGTTAGGCTTATCATATGCTACATGTTCAATAGTTATATTTTTCAGAGATTTAGGACAGATTATTGCAATTATACTTCAGGTTGGCGTGTGGATGACGCCGATTATGTGGCAGGAGACAATGATTGCGGAGGGAAATCGTTGGATATTAAAGCTTAATCCAATTTATTATGTAGTAAATGGTTACAGAGAAGCTTTAATTGATAAGAAATGGTTCTTTGAAAACCCTAACCAACTTGTTTATTTTTGGTTTGTTACAGCGGTTATATTTGTGTTTGGTTCAGTGATTTTTAAACGTTTAAAGGCCCATTTTGCTGATGTATTGTAAATATTAGATTAGATGTTTACAGTGTTCTAGGAGGAAAAAATGAAAAATATAATACAGCAGTTTCTGAAATTTGGCGTAGTTGGCGCAATTGCATTTTTTATTGACAGCGGGATAATGATGTTGCTTCATAATGTGTGTGGTATGCCGATAATACCTGCTAATGTAATTTCGTTTTCTGTCTCAGTAATCTTTAATTATATTGCAAGTATGAAATATGTATTTGAGGGAAGAAACGATATAAGCAAGACAAAAGAGTTTGTTATATTTATTATTTTAAGTGTGATTGGTCTTGTAATTAATACTTTTGTCATGTGGATTATTGTTGACGTGGCATTTTCAAAGATGGACAATGCCACAGTTCTGTATGATATACTCTGTCTGAGTGCTAAAATTTTTGCTACAGCTATTGTTACGGTGTATAATTTTGTTACTAGAAAGATTTTTCTTGAAAATAAAGAAGCATAAATTGGAAGGTAGGATATTATGTCAGAATATGCGATTCAGGTTCAAAATGTTGAGAAAATGTATAAGTTGTATGATAAACCTACTGACAGATTAAAAGAGTCTCTTGGTTTTTCAAGAAAAAAACGCTACAAGGAACATTTTGCACTTGATAATGTAAGCTTTAATGTAAAAAAAGGAGAAACTGTAGGAATTATCGGGACTAATGGTTCTGGTAAATCTACTATATTAAAAATAATTACAGGTGTGTTAAATCCTACGGGAGGAAATATTTTAGTAGATGGGAGAATCTCAGCTCTTCTTGAGCTTGGTGCAGGATTTAACGGTGAATATACTGGAATTGAAAATGTGTACTTAAACGGAACAATGATTGGTTTTTCAAGAGAAGAGATAGATGCTAAATTACAAGATATTCTAGATTTTGCAGATATAGGTGATTTTGTCAATCAACCAGTGAAAACATATTCAAGCGGTATGTTTGTGCGTCTTGCGTTTGCAGTTGCAATTAATATTGACCCGGAGATACTTATAGTCGACGAGGCATTATCAGTTGGCGACGTGTTTTTTCAGGCAAAATGTTACCATAAATTTGAGGAATTTAAGAAGATGGGCAAGACCATACTTTTTGTAAGTCATGATTTGGGAAGTATTGGAAAATATTGTGACAGAGTTGTTCTGCTTAACAAGGGAAAAAAACTCAATGAAGGTTCTCCTAAAGAAATGATTGATATTTATAAGAAACTTCTTGTAAATCAATATGATGTTGAGACAGGACAGACTCTAGGGGATACACAAAACGATAATGAAGAAAAAGTGATTGAAAATAACAATAAAGGTTCAGAAGCGATAAAAAGTGCTGCAGCGGCTTCAGCAGACAAAAATTTGTGGAAATCAAGATTTGATTTAAATCCTAATACAATTGAGTATGGAAGCAAAGAGGCAGAAATTGTGGACTATGCCATTGTCGATGATTCAGGCAGTTATAATAATGCAATAGAAAAGGGTAAGAAATTTACGATAAAGTTTAAAATTGACTTTCATGATAAAGTTACAGAGCCAATTTTTGCTTACACAATAAAAAATTTGCAGGGAACTGAAATAACAGGAACTAACACAATGTTTGAAGGCAAAGGAATTGTATCGGCGGATAGTGGCGACAGTAAAATTGTTGCTTTTACACAGAATGCAGATTTACAGGGGGGAGAATACTTAATTTCTTTTGGCTGTACTGGATATACGAATGGTGAATTTACTGTATATCATCGTCTGTATGATGTTGTAAATTTAACGGTTGTATCGCAGAAAAATACAGTAGGATTTTATGATATGAACTCAGAGATTGAGATAGAGTGATGGAGATTCAAGTAAGCATGTTAAAATATTGCACATATCCTTTAATAAGAAAAGGGGGTATATTATGGTTGAAAAAATAGGAAATATATTGTTGGATTATGAATTTTACAAAGGACAAGATATTTACAGTGACGGTGATGTTGAAGATAAAATACTTGACATTGTAAAAAATTATGAGCCGCATGAGTTTAACAAAATTATTGCTGAGAAAAAAGATTGGGCTGTAATGTATCATCTTTCCCATATACGTAGAAATATATTGGGTCCCCTTAATATAAAAAAGACAGATAAAGTGCTTGAGATAGGATCAGGCTGCGGAGCTATTACCGGAGGACTTGCGGCGAAGGCTAAGAGTGTTACATGCGTTGAATTGTCTAAGAAACGTAGTATTATAAATGCAAATCAAAATAAAACATGTGAAAATGTAAAGATAATGATTGGTAATTTTCAAGATATAG
This sequence comes from uncultured Lachnospiraceae bacterium, assembly GCA_949743325.1. GTDB lineage: Bacteria > Bacillota > Clostridia > Lachnospirales > Lachnospiraceae > CAJJNI01. Next base: position 14,820 of record CATJTQ010000067.1, read on the forward strand.
AGCCTACGCTTGAAAATGATTTTAATGTTATCACTCTTATAGGTGTGTTTGAATATGCGGGTTTGTATATTGACAGTGATAATCCTTTTGAAGAATTTTTAGCACAGATATCAAAACATTTAGCTCCTGGCGGACAGCTTATTATTGCAATAGAGAATAAATTTGGAATGAAATATTGGGCCGGATGCCAAGAAGATCATCTGGGAGGATACTTTAGCGGTCTTGAGGGATATAATGAAGAGTGTGAAGGAATTCGAACATTTTCAAAAAAGGAACTGGAGGAGATTTTTGATAAGACAGGCGTATGGGATGTAACATTTTATTATCCTTATCCTGATTATAAATTTCCAATGGTTCTGTATTCTGATGATGTACTGCCAAAACTAGGCGATTTAAATATTAATTTGCAGAATTTTGACAGAGAGAGACTTGTTCTCTTTAATGAGACAAGAGTGTATGATGAACTAATAAAAGATAATGCATTTCCGTATTTCTCTAATTCATTTATGACCGTTTTGAGAAAAGCATGTAAGTCTGAAAAAGATGATTGCAGAGGAGGAGCGCTATGAATAAAATAATATATACAAAGTTTTCTAATGAGAGAGCTCCTGAATTTGCGGTAAAGACAGATATTGTTAAATATGAAGATGGAAGTAAAGGAGTTAGAAAATCTCCTGCCGATAAAAAAGCTGATTTATTTGTCAGACAGCTTCCAGTAAGATATGAAAAAATAAAAAAGCTGTTTGAAAATACTAAAATTGTTCCTTGCAGTTGTGTATGGGACAATGAAGAGGAATGTGCAGAGTTTGAGTTTGTAAATGGTATTTCATTGGAAAAACAATTAGATATTTACTTAGAAGAAAATAATTATGATAAACTATTTAGTTTAATAAATGATTATTTTGATATTTGCAGAAAGACGTCTAATTTGGAATTTGCAGTTAGTGAAGAGTTTGAGAGTGTGTTTGGAGAGGTACACTTGTCAAACTGTTATAAGTCATTTCAACTTAGCAATATAGATATGATTTTTGAAAACATTCTGATTAATGAAAAATGTTGGATGCTGATAGACTATGAATGGTGTTTCGAATTTGCTGTTCCTGTTGATTTTATACTGTATAGGGCGCTGCATTATTATGTTTATACGAGGAAGTCGCGTGAAATTTTAATAGAAAAAGGTATTTTTGATTTATTGGGAGATGCAAAAGAAGACATATCAGTTTTTGCGGCAATGGAAAAAAGTTTTCAGAAATATATAGAGGGAAATATAGTAGCAGTAAGAACACTTTACAGTTTCTTAGGTCAGACAGCACATAATATTGTAAAGATACTTGTTGATGGAGCTCCAGGTTATACATTAAATCATATAGAGATTTATAAAAATTATGGTGATGGGTTTGTTTTCCAGGAGAGGGAAAAATATGATGCTGTCTTAAATGGCAATATCTGTAAAATAAGAATTTCTGTAGAAGATAGTGTTAAAATGCTTAGAGTTGACCCAGCGCCGTGCGGATGCGGGTTAAAAGTTACAAAGTTTTGTGCAATATGGGAAGATGAACAAGAAGATTTAGCTGAAATTGTTAGTTATAATGGTGTTAAAGTTGCAGAAAATATATATATATTTTCAAATAATGATCCATGGTTTTGGATAGATATTGCAGATGGAAAAAGAGGTATTGTTGAACTAGAGTATGAAATCAATACATTTGGAAATTCGGCTGTTGCTGCAATGAATTATATGGCTGATGAGATACAAAATCTTAAAGCAGATATTGATAAATGCGGCGAACAGGAGGAAGATTTGCTTAGACAGATAGAAAATTTGCAGCTTGTTCTGGGAGAAGAACAAGCAAAAACTATTGCCGAGAGAGGTCAGAAAGAATATTTTCAGCGTGAGTTTGAAAGACTTCAGACTGAGAATAATTTGTTAAATGAAGAGATAAATTCTATTCATGACAGTTTGAGTTGGAAAGTTACAAAGCCGCTCAGAAATACAAAAGAAATTTTCAAAGCAAAGTAAGTGCGAAGAATGGAAGGGTAAAAATGAAGACATTGTTTCATATTGATAATATACAATTGATAGAGGACGAAAGTTCAATGAACTTTCGCATAATAGGATGGTATGCACCAAAAAATGACAGAAATGTTTCTTATAGCCTAAAAATCGACGGAAAAAATTCAGAACTTAATCATAAAACTATAATAAGAGAAGATGTAGCTAAAGATTTAGCAGGTTATAATGTAAGAGAAGATGTTGGTTTTGATATCCGCACTAAAAATATTATTGACAGCAGTACAGAAAGTTTAGTTTTTTTGGTTAATGACGGTGGTGAGGAGATAACACTATTATCGTTGGATAAAACAGGTGTTAAGAGGCTGCTTGAAAGTCAGTTGTTTAATTATAATATAGATAATGTAGAAAAACGTGTTGAAGATGAGAAGAGCGTTTATTATGTAACTGGATGGGCGCTTTTAAAAGATAATAGTGATGAGTTGATTTTTTCAGTAAAAAATAAATTTGGTGAAAAACTAAAGTCGGAATGTATTAAAAAACTGCGTCCTGATTTAGTAATTTGCGGTATAGCTTCTGAGAAGCAGGAGCTTTGTGGCTTTGAACTTAAATTTTTTTCTGAGGCGGAAGATGATATAATTGTAATTGTAAGCGGTAAGAATACAGTAAAGAAAGAAATTGCCGTTATTGATTTTATTAAAAGAAATAAAAAAGCGCATAGAAAACTTGTACAGCAGCAGATGATAAAATCTCTTAATGCAGCAAATGTTAAGAGATTAACTAAATATGTATTAAAACATGGGTTTAAAGATTTAAAATCGAAAATGCTTGATGCGATGACAGAGCAGACAGATTCAATGCATTATCAGGATTGGTTTAATAGGCATAGGGTGTCATTGGAAGAGCTGGCAGAGCAGAAAAATCATAAATTTTCTTATGAGCCTAAAATCAGCATATTAGTTCCAACATACAATACACCTATTGATTTTCTGCACCAAATGATAGATTCGGTTATAAATCAGTCATATCAAAATTGGCAGCTCTGTATAGGAGAGGGCAGTCAAGGCAACAGAGAAATAGAGGAAGTTCTGGCTGAATATAATAAAAAAGATCCTCGTGTTGTATATAAGGTGCTTGAAGAAAATAAAGGTATTTCAGGTAATACTAACGGCGCTTTGTCAATTGCAGACGGTGATTTTATTGGTCTGTTAGATCACGATGATCTTATGGAACCAGATGCATTGTATGAGGTTGTGAAAAAATTACAGGATGAATCAGTAGATATAGTTTATACCGATGAAGACAAGGTAGTTGGAGATACACTTGTAAACTGTGATCCTAATTTTAAACCAGATTTTAGTATTGATTTATTCCGTTCTCATAATTATATTACACATTTCTTCTGTGTAAGAAAGACAATTGTTGATGAGGTCGGAGGTTTTCGTTCAGAATATGATGGTTCACAGGATTATGATTTAATGTTCCGATGTATTGAGAGGTCAAGAAAGATTGAGCATGTACCTAAAATTTTATATCATTGGAGAATGTGTGAAGGTTCAACAGCAGAAAATCCAGAGAGTAAGATGTATTGTTATGATGCCGGAAAGCGTGCTATAGAATCTCATTTAGAAAGAGTAGGAATTAAGGCAAGGGTTGAGCATGTGGGACTTTGGGGAATGTATCATGTGATTTATGATACACCAGGTAATCCGCTTATTTCCATAATAATTCCTAACAAAGATCATACGGATGATTTGGATTTGTGCATTCAATCAATCATTAAAAAGAGCAGATATAGGAATTTTGAAATAATTGTTGTTGAAAACAACAGTACTGATAAAAAAACTTTCGACTATTATGATAAAATACAGAAAGAAAATGATTGTGTTAAAGTAGTATTTTGGGAAAGAGAGTTTAATTATTCTGCGATTAATAATTTTGGAGCAGCCAGCTCAAAAGGTGATTATATTCTTCTGTTAAACAATGATACGGAACTTATAGAAGAAAATTCACTTGCTGATATGTTGGGTATATGTATGAGAGAAGAAGTTGGAATTGTTGGAGCAAAGCTTTTGTTTGATGATGACACCGTTCAGCATGCAGGTATTGTTATAGGTTTTGGTGGATTTGCAGGGCATGTATTTTCAGGTATAGGAAAAGATGATTATGGTTATATGGTTAGAGCCAGAATTAATTGTAATTACAGTGCAGTTACTGCAGCATGTCTAATGACAAAGAGAAGTGTATTTGAAGAAGTGGGCGGTTTGACTGAAAGTTTCGCTGTTGCATTAAATGATGTTGATTACTGTCTAAAGGTCAGAGAGAAGGATTATTTAGTTGTATATGATGCCTTTTCATTATGGTATCATTATGAATCAAAATCAAGAGGATATGAAGATACGCCTGAGAAGCAGGCCCGTTTTCAAAATGAGGTAAAGAAATTTCAAAATAGATGGACAAATATTTTAGAAGAGGGAGATCCATATTATAATAAAAATTTCCCTGTTACAATTGCTCCTTTTACACTAGATTAACATTTAATGACTGTTCTCTTTGCAGGAGGATGAGAGGAATTTTGTTATGAGAAAATTTATAGATGATTTGTTGAATAAACTCACTACAAGACAGATGTCATGGCTTATTTTAATACTTGGTTATGTGTTTGTATTATGTGTATTGGGGTCTATACAGTTATCAGAAAATAAACTGTTTCTTACACAAACTCAGTATCATGATAGGGTCAATATTGGAACTACTGATGTTTCAGAGAGTGATGGTTCATTTTATCTCGGGCCTGATTTAGATTTGGCAAACGGAAATTGGAAAGTGACAATTCAGTATGAGACTGAGAAAGATACTAAATATGATTTATTATATAGAGATTCCGATGATAGTGCTGTAGTTGTTGCTAAGGGGGAAATGTCTGCAGAAAAACATCATGATGATATTGTCTTCAATTTAAAAAGCAAAATAGATGAAAAGAGTTTTGAGATCAGAACGTATTATCCAGGTGAGGGACATGTGCAGATTAAAGACATTAATATCAAGCATTGTCTTGTATTTAAATGGTATGTTATAATTACCGCTATTACAGCGGCGGCTACAATTGCACTGTTTATGGGTAAATCATTTTTTAGACTATTAGAAGTACCGAAGCAGGTGTTATATTTTACCTGTTTTTATGCTTTTATTTTGACAGCTATTATTTTATCAATGATTTATATGCCGGAGCAGAAGGGCGAGGGGTTGTATATTTTTCTTAACCTTCTTATTATACTGCATGGGTATGGGCAAAAGCGAAATGTATATATGTATTGGACAAGGCGAAATGTGTCAGGTGTTTTAGGTGTTGTATATATTATGTTGTCTCTTTATATATTAGATTTAGCTATGCGTTATGAGACCTCAGACGAAACAGGATTGACATATTCAAGTTATGAACCGAATTTATTTACTTTTGCTTTTATTGGTTCTGTTATTTTGATTATTTCTATTATTCCAAAAAGATGGATTAAAAGATTGGCATATGGTATAACATATTTTGTATTTTTAATTTTATACGCAGTGCAGAGAGTCTATTATCAGGTTTTTAATAAACTATTCAGTTTTAAAGATTTAGGGCTTGCTAAAGAGGGAAGTGATTATACAGACTATGTTTTAAAGCTTCTTGATGGACGTTTTATACGTTCAATGATAATATTTATTATTTTAGGTGTAGTTGGTATATTTTTAATTAGAGAGACCTTTTATATGAAAAAGGCAGGATATCTAGTTGTCGTATCTATTATTGCATCAATAATTATGTATAATCATACTTTGTATGGTGGAGATTATGGTGAGTGGAATTCTTTTGACAATGCAAATTATATTTATTCTACAATGACAAATCGTGTCGGTGCTTTTGAGCTCTGTGGATTTTATCAATATGAGCTTAGGGATTTACAGCTGTCTATTTTTGGCAATGGATTTAAACAGAAAGAAATGATAGATGATGTGGATGAGTACTATGCTGCAAAAGAGACTCATGATCCGAATTCTATGACTGGCGTATTAAAAGGAAAGAATGTAATATTCTGCCTTATGGAAAGTATTGATGATATAGTGTTAAATGAATCAGTGATGCCAACATTATATCAGATGTCACAAAAAGGTATTTACTTTAATAATATGTATGCATCCATCTATGGTTCAGCTGCTACTCTTAATTCTGAGATGGCGACAAATGTTGGTTTGTATGCACCATTGGATGGTTCGCTTGTATATTCATTTTCTGAAAATCTATTTCCTTACAGTATGGCTAAACTTTTTACTGAACAAGGTTACACAGCAAGACAATACCATTTCAATAAGCCGTCTTTTTACAACAGAGAATTTACAAATCAGGCATTTGGATATAAAGAGTATGTTTGTTATCAGGATTATGTTGAAAATGATTATATGCAGGATGATATAATTAATAAGAATGAGCAGTTATTTGATACATTAGTTCAAGATGAAAAGTTTTTTGACTATATTATTACTTACAGTGCTCATTTAAGCTATGATTCATCTGATTCGATAGTGCAATATGCGCTTGCAAACCACCCTGAGTATTCATCAATGACAGGTTCTGAAGAGATTAATAACTATTTTGCGAAATGTCGTGTTACAGATGATATGCTTAAAGGTCTTATTAAAAATTTAAGAGACAGAGGAATGCTTGAGAATACTGTTATTGTAGCAGTAGGCGATCATTATCCATATGGAATTTCTGATGTTAATACATTATATGAATTATCAAATGTAGAAAAATATTCACAGTTGTTATATAAAGTACCATGTGTAATATGGTCAGCAGATATGGCAGATAAAGGTCTTGTTCAGCAAGTAGATAAAGTTTCCAGCACAATTGATATAGTGCCTACGATAGTTAATTTGTTTGATTTAGGAGATGTATCAGTATATGTAGGAAATGATATTTTTAATGATAAATACGATGGAATAGCTTATTTTTCAGATGGTTCATGGATTACAAAAGATGTGTATTTTTATGATGGCAAGATAGTTTATGGTGAGATGAGCGATGATAATATAAGCAAGATAAATAATATTGTTATGGAAAAGATAAATGCTAATGATAATATATTAAAATCAGATTATTATCGTGAAAAAAAATAGCATCAACACTTAGTAATTTTTAATAAAGTGTAGGGCAGAAAAGGCTTTGCACTTTATTTTTTTTCTGATTATATTAAGTAGAGGCTATTGGATATAACATGTCTCTTTGTTCATAATAAATAATATGGATACATTGTCAAGCGCAGTATTAAATCCTCTAAATTTAAAGCTTTAAGGAGAAAAAAAGGTTATAAAACTAATAAAGGTGCGAAGTCTTATAATTGAGAAGACTTTGCACCTTTAATATTTAAATATTACTTAAATAATTTCTCTACTAATACAGGGAATGGAGGGGATACCAAATCCCTGTATCATAGCTATTAGCAACAAAAATATATATTGAATTAGCTGCTACATACATAGTATACTCCAATTTATCAAAAAAGGAAAGTAATGATTATAATTATTAAAATGTTTAATTGTTAGTTAAATATCATAAATTTTCAGTAAAACATTTAATGATTTTAGAAAAAAATTCAACTACATTTGCTTTATGAATAAAAAGTAAAAGCAAATATGGTGCCGCATAATCAAATGTTTTGATTATACGACACCATATTGATAGTTGTAAATTTATAAGCTGGAAGCAAGTTTATATATATTATAACCCTGCTTTGTATCCAACAAAGTTATTGAGGTGCGTTCGCTTCCATAACTGCTTAAATCTCTGTTTGTAAAAATATATCTGACATCTATATTATATAGTTCATCTGCATTGAGGTAAACACGAAATGCATCTGGTGAATATAATTCAAATTTGTTTTCAGGTTTGTATTCTACTGGAATCATATCAATTGTAATATGTGCATATCGGTTATAAATTTCTTCATATTTACCTTCTTTATCAAATTTCGCCCATCTATCAAGAGCTGGGTAAGTGCTTGTAGAATTTATTGTCGGCGCTCCCTGCATTATTGTATAATTGGTCATAGGATAGGTCATAGAGTCAACGATCCATTTTCCATTGCTGTCTTTTTCGGAAATACTTTGAATAGCTTTAGCAAGTTCAGTTTCAGTAACATTTGCTGTTCCGCGTTGAAGTGGATTTACAAATGCAGTTGAGCAATATAGTATAAATACGGAGTATACAACTATATAACAAGGGTGTGATTTGTTTTTTAAAATTGAATATACAGCTGCAAAAGCAAGAGCAGCGAGAATAATATAATTCAATTTGTTTAAATAATTTCCATAAGCTATATGGCTTCCAAGTAAGATATATATAGTATATAGAACTGATATAAGATACAAATGTTTATTATCAGGTTCTTTTCGATAAAGGCTTAATGTTCTTAAAAGAAGCAGAATATTAATGAATCCGGCTCCAACTAAAGCTCGTTTACTCATTGACATGCTGAGAAGCGTAATCTTAGCTGCAATTTCAGGAAGACCAAAAATAATATATATACCAAGTATTGTCTCAAATATAAGCAGAAGTATAATAAGCCAGTCCTTTTTTTTGTAGCGCAGCATAACAAAAATTCCGCCAATAATTCCAAGTGGGAAAAAGTCCCAAAATGTAGAAGCTTCACATACATTTGATGGTATCCCTTCTTGTTGGAAAGTAAAAAAGAAATTTCCAAAACTTCTAAAGAATCCTTTTAAATCTCCGCCACCCGTGACTATTCTTTTTCCAGGGTATGCAGTGTTAAGTACTAAATTTATTGTATCTCCTGATTTACTATATATATAAATCATGCTTGCTCCAAATAGTAGCAATACACCAGTTATAGATAAAAAATCGTACCATCTAAGATGACAGTTTTTAAAATTAGTTATTATTACCCATATTACAAGAGCTAGATAAGCATATGCCAATGGTATCATCCATGCAGGATAAAATGTCATAATGTAACCGCCGGCACAACAGTATAATACAAATAGACAAATCAGTCTGTGCCAGAATACTTTATCATTCATGAATCGATGAAGCATTAATACAGCAAGTCCGCCGAAAATCATCATCTCTGCAAGACCGTTGATAGCAAACCACCATTGCACAACTGGTGCAAGCGCACATATTGTCGCGCCAAATGCGCTTAACAGTTTTTTCTTATCAGTAATAAGCATTGAAAGTTCAAAAGTTACAAGCCATAGACATACAAACCTGCCCCACCAAAAGAATGCAAGCCCTCGTCCGGCACCGAAAACAAGGAATCCTGTGAGGAAAGGTCTGAAGAGTATTGATAATATATGTTTTACAGGCTGACCATATACGATAACGGTGTCTGTCTTTGTGCCTCTTATAATATCACTGAACCAATTGTAACTGTTATCACCATAACCCTGTGAAATGCTGAAGGAGGTAAATGTGCCATACTCATCACTTCTGATAGGGCGCGGTTCACCCAAGATCGTATTGCTGTCATGGGCTGGTACAAAATTGTTCCAACAGGCAATGGAAGATCCGTTTAAGTTTAAAATTACTCCAAATAGTACAATTGCTGCTCCGACTGCAAAACGCCATTTATAAATAAAACTGTACATTTTGTGAATATCGAGTATAAAGTGCAATGAAATAAAAAATATCACAACAAAAAAACATATCATTAATGTCCAAAAATCTGCACTTGTAAGCATTGAATTATTATTAATTGTTATATTATTTAATTTATATGTTTCATTGGCAGCAGAACCTATGTCTACTCGAAGCTCTTCTGCATAGCAATTGAGCATTATGTCCGCTGAGTCTTCCCATGAGGGGATAGTAAATGAGATTTTATTTTCTTCTGAGAATCCTTCTTTAGTTTCTGCATAATAAACGGTTACAACTTTGGCTTCATTTACTTTTTCATCAAGCAAAATATGAAAATCATAAATGTAACGACCGACATTGAATTTAATTTGTCCATCGTCGGTCGTACTTGTTATTGATGAACCGTTTGACGTATAATTAGTCAAAGCCATATCATCAAGAGTATAACTGGCTGATTTCTTATTGCTGGAAAGATATGAGCCAATATTTTTTACATTATAGTTTAGATTACAATATGCAGAAGCAAAGAAAGAAATAAGAAGACAAAAAAAGAATGCAATATAAAAAGAAAAAAATATTGATACATTAGTTTCTGTTTTCTTGATTTTCATAATCAGCCCACCTTGTCCTCCATAAGTTTTTTATGCTGCATGTCAACTAACTGCAGACGGAACTCGTAGTCCTGACGGTTTTTTTGAGTCATGGTTGTGAGCATAAGTCCGGTAAAGAATGAAGATATAGCTGCAAGTTCTACAAATCCGCACATAATAAGAGTAGGTATTTTGTCAACCATACCTGTATCTACAAATGAAATAAAGACAGGTATAAAGAATCCCAATGCAATAATAGTAAGTATTGCAGCAATTATTCCGAAAAAACCAAAAGGCTTATAATTTTTATACAGCCTTGCGATAGTTAATAGTACTTTAAAGCCATCAGAATAAGTACTGAGCTTTGACTCGCTGCCCTCCGGTCTATCGCGGTAATCAATAATTACATTTTCTACAAACATATTTTTATCAACTGCATGTATACTCATTTCTGTCTCAATTTCGAAGCCTTTGGAAAGAACAGGAAATGTCTTAACAAAATGATAGGAAAATGCACGATATCCAGTCATAATATCTTTAATATTACTTCTGAATAGGTTGTTGATAAAATATCGAACAATGCTGTTTCCAAAATTGTGAAATGGTCTTTTGTTTTCTGTAAAATAAGTTGATGACAACCGATCTCCAACTACCATATCAACTTTTTTATTCAACACACATTGTACCATTTCCGGTGCACAGTCGGCGGGATAGGTGTCGTCTCCGTCTACCATAATATAACACTCGGCATCAATTTCACGAAACATTCTTCGGATTACATTTCCCTTGCCCTGCATATACTCATAACGAACTATTGCACCAGCTTTTTTGGCAATTTCATCAGTACCGTCTGAAGAATTATTGTCATACACATAAATTGTTGCCTCAGGCAATGCTTTTTTATAATCAGTTACAACTTTTTCAATTGTCTTGCTCTCATTATAGCAAGGAATCAAAACTGCTATCTTGTCCATAAATATCCTCCTAAAAATAAGGAATAACTGAAATTCCCCCGTTAGGTCTAAAGTAAATTAAGACTTTCATATTGTCTAAAAGATAAAATATTATCAATGATAATGATATTTTAAATACAACCCTCATTCTACCATATATTTTTTAAATTGCAAGGTAAAATTTACAAGTTAATTGAATTCATGCATGATAATTAAATTATATTCTAACTAAATGTTGTAATAAGTTGTTATCAAAATGTTTTTTGCAGTTGACTTTTTTATTATTTAGTGTGTACAGTTGCGCTGTATCGTTATGTTAGTATTTCCGATTGTACAAAAAATAAATACTTCTTTAGTAAATAATTTAATAATAAAATAATTATGGAGAATAGATTTTTGGTTGTATAAAGGGCTGAGTAATGGTATAATCTTAAACTATAGTAAAAATAATTATGTAAAGGTATAGTGGAAAAATATGAAATTAAAACGAGTTTTTGAAGTACTGTTTGGACAGGGTTTATATACATTTAAATATTTAATAAAAGATAATCTTAATGAGAAAAAAAGCATTGATAGAAAGTTAAAAAGTTTCATAAAAGCTTATAATAAATTGGAAGACATTGTCTCTGGAAATGATAGCGTTAAATTAGGTATAATTATATGGAGCAACAGCAATTCAAAAAAGCTTAAGAGCAAAGATTTGAATAAGACAATTGCCTCAATTGAAAGACAGCCGGTTCCTGTAATATATAAAGTAGTTACAGAAAACGATAATATTCAAGATGAGATTTTAAGGTTATCATGTAATTATATCGGTTTTGTATCTGAGGGAGACGAGCTATCAGATAATTATACTGCTTCTGTTTTAAATAATATAAATATTAATAGAAGAAAAAATAGTGATATTAAAATTTTGTACTTTGATTCGCTATTTATAAAAGGAAATGATTCCGATAAAAGCTATGGCAATTCTTTAAATGCTCTTCCAGATTATAGTCCTGATTTTCTGCTTAATTATGATTATATTGTAAACTGTTTTGTAATAAGTAAGGATTTATTGTGCGGTATAATTGAAGATATTGACGGATTTAATAATTTTTTTACTTATCAAGTATTGCTGAGATGTATGTTGAAAATAAATAACAATGAGATTAGACATATTCAGTCAGTTTTGCTGTATTGCTATAAAAAATGTGAGTTAAATAGTTGTGAAAATGAGTCAATTATGAAATTGAAAAAAGAGCTGCTTGAAAATGATAGTCAGACTGTGTTATTTTATCAAGATAAAATTTATTCACATAAGCATATTTTATATAGGCCAAACATGCTGCCAACTGTAAGTATAATTATCCCATCTAAGGATAATCCGTCTCTTATTGACAAGTGCCTTGGCAGTATTTATAAATATACTAAGTTTACTCCATATGAAATTATAATAGTAGATAATGGTGGGAGTGAGCAGAATCGTAAAGAATATGAAAAGATATTTGCCCAGTATTCAAATATTGAGATTAAGTATATTTATAAAAAGATGGACTTTAATTTCTCAAAGATGTGTAATATTGGAGTTCAAAATTCTTCCGGTGAATATTTTTTGTTTATGAATGATGATATTGAGGTTCTTAATCTGCAGTTTGAAAACATTTATAATGTGGACTGGCTGGGCGTTCTGGCAGGTCAGGCGATGCAGCCCCATACAGGCGCGGTAGGTGTGAAATTATATTTCCCTGATACAAAAATTATACAACATGTAGGTATTGTTAATTATGAAAGTGGTGCAGCACATATTCATTCAAAAGAATATGACAAAATTACTGAACATACTACATGTCATATGCATACAGATTGTAATTATCTTGCTGTTACAGGGGCTTGTCTTATAGTTTCCAGAGAAAAATTTGACAGAGTTGGCGGTTTCAATGAAGAGTTGGCTGTTACATTTAATGATGTTGAGCTTTGTATGAGACTGTATAAAACTGGTTTGCATAATGTTGTCAGAAAGGATATTGTTTTATACCATCATGAGTCTGTGACAAGAGGTGAGGATGCGTTGGACAATGCTAAGTTCCATAGACATTTGGAAGAGCGAGAGAAATTATTTGATATGCATCCTGATTTGGTTAAATATGATCCTTATTATAGTCCATATTTAAATCAAAACAGGCTTGACGCCTCTATTAATACACATTATTATGTTAATCAAAATGCTAAGTTATTTGATTTATCTGAGTTTGAGAGATTATCAGATCTGTCAGAATATGGAAAAATACGTTCTGCTGTTCAAAGATGTAATTTTATTCATATTCGAGGTTATGCATTTAAAGAGGGAGACAAGGCAAATGCTTTTTATCGTCCTGCAATTTATGTGAAATATAAAAATAAGGAACTTGTTTTTGCGGCCCATAGACTCTATGATCCTACACTTGGGATATTTCTTAATGTAAGTCAAAATGTTAATTTCGCCACTTTTTATACATGTATAAATACACAGGATATAGACAGTGATTTTGCTGCATCAGAGTGTGAGTTGGCAATAGCTTTATTATGCGGTAATAAAGTGTATTTGACAAATCACACTGCAAAAATATTTGTAAGAAAATAATAGAAGGGATGAAGAGACAAATGAATAAGATTGGAAAGACAGTGCTTTTTTTATGTGTGCTGTGTGGAACAATTTTGCTGCTTGGCAGTATTGAGAGGACAGAAGCTTCTATTGTATTGGACCCGGGTCATGATTCGACTCACAGCGGTGCAAGTGGAAATGGTGTTTCAGAGGAGACTCTAAATTTAAAAATTGCGCAGTATTGTTATGAAGAACTGCAAAATTATAACGGTGTAGGTCTTGTTTATATGACAAGAAACGGAATGGGATGTCCATATCCCGGAACCACATCGACACAGTGTAATAAGAAGAGAGTACAGTTTGCAAAATCTATGGGCGCGGTACTTTATGTTAGTTTACATAACAATTCGGCATCCAGCCCTGCAGCTAAAGGAGCGACAGTATATTATCCAAATGGAAGTTATCGTTCCAGTATAGGAGTGGCTGGGGAGAGGCTTGCAAACATAGTGCAGTCACATTTGATTGCTTTGGGATTAAAAAACAGAGGTACTCAAATTAGAAACTCTGAGGATAATACTAGATACCCTGATGGTTCTATTGCAGATTATTATGGAGTAATTAAAAACAGTAAGCTTTCGGGATTTACTGCTATAATTGTAGAGCATGCTTTTGTATCTAACGCTGAGGATGTAGCGGCTTATCTCTCAACAGATGCCCAGCTTAAGCTTCTTGGAATTGCAGATGCCACTGCGATTGCTGAATATTATGGATTGTCAAAAGTAGAAGTATGGGATAAAGATGTGTCTAAAACAAAAGTCAGTACGAGTTTTACTCCTGATTATAAGAAGGTTACAACCAGTATCAGCGGTTTGTCTAAAGCCCCTTCAGTCACATTGGCAGTTTGGAGTGACAAGGATGGACAAAATGATTTAAGATGGTATAATGCAGTTAAGGATTCTTCCGGTAATTGGGTATTTGATATACCAATTGCAGATTTTAAGAAAAGCGGAAAATACAATCTTCATGTCTATGCTGGTGACGGCAATGTTTCGTTATGTGCAAGTACAACTACATTTAGTGTTGATGGACCTAAGGTACAAGCGTTAAATGTTGGAGAGTTAAATAAGGCTACCGGTCAGTTTGATATTGACTTAAACGGAGTATCATCTAATGTCGGTATTGATTATGTAAAGGTTGCTGTGTGGTCTAAGAGTGATCAAAGCGACTTAAAGTGGATTACAGCGGAAAAAACTTCAGGAGAAAATTATCATGTGTCGGTAAATTTGTCTGATTATAAATATACTAAAGGCGATTATAATATTCATGCTTATATTTCAGATAAAAATGGTATATTTGATATGGCTAAAAAAACATCATACACAGTGACATATCCGCAGGCTTCAATTAGCGGAGGTTTAGATTTGGATGATATTTCATTTACTGTAAATGCATCAGATTTTCCGTTTCAGTCAGAAATTGCCTATGTTAAGGTGGCGGTTTGGAGCGATGAAAATGCACAGGATGATTTAGAATGGTATATGATGAATAATGACGGACATAAATTTACTGTAAATGAATATTTTACGAAACATTTAACAGACGGTGCTTCATATGCACATGTATACGCATATATGAAAAACGGTACTTCTATATATTCAGGAGATTTAATGTTTACTCCAAATCAGACAAAGATAAGCGGCAGTTATAATGGAAAACTAAATGATGACTTGTCTGTATTATGGAGCGGAAATAGGGTAAATGTGATTGCTGATAAAGGTAAAATTAATATAAAGGATATAACTGTATCAAGCGGCGATATAAGCGGTGAAAGTACTGAAGTAAGCCAAGACAGCGTTGAAGTAAGCGGCAGCAGTACTGAAGTAAGCCAGGACAGCGTTGAAGTAAGCGGCGGAAGTACTGGAGTAAGTCCAATGGGAGTTACAGTCAGTGATGGCACGATTTCTGTCAGTGAGGATAGTGTTAATGTTAGTAATGGAGTTATCGTATTGAACAAAAGTGATGTTACATTGAGCAGTGTCAGCGTTTCTTCAGATAATAATATTACAGCAGCGGCGGCTTTGATTGCAGATAATATGTTAATGAAAGAAGAAATATATACATTAAAAGATAACATAGGATATTATAAGGGCGTAAAGAAATTGATGTCAAACTATAGAGAAAATATGTATAGGTCATTTGTTATTAGACGAGTTGATTTAAGTATGCAGTCAGAAAAGTATTCATATAGTTTTAATGATAAAATACGTGTGCAGTTTAAGCTGCCCGCAAAGTATGTTGGAAAAGATATTGTTATATATGAGCTTAAAAATGACGGAGAAAATATAAGTCTTGGTGAAGCTTATGATGTGTTAGTGACAGAACATGGTTATGCCGAGATAATCACTGATAAAATGGGCGATTATGTTATTGCAGCGGATAAAGTGAATTTATTAAAAGGTGATATGGATTTTGATGGAGAGGTTACATTAGCAGATGCAGTAACAGTTTTAAAAGCTTCACTTAATATAATTGAGTTGTCTGATGAATTAAAAGATATAGCAGATTTTAACTCTGATGGAAATCTTAACTTAGAAGATGCACAGTTGGTATTGAAAGCTGCTCTTGGAATATCGTAAAGGAAGGTGTTGAACGAATGAAGGCGAAGAAGGGGATAATTAAGATTCTTGTTGGTATTGCTGCAGGTTCAGCGGCGTTGCTGATTGTTATATGTGTATTATTTTTTGCACAGAGCATCAGTTTAGGAAAAAAATTTACTGATAATGAATTCCAGTCAATTAAAAATCCTCTCAATATGATTGTGTATGCTGCAGAACTTCCTGTGTCAGAAGACGGAGGTACTTCGGTTTCTAATACTGCTGTTACTGTAGAACCAGATTTATCTGCGGAAGATGCAGAGTTTCAGACGATTCTTAATGAGGATAAGACTATAGCGACAGTTCATGTAAGAGGACTAGACAAGGCACAGAAGATGACAATTGCTGTATGGAGCGAAAATAATGGTCAGGATGATATTTTATGGTATGATATGATAAAAGACAACTCAGGTGCTTTTAAAATAGATATACCAATTAAAAATCATCATACAGAAGGTGCATACAAGGCTGACGCTTATATTATCCGTTCTGATGGAACAAAATACAGTATCGGTACAACAGGTTTTTCTGTTGAGGGTCCAACCCTTTCAGGCGCCTCATTCGAGAATATTAATAGTAATGCAGGAACATTTCAATTAAAAGTAGACAGAGCGGCGTCAGTTAGTAAGGTCAAAAAAGCTAAGATTAAAGTTTATCCTATTGAATATCCTAAAAATTCAAAAATCTATGAATCAGAGCTTGATTTTGATGGAAATGCGGTAATTGATATTAATGTTGCTAATCATGGATATGTTTCTGGTGATTATATAGCGGAAGTATCTATTGTAGACAAAAATGAAATCGAGAAAAATTTATTGCAGGTGTCAGCTCAGATACAGCTCCCTCAAATGGTTGTTTCACAAAATATGAATCCTGAAGGTACAATAGTTAATTTAAATGTAAGCAATCTTATAGAAAATTCTGTATCAAAGCTTGATTTTGAAGTGTACAGTAAAGCGGGAGGGAAAGATGATTTGGTAAGTTATCCAGCTGCTGCCAAATCATCCTCTTCTTATGAAGCGAATGCTGTAATATCCAATCATCATACTGCAGGTGAGTATCAGGTAGATGTGTATGGTGTAAGAGGGGGAAATAAAGTACTTTTAGGAGGAACTACATTTAATGTGTCATCTCCGGTTGCCGGTAACGTGTCAGTTTCACAGAAAAATGAGGAGGATGAATATTTTAAAACTGTTATATCTGGGGCATCTTCTGCTGCTGGTATAACACAGATAAGATTCCGTGTTGTCAGGGCTTCAGACGGCAATGAAAATTGGTATGAGGCAGTAAATCATTCCAGCGGCAATGCTGAGATTACAGTGGATATTAAAAATCAGCCGGAAAGTGTTGATACATATACAATAACCGGTTATGTAAAAGATGCAAATGGTATAGAGGTAAAGACAGAGTCAACCAATATTACAATGACATTTTTAAATAATGGAAGATATAAAATAATGGGACAGACTCGCACTAATGTATCACAGATGGTTAAGTATTTTAATGCCAATGGTGTCTATCCATCATTTTATTCAAATTCAGAGGCTCCAACCATAGAAGCATTCTGTCAGATTTTTTATGATGAGGCTGTGGCTGAAGGGGTTAGAGCAGAAGTCGCATTTTGTCAGTCAATGAAAGAGACAGGCTATCTTAAATTTGGCGGTGATGTTTCTATAACCCAGTATAACTTTGCAGGAATTGGAGCTACTGGAAACGGACAACCTGGAAATAGCTTTGGCAGTGTTACAGAAGGTATTCGAGCACAAGTTCAGCATTTGAAAGCATATGCCTCTACAAGTCCGTTAAATAGAGATTGTGTTGATCCTAGATTTTTATATGTCCGCAGAGGAACAGCGGAGTATGTTGAATGGCTTGGCATTGGAGACAATCCTAACGGCGGAGGATGGGCTGTAGGATCAGGTTATGGACCGAGTATTGTAAATTCGTATATAAGAAAATTGTTTTCTTATTAGTATATATCAAGATATTTTAGTATATATTTTTATTGTAACATTATAAAAAAGGTGCTAGAATATTAAAGGAGTCTAATGTATATAAGTTTTTTAAATGGGGTAATGCATATGATAAATAAGGCATATAAGGTGGAAAATCTTTTTTCTGTATTTGAGCCGTATCCGTTGTCTAGTAAGGAAAAATTTGATAGTTTTTATGTTGAAACATATGATGCAAGAGGAACTGATATTGTTAAAGTAATGTCTTATGCTTTGAGATATAGTTATAATCCATATATGAAAATTTTATTTATGGGTCATAGGGGTTCCGGAAAATCAACTGAGTTATCAAAGCTTCAGGATAAAATAAGAGATAAATTTGAAATTATAAACTTTTTTATTCAAGAAGAAGTAGATACAGAGAATATGACTTATATAGATTTTATTTTTGCTATTATGTCACAGCTTATCAAATATGTTGATAAGAAAAGCAGTTCAAAAGAATTAGTTTTAGATAGCAATGATATAGATGGTTTATATGAGTATTGGTATTCAGAAAGAGTGCTTGAGACATCAGAGTTTGATTACGGAGAATTTAAAGCGGATTTTACTGCAAAATTATCATTTTTAAAGCGTATTATGATATCAGGAGGGGGAATTTTTCAGACAGGATCTGAGTCTAAAATATCAATAAGACGTAAGATTGAGCCCAAAGTAGGGTATCTTGTTACGCTTGTGAATCGCATAATAGATAAAGTCAACCAGCAGCTCAATAATAAAGAATTATTATTTATTATTGAAGATTTAGATAAAATATCTATTGATACTGCTGAAAATTTATTTATTAGACATCGTAAAACTTGGTTATCTTTAAATACGAGATTGATTTTGACGTTTCCTATTTTCATGGCTTATAATTCACAGTATAATATGATAAAAGAGGATATTGATCTGTTCTGTATGCTCAGTATGGTAAAGGTGAAAAATCAAGACAGGTCACCTAATGAAAAAGGCGTTGAGACAATAAAAGAAATTGTTTTTAAACGTGCAGACGAAAGTTTATTCGATCAGAAAGCGCTTGAATTTCTGATTGCGAAGTCAGGCGGCGCATTGAGAGATTTATTTCAGATGATAAGAGACGCCTCCTTTGAAGCGTTGTTAAATGAACATAATAAAATATTAGAAAAAGACGCACAAATGGCGTACCGTAAGTTGAAAAGTGAATATGAACGTCTGATTAGAAATGAAAAAGATGTAGAGAAACTGATTGAAATATATAATAATCCGAGATTATTGATAACAGATGATATTGTAATGGAACTTCTTTTAAAAGGTGTTGTGTTGGAATACAATGGTGAAAGATGGTGTGGAATTCATCCTGCGATAGAAGATTTTTTAATAGAGAAGGGTAAGATTAGTGAATCAAACAAAGCTTTTTGAAGAATCGAATTTTAGAAAATTAGAATTTTTTTTCAGGACAACAGAAAAAGGATTTGTACTTTTAACAGTAAATGAATATTATATTGTTCAAAAAATCAATGAATTCTTGTCAAAGAATATTTCTGCTCAATTTTATAATACTATGGAAATGAATTTTAATGATATATTGAATAATTTTCAGTTTTCTAATGATATATCTTCAGTTGTATTTTATAATTTTTTTATGTCAATCGAAGATACTTCAAAGTTATTAGATAAGTTTAATCTTGCACGGGATTTAATGTTAAATAGAGTAAAATATTGTGTATTTATTGTTCCTGTCTATATTGAATCTTATATCCATGAAAATTTACCTAACCTATACAGCTATTTTCAAATAAAAGAGCGCTTTTTAAGATTGCATAAAAATTATTTTGAATATATTCTTCCGGAAGATATGTATTTAAAAACAAAATTAATGCAAAGGAATTTAAAAAGAGAGATTTATGATATGAAAGATGATATTTTCCGGCGTTTAGATGGATTCCTTCATATTAGAATTAGTGATGAAACATTTGATAAATTGAAGTCTGATATTGAAAGTTCAAAGTTAAAATATGATAATAAACTTTATTATAAGATGCAATTGAGTCTTGCGAAGCTGGCGGCTGTACAGGAAAGATTTGATGATGCAATTGAGATATATTCTGCTCTTAGCAGAGATAAAACAGTAATGGACAATATTAATCAATTTATAGAAGTTCAATCAGGGTTGGCTGATAGTCTATTATATATGGAAGAGTTTAACAGGGCTTATAAAATATATTCCAAACTGTTATCTGTTATCGTTACAGATTTATATGATATGTTAGAAATTAATGTAGTTGAAGAATATCAGGTTAGGATTTACAGTAAAATTGCATTATGTCAAATTAAGTGCGGGGAAGTAGATAATGTTAAAAAAATTATTAAACAGACAATGAATCATATTAAAGAAATTGATGATAAAAATAAATTTTTTCATGTCTATTATAATTACTTTATTATGTATCTCGAAATATATCCAGAAAGAACAATAGAAAGCGATAGAATGTTGAATGCCTTAGAAGATTTTCCGAAAAATGAAGTTCAGGATGCGATGTATTTAACTGTAAAATCATGGTATGAAGGTATAATTGAAGGAAAACTTTATAGGGCAATCCAAAATTCTTACAGAGCGCTAAAAATAAAGCGTGATATATACATTGAGAATGATGCCCGTATAGCAGAATCTCATTACCTAAATGCGTTACTATTAATGTTTACAGGTAAATTTAAAGAGGCACATAATTGCTGTGAAAAAAGTTGTAACATATTAAAAAATATTAATATAAGAGAAAATCAAAAAAAGAAAAGCAGAGAACTTTTATTGGAAATAAATAAATGTATGAATAATTAGCAGGATATATTTACAAGCAACAAGGATAAACTAATATATTTTGCGTGTCTGTTTGATGATTTCTGTGATGCGATGTTAGATACCCCGCCTTATTAAGCGGGGTATTAATTATAGATTTTTAATAATATTAAGTATTTCCTCAGCGCTTTTCTCCCAACTAAAATTTGCCGCCTGTTTAAGGCCTTTTTCAATCATATTATTACGAAGTTCTTCTGAGGAAAGTACCTTAACCATTGCCTGCTGTAATTCTTCAATATTATAAGGGTCAATAAGTTCGCAAGCATTTCCCGCCACTTCAGGCATAGAAGAGATATTGGATGTTATTACAGGTATTCCGCTCTGCATAGCTTCCAAAATTGGAAGTCCAAAGCCTTCGCACAGTGAGGCATAAATAAACAGTGAAGCGTTTGCATAAATATTTTTTACATCTTCATATGATACATAACCTGTAAATATAACGTGAGGTTTCAATTTCTCATGGGACTGTACATAATCATATATTTCACCGTTGTTCCAGCCAGAGCCTCCGACAATAACAAGTTTATATGGGAGATTATTTTGTAATATACATCTCTCATAAGCTTTGATTGTGCGAAGCATATTTTTTCTTGGCTCAACTGTTGACAGACAGAGTATATAATCTTGGTCGATCTTGTATGTTTCCATAGTTTTCTTTATAGCATCTGCATCTTTTTCCATATTGAAAATTGGATTGGCTGCCTCATAAACAACATGAATTTTACTTTTATCAAAGTTTAAATATTTAATAATATCTTGTTTTGTGGCATTTGAGACAGCGACAATTTCATGGGCTTGGCGGCGGCAAATTTCCGTGAAAATTTTAAATCTTAGTTTATGCTCTTTTGTAAATAATTCAGGCATATATAATGGAATTAAATCATGAACTATTGCCAAATATTTAACTTTTCTTTTGTTAAATGGCGGAAGATAATGCCTTGTCCCTACAAAAACATCAATATTATACTGTCTAAGAAGTTTTGGCATATGGGTTAAATACCTTATCTGTTTTTTATTTTG
The DNA here is from genome assembly GCA_949743325.1 of uncultured Lachnospiraceae bacterium. GTDB lineage: Bacteria > Bacillota > Clostridia > Lachnospirales > Lachnospiraceae > CAJJNI01. Next base: position 37,071 of record CATJTQ010000067.1, read on the forward strand.
TCCGCCGTAATATACAACCTGCCAATTTTCTTTTAATGTATAAGGTATTTTAATATCATCATAAGTAAAAAGGAAATAATCATTTTCAGTATCAATTTTCATAATGTTATTCATTATGTGAATGATCCATTGACCTATACCCGCAGCCTCTTTAACAAGTGCGGAAACATCTATTCCTATTCTCATAGAATCCTCCTAAAAAGTTTATTGTTGTTATTATATAAAATTCTTTGACGAAATATTTTTTTAATGATAATATATAAAAAAAATTATTTTTTGAGGAACACTTAAGTTGTTTGCCCGCCCCCGAAGTGGGGCATGAATTACGGTATGCCCTTTGGGTATACCTTGTGAAACAGCAAAGCTGTTTGCCCGCCCCCGAAGTGGGGCATGAATTACGGTATGCCTTTTTGGTATAGTTTATTTTAGCATACCAATATGTATATTTCAATAAATTATGAGAATAAAAATATAGTAGCCATTCTTTTGGTGATTGGTATACTAATTTAATATTTAAACTTAGAATGGAGGGTAAAATGGATGAATTATATGGACAAGTATAGGGAATGGCTGGAAAGTCCGTTTTTTGATGAAAATACAAAAAATGAGCTTAGATCTATTGAAGGAAAAATACAGGAAATTGAAGATAGATTTTATAAAGATTTGGAGTTTGGCACAGGAGGCTTAAGGGGTGTTATAGGTGCAGGTAGTAATCGTATAAATTACTATACAGTTCGGCGTGCTACCCAGGGGCTTGCTGAATATATTTTAGAGCAGGCTGGTGATGAGGGAAGAAATAGAGGAGTAGTAATAGCATATGATTCTAGAAATTATTCAGCTGAATTTGCACAAGAGACTGCACTCGTAATGTGTGCAAATAATATTAATGCATATATATTTGATAGTTTACGTCCAACTCCTGAGTTGTCTTTTGCAGTAAGAGAGTTAAAATGTATTGCCGGAGTGGTTATTACAGCAAGTCATAATCCGGCAGAGTATAATGGCTATAAAGTATATTGGGAAGACGGTGCACAGATTACATCTCCGCATGACAAAGGTATTATAACTAAAGTTAATGCGGTTAACCGATATGAAGATGCAAAGATAATCACGTATAATGAGGCAGTAAATAAGGGACTATACCATGAAATAGGAAAATCGCTTGATGACCGGTATGATGAAGAACTTTTAAAGCTAGTGGAAAATATGGATATTGTAAAATCATTTGCCTCACAGATAAAAATCGTATATACACCGCTCCATGGAACAGGCAATTTGCCTGTGAGAAGAATATTAAAGAAGCTTGGCTTTAATAATGTGTGTATTGTATCTGAACAGGAGTGTCCTGATGGTAATTTTCCTACTGTAGATTATCCTAATCCAGAATCTGCTGATGCATTTAAATTAGCTTTAAAACTTGCAAAGGATAAGGAGGCAGATTTAGTGATGGCTACAGATCCAGATGCAGATCGCTTGGGTGTTTATGTAAGGGATACTGACACAGGAGAATATCATGCTCTGACAGGAAATATGTCAGGAGCATTAATATGTCAATATTTGTTAGAACAGAAAGAGGCTAAAGGTACGCTGCCTGAAAATGGTGCAATTATAAGTACTATTGTAACAACAAATATGGCTAAAGAACTGGCAGATAAATATCAATTAAAATGTCTTGAGACTCTTACAGGATTTAAGTATATTGGTGAACAGATAAAATTATTTGAAGAGAATAAATTATACAGTTATGTGTTTGGATTTGAGGAAAGTTATGGCTGTCTGGTAGGTACTTACGCGAGGGATAAAGATGCGGTTTCAGCGGTTATGACATTATGTGAGGCGGCGGCATTTTATAAATCAAATGGAAAAACGTTATGGCAGAAGATGAATGAAATTTTTCAAGAGTATGGTTATTTCCGTGAAGGGCTGGAGTCTGTAACATTAAAGGGAGCAAAAGGTTCTGAGAAGATACAGGCGATTATTAGGGGATTAAGAGAGAATCCTCCTAAGAAAATAGGAGAGTATGATGTATTAATAATTAGAGATTACATGAAAAAAATAGTTTGGAATATGGAGGATAATTCTTGCACTGAAACATGTCTTCCTGCTTCAAATGTATTGTATTATGAATTGTCTGGTAATGCATGGTGTTGTGTAAGACCATCGGGTACAGAGCCTAAAATTAAATATTATATGGGTGTTAAAGGCATCAGCAGTGAAGACGCAGAGAAAAAGTTAGAAGAATTAAAAGAGGCTGTATTAAATTTAGAATTGCAGATTACACAGTAAGATTATTGGATGTCTAAATAGCAGGAATAAACTCATAGCATATTAATATAGCAGTGAATCTTGCATGTTAATATGCGTTGCTTGTAGCAACGACAATTGTTCATATAATAGTGGCAACAATTCAAAGAAAGAAGGTTATTCCATACGCTAAACGAAAATATAAAAGCAATCAGAAAGTCAAAAGAACTTTCGCAAGAAGAAATTCAAAAAAACGGTGTGAATAAGCTGAATTAGAAAAGCGTATTGCTTAATTTTATACAACTTCCCCCTTCGTACCCTTCATCTTATTATTTGAAGGGGATACGAAGGGGGAAGTTTTTATGTTATATTATTGATATCATCCGGTTCTTCATCCTCATAAGGATTATTTTGCGGAGGATTTGTTGGAGAAGCAATAGTAGGAGCCGGGGTAGGAGGCTCTGTATACACAATAGTAGGAGCTGGTGTAGGAGGATCCGTAATAACAGGTTGTTGTGTTACTATAGGTTCTTCTGTTACAATTGGATCTTCATATACAGGTTCCTGTGTGGCAGGAGCAGTTGTGGCTTTGCTTACATATGATGTTACCTTTGGCTCTTCTGACTGTTCTTGGTATTCGTCATCTTCGTAATCCTGTCGAGGTTTTGTAGTTGCTTTTGTGTAAGTGCTGTCATCCTCATTGTCATCATTATCATTATTGCTGTAATCCTTGCTTGAGGACTTTCCTCTTTTTTTATCGATATAGTCAGCTATTGTCTGTACTGTGGAAGTAGGTTTATAATTTTCCTGTTCAAATAAATATTTGTGTAATTCGCTTACATCAGATACAAGGTCGTTAGAAAAATTATACCATACGTCGCTGCCTGGCAGTTTATTTACTTCAGACATATCAAATGGAAAACCTTTTTGATCAACAATTTCACAATCCAAAGCAAATTTTGCAAGTTCGGCAATTTCAGACCATTCAAGACTTGTAACTAGCTGAGGAGCTACTGCTTCGGCAATTTTAAGAATAGTTGAAATACCAGCGCCTTTTGCCTTTTCAAACATTTTCATAAGAACTGTCCTCTGACGTTCAGCTCTCTGGTAATCAGTATCACAATAACGTATACGCGCATATGCTGTAGCCTGCACACCATCAAGAAGCTGTACTCCCGGTTTTGTAATATGCGGAGAGTTAGAACCTGTAAGTTCATTTATTTCATCAATGTAGTGATTAATAAGAGGTTGTTTAGTCTTATAAGTTCCATTTCTGTTAAATTTCTCTATCTCTCTGTCAAGTATTTCGATTTCTACACCTCCGACAGCGTCTACGCATTGTGTAACGATACTGAAATCAACTGTTACATAATCAGTGATGTGAAGATCAAGGTTTCTGTTAAGGGCATTGATAGCATTTAAAGCCTGTCCTTTTACATAGGCGTGATTTATTTTATCACATTTAATCTTTCCGTTCTTATCAGTTCCAATATTAAGATAAGTATCACGATATACAGAAAGGAGTTTAATTTGACTTGTCTCGCGGTTTACATTTACAATCATAATAACATCACTTCGTGAATCACTGTCATCAATCTTAGTAGATGTATCTTCATTTTTGGTTCTTGTATCAATACCAAATACGGCAAGGGTTAAATATCCTTTCATATGAGCAGCATCATTTTCATTTTCAAAATTCGAATCTACATCCTTATCACTATAACTTTTATCACGGTTTTTATTGACATTCTGCATTGCTTTTATTGCAGGAATTGCATATTTTGCTGCGACAATACTGGCTAAGCTGAGTACAAGAATTATAGCGAGAACAATGTATATCATCTTAAACCGCTTTTTTTTGCTCATTGGCTTCTTTCTCTTGCCTCCGCCGTTATAGCTTCCAGAGGAAGGGCGTCTTGGCGGCGGTGTATTAGCGCTGCTTCTCACTGTAGGAGATGGCCGTCCTGATTGTGAGGAAGGTCTTTTTGATGGAGCAGAGGAACGATTATGGGCTGCTGCAGGTCTTGTTGTTCTTGCTCTTGTTGTTTGTTGTGCTGGAATTTGTAATTCTTTTGCTTTTCTTTTTGAATCATTTGAATTTTTTGTCATATAAAATTTACCTCACTAAAAATACTGTTGCAGCTTAAACTGCACTAAAAATAAAGAAAACCGTAAATAAGTTTTTAATAAGCATTTTTGTTTACAAAACCTTTGAAAAGTGTCATAAACAATATTTTAATATCAAATCCCAAAGTCCAGTTTTCAATATAATATAAATCATATGCGATTCTGCGTTTAATAGAAGTGTTTCCTCTCAGACCATTTACCTGAGCCCATCCCGTCATTCCCGGGCGTACTTGATGTTTTATCATATATCGCGGTATTTCTTCTTTAAATTTATCAACAAAAAAGGGCCTTTCTGGTCTTGGTCCTACAAGACTCATATCCCCTTTTAAAATATTAAAAAGCTGCGGAAGCTCATCAATGCTGGTTTGCCTGATAAAACGTCCTATTCCTGTGACTCTTGGATCATTTTTTATTGTAAATGCTGTTTTTTCTTTCTCGGCTGACTGAACTTCCATGGAGCGGAACTTGTACATCTGAAAACTTTTATTATGAAGCCCTATTCTTTCCTGCTTAAAAATAAGAGGACCTGAAGATGTAATTTTAATTAAAAGCGATGTTATAAGCATTATCGGTGAAAATAAAATAATGGCAACGCTTGCTCCCATAATATCAACAATTCGTTTAATAATTTGATTTACAGTATTATTAAGAGGGACATTGCGTATATTGATTACAGGAAGTCCTAAGACATCTTCTGTGTAAGGTCTTGTAGGCAAAATACTGTTATAGTCTGGTATAAATTTAGTATGAACACCAGATTTTTCACATATTTCAACGATTTTTTCTAATTTTGAGTATTCGCTTAGTCCAAGGGTTATTGCAATTTCATCAAGACTGTTTTTGGGAAGAAGATGAAGAAGTTTTTCTGTTTTTCCCAGCACTTTAATTCCTTTATACTGTGTTCCCTTTTTTACTGTGTCATCAAGAATTCCATGAATGTTATATCCCCATTGAGGGTTAGCCTGAATTCTATCAATATAGGCCTCAGCTGCCCTGCTGTAACCTACAAGCAGTATATGCTTTAAATTAAATCCATTCCTTCTTATTTTATTTAATCCGTAACGAATTAAATTGCGTGTTATAACTTCTAAATACACATTGATTGCATAGAATATAAACAGCATTTGTCTGGAGAAAGTATTAAGTTTAAATAAGTAAAGCACCAAAATAAAGGCCAGAAGACCAATAGTGTTTGCTTTTATAATCTGGGCAATCTCATATCGTCGCCCTGAAAGCCTTTTAGGCCTGTACAAGTGAAAACAATAATACAAAATGAGATATCCAGGAATAACGCCGACAAGGGCGTACATATAATACTTAAATGGTAGAGATTCGCCAAACAGAGGAAGGAGTCCGCTCTTATATTTCAGCCACCAGGATAAAATATAAGAAAAAACAACAATCAGAGCATCAACTAAAACATGGATACGGTTTAGTCGTTTTTGATTACTTTTTATCAATGGCTCTCACCTTATCTTTTTTATATAAAACTATTATTTTCTAATATTTACTAATAATACACCATTTTAATAAAAAGAACAATATTTTTTTAAATAAAACACAAAATTTTAAAAATTTCATGCTCTTGACGGTATTTGTCACATATAGTATAATTTATATAATTATGTTATTGGAGGTATTGATGATGTGTGGAATAGTCGGGTACATTGGTGAACAGCAGGCTGCGCCAGTCTTGCTTGATGGTTTGGCTAAGTTGGAGTACCGTGGATATGATTCTGCGGGAATTGCCGTATATAACGGTCATGAAATTGAGATGGTAAAATCAGTTGGAAGGCTTAAAGTTCTAAGTGAGCTTACTCATGATGGAACAACCCTAGTGGGCAAGAGCGGAATAGGGCATACAAGATGGGCTACGCATGGTTCACCAAGTAATGATAATGCACATCCTCATTATAATAAAGATGGTTCCATTGTTGTTGTACACAATGGCATTATTGAAAATTATATGAAGATCAGAAAGATGCTGCAGAATAAAGGATACGAATTTAATTCAGATACGGATACGGAGGTTGTGGCGCATCTGTTGGATTATTATTATACTGGAAGTCCTTTAAGTACAATTATAAAAGTTCTGCAGAGAATAGAAGGTTCTTATGCATTAGGAATAATGTTTAAAGAGTTCCCAGAGCAGGTGTTTGCAGTAAGAAAGGATAGTCCTCTTATCGTAGGACATACAAAAGACGGAAATATACTTGCTTCAGATGTTCCGGCAGTATTAAAATATACAAGAAGTGTATATTTTATTGAAAATTATGAGATTGTCTGTCTGGAAAAAGATAAGATGACATTCTATAATATCGATGAAGATGAGCTTGAAAAAGAACCGACAACGATTGAGTGGGATGTTGCTGCTGCTGAAAAGGGCGGTTATGAACATTATATGTTAAAAGAAATGTATGAACAGCCAAAGGCTGTAAAGGATACGATATATCCTTCTGATTCAAGAATTGTCGACGGCAGAGTAGTAATTAAAGAGCTATCAATGTCAGATGAAGATATTAAAAATATTAAAAAAATTTATATAGTAGCTTGCGGCTCGGCTTATCATGCGGGTGTAACCGGAAAATATGTTATAGAAGGTCTTACAAGAATTCCTGTTGAAGTAGATTTGGCCTCAGAGTTCAGGTATCGCTCTCCGATTTATGAGGATAATAGTATTGTAATTATTATAAGTCAGTCAGGCGAGACTGCGGATTCCCTTGCCGCCCTTAGAGATGCCAGAGAGCATGGTGTTAGAGTTTTGGGAATCGTTAATGTTGTCGGCAGTTCCATTGCTAGGGAGGCCGACAGTGTAATGTATACATGGGCTGGTCCTGAAATAGCTGTTGCTACTACTAAAGCTTATAGTGCACAGCTTATTGCATTGTATCTTCTTGGCATGAATTTTGCACAGGTAAGAAATACGATTACAGAAGATAAGATGAGCAGCCTTATTAAGGATTTGGCGAAGCTTCCGGATCAGATTGAAATGCTTCTTGCAAGCAAAGAGAAGGTGCAGCGGTTTGCAAACAGGTATATTGCTGCACAGAACGTATTTTTTATAGGAAGAGGAATTGATTATGCAATTTCGCTTGAAGCTTCTCTTAAATTAAAAGAAATCTCTTATATACATTCGGAGGCTTATGCGGCAGGAGAACTAAAACATGGAACAATATCTTTGATAGAAGAGGGAACATTGGTCTCTGCAGTTCTTACACAGGAACATTTATACAAGAAGACAATAAGTAATATGGTCGAAGTTCGTTCAAGAGGAGCTTTTGTGCTGGCTGTTACGACAGAAGGAAATACAGAAGTAGAGAAGGCAGCGGACTATGTGATTTATATTCCGCAGACAAATGAGTATTTTACTAATTCATTGGCAATAATTCCATTACAGCTTTTTGGATATTATGTTGCAGTTGGAAAGGGTTGTGATGTTGACAAGCCGAGAAATTTAGCTAAGTCAGTTACGGTAGAATAATACATTAAAGAGGCTGTTACAAAATAACAGCCAGACACAATATGTTATTTTTTGGGCGATAAATAACAGTATATATTGTGTTTGGCGCTGTTGTTGTAGCAGCCGCTTTTTAGTGTTGAAAATATAAATTGATAGAAGGAATTTCACATTGACAACAAATTAATATCAAAAAATCAACAATAAAAAAACAAACTGTTTTAAAAATTAAAACACAGATAAGTCACAAATCGTTGCTACACTAATAGCAAATCAAAAAGAAAAAACATGCATAAGTTACAGAATGCTGGTAATATATGAAAGGGGTTTTATTATGAATAATGAAAAAGAAAATGCAATGAATAACACTGGGGAAGAAAATGTTACAAGTAAAGTTTCAGAGGAGAGCAATATTTCACAGACTGAGGATAATGTGCAGATGTCACAAAATTTAGAAAATACTGAAAATTTACAGCAGACAGACAGTGTACAGATGACAGACAATATTCAGTCATCAGATAATTCACAGCCAGATGACACAATTTACAGATATGATCGTTCTTATTATGAACATAACAGGGATGAGCATAATTCTTATAAATATAATCCTTCATCAGAACAGCAAAGCTATCAAAGTAATTATACCTATTCTGATAATAACAGTTCTAATACAGACAATATGTACCAAAACTCTAATAATACTTACAGTAACTCATATACAGGTTCTAATTATAATAGTGATGCTTCACAGTCATACCAGTATCAGCAGTCATATTCACAGACTGAAGATCCAAAGGCTGCTAAGAAGAAAGCAAAAAAACTTAAAAGAGAGCAAAGGAAAACCAAAAATAGCGGAAGGGCTCCTAAAGTTGCAGCAGCAGTTGCGGCGCTTGTTGCAGTGTCAGCAGTATCAGTTGGCAGTACTTATGCAACATTGCAGATTTTTGGGAATTCTTCTTCAGAACAGGTTGTTATACAGTCAACTAATACAAAAGACAATGCAAAGACTACGAAAGTGTCAGCGACAAATTCATCAAATACTATTGTTACAACAGATGTTTCTTCTATGGTTTCAGAAGTTATGCCTAGTGTAGTTACAATAAGTAATGTCGGAACAGAGACTTATAATAATTTTTTTGGTCCTGCTGGAACATATGAGTATACGAGCAGCGGTTCAGGAATTATTGCTGGACAGAGTGATAAAGAACTTTTAATAGTAACTAATTCTCATGTTATTTCAGGTGCAGATTCAATAAATGTTACATTTGTGGATGGTAAAGAGTATACAGCTGATGTTAAAGGTTCTGACAGTTCAATAGATATAGCTGTAATTGCAATTTCTCTTGAAGATATTGAAGAAGATACATTGAACCAGATTAAAGTTGCAACATTGGGCGATTCTGATAACCTTTCTGTAGGGGAGCCGGCAATTGCCATTGGTAATGCAATGGGATATGGACAGTCAGTGACAACAGGTGTTATAAGTGCGGTTAACCGTGAAGTTTCAGTTGATGATGTAACAAACACACTTATACAGACAGATGCTGCAATAAATCCTGGAAACAGCGGCGGAGCTTTGTTAAATCTGGCAGGTGAAGTTATTGGCGTCAATTCTGTTAAATATGCTTCTACAGAGGTAGAAGGAATGGGTTATGCTATACCTATTTCTGATGTTACAGATGTTATCAATGAGATGATGAATAATGAAACGAAGAAAAAAGTTGATGCGGAAGACAGCGGTTATCTTGGAATAAGAAGTTTAGAGGTTAATTCATCTGTATCAAAGAATTATAATATGCCGCAGGGAGTTTTTGTATCAGAAGTTGAAAAGAACAGCGCTGCGGATAAAGCTGGAATTAAAAAAGGAGATATTATTACTAAAATTGCAGGAACTTCAGTTTCTTCTCCAAAGGATATGTCCGCAGAGTTAGAGTATCATGCAGCGGGAAGCAAGGTAGAGATTGTTTTACAGTCACCTATTGAAGATGGATATGGTTATAAAGAGAAAGTTTTAAATGTAACATTAGATAGAAAACAATAATAGATTTTGAAAAATTTACAATATTACTAAAGAGGCGAAGATTAAAAAATCTTTCGTCTCTTTTTGTATAATAAAATAAATGCGGCACATAATTATTTTGAGTACAATTTTAGATTAAATTTTTATTTATTTAAGAAAGGGGATTAAAATGAAAGATAAAATAAAAATTGCAGTTTTTGACACTAAAAATTATGACAGGACATATTTTGATAAACTGTGTCCAGACAATTTTGAACTGACATATTTTGAACATAAATTGAACAAAGGTACAGTCGATTCAACTAAAGGGTTTGATGTAGTTGTTCCGTTTGTCAATGATGATCTGGACAAACAAGTTATAGATGGTCTTGTAAACAATAAAATAAAACTTATCGCCATGCGCTGTTCTGGTTATAATAATGTAGATTTGCGTTATCTGAAAGATAAATTAAAAATTGCAAGAGTTCCATGGTATTCACCTTATGCTGTTGCGGAGCATGCTATTGCAATGCTTTTATGTCTTAACCGGAGAATTCATCGTGCATTTATAAGAACAAGAGATCATAATTTTAGTCTTGATGGCCTTACAGGCTGGGATTTATATGGAAAAACTGCTGGAGTAATAGGAACTGGTAAAATTGGTAGAATATTTATTGATATATGCAGAGGATTTGGTATGGAGGTACTTGCCTATGATCCATTTCCGGTAGATGATCCATCAATAAATTATGTGGAGTTAGACGAGTTATTGGAAAAGAGTGATGTTATTTCACTTCATTGTCCATTAACGGAAAATACTAATCGTATGATAAATAAAGATACAATAAAGAAGATGAAGGATACAGTTACAGTTATAAATACTTCCAGAGGTGCATTGATTGACAGTAAGGCGCTTCTTGAAGCTTTAGTTGAAAAAAGAATCGGCGCGGCGGCGCTTGATGTATATGAGGAAGAGGTAGATATTTTCTTTGAGGATTGTTCAGAAGAAATTATTGATGACGAGATATTGACACGGCTTGTATCTTTGCCTAATGTTATAATAACTTCACATCAGGCATTTTTAACAAAAGAGGCTCTTGAAAATATTGCAAAAGTTACACTTGGAAATATTAAGGAGTTCTTTGAAACAAATAAACTCACTAATGAGATTGTGCAATAACATTCCTTGATATGAATGTAAAGATGTGCTATACTGAATATAGTATTATTAGGCTTATTTTACGTTTATAAAGATAAAGGAATGTTGATAACAAGCAGGTGACAATGTGAGAAAGACACTTTTAGCTATGGCAGATGGAAAATTTGCGTATGAGCAGGATGAACTGATAATTTCAGAAAGACGATTGGAATTTATATGTAATGCTGATGAAATTATTGAAGGAAAATTTAGTATTAAGAGTAATGCAGGTGTTGATTTAAAAGGTGTTTTGTACACTACAAATTACAGAATGAGGTGCCGAAATGTGCAGTTTGCTGGAAAAAATGTGGAAATTGAGTATGTGTTTAATGCTAGAGGATTGGATTACCAAACTACAATAAAGGGAGATATTTATATTGAAACTAATATTGGAGAATATAATCTGCCTTTTGTAGTTACGGTTCTAAAAGATTCAGTACCTGCTGCTTTTGGTACAATCCGTAATTTATTTCATTTCGCTAACCTTGCACACACGGATTTTGAGCAGGCATATAAGCTGTTTGTATCCAATAAATTTAGAAATATTAACATGGAAAATAGTGAAAAAATATATTATAAAATGTTAGTTAGTCATAATCCGTGCAGGGAACATATGGAGGAATTTCTTTTAGCAGTTAATAAGAAGAAGCCTGTAAGCATACAATTAGAAGAGCATAGTTTTGAAGAAAAATACGAAGGAGAAAATTTTTCTAAAATTATTACTGTTAAGAAGAGCGGATGGGGACTTTTAAAGATTGATGTATCAGCAGATGCAGAATTTGTAAAACTTGAGAAGACAAAAATTTATATGGATGATTTTTTTGGAAATCAGATTGATTATACTGTAGTAATTGATGGTGAATATCTTCATGCAGGAAATAATTATGCAAGAATAAATTTTAAGACAGATACTCAGGAGGAGACGTTTGAGATAACTGTCAGTTGCACACAGAAAGAGAGAACAGATAATTGGAATGAAATAAAAAATTTAAGAATAAAATTATGTCAGCTGTACATTCAAGTAAGGACTCATGCAATTCATAATTTAAGCTGGATTAGAGAATCGCTCAATCTATTAGAAAACTTAATGTCGTTTGTTTCTGACAATAAATTTTTAGAACTTTTTCATGCTCAATTATTAATATTGGACAAGAAGTCAGAAGATGCTTCATATATAATTAATAAATATAAGAAAGACAGGCAGTTAAAAAAGAATGAGCCTGAAGTGTATGCATATCTGCTGTATGTTGAGGCGCTTAGCCGACAGCAGGAGGAAGTTACTATTAAGGCTCTTTCTGAAATCAGATCTTTGATGGAAAATAATCCAGGATCGGATAAAATATTTTGGGCATTGCTTTTTCTTGATGATGAGCTTCAAAAAAATCCTTCACAAAAGTATAAGATGCTAAGAGAACAATTTGAATTTGGCTGCCGCAGTCCGTTTTTATATTTGGAGACATTTTTATTGCTAAAAACCGATGAGACTCTTATGAGTGAAATAAATTCTTTTGAAAAACAGGTGTTGAGTTTTGCATTGCATCAGGGTCTGATAACAGAACAACTTGCCGTGTTCGCGGCTAAGGTTTCTCTTAAATGCAGAGGTTATAACGCTCTTCTTTTAAGATTATTAAAGAATTTCTATCATCTGTTTGAGAATAACGAAATAGTGGAAGCAGTTTGTTCACAGCTAATTAAAGGTGGATTTCGTGATAGAGAAAATTTTTATTGGTATGAGCTTGGAATTACTGCTGAATTAAAGTTGAATTTATTGTTTGAGTATTATTTATATACTATTCCTACTGATAAAAAAGAAATATTACCTAAATCTGTTCTGCTTTATTTTTCGTATAACCACAATGTTGATTATAGACATAAAGCATATTTATATGCAAATATTATGAGATATAAAGAAAATATTGAGGGCGTTTTTGAGAAATATGAACCTTATATCAGCCAATTTGTTGAAGAACAACTGTTAAAAAGAAGAGTAAGTGAAGATTTAATGTTTCTTTATGAACTTTATATGGATTCTCTGATTGAGAAAGAGGAATGCTGTGATATATTAGAGGAACTAATATTTACATGTGTTATTGAGTGTTCCAAAGAGAAGATGAGAAGAGTAATAGTATCTTATGATGAACTTAAAAAGTTTGATGAGTTTGTCTTTACTGACAGAAAGGCATTTGTGAGAATTTATACTGATTCGGCGTTTATTGCTGTTGAAGATAAGTCTGGTAAACTACATTTTGAGACTGTTGATTTTGAGATTAAACCGCTGCTTAATCGCAGTAAAATATCTAAGTACTCTAATCTTTTAAAGAAAAAAAATGTTGGGATTTTGTTAAACCGCTATAAAAAATCAGGCATAATACTTGAAAAAACTGATGTAAGTATTTGTATGAAACTTATGAATATGGAAGAGATAACCGATGAGTTTAAGGAGGAGTTGCTTGGAAGACTTATTGGAATTTATGAAGATATTCATAATGAAGAAATGGTTGTGAATTTATTATGTAAACTTGATTTTGATATTATTGAGCCTGTAAAGAGAGCTGCTTATTTTGAGAAGATGATTATTTATGGAATGTATGATGAAGTTTACGAACTAATATTTAGGTATGGTTTCGAACATATCAAGACAAAGCGTCTTGTCAGGTTGTGCAGCCGCAAAATAACTGATGGATGTGATGAAGACAGGCTTGTTACTCTTTGCGGTTATGTTTTTTTGTCTGGTAAGTATGATGAAGTAATGCTTAATTATCTTGCATCAGAGTACTACGGCACAACATATGATATGATTAAACTTTGGAGTGCCGCTAAAAATTTTGAATTAGATTCATATAAAATTTGTGAGAGACTCCTTGTGCAAATGTTATATACAGGTTTTATGCCTGGAAAGACAACAGATATATTTGAAGATTACTGTTCTAATGCTCCGAAGACTGAGGTTGTAACAGCATATATTTCCTATTTGTCGTATCATTATGTAGTTAATAAACAGGTTGTTGAGGATGGCTTTTTTGAGCATATTTTAAAAATAAGCAATAAAAAAGAATATATTACTGATTATGCACGGCTTGCCTACATAAAATTTTGCAGTGAAAAAGAGAAGTTAAATGATGCAGAGAAGGAATTTATAAGAGAGTCTGTTAAAGTCTTGGAAAAGAAAGGTATTATATTTGATTTTATGAAAAAGGCCGGAAGACGTGCAGGATTTGATTCTAACCTATATGAGAAAACGGTTATTGAGTATTTGGCAAATCCGGCTAATAAGGTAGTTCTATACTATAGAATATTAGATGACAGTTCTGGTGAAACTGAATTTATTAGGGAAGAGCTTAGAGCAATGTTTGGACCTATGTTTGTTAAAGAGGTTACTATGTTTTATGGTGAAACTCTACAGTATTATATAGTTGAGAGAGGCAGAGACGGTAATGAAAGATTTACGTGCAGTTGTATAATACAAAAGGAACCGGATGATTTTGAGCTGGAGTCAGGCAGGTATTGGTGGATCAATGAGATGTACATAAGCCATTCGCTTAAAGATGAAGTTACTCTATTAAATATTATGAAACAATATGATAAATACCGGTTTATTACAGATAAATTATTTGAACTTAAAGAATAGTCGGTGGTAATATGGAACAGATTTTACATCAGGATAATAAAATAATTGTAGGAATAGACATTGAATCGGAATCAGTGCAGATTTCTTGGTTTGGGGATAATTTAAATGAGCCTGAAACTGTAAGTATGCAGGTTGGCATGGATAAGTTTAAAATACCATTCTGTCTTTTTTACAGGGAAGAGGATAAAGAATATCAGATAGGTCAGGCGGCGGTTGAGTGTAATCAAAATGATGTTAAAGGTATTTTTATCCCTTCTCCTTACACTCTTGCCTTGCAGGATAAAAATATTTGTATTGAAAATGAAATGGTTTCGCCAATTTTGCTTTTACAGGTTTTTTTGGAGAAATTAGTCCATATGGTGGAGTCGATTTCAAATAATAAAAATATTACTTCTATTGCATACACAGCAAAAGATATGGATGAGAAGCTGATTTTTATTATAAAGAAGGCGTCAGAAATTTTTTCTGACAAAGGTGTAAAGTTATATTTTAAATCATATGAAGAGAGTTATATAGCTTATCTTCTTAATGGCCCATCTGATTTTTATGCAAGAGATAGTGTGTTGCTGTATTTTAGAAAAGGATGCCTTGATATATATCATGTGATGATGAATAAAAAGTATAAGCCGTTTAAAATTACGCTGCAAAAGGAACAGATTGATGGATTTCAAGCTTTTGACGAAGCATTATTCTGCAGCGATGAAGAGAGAGCGCAGCTAGATATACATTTTTATGAAACAGTTAAAAATCTTTTTGGAAAGGCGCTTATTTCTTCAGTGTTTTTAACCGGAGACGGTTTTGATAAAGATTGGATGCAGGAAACTCTACGTTTTTTATGTCATGGAAGAAGAGTTTTTCAAGGCAAAAATTTGTTTACTAAAGGGATTTGTTATTATCTATTGGAGGAAACACGTGGAAGAAATTACAGTTTTGATGGATGCAACAGGCTTTTCTATAAAATCCGTTTACCTATGTGGCAGGATGGAAACAGTAAGCCATATGAGTTGTATGATGGAGATGGAGACTGGTATGAGGTAAGCGATAGGTTTTATTGTCTTTTAGATGAGTGCGATAATATAAGCCTGGAGATCTACAGAGATGATGATGAATTTGAAAAAAGGGTAGAAGTTCTTGAACTTACAGGGCTTCCTAAAAGACCTTCTCTTGCTACAAAGCTTCAGGTAGATATAATGATGATGAATAGAGATAAATTAAGGATATACGCGAAAGACTTAGGTCTTGGAGAATTTTATGAATCTACAGGTAAGGTTTGGGAGAAGGAAATAGTTTTATAGAAAAGAGTTGATTTGAAATGGGTAAAATATTTCTTTGTAAGGAAATTAGAGCAAAAAATCCTTTTTTTATCAGGTGTATAGAGAAGAATGTATATACAATTGAAGAATTATGTTTTTTCTTTTATCATGAGATATATTTTGTAGAGGAATTTCATGATTGGGCAGAATTAGCAGCATGGCTGAAAAGGGAATTAAAGTTGGAGTCTTTGTCGAAAGAGATTCAGAAATTGACTGTTGGATATGATACTAAGCTTCAGATGGTACTGCTTATTTTAGAGAGTGTACATTACCGTTCTGGTGAGGAATTGCTTGAATATGAAAGGAAGATGGAAGAAATACACAAATCAGCAGGTTTTCTAAGAAATAAGAAAAAAGCGGATTATCTTGTTCATGAGAATAAATATAATCAGGCAATTGAGTTGTATTTACAGATTTTGAACAGTGATAATAAACCTGAGGAAGAAATAGCTGCTGATGTATACCATAATCTGGGCGTAATTTATGCTAAGTTATTTTATTTTGAGAAGGCGGCAGATTTTTTTCTTGAATCTTTTAAAATAGCTCCTACAACTGAAAGTTTAAAACAGTATAAATTGGCGTTAAAACTTGGGAGAAAAGAGGAGAAGGCAGATGAGTGTGTTCTTGATTTACCATCTGTAAAGCAGCTTGATTTGATTATTGATGATGAAATACAGGCAATTGATGAGAGTGTTTCGGGAGAAGCTAATAGTTTTCACAAACTAGATCAGTTGAAGAAAAGTGGAAAAGTAAGTGAGTATTATGATAATATACAGAAAATACTTATGAATTGGAAAGAAGAATGTAGAAGCTATATGTAAGCTTGTACGATTATACAGGAGGAACTGAACAATGAGACTTAATCGCAGGGGAAAGTCAAAACGCATCAGACCAGAGGATATTGCATTAGACGAATTTTCAAAAATAAATAAGGGGAATACACTGCGTGTTATGGATCGTTCTAAAGAACGGTCTGGTGAAAAGATTTCTGACGAGACAGGTCTTTATGTTCCGAAGAGAGAGCCGGAAAATTATATAATAGAAAAATTTTCTCCACAGAGCGTTAAAGACGATATTTTACCAAAAAGAGAATCACTGCTTGGTGTAGACAAGGAAGATTACAATTATGGTAAAATGTTTGCTGTAGGTGAACAGTATATTGAGAAAGAGACGGTTTCGACTTTTGAAGAGTCAGAGTATGATGCTTATGATAATTATGAAGATACAGACGACTATTCAATTGATTCAATTTTTGCAGAAAATGAGACAAAAGTCAAAGTTGATGTAGATTATAGTCCTGAGTCAACAGATGATAATATTGATAATGAAAATTCAAAAGAAACTTTGGAAAATAGCTTTAATGAAGATATTTCTAATAATTCAGATAATACAAATATAAGTAGTTTTGATAAACAAATTTCAGACAATATAGGTGAATATTCAAGTGAAAGTTTAGATAAAGATAAAACTTTGACAGAAAAAGAAAATATACAACAAGCCTCTAATTATGATAGCAGCTCTTCTTTAGCTGGTGAAGAGAGAGTTGACTTAATTAATAAAGGATATGATCAGGCGGCAGAATTAAGAAGAAAGACGCTGACAGGTGATTATAGAGAGGAGAATGCTGAAAATAATCAAAAGAGACGTGGATTTTTTGATATGTCTGCTGATGAGGAGATTGATCCGCAAAAGGAGGCACTTTTAAAGGAAGCTATTGAGAATATTAAGGGGGCGGCTTCTGCAAAGGAAAAACTTGCTGCACAAAGAGAGGCTATTCGCCTTGGAATGGTTGATGCTTTAGTTGACTCAGATCACTCTGAGATGGTGAGACCAGAACTTTTAGATGAGATTGGTTTTACTCCGGGAGGTGATAAGAAACCGGAAATAGTAAAAAATAAGAGATTTAGGTTTGGCAGAAAGAGAAAGAAAAATGTAAATATACAGAGTACAGAAGAATTAGCTGATAAAGAAATTGATAAAACTGAATCTAAAATTGTATCGGAAAAGCCTGCTGATGAAGTGAATAATGTAAAAAAAGAGATTCAAGTCAAGTCAGAGCGTAAGAGTATTGCAAATAAACAGATTGATGGAAATGCATCAAAATCTATTCAGAAGGGACGTAAGAAAAAGTCTGCTGATGTTAAAGAACGTCGTTCTGATATTATGAAGGATGATAAAAAGCGAAGAGAATATATTATAAAGAACAGAAACAGACTTGTAAAAGCAGGAAATGATTTAGCTAATATGCAGGAAAAATATGATAGTTTGACTGATTGTCTTAATGATTTAGTGCTGTTTAATGAACTTCCAATAGACGCTGAAAAGAATATTAGAAATACAGCGGCAATGGTTGTAAAATACCGCAGTGAAAAAGAGACGACGAGAAAAAATTGTGTTATGGATGAAGATATTTATCGTCGAATGAATCAAAGTGAGGAAGATATACCTGGAGTTATAAGGCGGCTTGCAGAAAATGAAAAGTATTCTAATAGAATTAAGTCTGAGATCGACAGACTGGAGCAGGAAAAGGAAGATTGCCGGGATGAGAGTTCTGAGACAGAAGATAATAGGAGGAGGACAAAAAATATTTCAATAGCAGTTATGATTGTTACTATTGTTACTATGGGAATATTAATAATTCTCCAGACTACTTTTGAAGCTGATATGCAGATTCCTATTTTATTATTTGGTGTTTGTGCAATTTTAGAAACACTGGGTATTTTTGTTCAGCATTTTAAGTCAGAGACAGAGGAGACTGCTAATCATTATAAATTAAATAAGCTTATTAAGAAACAGAATTCAGCAAAAGTTAAGTATGTAAATTCACTAAATGCAGTAGAATATATTTACAAAAAGTATGATGTTCACAGCAGCAGTGAACTGCTGTTCCAGTGGGAAGGATATCAGAAGGCAGTAAAGGCCAGAGAAAATTTTTTAAATGCTGGAAAGAGATTGATTTATTATGAAGATAGATTAAAGACAATATTTGGCGAGTATGGTTTTAAAAATACACAGCTTTGGGTTTCACAGGCAGAATATTTTGTGGAAGAAGAAAACTTGGTACAGATCAAAGAAGAGATGGCAGCAAAACGCAGTAAACTTATGGGAAGAATGGAAAAATGTAAGAAAGTGATGGGAAGGCTGGACGGTGATATATCGGTACTCATAATTAAATTTCCACAATACGCTGATGAAATAAATAAAATTATGAATGAAATGTAATAGTTATTTCAGATAAATTACACAAGATGTTCACATATAAAAAATATACTATTGTTAAAGATGTACAAGATTGGTGAAGTAGGATATTTATAGATAAGGAAGGTGTTGTGTATGAAGTGTACGGCATATTTTGAAGAAAATGAGCTTATCACATATGACAAGTATGAAAATGCAATAAATAAATTGTCAGTTGTAGAAGGTGAAGGAATCAGACGTAATGTTACTATAAGAAAAGCTAATTTTGGAACATTTAAAGAGTGTGCAGAAAATGGAGAGAACGCACTGTTTTGTATAGTTATGAAAAATTTTCAAAATAATGAGCTTTATTTGGAAAAAAGAACAATTGATAATGGAATGATATTTAAATCATTTATAAAGATTTCTAAAAAGGAAGCTGATAAAATATTAAACGGTCAGATGCAGTGGATGAAACATAGCAAAAGTGTTTTAATTCATGATTTTTATTTGGAGAGTATGATAAATAAATTAGAGTTAGTATCAATTAGTGAAACGAGTAAAGATGTATGTACTCAGATAAGAGGATTTGATGGAATAGTATTTAAACATTCAATAAGGAATACTCGGATTGATGAGTATGACGGGCAGTTTTTTGATGCGAATCTTCCTATGATTGATATGATTAACTGCGATAGCGTTCTGTATAGTTATCGCCGTTACATACATATTCCGCAGGCTGTGTCCAATATAGTACATATACAAAGCAGCCCAGTAAGTGAGGTTGCGTATTCACTATAGAATTGTTATAACATAAATTATAATATATGGCTAAAATTATAAAACACGAAAGATAAGATAAATGTCTTACTTTCGTGTTTTATTTAATTGCTGGAAATATTATTATCTTCTTCATTGTTATCTTTGTGCATGTGTTTCATTATACTTGTGTAGCAGAAAATGATGACAGGTATAAAAAATGTTGCCAGCAGTGACGCTAAAAATAATGAGAAGGAATTAGCATCACAAAATAAACCTATTAAAAAATTAACAAGATACAGTATAAGTAGAAAGACTATCCCAATGATCGCTGCAATTCGTTGTGATTTAGTATGCATAAAATTCACCCCTTTTATCTTTATTTTAGTACTTTAACATTAGTATCAAATTTTTGCAACTTAATAATTACTTTTTTTGAAAAACATAGTCGTTTTTTGTAA
Organism: uncultured Lachnospiraceae bacterium; assembly: GCA_949743325.1. GTDB lineage: Bacteria > Bacillota > Clostridia > Lachnospirales > Lachnospiraceae > CAJJNI01. The sequence continues at coordinate 57,434 of CATJTQ010000067.1, forward strand.
AATTGTATTTGTAAATTACGGGTAGGACGATATATTATGTAACAATAGTTTTTGGAGGAAAATATGTTAGAATTAGCAATATGTGATGAAAATATATTGTATCATAATAAGTTAGAAAATAAATTAAAAAAGTATTTGAAATTGAATGAGATTGATTTTAAATTAGATAAATTTTTATCGGTAGATGGGTTAATGGATACAGATAATGAAGCTTACAGTATTGTGTTTGTTGATGCGGCAAATGACGCGGGTAAACTGTTACAAGCGGCGGATTTTTTAAGGTCACGCAACCGTGATGTGTGTGTTGTAATATGCAGCGATAGTTTAGAGTTTGCTTTAGAAGGGTATAAGGCAGAAGCAGTCAGATACCTTTTAAAAGATGATTTGGACAAGTCTTTTGATGAATGTATGGAGGCGGTTCTTGAACGTCTCAATATAAATACTCATGGTATACAGGTTTCTTTTGTTGATGAAGAGAAATATCTCCATATTCATAAAATTGGGTATTTGGAAAGTAAAGGACATTATATTACATTTTATGATGCGCTTAGCGGTGATGAGATAGGAAAAGTGAACAGTAAACTTGATATACTGCAGAGCGAACTTTATGAGTATAATTTTTTGAGAATTCATAAAAGCTTTCTTGTTAATATGGTTTATATAAAACGTATAAGCGGTTATAGATGTATTTTGGAGAATGGGGTGGAAATTTCTGTTCCCAAGGCTAGATATAAAGATGTAAAAAATAAATTTATGGAATTTCGAATGAGGTGATGGCGCTTTTTTGAAATGAATGGGCGTTTTGTGAATATGATATTAAATATGTATTCAAAACATGCGATAATATTATTGTATTAGTTGTTATCCTTAATTTCAGTAATAGATTAGCTAATAAAAAGTCTAAGATTTTTAATTAGTATATAATGCTTATATTGAGTTTGTCTGACTTAATGATATTTGAGCATTTTTTTAACAGGATGTGTTGTTTTTTTGCTTTTAAAATACATCATAGTATTTATCTATCTAAAAGCATAACTACTTAGTTCAAATAAGGTATAACAATAATTAAAAATTAGAAAAGGAGACAGTATAATATGAGAATTACAACACAGATGCTTGATGCATCAATGAAAAGAGCTGGATTTGATTTTACAAGAGCTTCGTTGCTTGATTATGTAAAAAAACAGAATAACAGCGGTTTATTGAGTTCTGTTGGAAGCAGTGCGCTTGACAAATATTCTTCTTTGTACAATAATAGCGTTAATAAAACAAGTTCAGTACATTCAAAGAATAATGAGAAGATTGAAAAGGCAGCAGATGAATTAACAAAAACATCAGGAAAATTTTTAGATACTAAAAATAATATTTTTGATAAGGAGGATAACAGTAAAGAGATATATGATGAGGTAAATAATCTTGTAGATCATTACAATTCTACACTTGATTCATTAAGAAAAAGTTCTTCTCCTTTAAATGCGTATTATTACCAGATGTTGAAAGGTGCTGCAGACGAGAGTGCATCATCATTAAAAGAAGCAGGAATTACAATTGACAGTAAAGGTGTTCTCTCAGTAGATAAAGATATGTTGGAGAAATGCGATAAAGATACTTTAAATAAAATTTTCGGCAGTGACTCTAAGTTTACTAATAAAATGTATTTCATTTCTCAGCGAGTGTCAGATAATGCAGGAGCTAACTTGAGCAGTACAACTGGACAATATAGTTCTGCAGGTGATTATTATTCTTCATACAGAAGTAAATTTGATTTGTTTAGATAATTAATTTATCCCTGCAAGTAAGGAGGTATATATTCATATTTACATGAGTATTTGTCAAATGCCGCAAGTTTAATGTCCGCTAATTATTGTGGTATTTCAAAAGGTATAACTCTTTGCTTGCAATGGGATATTGACTCACTATTTTACATAAAAATAGGCTGTCAGAAATGACTTTTCTCATAATATATTACTGTGGAATTAAATAATTCACAATATTTTAGGGAAATAAAGTCATCAAATCTGACAGCTTATTTTTTATGTACATGTTTAAAAGTATAGATAACTCCTAGTTTAATTTAACTGCAGTTCCATAAACCATTATCTCTGCAGCTCCCTGCATTACTGATGCTGAGTTAAAACGTACTGAAACGATTGCGTCTGCTCCCATTGCAGTAGCCTGTTCAATCATACGGCTTATTGCAATTTCTCTTGCTTGATTCATCATATCAGTGTAAGCTTTTAATTCTCCTCCTACCATGCTTTTAAAACCTGAACCCATGTCCTTAAACATGTTCTTTGACTGAATAGTGCTTCCTTGTACAAGACCAAGTGTTTGCATTGATTTACCTTCAATTTTTTCAGTGTTTACTAAAATCATTTCACTCTCTCCTTTATATAAATTTATTATTTTTTAATTATATCATAAGAATTTTTACAATTCAATATAATTGATACTATATTAGTAAGTGTTTTGATTGTTTTTTATCTTGTAAGCTCTTATTATTATGGTAATAATAAAGGTTTGATTAATAATAGATTACAGAAGCATTTCAAGATTCTGTATGTATACACAGATATATTTTGTATACTTGCAGTTATAAATTATATTATATGATTTTTTTTAGTTTTTGAAGAAAACGATCTGTAGCCTTAGTTAAGATTTGATATTTTTTCCATATAATATGCATTCCAGCTTCTAGTGTTGGTTCAAGCGGACGAAAACACAGATTGCTGTCTCCTGTAAAATTTAGAAGTTTTTCAAAACTGATTGCATACCCCATGCCTTCATCAACCATTAACGACCCATTAAAGAGCAGATTATATGTGGCAACGATATTTAACTTTTCTTGGTCGTATGGAAAGAAATCACGGAATTCTTTATTCTGGAATGCCTGGCGGGAAATAATTAGCGGCTTATCTAATAAATCTTCTGCCAAAATAGTTTCTTTCTGGGCTAGAGGAGCATCTTTGCGCATTATAACACCCCAAGTATCTTTATAAGGAAGTTTTAGATATTCATATTTTGATGTATCTACATCTCCGAATATAAGTCCAAAATCAATTAATCCTCTGTCCAGTTCTTCAGTAACTCTTGCTTTATCCCCACTAATAATGTGCAGATGAATAAGAGGATAAGTTTCTTGCAGTGTTTTAGCTGCTTTCACAAGAAAGCGTACCCCGTTAGTTTCACCTGCTCCGATTGTAATATCTCCGGCAATAATTTCGTCTGATAAGGATATTTCATTTTTTGCTTTTTGGACGAGTTCCATAATCTCTTCGGCTCGTTTCCTGAGAATCATGCCTTCTTCGGTCAAAGTAATACGGCGGTTGCCGCGAATCATAAGTTGTTTGCCAAGCTCTTCTTCCATTTCTTTGAGCTGTCTAGAAAGCGTAGGCTGAGATAAGTGAAGCGTCTCAGCGGCACCAGATATGCTCTGCTCCCTTGTCACTGCAAGGAAATATTGTAGTACTCTAAGTTCCATACAAGTTTCCTCCGGTAATTAATAATTATAATAATATAATAAATAAGGATAACAGGAGTATATATAGCTGTCAAGCATGGCTGGGTTAATTTATTTGTAAAAGTTATTGATAAAAATATAAAATTTAAAGGTAGTTTCCATGGTGAAACAGAGAATTACAGTTGTGTATATAGTATAATTTCTTGTAAAAAGATGGTACAATTTTATATTATGATGTAGTATGCAAGAAAAAAATGAAGATATATTTTATTTTTAAAGACCTATATCATATATGAGTTATTTCATATTAAAAATGTTAGAGTGTGTAATTACATTAATAGTTAATTATTGGTGAATTATTTTGTAAAAATTTTCAAATAACTGTTGACATATTTTTTTTACTGTGATATTATATTCAAGTCGCATGAAGAGATATGCGGTCACAAACATAAAAGTGCGGGAATGCTGGAATTGGCAGACAGGCTAGACTAAGGATCTAGTGTTGGCAACGACGTGAGGGTTCAAGTCCCTTTTCCCGCATTTTTTTCTTTTGTAAAAAAGATTGCAGATTATATTAGGCAGTTGTGGCGGAATTGGCATACGCGCTAGATTCAGGTTCTAGTCCACATTACGTGGGTTCGGGTTCAAGTCCCGTCAACTGCATTAAAAAGCGTGAGTCCGGAACAAATGTTTTGGGGTTTACGCTTTTTTATTGTGATGGATTCCGTTTAATTATGGCAAGTTGGCGGTGGAAGACAAGACGGTGCTAAATCTGTTTGCAGAAAAATCGGATTAAAAAAATCCAAATTTGTAGTAAGGAAGGAAATATTATGAAAAAAGTGAAAACTGTCATTTCGATAATATGGTTTTTATTTGTAAGCTTTTCTTCGCCGCTTTGGATTGGCTGCATATACATGAACATTACCGGGCATGGCAAGGGATATGCGTATGATATGAGTTCTGAAGCTGATATTGCAGTACTTTTTGGAGTGGTATTGCTTCTTTTATGGCTGGTAGCAATTCTGCCTGTGACAATTTCTCTGTGTAAAAAGGGTTATTATAAAAATAAGCTATTAGTATATCTGCCGTTTCTTGTTTTTTTAGTTTTTTTTGCGGTTGGAATTTGTATTTTGGGTTGGAATGAATTTATTAAATTGTTTGGGTATGGTTATCCAATATAACAATGTCTCATTAGGGCAGAGGTTGCCGTAAAACGTGACAGAAAGAAATATGTTTTTGCAACAGTCCTATTGGTATTCACGGCAGGAAGCCCTAAAATGGTTTGCCTGTCATTTTTAATCTTGAGAGAAGAATCACTCTCTTTTTCGTGCAGGTATAGAGAGGAAATAGATTGTATTATAATATATATTAAATACTGTAAGGAGGATTTAGCAAGATGGAATGGATTGAAAGATTAAATGATGCTATTAGTTATATTGAAGAGCATTTAACTGATGAAATTGATTATGAAAAGCTTGGACATATTGCATGTTGTTCATCATATCATTTTCAGAGAATGTTCACTTATATGTCAGGAGTTCCTTTGTCTGAATATATCCGCAGAAGAAAGATGTCACTGGCTGCGGTGGATTTGCAGGGGAATAATGTAAAAATTATAGATTTAGCTGGGAAATATGGATATAATTCTCCGACTGCATTTAACCGAGCATTTCAGTCTGTTCATGGAATTGCCCCATCTGTTGTAAAAAATGAAGGTGTATCTGTAAAATCATTTCCTGCTATTACATTTAAAATTACTGTTAAAGGAGTTGAAGAGATGAATTATCGAATTGAAACAAAAGATGCTTTCAGAATTGTGGGTGTGTCTGTACCTTTATATAAGGATATAGAAAAAAATTTTACAATTATACCCGGCATATGGAAAGAGATATCTACGAATGGAACATTGCAAAGATTGGCTGCTATGATGGATACGCCGCCTATGGGAGTGCTTGGCATTAGCACTTGTAATGATACGGAACCATGGAAGTACTATATTGCTGTGTCTACATCACAATCAAATGATGATTTTGAAGAATTTACAGTACCTGCAGCTACTTGGGCAGTTTTTTCCGGAACGGGAACTAATGAATCAATTCAGGAATTAGAGCAGCGTATTATAACAGAATGGCTTCCGACTTCGGGATATGAGTATGGCAACGCCCCTGATGTTGAAGTGTACTTAAATCCTGATCCTGAAAATGCACAGTATGAAGTATGGATACCTGTAGTAAAGAAATAGATTTGAGATATGTATTATTTTAGATGTATCAACCAAATGTATAATCATTGTTAATATATGTTATATTTTTGTTGCATAATAACATTTTTGATGTTATTATAATTACAAATAATAGAAAAACAGTTGTTTTGACAGTATCTGCAATTTATATGCTGTATAATTCTTTTTATTTATGTGAGCAATGGGGAAGATAGTCGTGTAAATATGGCTGTTTGATGATTGCTGTCTCAATATCACGTCTGGGTAAATATTTAATTGTTTGCGGCGGGATTATTGGCTTTATGGGAGGAATGATATGGCAAGAGATAAAGACAATTTGCAGGATAATACAAAAGAGGAGGTTGATACTATGGCATTGGCACAGAGAATTAATCCAGGATTTATTCTATCTCGTGGTAAAGAGGAAGCTTTCTTTAAAAAAGTTAATCAGAATCGGCCAACTAAGGATTTTTGGGATGAATGTGAACAAATTAGGAATCATATAAGTAAAGAAGCTATAGATGAGATGAATATATTAATGGACAAGGATAAACAATGAATGCAAGAGAGTTAGAGTTCGTTGAATTAAATACATCTAAAGTTTCTGATGAAGTTATAATGCAGTTTGATTGTGGTAATTATGATATGAAAAAATATCTGCAAAATCAAGCTAAAAAGGATACTATAAAAGGAAACGGTGTTACATATGTATTGATTACAGAAGATAGAAAACGAATTTATGCATATGCAACAATTAAAGCATACAGTTTATATTATTATGATGATGCTGAAAAATATCATGCTAAAGTATCTGATAATAATGGTAAAATATTATTAGCATTGCCTTCTGTTGAGATAAAGATGTTTGCGATAAGTAAAAATTTAAAAGGTCAGAGGGCATATACATTAGATCCTATAAATCATCGTCATTATTCCAGTATATTTTTTAAAATATTTTTGGAAAAACTTTATTATATGTCAATGGACACTATTGGTTTTCAAATGGTTTTTCTCAGAGCCAATGATGAAGGGGAAAGGCTTTATAGAAATAATAAATTTGTTGAATGTGATGAGTTTTTATGTACTTATGATTCAAAGGCAGAAGGCTGTATATCGTTGGCGATTACATTGAATGAAATAGAAGATGTGATTTTTTGATTCTATATGATGTATAAAATTCTGATGCCTGTTTTGCATAGAAGATGTAATTATATATAAGGGTCTGTCAGGAAATGTAGTTTATTTGCAATATATTGTTGCATTCTTAAATGAGTTAAACAATATATTGGGTAAACGGCATCATTTCCTACAGATCCTTATTTTTTGGTTTTTAGATAATATAGTAATAAAGAAGGTATTAGATGAGCAGAACAATTTTATTGTTGGAAGATGAGGAGAGTTTACGAAGGGGAGTCAGCTTTAAACTTGAGAAAGAAGGTTATATTGTTTTGTCTGCAGCTACGGTTAATGAAGGTAAACTAATGTTTGCTGAAAATGATATAAAGCTGGTAGTGTGCGATATTACATTGCCGGACGGCAGCGGCTTGGATTTTTGCCGTTATATTAGGCATGATTTAAAAAGTGACGTTCGTTTTATGTTTCTTACTGCATTAGATCAGGAAATTGATATGGTGATGGGTTATGAGGCCGGGGCAGATGATTATGTTACAAAACCTTTTAGCCTGGCTGTATTTATGTCAAAAGTTCAGGCGGTTTTTAACAGACTGGACAAATCAGTGACTTTAGTAAATGGAGAAAATGAACTGTCAGCAGATGTTGTAAAATCAGGGGAATTAAGTTTTTATCCTAAGGATATGCGGCTTTTTGTTGGGCAGAAAAAAGTGGAGTTGACTAAAAACGAATGTAAAATTTTACAGTTGTTTTTAAATAATCCTAAGCAGATATTATCAAAAAATCAAATATTAGAGCATATTTTTGATATTGAAGAAAATTATGTAGATGATAATACTGTAGCTGTAAATATTTGTCGTCTGCGTGATAAGATAATGGATAATGACAGAACTGAAAAATATATAAAAAATGTGCGTGGGATGGGATATATATGGAGCAGAACGGTAGATTAAAGATAATTTCATTTTATATAGTCATATTTGTTTGTATTGCCTTATTTACAATATCGGCAGATATTTTGATCTTTAAAAATCTTTCTGAACATTATACGCAAAAAGAGAACCTTATTTACGAGTTGATTGGAAATGAAGAGCAAGGAATAGATTTTGCGCGTTATTTAAAAGAAGACACTACGGCTGTCGGAATTAAAAAGGGCAAGGAGAAAGCTGCGGCTTTAGGTTATGATGAAGAATTTTCTTCAGTGCAGCAGCAAGATTATTATAGAAGCAGAAATAAAGTTATAGGTTATTCTGTTTTTGCAGTTTGTTTTATTGGGTTTATTGTGTTGGCAGTTCATTGTTTTTATGTTGTTCTTTATAGGAAAAAAATACAAATAATTACAAAGAGAGTGAATTTATTACAAAGAGATGGATATAATCAATTATTTGAAAATGATGAGGAAGTGAGTTTTATTTTTCCGGGTGCAAATTCATATGAAGAAATACTGGATGATAACTTGAAATCATTAAATGACTTTTTGATACTTCAGAATGAAAGGATGACTGAGGAAAAGGAAGCGACAAAGAGGATAGTCACAGATATTTCACATCAGATTAAGACTCCGATTGCTGCTTTGAAAAATTGTATTGAATTGCTTCGGGAAGAAGGTATGACAAAAGAGGAAAGGCGGGAGTTTATTTTAAGAGCAGGTGTGCAGATGGACAGTCTTTCAGGCTTAGTTAATTCGATGGTAAACATATCAAGAATGGAAAATGGAATGATAAGTATTCATCGGGAGTATGCCGATATAGTTAAAACAATTCGGGAGGCTGTAAGCCGCGTATGGGAGAAGGCTGATAAAAAACAAATTGAAATAATGCTTGTTGATGGGGATAATTTAACAGACATAAATATTTTGCATGATCCGAAATGGACAGTTGAAGCATTATCAAATATTTTAGATAATGCGATTAAGTACAGTTTTGAATATTCTAATATTAAAATAAGACTAATTCCTTTGACAATGTATATAAAAATTGAAATAGAGGATGAGGGGATAGGAATTTCAAAAGAGGAATACAACAAGATTTTTCAGCGCTTTTACCGTAGTTCATCTGTAAGGGATAAAGAAGGTACAGGAATCGGATTGTATTTGACAAGAGAAATTATTGAGAGACAAAGGGGCAGTATAGTTGTCCGTTCGGCGGCAGGGAACAAAAGAGGAAGTATATTTTCAGTGCAGCTCCCTTACAATTAGTTATCAATTGTTTAGATGTGTAATCAATATTTATAAATGTATTTATAGTATATAACAATTTATTTTCTTTTAGCAGTAGATTTTGACGATAATATCTTTTTTATAATTTCTTATATTTAAATAACATTCAAGCCTTACAATTATGTAAGGTTTGTTTTTTTAAAATGAAATATAAATGAAAGAATTTATTTGTAAGATAAATTATATCTTAATTCAATTAGCAATAAGTTATGATGCTTTGGATTTTACAATAATAATGTTTTTAAATACAATAGAAAACAGGATATATATTGTTATCAATATATGTTTAACGGCAAATTGATTTATTGTTTACAGGAATAAATTAGATTAAATAAGGAGGATATAGTATGCAGGCTATATTGGAGACTAAAAATTTATGTAAGTTTTATGGAAAAGATGAAAATATTGTTAAGGCAGTAAACAATACTAATATTTCGGTTAAAAAAGGAGAATTTATCGCAATTGTTGGAAAGAGCGGTTCGGGTAAATCTACATTGCTTCATTTGATGGGAGGATTAGATTATCCAACAAGCGGTGAAGTTATAATTGGGGGAAAAAATATTTTCAGCCTTAAGGAGGAAGATTTGGCGGCATTTAGGAGGAGAAAAATTGGTTTTGTATTTCAGGCTTTTAACCTTGTCACTTCAATAAATGTATGGGAAAATATTGTGCTGCCAATAGGTCTGGATGGAAGAAAAGCAGATGAAGAATTTGTGGAGGATATAGTAAAAACTCTTGGATTGACAAATAAGATACACAATATGCCTAATACTCTTTCGGGCGGTCAGCAGCAGAGGGTTGCGATAGCCAGAGCGCTTGCTGCTAAGCCGGATATTATTTTAGCGGATGAGCCTACAGGGAATCTTGATTCCAGAACAAGCGGTGAAGTTATGAATTTACTTAAAGAATCAGTTAAGAAATATGGTCAGACATTGCTGATGATTACTCATGATGAGGAGATGGCACAAATGGCAGACAGAATTCTTGTGATTGAGGACGGAAAGGTGGTGTGTTAGCATGAAAACTGTTATAAGGCTGGCGTTGGCAGGAATGAAGAAAAATCTGACACGAACTATTTTGACAGGTATCGCGATATTTCTTACTACGCTGCTTCTTACTGCTATTGGTTTGGGGGGAAGCGGCATGTTAGAAGAAAATAAAAAGCTTTCAGCAGACGAGTATGGAGAGCATTATGGATCATTTTTAGGCATGACTACGGAACAGAAAAAAAAGGCAGAAATACATGCTATGTTGTATAATATAGGAAGCGTTGTAAATATAGGATCGGTTGAAGATAATAAATATAATATGTCGCTTCAATTTTATGATGATAAGGCGGTTGAATTATCACATTTGTCACTACAATCTGGTGATATGCCAAAAAATACTGATGAAATTGCAGCTCCTAAGGGGTTTTTTAAAGTATTGGGAAATAGTAATCCTAAAATAGGAGATAAAGTGAAAGTTCCATTTAGAATTAATGGAGCTGGTGAAATAATTACAGAAGATTTTGTGATATGCGGATTTGCAAAGTCAAATGAGATTAATGAGTTATCTAAATCATATCTTGCTTATGTGTCAAATCAATTTATGGAAAAGTATCTTCCAGATGAACAAATGCGCAGGGAGATGATGTTGTTTCAAGTCAGGAATGAGGATAATAAGAACGAAGCTCAAATGAAAGAGTTTATCATGTCTATTGCTGAGGATTTGGGGTTAGAGGAGAAACAGGTAAATGTTAATAATATGTATTTGCTTTATTCCCTAGACCCTGGTACCGAGATTTTAATTTCCTGCATATTGATTATGATAGTTATAGTTTTGTTTTCTATTATAGTCATTTATAATATCTTCCATGTAGCTGTAACACAGAGAATAAAAGAGTTTGGACGGCTAAAAGCAATTGGTGCAAGTCAAAGACAGTTAAAGGCTCTTGTCCGTATGGAGGGGGTAATTCTATCTGTTATCACGATACCAGTTGGTATTTTATTTGGAATGATAGTAGTTAAATGTTTTTTTAAGATGTTTATGGATATAAATTTACCGCTTGGAAATATGGCTGTTTTTGTGATTGTGGTATTAATTTCATTTTTGGCAGTAATGATATCAATACAGAAACCACTTAGAACTGCAGCGAAAATATCGCCTGTTGAGGCTGCGAGGTATGAGAGCGGTAAAAAATCAAAAGCTAATCGTAAAGGTAAGAGACAGTTGTCTGTCTTAACATTGACATTGTCAAATTTGGCGATTAACAAGAAACGTACTATAACAACAATTTTAACTATGGGGCTTTCTTGTGTATTGTTTGTTGTAATATCTAATATTGTAAGTAATATGGATTCTGAAAAACAGGCGAGACAGGATATAGAATTTGGAAGATTTCGCATTGAAATTGACGGTTCACTAAACGATCAAACATATCCAGAAAATAATATGAATGAGATTCAGAAAAAACAGCCTTTTAATTCGGAATTTCTTGGTGATATAAAAAATATACAAGGAGTTACAGATATCAGAACCCGGAAAATAATGGCAGTAAAAAATGTTACTTCAAGTTCAAATGAAAGTTTTTCAAAAATAGCAGTCGTTGATAAGGACGAATTTGATTGGCTTGTTGAGGATAGAAAACGCGGGGAAGTAGATTATGAAAACACTGTTAGAAAAGACGGATGCATTTATATGTATGATTATTTTCTTCAATATGATGGATATAAAATAGGTGATACAGTTAAATTTGATATTTTGGATGGTGACAGAAAAGTTCCTTTTTCGGCGGAGATTCTTGGGTCATGCGGGCATTCAAATGATGCTGATATAACAATAACAGAAGATACATTTAATAAGTTAGATATTCAAGGTGATATGACATCAGTTGTATTTGTTGACTGTGATAAAAAGAATGAAGGGCAAGTTTTAAATAGTATTGAAAATTTAATAGAAGGTATGGATAATATTTCTATTAAAAGTTATTCTGACATTTTGAAAATTAATAATTTACAAATATTATTTACCAAAAGTGCGTGTTATGCATTTCTAGTAATTTTGGGGGTTATAGGCTTTATGAATATGGCTAATACAATGATAACTTCAATTATTACGAGAAAACGAGAGTTTGGTGTTATACAGGCTACAGGGATGTCAAACAGGCAGTTTAACTATATGCTGCAGACAGAAGGAATGATTTTTTCCGCTGGTACTCTTTTTGTTGCGTTGACCGTAGGAAATTTACTTGGTTATGCAGCCTTTTGTTGGTGCAAGAAAAAAGGCTGGTTCGGGTTGTTTCAGTATGAGCTTCCATATTTAGAAATTTTAATATTGATAGTTGGCATTATTTTTTTGCAGGTTATACTCTCATGGCTTCTAAGCAGAAATGTAAAAAAAGAATCAATTGTTGATAGAATTCAGCATGATGGTTGACATGACTTTATTTACTCTCTATAATAGATAGTGTTGTTGAATTGTGTAAAAATTCAATATGATTTGCTGTAATAGCTGTTAATAAGGCAAATTATGGCAAAATGTTATTATAGAAGGGTAAATTTATGGAATTGTTATATAAACTTTCAGATCAGTTGTCAACTTATTATAATGCCACAAGCATACCATTGCAATTGTTTGATAAATCTGGAGCATTGATAAAAGTTTATGGGACACAATGCAGTTATTGTGAAATTTTTAAGGAAGCGTGCGGTAAGTTTTGTCCATGTGAGCAGTCTCATAATTATGCTTTTAAAGAGGCATATAAACTGGGCGAAGGATATATTTTTTCATGCCCTGCAGGTTATGTTCATTTTGCTGTTGCTGTCAAGACGGAAGACGGTTCAGTAGCTAATATTCTGGCTGGTCCCGTCGCTTTAGATTATCCTGATATGGAATTAATTGATAAAGTTATTCAAAAGTATAATCTTTCATTAAACTATAGAAGTAAGCTTTATCATAATTATTCTGACGCGCAGCTTGTAGAACCATATAGGGCGAGGTACTTATGCAAGCTGTTATCACAGCTTATTACAAATCTTGTACAGTCTGAAATAATTAAGATTAAGGCAAAAAATGTATCAAAGAAGGAGCAGGAAAAGGTTGGAGAGTATATGGAGCTTGTACGTCAGGCTCAGACTATGAATTCTCAGTATGACATGGAAAAGCAGCTTATAGAGGATGTAGTATCAGGCAACAAGGAACATGCCAAGTCATTATTAAATGAGATGCTTGGAAGAATATATTTTACCTCTGCCAATAATATAGAGATTATAAAGGCTAGGGCAATTGAGTTGATTGCCCTGTTATCAAGGGTTGTTGTTGAGAATGGCGGCAGTGAAGAACTAATATATAAAATGACAGATACATCATTGCATAATATTTCAGGTGTGCGTGATTTAACTGATTTATCATATATTCTTCTTGAAATATTGGAACTATTTTCAAATGCTGCATTTTCCAAATATAAAAAGTCTGATATTCCATCTCTTCAGAAGGCAATAGATTATATTGATATTAATTATACATCAGCGATAAGCCTTGAGGAAGTGGCAGAAAATGCAGGTCTTAATCCAGCGTATTTCTCTTCATTGTTTAAAAAAGAGATGGGAATTAGTTTTTCAAATTTTGTTACAGAGAAGAGAATGGATAAGGCAAAACATATGTTAAGAAGCAGTAACGCCCCTCTTGTAGAGATAGCAATGTCATTAGGTTATGAGAATCAAAGTTATTTTTCAAGTGTGTTTAAAAAGTACTGTAATATGACTCCGAAAGAGTATAGATATAATACTAAACCTGCGGAGGCAAAAGAGTTCGAGTGATGAAATGGGCTTTCAGAACCTAGTGTTTATGCGGGTTGCTAACAAATTTGTTTAGGCGCTGGCAACGATCTGGCAACATTTTTCACATCACGCACTAAATAATTACATCAATGGCATAAAGAAAACCTTGCTGATTTGCGCGAGCAATGAGGAAAATGGGAATGCTTGC